>DASXTV010000045.1:0-1723 GCA_036505175.1 Gemmatimonadales bacterium
GGAGCGGTCCAGCATCTCCCAGGTCAACCGCTCGATCTCGCTCTTCCGCATGCCCGTGCGGAACCCCCAGGCGATGAAGTCCCGGATGCCCTCGTCCTCGACGTGTTGAAGCAGCGCCTCGACCTCGGCGCGCTCGAAGAAGCCGCTGCGCACGTTGTCCACGGGGAGCGATCGAAGGTGCAGTTCGATCGTAGCGCTTCGACCAGCGCGATCATCGCGTCTGTGCCGCGAACGCGTCCCCGACTCGCAGCGCCAGCGAGGGCGTGTTCGCGTGCGCCATATTTGACGTGACCGCGATGCCCGGGCCGCTGTCGCGCCGCGTCATCAGCGCCATCACCATGCCGCCGGCGAGCTCACCGTTGACGCCGCCTGGGTTCGTCGCCAGCGCGAAGCGCACGAGATCGGACGGCGTGGAATAGAACGCCATCCCGTTCGCGCAACAGGCCAGGTCGCGCATGTACATCAATCGTCGTCCACGGCCGGGATTGTCATCGGATCTCGGGACATAGAACGTCGCGCGATCGCCCGGCAGCGGGTACTCCGCGGGCATGAGACCGAGCGGCTGCCAGATGACGTGGCGGAGGAGCGTGAGGGGCGGGAAGTCCTCGCCCTCCTCGCCGATCGCTTCAGGGCTCCATTCTTTCGCCGCATCAGCCCCGGTATTGGTCAGGCCGAGCGGCGTGGACGCGGCGGTGACCGCGGACGCCGCCGTGCCGATGTTGAATCGCGTGTCCGGCGTGACGGGCGTCCGCGTCACGACATCCCTCCATCCGAACCCTTCGGCCCAGACGACGGTGCCGCCGGCACCGACCGCCACGGACACCCCGGGCAGGTTTTGCTCCAGTACGGCCGCGCGCACGAGCTCCCGCGCGCGCTCGACGGCCGCCGCATATTGCGGCGACGGCGCCGGGTCGACGACCGATGGCAGCTCCTGCGACTGCGGGAAGAGAGGCGCGGTCACCACGACCCCATGGGTCAGAAACGCCGCGAACGCGGCGACGCCGACGCCGACGGCAAGCGCGGTGCGGGCAGCCCACCTCGGCAGCCGGTTGCGCGCGGCCCTCACACCGAGCACGACTCCGACCACCATCAGCAGCATGCCGATGACCGCTGCGCCTGGCGCGTCGTCGGCGTCGGCCACATAGATTCCCATGGCCGCGATGGCCAGGCCGAGGGCGAAAAGGGTGAATGCCTTCACGGGGTTCATCACAGTGGTTTTCATGCCCGCAGTGTGACCGAGGCCCGGCTGCGAAGTCCTCACCAAACCGTGAGCGGCCGCTGAGATTCGAGTGAGATGCCGCGAAAGCCCCCTATTGCTCCCGGAGGTCGATGCTGCCGTCTCCGGCGAAACGAGCCTGGACCATGCCAACGGGACCGTTCGAAGAGCTGAGACTCACTCCCATTCTGCCGGTAAGCCCCAACCCTCACCGTGCTCGGCGACGCGGAGGACTTCGCGGCTAGGCGGCGGCTTCTCCAGCCGCTGCGGACTGAGGCCGAGGTGGTCGAAATCAGGCGTGCCCAGCTCGGAGAGCAACGACGTTTCTTGGAAGCCTCGTCCTCATCCACGGGGCCGTCGGCTGCGGCTTCGTGATGTTGCCGCGGACGAGGTATCGGCGGTCAATGTCGATGCCGTGGCCCAGGCGGTGATTAGGTCTGGCAACGGTGGACCTGTCTTGACGCTGGCCGCTTCGAGACTCGTATCCCCGCCGCGCACGGGGCACTC
>DASXTV010000046.1:0-2061 GCA_036505175.1 Gemmatimonadales bacterium
GCATCGCCGGCCGCTCGTAAACGGATACAGCGGTCATCGGCCGGCGTTTTACACGGCGCTTGCAGATACGCTCAGCACGTTTCCAAACGATGAGGCCTTGATTGCGCTGCGCGAGCTGGGCGTCCTCTTCGTCGTGACACCAACGCCGATCGTCCCGCGCACGCCCGACGAGACCTGGCCGCTCGTCGAGCGCGCGCGCTTTGGTGACGGCGTCATCTACGAGCTGCGCTGGACTCCCGACGTGGAAGCGCGGCTCAGCGCCGCGACGAGCGTGATGCCGCCACCTCCTGGACCGCCGACGTTCGGCGCAGGAGAGATCGCTCGCTATGCCGTCAAATGGGACGGCGCCGCAACGAACCTGGTGGCCGGAGAGATCACGATCGCGGTACAGGCCCCGGAGTACACGTTCCGGATCGAAGCGCAGACGGCGCCATGGGTGGCGCGCTTCTTCGAAGCGCAGGAAAAGTTCCTGACGCGCGCGAGCGCACGGTTGCTGCCAGAGTGGCACGAAAGGGAGCAACGCGAGGGGTCGCGGCATATCCGGCGCGTCTTTCTGTACGACCACACGCGAGGCGTCGTCCGTATGGGACGCGACGCGGAACAGGCGGCGAGTCGCGAGGGCATCAGCCTGCCGTTACCACCCGAATCGCGCGATGCGATTTCGGCACTGTTTTATGCGCGCACGCTGCCGCTCGAACCAGGTGTTCGCCACGTGATTCCGATCAACGAGTCCGGACAGAATCTGCGCGTCGAGCTCAGCGTAGAAGATCGTGAAACGGTCGAGGTGGCTGGCCGGCCTGTCGAGGCCATTCGAATCCAGCCGCGATTGCAGCGCCGCCTCGGGCGTCGTCAGCCATTGAGCGCGATGCTCTGGGTCAGCGCCGATGCGAGGCGTATCCCGGTACTGGTGCAGCTCGAGGCAGGGTTCGGCCGACTGCGCGTCGAGCTGATCAATTACCAGAGATAGGCAGCGAACCGGGAAACGAATGCGGCGTGCTATACTGACGCCCTCCAAAAATATACGATTTGCCCCCGGTGCACAGGCAGCGTTAGGCAGCATTGATCGAGACTCATCACCTCTCGAAGCTTTACAGCCGTGGCCTGTACGCGCTGCGTGATTTGTCGATCGTCGTGCACAAGGGCGAGTTCGTTTTCCTGACGGGTCCGAGCGGCGCCGGCAAGTCCACGTTCCTGCGGTTGTTGCTGCGGCAGGAGCGTCCCAGCGAGGGCGAGATCGTGGTGAACGGATACAACCTGTCGGAACTGACCGCCCGGCAGGTCCAGGAATATCGCCGCGGCATCGGTTTCGTCTTCCAGGATTTCAAGCTCATTCCTGATCGCACCGTCCTCGAAAACATCTCCTTCGTGCCGGAAGTATTGGGTGTACCCATTGCGCAGCAGCGCCGACGCGCGTTCCAGGTGCTGAAGTGGGTCGGCTTGCAGCACCGCATCAACGCATACCCGCGTGACCTGTCTGGCGGTGAGCAGCAACGCATTGCAATCGCGCGCGCGCTGGTGAACGAACCCGCGCTCGTGCTCGCCGACGAGCCCACGGGCAACCTCGACCCGGACCTCTCGCTCGAAATCATGAACCTCTTCCGCGAAATCAATGCGGGCGGCACGACGGTGCTCGTTGCCACGCATGATCGCGAGCTCATCCGTCTGGTTGGCCGCCGGACCATCAGGCTCGATCAGGGGCGCGTCGTCGAGATCGCATGAGAGCACTCGAGTATGCGTTTCGCGAGGCGGGCCTGAGTCTGTGGCGACGACGGGCGTCCAGCCTCTTCGCCGTCGTCGCCATCGCGCTCGCGCTCGTCGTGCTTGGCGGTTTGCTGCTCGTGACGTCGAACGTCGAGCGTCTGATCACGGAGTGGTCCTCGGCCGCCGAATTCTCGGTCTATCTGCGCGACGATGCGACATCGGAGCAGCGCGGGACCATTGAAGCGTTGATCGACGGCAGCGGCGTGGCCTTCGGGCACGAGTATGTGTCCAAGGCGCAGGCCCTCAACCGGTTCAGGCGCGACTTTGCGGAGCTCGCCTCGTTGACGCAGGGCTTTGACG
>DASXTV010000047.1:0-7781 GCA_036505175.1 Gemmatimonadales bacterium
CTTGGCCGAGCCCGGCACGTAGTCCGAATCGGGGGCCCAGCCGCCGGCCACGGGGATGCGGCTGCCGGCGATGCCGGTATCGACGACGGCCACGTGGACGCCCTTCCCCGTCAAGCCGAGTGCGCGAAGGGCGGGTACGCCCAGCCGGCGCGCCACGTCATCCGCCGTGCCGACGACGCCGCTCCCGCAATAGGCGGAGGGGAAAACCGACACGGCGGGGTCGGCGAAGACGCCGACGACATCCATCCCGCGCTCTCGGCGGAGGCGGTGCACGGCCTCTTCGTCGTCGAAGATCGCGCGCACGACGTAGTTGTCGATCGGCCCGCCCTCGGCGCGCGCATAGCGGAATCCATGGGCGGCGGGCCGCTCCGCAGCTGAGCCCAAGCGCCCCGCGACGCGGACGGGGTGGTATGTGTCGTCGAGGGCGAAACCCGTGACGTGGAGCAGCCTCTCCAACTCCACGCCGGCGGGGCCGAATGACCGGCTCCGCCAGGCGCGGTGCAGCGCCTCGCCCTTACCGACCAGCAGGATACGCCGCGGCATCGGCGGACCTCCCGAGTGTCGTGATCAGGGCGCTGGGGTCCCATACCCGGCACCAGCGGCAAGGATTCCTCGGCGTCGCAAAGCGAGTCGCAGCGTCTTGCGCGGCACTCGCCGTAAGGGTTTCCCCCAGGCGCTTAGTGCCGGGATTCCTCCACGATGCGCCGGAATCTTGGTTGGTCACGAACGGAATCAAAGCCAGGGGCACGCAGCCAGAACCAGAGTGATGCACCACGCGGCTGCACGCGCTCCAGTAGAGCGAGCGCTTGCTCTCGCTCTCCAACGGCAAGGAACGCCCAGGTTAGCAGGACGCCCGGCAATGGACCCGGACGATTCAGATCGAATCCCGGCGTCATGCGGCCGATCCGCTGCCGGGCACGAGCGACGTGACCCGCACGGGCGTCCAGCATGACGAGCAACGTCTGCTCTGGAAGGTGACTCCCCGAAGGAAGATGCGCCGCGACATCGGCGTCCGCCCGAGCGCTACCCGTGTCGCCAACGGCCAGGCGATTGAACCCCCTCGAGACCCACGCATCGTAGAAGCCGGGATCGACCGCGAGGGCGCTGTCAGTCCACACGCGAGCTTCATCGTAGCGGCGCTTGAGCGCGGCCTGTATCCCCAGCAGCGTGAGCGTCGTGGCGCGATCGGGGTCCAGCGCGAGCGCTTGATGAAACGCACGGATTGCTCCGGAATCGTCGCCCAGCTCCCGGAGCGCTGTCCCGATCATGTTCAGCGCCTCGGCATTGCGCGGGTCGAGTGTCGCGGCTCGCTGGTACGCCGCGATGGCGCCCTCATACGTGCGGGGATGCAGCACCTCGAGAAAGCGCCCGCGGGCGAGCCACGCCTCGGCAGCGGTCGAATCGACGTGCAGGGCGCTGTCCGCGCTGGCGAAGCCCAGTGACAGCACGCTATCGGGCGAGAGATCGCGATATGAGAATCCGTAATACACGATCAGCGCATATCCGTACGCCAGCCGCGCCAGCGCTTCCACGAATCGCGGATCGAGCTGCACCGCTGTCTGGTATTCGGCGATCGCGCGGATCACCGACCGTCCGGTCCGTTGCGCCAGGTAACGATTGCCGCGCAAGAAATGGTCGTACGCCTGCGGCTCCCGTGTCGCCTTGGCGTTCAGCGACGCCTGCTCAGACGCGTTCAGCTTGCCCGCGATCTCACGCCCCACCGCGGCCGCGACGTCCCGCTCGATGTCCAACAGATCAGCGTCGGTGCGATCGAACTGCTCCCCCCAAAGCCGGTCGCCGTTCTTGGAGTGCAGCAGCTCCACCGTGACCCGCAATCGTTGGCCATCGCGCCGCACGCTTCCGGCGACCAGACTCGCGACGCCGAGCGCGCGTCCGACGGCCGCCGGGTCCTGCTCGGCTTTGCCGCAGTAACGTGCCGCTGCGACTCGAGACTTGACCTCAAGACGGTGGATCTGTCCCAGGCGGGCCGTAATCTCCTCGGTGAGACCATCCGCGAGATACGCGTCGGCCGTGTCGCGGGAGAGATTATCGAAGCACAGAACGGCGACGCCGTTCGGCCCGTGCCCTGGAGTCCACATGAGTCCCAGCGCCACGAGAATCAGTACCACGCCAGCCCCGACCGCCAGCCTCCGGGACCTCGTGAACACACGCCGTGGGTGGGAAGCCGACCCCGACACGGCCGCGGCCAGCGCAGTCGCGAAGTCGGTCGCATGCTGCCAGCGATCCGCCGGTGCTTTCGCGAGGGCCCGTTGCACGGCGGCGTCAAGCCCCTCGGGCAGCCCCGTCCGATGCGTCGCGAGTGGACGGGGCAACTCCACTTGGTGTTGGCGCAACACGCTCTCGGCCGTGGCGCCCTGGAATGGCGGCAGGCCCGCGACCATCTCGTATACGACGCATCCCAACGCATAAATGTCGGCGCGACCGTCGATATGACGCTCGCCCGATGCCTGCTCGGGGCTCATGTAGTGCAGGGTTCCCACGGCGACGCCCGCTTCTGTGAGCGTGTCGCCCGGAGCGGCGGCCGCGATTGCGCGAGCGACGCCGAAATCCGCGACCAGGGCGTGCCCGCCGTGCTTCTCATCGAACAGGATGTTCTCCGGCTTAACGTCGCGGTGCACGACGCCGTGCCGGTGGGCATAGTCGAGCGCATCCGCCACCTCGCGCGTGATCCCCACGACATCGTCGAGCGATAGCTGCTTTTCTCGATCGATCTGCTCGCGCAGCGTCCCACCCGTCACGTACGGCATGACGTAGTACAGACAGCCGTCCGACGTACCCGAATCGAATACCGCCAGCACGTGCGGGTGGGTCAACTTGCACGCGATGTTGATTTCCCGGAGGAAGCGCTCGGCAGTGAGCGCAGAGACCACGTCGGAACGCAGCACTTTGACGGCGACCGTGCGGTTCAGCTGGCAGTCATGCGCGCGGTACACCATCGCCATTCCGCCGCGCCCCTGCTCGTGCTCAAGGGTGTAACGCGGCGCGAGCGCGGCGCGTAAGCGGCTCAGGTCGTCCGCCATGCGCATAGCATACGGGCTTTCCTGGCGCTGGGCTACCTCGCGCCGTATGCTAAGCGCTAACGTCGGCGGAGCCGCGCGCATGGCTGACCTGCGTTTGCTCGAGATTCATTGCTTCGGCGCTCCCACCATCCGCGTCGACGGAAAACCTGCGCCCGCCCAGGTTCTCTGGCACAAGCATCTCGCCCTGCTGGTTTACCTCGCCTTGTCGCCCGAGCGAACGCGGTCACGCGCACACCTGCTCGGACTGCTATGGCCGGAGCGGCCCGAGGGCTTGGCGCGGCAGTCGTTGAACGGTGCGGTGCGCCGTCTCCGCTCCGAGCTCGGGCCCGCGCGGCTCCGGTCCGAGGGGCGGAACCTGACTTTGGCCGGGGAAGCGCTCGACGTGGACGTGTTGCGATTCGAGGCCTTAGTCGATCGGCGGCCGGCCGCCGCAGCGACCTGCCTGACGGGGGACTTTCTCGAGAGCTTTGCGCTGGACGACGCGCGAGCGTTCGACGAGTGGACGGATCAACAGCGGGAGCGGTATCGCTTACGTGGCGCCGCCGCGTGGACGGCCGCCGGCGAGGACGCGCTCAATGCCGCCCAGCCGGCGGCCGCCGTGGATGCCGCGACACATGCGCTGGCGTTGCAACCAGACGGCGAGCCGGCCGTGCGGCTCATGATGCGCGCGCTGGCATCGACCGGCGATGGCACGGGTGCGCGCGCCGCGTTCAAGCGATTCGCGGACCGGCTGCAGGAGATCGACACCAGTCCGAGCCGCGATCTCGCCGCGCTCGCCGAGCGCATCGGGCAGCAGCCCGTGCGACGCAGCCCGGGCCGTCAGCCCGAGTCGAAGCCACCGTTGGTCGGCCGTGAACGCGTGCACCGGGAAGTGTTCACCGCAGTCAGCGAGGCGCTCGACCAGGGAGGGCGGGCGCGCGCCGTCTTGATCGCGGGCGACGTCGGCTCCGGCAAGACACGGCTATTGAATGAGTGCATCGAGCGTCTCACAGTTGGCGGCGCCATCATCACGACCGCGCGGCCGCTCGAAAGTGATCGCGACACGCCGTGGACCATGCTCCGCTCGCTCCTGCGCGGCCTGCAGCGTGCGCCGGGCCGCGCCGCTGCCGACCCCAACGCGCTGGCCGTCCTGGATGCCCTGACGCCGGCAAGTTCCGACCATGCCGGCGTGACCGACGCGCTCAGCTCCTTGCTGCACGCGATCGCGGACGAACAGCCCATCGGCGTCGGGGTGTATGACGCGCATCTATCGGACGACGCCAGCCTGGAAACGTTGGGGGCCGCCCTGGAGCGCTCGCCCGCCGATGGCATCTGTCTGATCCTGACCTCGCTCACCACGCTCGAGCAGATGCCGCGCTCCCTGCTGTGGCTGCGACGCGAAATCGGTCACCGCATCCCGGGCGCGGCGGTGACACTGGAGCCGTTGACCGAGGCGGAAACGCGGCAGCTCGTGGCGGCGCAGAGCGCCTGGTGTCCGAGCGAGGACGCGCGGAACCGCCTGGCGCGCCGGATCTACTTCGAGACGCATGGCAATCCGTTTCTGATCGTCACGCTGCTGCGGGCCCTCGCCGCCGCGACGACGTTGCGCGCAGAGGCGCTGGCGTGGCCGCCGCCCGGCGGCACGGGCGACAGCCCGCTGCCGATCTCGGTACCGAATTTGGCCCGCCGCGCGATCTCCACCTGGGTGGCGGAGCTCAATCCGGAAAGCCGATCGGTGCTGCAGGCGGCGAGTATCGGCCCGGCCACGATTGACCTCGATCTCGTCGCGACGCTCACCGGACTGACGTGCGCGCGGGTCGAAGACATTCTGGCGCAGCTCGAGCGCCGCCGCTTCATCGCGTGCGATGGAGAGCGATTCGCGATCATTGCGCCGCTGGTCGCCGATGTCGTGGCCCACGAATGGCTGGTCCCCGGGGAGCGGCGCAACCTGCGGGCCCGGGCGCTCGAAGCGCTCGCGTCGCGCACCGATCCCGAGGCGCTCCGTTTCAGCGAGAAGCTTCGCAGCCTCAGGTAATTCATCGCCGCAGCTTGGCACTTCACTGGCGCGTAATCGCCTCCCTCTAGGTTCGCCCCTCACGCTGCAGCACGGCGCTGCGGCATGTACTCCATCAGGAGGGGCGCATGACTCGTTCGACAATCGCAGTCTCGCTGATCGCCACGCTGGCGTTCGCGCTGGGCGTCGCGGCGTGTGCGAGCATCATGAGCGGCACCGGCCAGAAGCTCAACATCGCGAGCGAGCCGGCAGGCGCCGTCGTCCTCGTCGACGGCGCCGCCGTCGGGAGCACGCCGGTGGTGAGCAAAATGAGCCGCAACGAGCAGCACACCATCACCGTCAGGCTCGATGGTTACCAACCCTTTGAGCTGAAAACCAGACGTCGCATGAACGGCTGGCTCATCGGGAATGTCGTGTTCGGCGGCCCCTTGGGCATCATCATCGATGTCGTCGATGGGGCCGCGTACAAACTCACGCCGAAGGAGATCGCCGCGCAGCTCGGCCGCACGAGTGGCGCCGCTAAGGTCGAGAACGGCACGCTCTACGTGTTCTTGACGCCAGCCGCCGATTCGACGTTGCAGAAGGTCGGCCAGCTCCAGCCGGCGCATTAAGACGTCTACCAGCCCGCAGCGGCAGCAGCGGCCGCTGCGGGCGGTCTTGCTCAACATCGAAATGACGACATATCTCACGTTCCCGACGCGACATCATGGTGCTTGCCTCCTGTCCACCGCCCAGCAAGTGGCACGCTCATCCTAGAGGAAATGGCGAGATGAAGACGGGCAGGATTCCGCTTTGGCTGAAGGTGGCGTACACGGCGTTCGTGGCCGTCCTCGTGCCGTACTACTGGCGCACCTACGGTCCCGTCAACTTCCTGTGGTTTTGCGACATCGCTCTCCTGGTCACGCTTCCGGCGCTCTGGCTCGAGAACGCGTTCCTGTTCAGCATGCAAGCGGTGGCGATCGTGCTGCCACAGCTCCTCTGGGTCGTGGACTTCACCGGCCGGCTCGCCGGTTTGCACTTGGTCGGAGCGGCGGCGTATATGTTCGATTCGACGATCCCACTATTCGTGCGCGGGCTCTCGTCGTTTCACGGGTGGTTGCCCCTGCTGCTCATTTGGGCGGTGTGGCGGCTCGGATACGATCGACGTGCGTTTCCGGCACAAACGGCATGTGCACTCGTCGTGCTCTCGGTGTGTTACTTCTTTACGCCGGCCCCGCCGGCGCCAGCGAGTAACCCCACGGCCGCGGTCAATCTCAACTGGGTGTTCGGGCCGGGCGAGAACACAATTCAAACCTGGATGGCACCGGGATGGTACTTTGTGCTGCAGTTGGCGTTTTGGCCGGTCGTCATCTATCTGCCGACGCAATGGGCATTCAAGAAGTGGATGCCCCAACGGGTGGAAGGGCGCAGAGAAAACGCGGCAGGTGTGACTTGAAAAACGATCCGCCGCTCCCGGCACTACGGTCAAGGATTCGTCCTCACCTCCGCCGCTTCGACCCGAGTACTGAATGCCTCACGATCCGGTCCGGCACGGTGTCCCCATGTCGCAGAGTGAAAACTGTCTTTCGCGTGAACCCGAGATCGAGCTCCACCACGAAATGGCTGCGGTCGCGGGCGATCCGCCAAGCGCGTGATGCCTTGGGCGCACGGCCCGTCACCGCCCGAGCAGCGGTGACAACCTCGTCCGGCGGGTCGGCAACCGCCACGAGCTGCGCGCACGTCGCGCACTGGCGCGACGGCTGCGCCAAATCCGCCGTGCACACCTGGCGCTCGCAATAGGCGCACACCGCGCGATGCTGGGCGCAGACGTCTTTGCCGCAGACGGGGCATCCCGCCACCTCGTCCGATGCAAAGATCGCCGCCGGCTCCTGCGCGCAAGACGCGCGATGGTCGCCGCACACTTGGCGCCGCGATGCGTCGGTGCGGTGCAGGTGACGCGAGCAGTGCACCTGCTCATCCACCATGCATACCGCCTGGTGCACCGTACACACCGACTTGTTGCAGCTCGCGCACTGCGTCACCTCGTCAACACCCACCGGCTCGTTGGTCCCGCCTTCGCAGTAGCGCACGCACGCCGCACACAGCCGGCGGCTCCCCTTGGGCGCGTCGGGCACGCTCTGCTGCGCGTGCCGATTGCAGACGACCCGCCCGCAGCTGCCGCAGGATTCGAGACACGCCGAGCAGACCGGGTGGTCGCCCTCGGCGCAGAGGCCTTCGTGCGTCGAGCAGTGCTCCATCCGGCAGGACGGGCAGACGCGCGAGTGCTCCTCGCAGGCGGGCTGCTCATCCACGCGGCAGCTGGCGATGCCGTGATCGGCGCAGAAATCCTCGGCGCACACCGAGCAGCGCAGCGAGCAGGCATCACAGGCGCAGTGCCCCCGCTCGTGCTGGCACACGACGAGCTCCGTTGGCGCGCGGCCGCAATGCGGACACGCCACCGCCCACGCCGCCGTTCCCGCGAGCGGCCGCTGCGCCGCGAGCTGGGCACGGCGGCCCTGCTTCGATCGCAGCTCCCACTCGACGCGCTGCACCAGCACCCGAGCCTCGACGAGCTGCAGCGGGTGCACGATCGCCTTGACCTGGTGCCGGCGCACCTCCTCGCTCCGGCGCCGCTCGTGCAGCGCGGTGATCGTACGCTCCGCGTCCGCATCGGACTTGTCGGCGAGGATGGAGGCGAAGTACCGGTCGAGTCGATCGAGCTCCGTGGCGACCTGCGTTGCGGCGGCGGCCTGCCGGGCGGCGACCCG
>DASXTV010000048.1:0-32802 GCA_036505175.1 Gemmatimonadales bacterium
GCCGGACCTGGTCGAGATGGTCCGTGAGCGGATCGGGCCGGTTGCGTGCTTCAAGACCGCCACGGTCGTTCAGCGGCTGCCCAAGACCCGCTCCGGCAAGATCCTGCGCGGCACGATGAAGAAGATCGCGGACGGGATCGAATATCGCGTGCCGCCCACGATCGACGACCCGGGCATCCTGGACGAGATTACGGCGGCGTTGGCTTCGCTCGGCTATCCCCACACCTGACATGCGTCGGGTGCTCGCGTTCGACGTGAACGAGACGCTGCACGATCTTAGGCCTGCCGTCTAACAAGCGCTTGAAGCTGGCGGCGCACGTCATCTGCGGTAGAATTGCGTTTGTGAATGTTCTAATCAGGCGCCGCAGCTCAAGTGCAATCCGTTAGGCTGCCACCTACTCCCGTCCAACGCCATGCACCTACTGAGGCTCGCGGTTCTCCTCCTCGGCGCATACGCCTGCAGGCCCTCGCGGCCCGGAGCACCAGTACGCCTCGCGGGCGATATCTCAGACACTATCATCGTCAATAGCCGCTGGCCGCAGCGCCTTCCTGTGCACGCATTCGACGCAAAGGGCCGCACCGTCGTGGGGGCGCCAATCCGCTTCGAGCGGTTGGGTGGCGCCGACGTCCCAATCACGAGCGCGGGAGCCGTGAAATGCACCAAGTCTGGAGACCTCAGCGTACGGGCCGTTCTGGATAGCCTCACGACCCGGGTGTTCGTTCGCTGTCGGCTCGTGGATACCGTGCAGGTCCAGGGTCCAATCCAGTTCGTCCTCGGCGACTCGAAGTTCGGCCGGCCACGCGCCTTTCCGCTCGGCGTGTACGGCGCGGACGGTCGACCCGTCTCGCTCTTCACGGCGAGCATATTCTTGCTCGACAGCAACGTTGCAAAGCTCCGGGGGACCACCATCGACCCTCGATTACAGGGCGTGTCACTGGTCGAGGTTCACATCGGTGACCACGAGGGGGGAACTGGAGTGCACATTTACCAGCGCGTGGGGGCGCTGGACGCGCTCGACACGCTGTTGCGTGTGCACCCCCAGCGGCGACAATTCGCCGTCCCTCTCCGCATGGAGAGCGGCGCGCAATACTGGCAGCACCTGCCACCTGGTGGGTGGATGCTCACGCTGCTCCCCCAAGAGGAACACGACCCCAATCCGATCCGCATCTTCGTGGACGGTGCAGTCTGTGATTCGAACTTCCTCAATGATCCGGGACGCCTGGGCTGCAGCGTAGGATCCCGCGCCAGCGTGATCGTCTATCGCCCGTTCGCGAGGCCTGCATCGGCGCCCGCGAGCGCGTATCTGCTCGTCAGAGGACTGGGAGGCGGGGATCCGAGGCGCTTCGTTCCACGAGTGCGAGCGACGCCCGCAGGTCTCGCTTGCGCCAAACACTTTCTGGAAGCGCGAGGTTACGATCTGCATCGGGAATCCTCGGCTGACCAGATGCTTCCAATGGACCGTCGAAACGGGCAACTCGGCACCGACGCCCGGCGCGAGTGGATCGAGGTTCGATTCGTGGCTGACGGAAGAGATTCCACGTTGCGCGGCAGAGTCTGGGCCGTGGACTCCTATCCGTCAGTCGATGCGCGGCTCCATGATCAGAATCCCATCCAGGTGGAGCCCGCAGAGGTGACGCTCGCGGATGCACGCGAGGCGTTGCAACAATGCGGCCGCCATTGATCACACCGGGGCCATGCCCCACAGTCCAACGATGGTGTCCGCCTAACACGCGCTCCGCTGAGGTCGCCGACCACTGAAGCTCTTTCGTAGTAACCGTCTCCATCCCTCGAAAGGAGCACGCAATGTCGAAGGTTGTCGCAATCATGTCCATGTCGCTCGACGGCTACGTCGCCGACCTCAACGATGGCGTGGCCGAAGTGTTCGACTGGTACGTCAACTCGGGCGACGTCGCAATCCACACCGGAGGGTCGGACCCCATGACGTTCAAGATGTCCGCGCCGAGCGCCGAGCACTTTCGCGGTCTCACGTCCGGACTTGGTGCCGTGCTCACCGGCCGACGGACCTTCGAGGTCGCCCACGGCTGGGGCGGAAACCACGCGTGGGGACCAGCATTCGTACTGACTCACCACGTCCCCGCCGGATGGCCGCGACCCAACTCGACCGTACACTTCGTGACCGACGGCATCGAAAGCGCCGTGAAGCAAGCCAAAACCGCCGCCGCCGGAAAGTCCGTTGGCGTCCACGGCGCCGACCTCATCCAGCAACTCCTGAATGCTGGGCTCCTCGACGAACTCAACGTCGACATCGCGGCGGTTCTGCTTGGCTCCGGAGTTCGACTCTTCGACCGCCTCGCCGGCACGCCAGTCGTCCTTGGCAACCCGACGGTGATCCGGGGCGTCGGCGTTACACACCTGCGCTACCCAGTACGCAAGGCGTAGTCGGACCCCACACCCTTTCTCGCCCCGTACTTTATTGTAGACGATGTGGTCAGCACTGCGAATCACTACCGGGACCAGCTCGGCTTCCATTTGTGAACCTTCTCGCTTGGCGCCGCAGCTTAAGCGCGATCCGTTGGCAGCGTGTTCCGATCACTTGTCATTCTAGTAATCGAAGCCCTCCTCGTGCTCCCGAGGCTCTCGTTCATGCTCGCGGTGTATTTCTGGACGCGGGTCCTCGGCGCGGCGGATCCAGTGCTGGCCCGGCGCCGCGCGATCCGCTGGACGTGGATCACACTGCTGTGCGGAGCGGCAGTCGTGGTGCTCTGGATCGTCATGGCAAACTTGGTGAAATTGTGAACGTGAAGCGGTCTACGAT
This sequence comes from Gemmatimonadales bacterium, assembly GCA_036505175.1. GTDB lineage: Bacteria > Gemmatimonadota > Gemmatimonadetes > Gemmatimonadales > GWC2-71-9 > 20CM-2-65-7. Next base: position 2,778 of record DASXTV010000048.1, read on the forward strand.
AAGAATTGTCGCTGGCCGATCAGCTACGGTGAGGGGCAGTGACTCCGGTGGTACAGTTCCGTCGGATACCCATTGGGCGCCCGCCTCACATGGCGACGGAGGTTCGGCCAGCTTGCGGCATGGCGCTTAACGACGGACGACCCGTGGACGTATGACCGGTATGACGACCAAAACCCTGCTCGTGGCAGCTCTGATGCTTTACGCTGCCCCGCTCAACGCTCAGCTTTCCCGCAGCAGGTTCGGAGGCCTCCCGGTTTGGGTGGACAGCGCGATGCACGCAGCCGGGCTCGATCAGCAATTCATGCTTTCGTCCGAGCTCAACCCAGTGTACGCAGTCGGCGATTTCGATCGCGATGGCCTGTTCGATCTGGCCATCGAAGTCAAGGATAGGCTTGGCCTCCGTTGTGGCCTCGTGATCATCCATCGGGTGGACCGCTCCGTGCACGTCGTGGGCGCCGGTCGGCCGGTGGGCGACGGCACGGACCAGTTGTCGTGTGGGAGTTGGGGTGTCCAACCTGCGCAACACTCTTATCGCGATGGCATCTTCAGCCCCGATCTACTCTACGTTGCGGGATGGCGGCGGGATCACCGTGGATGGCTCATCTGGAACGGCAAAGTCTACACGTGGGTAGCGTGGGAGTGAGGCGGCGGCTGCCGAACCGTTGGTTTGCGAGGCGTGACCCCTTAGCTTAGCCCAACCCCGTCAGGCTGCGTGCGTCTCGGCACATGTCACCCCTAGCCGTTCGCATCGGTGCGGGCGTCCTCGCCCTCCTCGCCCTTATCGCCCTGCGCGGCAAGCGCTGGGCCTATCTGGCGTTCGTGGTGCTCGGGCTCCTCTATTTTCCCGCGCAAACCCACTTCCGCGTGCACGCCCCGAAGTGCGAGCTGCTCCTTCCCGCGATGCACCTGCTCGTCCCCTTGCTGCACAACTACTTGTACATCGCGCTGTTCGCCGGCTGCTACTGGATGTCGTGGGTACAGTTCGGAAGGTCAGACGCGCGGGGCGTCTGGGCACTCGTCGCGACGCTGCTCTTGGCAGCCCTCGTCGAGGTCGCCGAAGGCATGACGGGCGGAGGGCGTGGACAGGTACATTGCCGTGTGCGGGATCTCGTGCCGGACGCCGCGGGGGCCGTGGGCGCGGCGCTGCTGCTCGCAATCTGGTCCCGACTCCGGCGGAAACCTGCGTACGTCAGACTCGTCAAACCTCGTCCAGCCGCCGCTCCTCACCCGGCTGCCCCGCCGCCCCGGGCTGTCGTTCCTCCGCGCGGTGTCGTTCCGCCCCCGGCTTCGCGCCCGCCGGTTCCACCGCCGCCTGATTTTTCACCAGGCCCGAGCCCTGTTACGCCGCCGGCGGACGTCGCTCGGACGGAACAGGTTGCGCGCAGCAAGAATGTCTCTGCACGCCGACAGATCGTTCAACAGCTCCAGGCGATCCTGGGACGTCTCCGACCAATGTCACGACGCCTGTGGGCGATCGTACGTGGACGTCGCCGCACGATGATCGTTGGCGGCGTCATCGTGGCGCTTGTGGGCGCCGGGGCGTTCGTGATTTTGCGCCTCCCGGCGCCAGCGTCTGTAGTGACCGAGCAACCGGCGCCGCCCCCAGAGCCCCCACCGCCCCCGCCACGGCCCCTCCAGTCGGAAGCCGAGGGCTACTACGAGCCGAGCTACCAGTTCACGGTCTCCGATCGGCGCCTCACCCGCCTGACGCTGCGTCCGCAGCCCTTTGTCACGTTCTCGCGGCCCGGGATACGGGATGAAGTGGCGTGTGCAGATGCACGGATTACCCCGGCTGCGGTACGCCTGCGCTGCGAGTTCGAGCGCGTCGGCATCGTGGTCGCGATCGATGGCCAGTTCCCATCACGCTCGGTCACGAGCAGCCTCGACGCGCCGGTTCTGAATGCCTGGATCACGATCACCAATACGCGCGGTGAGACGCTGTACCGCGCGCGCGAGTCGTTCCTTTGGCACGCGCCCGATTGAGGATGGTCGGGGGCTCGGATAGCCCATGATGCGCCGGCGGTTTCTCGCAGTATCTGGCAGTGCCCTGCTTGGTCACGCGCTGAGCCGTACCGGTTCTCTACAGCTCACCGCCGAGCAGGAGTCAGTGTCGGATCTCGCCACCATCGAGCGCGCCGTTGGCGGTAGGCTCGGTGTCGTGGCGCTCGACGTCGAGAGTGGCGCGCGCCTTGCGCATCGCCCCGCGGAACGATTCCCGATGTGCAGCACATTCAAGTGGCTCTTGGCCGCCCAGGTGCTCGCCCGTGCCGACAGTCATGACGAGGACCTAGACCGGATCATTCACTATGGACCTGGGGACCTGCTAGAGTATGCACCGATCACGCGCCAACACGTCGGCGATGGTGGCATGACCGTGTCGGCGCTGCTCGAGGCTGCGGTGGAGTACAGCGACAACACGGCGGCCAATCTCTTGCTCGCTACAGTCGGTGGTCCATCTGCGCTTACCGCGTTCTTGCGTCACATCGGTGATCGCGTCACGCGCGTAGATCGCGTCGAGCCGGACTTGAATAGTGCAATCCCCGGCGACCTGCGGGATACAACCACCCCGGAAGCCATGGCCGCCGATCTGCGTGTGATCCTACTCGGCAATGCGCTGACAACGAGCTCGCGTGATCGACTTACCGGCTGGCTTGAACGCAACACGACCGGCGGTGAAAGACTGCGTGCGGGGTTTCCAACAACCTGGCGCGTAGGTGACAAGACTGGCACGGGCAGTAATGGATCAACGAACGATGTCGCGGTCGTGTGGCCCGCTTCAGACTCTCCGGCGTTGATCGCTGCCTTCCTCACTCAGACCCGGGCGGCTGCGGTGGACCGGAATGCTGCGTTGGCGCAGGTTGGACGGTTCACGGCCGCTTGGATTGCGCGGGCTCGTCGCTAAGTCGTTATTTGCGGGCATGAACAGTTCAGATGAGAGTTAACAGTTTGGTATCAGCTGATTGGTAACACCTTCCCTTGTGATTCCCACCCAGGGCGGTTCATTTCAACGGCAGCAAGTGCCTAACAGCGCCGCACCCTAGGCGCACTGGGTTAGGCGGCGCGGCCCGAGGAGCCACAATGGATGCCATGCCCCCCAAATGGATGGCGATCTCTATTGGGCTCATCGCGACCGCTTGCGTGCGTGGTGCGCAGCCTGTCCCAACCATCGCCGACCTTGCGATCCCACGACCGTGTACCGCACTCAGCAATATGACCGCCCTCTGGGCCGAGACCTTACCAATCATTGACGACACGTCTCTGCAGCATGTCGTGGATGGCGGCTCTGCGCTCCGCTATCCCGACGATGTCAGACAGGTGTACCGTTCAGGAATCGTACGAGCACGGTTCGTCATTGACACCCTGGGTAAGGTGGTGCCAGGGTCCAGCATCATAGAAGCCTCGAGCGATGAACGATTTGCTCGAGCGGTCTGCGAGGCTCTACCCGAGCTCAGGTTCGCGCCTGTCGTGATCGGTGGACACAAAGCGGTCGCTGGCCTGGTCCATGTTCCATTCCCGTTCCGGGGCAAATCTTGAGCACTGTTCCGCCGTGACAAGCCTGCCCACACTCCTTGCCATTTGGGGCGCCGCGATCGGCTTCGGATTGGTCGGATTCGCGGCGGCACGGTTTCGCCGCTGGCTCGTCATTCCGGCGCTCGGTCTCATCGCGATCGTCGCTTGGTCGCGGCTCGGCCAGCTCGCGGACCCCACGGTCGGGCCAGCCATCGTCCAGGAAACGGGACGCGGTTATCTCATCCAGGCGTGCGCCGCATTTGCACTCTCCGTGATCCTCGCCGTACTGGGAGTGGTTCCGAAGCGCGAGATTTAAACCGACGACGCGCATAGGGCGCACCTTGAGGACGCCTGGAAGGCCGTTCGGCCAGAACGCGCCTAAGCAGAGTCTTCGAGTATTACCTTATCTGAGCTCACCACTTCGATCTCATTCTGGAGGGGGCATGCGAGGAGCCGGTGGCACGCCAGGCGGTGTCGGTGCCTTTCTCGTCGGACTCGGCATGATAGTCGTCGGCGCCTATCTCCTGCTCACCCGCGTGACCGTTGGGTCCGGCGCCTGGATGCTCTGGGGTTACAACGCGTTCGGTTTGTCGCTGCTGCCGCTGCTGATCGGGATTGGGTGGCTCTTTTTTAACAGCCAGAGTATCGGGGGCTGGCTGCTGACGGGATGCGGCGCGCTGATCATTCTGGCCGGGATCATCGGGAACCTCCACATCTACTTCGCCGCGACGTCGCTGTTCGACACGCTCGTGATGTTGGTGTTGCTCGCGGGGGGGATAGGAGTGGTCGCTCGCTCGTTTCGAGCGCAGGGAGAGGGCCAAATGTCTTGAACACGCCTCGAGATTCGATTTCACGGCGGGTGCGCGCATGAAGCTGTATGTGCAGCTCAACTTCGGCGGGAATTGCGAAGCCGCATTCCGGTTCTACGAAGAGCATCTCGGCGGTAAGGTCACGATGATGATGAATCAGAGCCAGGCTCCGGGCGCGCCGGCTGCGGCGGGGAAGGCCATCATTCACGCGCGCATGACCATCGGCGACACGGAACTGACTGGCAATGATGTGCCGCCAGACGTCTTCAAGAAGATGCGCAGCGTTTATCTCTATCTGTCAGTCGATTCCGCGGCAGCGGCCGAGCGGGTACACAAGCTGCTGGCGGACGGCGGGGAGGTCTACATGCCGATGCGGGAGACGTTCTTCGCGACACGGTTCAGCCAGCTGCGTGATCGGTTCGGCGTGTTGTGGTCGATCATTCACGAGCGCCCCAACGCGGGCTACTAGTTTCGCCGCCGCCGCACTGCTGACCGTCCTTGCCGTGGCCTCCGCCGCGGCACAGGCTGCGCGCCAGAGCACGTACGCCAACCCGATCGACATCGACTACCGCTACAACTTCGAGCAGCAGAATCAGGGCATCTCGTATCGCTCCGGCGCCGATCCCGTCATCGTCGTACAGGGCGGTGCGTACTATCTGTTCGAGACCATCGGCGACGGCTATTGGCGTTCGACCGACCTCGGCACCTGGCAACATATCACCCCATCGCGCTGGCCGCTCCTCGACGTCGTCGCGCCCGCCGTCCTTTCGGTCCGCGACACGATCTATCTGCTGCCGAGCACCACCAGCCCGTTGCCGATCCTGATGCTGACCGAGCCGGCGAGCGGGCGCGTGGAGTTCTACAATCGGCTGCTGCCGTGGCTGCCCATGGCGCGCGCACGCGAGGCCGCTGTGCTCGCGAAACCCGATTCGGTGCAGCCGGGCCCATGGGATCCGCAGTTCTTCCACGATCCCGACACCGAGCGCTGGTTCCTGTATTGGAATTCGTCCAACGCGTATCCGCTTCACGTCATCGAGCTCGATAAGCGCAAGCAGCTAGCCTACAAGGGAACCCCCAGGTGGTTGTTCGGTCTCGACCCGGCGCAGCACGGCTGGGAGCGCTTCGGCCAGGACCATCGCGACACGATTCGTCCGTTCATCGAGGGCTCCTGGATGACGAAGCACGGGGGCCGCTACTACCTCCAGTACGGCGCACCGGGCACCGAGTACAATGTCTACGCGACCGGCGTCTACACCGCCGACGATCCGCTCGGCCCGTTCACGTACGCCCCGTACAATCCGGTCGCGTACAAGCCCGGTGGATTCGTGCAGGGCGCCGGACACGGCAACACCTTCCAGGATGTGTACGGCAATTGGTGGAATACCGGCACGCCGTGGATCGGCGTGAACTGGAACTTCGAGCGCCGCATCGGGCTGCACCCCGCCGGCTTCGACGCGGACGGGCAGCTGTTCGTCGACACACGGTTCGGCGACTTCCCGCACTGGCTGCCAACGAAGGCGGGACAGTCGAGCGACGAGCTCTTCACCGGCTGGATGCTCCTGTCATACCGCAAGCCCGCGACCGCGTCGTCGGCACTCGACAGTTTTCCCGCGAGTCGCGTCACCGACGAGAATCCGCGTACGTTCTGGGTGGCGAGACAGAATCGGCCCGGCGAGTGGCTCATGATCGATCTCGGCGGGACGTACGATGTAACGGCGATCCAGGTGAACTACGCCGACTACAAGTCCGGTGTCTACGGTTCCGACTCGAACGTAGTCACCCAGTTTCGTCTGCAGGCGTCGCTCGACGCTCGCGAGTGGGCCGTGGTGGCGGATCTCTCGGGTGAGCGGCGCGATCGGCCCAACGCGTATCTCGAGATGACGGCGCCGGTGCGCGCGCGCTTCGTGCGCTACGAGCATATTCATGTGGGGGCGGCGAACCTCGCGATCAGCGACATCCGCGTGTTTGGCCATCAGTGGGGCCGTCACGCTCGTCCGGCGACGCCGAAAGGGCTGACGACCCGCCGCGACCGCGACGCGCGCAATGCGGTCATCACGTGGCAGCGCGTGCCGGGTGTGGTCGGCTACAATGTGCGCTGGGGTATCGCGCCGTCGAAGTTGTACGAGACCTACCAGCGCTTTGCGGACCAGGGGACGACGCTCGAGCTGCGCGCGCTCACCGTGGGGCAGGGGTACTGGGTCGCGATCGAGAGCTTCGATGAAAACGGCGTGTCGGTGCTCAGTCCGGCAGTGCCTATCCGGTAGGGCCGATCTTCACCTCGAGGTTCTCATGCCATTCGACATTCCCAGCTGGGCGCTCGGTGCCGCGGTCATCATGATCGCAATCCAGGTGGGCCGCGCGATTTCGTGGAGAGCCCGGCACGCCGCTCGCGGATTGCCAACCTCAGAAGAAGACGTCGACGAGCTGCGCCAGAGCCTCGATGCCATGCAGCATCGCGTCGCGGAGCTGGAGGAGCGCGTCGACTTCGCCGAGCGACTGTTGGCAAAGCAGCGCGACTCCGACCGTTTGGGCGCCCCCTGAAAAGCGTGACGTTGGCGGCGCTGCTCACGGCGGCCGCCTGTGCCCCCGCGATTCAGTCCAGCGGGATGCAGTCGGTCGTGACGGAGCGCTTGTACTTTGGTCGCAACGTCGCCCAGACGCTGGGCGTCACCGACTCGGCCTGGGCGGTGTTCCTGGCTGACGTCGTCAGCGCTCGGCTGCCGGGAGGGTTCACGTTCTGGGCTGCCGAGGGCGAATGGCGTGGCGCCGACGGGCGAGCCGCTCGCGAGCCCAGTTTTGTCCTCGAGGTCGTGCATCCCGCGCGATCGGCGGGAATCGATTCCGCGATCGTCGCAATCATCGTGGAGTATAAGCGCCGGTTCAGTCAGGAGTCTGTGCTGCGAGTCGTTACCGCTGGGCGGGCGGCCTACTAGGGACAGTCAAATGACGGCAAGGCTAGGACTACCTGGCCAATCCCAAGCTCTTCAAGTAGTCCGCTACAAGGTAGGCCGGCACGGCGAAGATGATCTTCCCCTGCGACTCCCGCTCGCCGCCATACAGCACCGCGATCACTTTACCGTCGCGATCGAAGACGGGACTCCCTGAGGACCCCGGTGCCCCGTACGCGTCCACCTGCACGACCGCCGTCAGCGCCTTGCTCACGGTGCCCACCGTCAGCGTTGGCTCGGCGATCGGCTGTCCGCCCTGCGCCTCCATCGGGAGATCGAACCCCAGGGGATAGCCGAGAATCGCGACCGGATCGCCGCGCTCGAGACCCTCCCGGGTCCGCGCCAGTCCCGCCACCCGCGGCGTCCCGCCCTTGATCAACACACGAAATACGCCGATGTCCGCTTCGGATGCGACGCCGGTCAGCTCGGCGCGCCAGAACTGCGTGCTGCCGGAGAAGATCACGCCCAGGCGGCGCGGGGTCTTGGTGCCGTCCTCGCCCACGAGGATGTGCTTGTTCGTGACCATCGTGCCCAGCGAGTCCACGGCGAACGCCGTGCCACTGAACCGCTCACCATCGGTGTACTCCACGAGGATGATGGCGACCGCGTCCTGATTGCGGTGTGAGATCGCGCGATAATCGACGCCGCCCACGGCGCCCGCCAACGCCCGCTGCCGCCGCTCGGCGGCGTCCAGCTCGGCACGCAGCCGAGTGACTGAGGACGCGTCGCCCCCCGACGCGTTGAGCTCGCGCCGCAGCTTCGCGGTCTCATCCTGTGATGCTTTCAGCGCGTCGCGGACGCCCTGGAGCTCGGTCTGAAACCGAGAGCTCAGCGCGCGCGATTCACGCGCCAGACTGTCGGCGCGGAGCTGCAGCTGTCGCAGCTCGTTGGCGCGCCGCCGGCCATCCCACTGCATCCACGTGAACCCCGTCCCGACGATCAACAGCAGCACGATCAGGACCTTGGTCGTGCGGCGCAGCTGCGCCGTCTGCCGCGCCACCTCGGCCCGGATGCGCACGCCCATGCTTTGGCGGGGAACCGTCTGCCGCGGCGCGGATGCTCGCTCTGCAAGGCCTTCGGCTGCGGCCATTGCCGGTGCGTCGTTATTCGTTTCGATGACTGCGAACTCGAGCGCCGGCCCGTTGGCCCCGAACCCGATGACGTCGCCATCGCGCAGCACCGTGTCTCCCGTGATGCGCTGCCCATTCACGAACGTCCCGTTGCGGCTGCCCAGATCCTGGAGCACGAAGCCCTCGGTCTTGCGCACGATCGCCGCGTGCCGCGACGACACGTCGAGATCGCGCTCGGCGTCGAAGCGCACGTCCGACAGCGGATGGCGGCCAAGCCCGATGTAACCCTTGCGGAAGGCTTCGATCTGTCCCGCGCGGGCGCCGGAAAGAAACTTGAACTGTGCTTTCACCGATTCCGGGTGAAGTACCAGATGAGGGCGGCGATGCCGGCGAGTCCGAGGAGCACGATGACCCGCGTGTTGCGGCTGTTCTTTTCCTTGTTCGGCACGGGCGGCCGGCTGCCCTTGTACACCGGCACCGGCTCCGTGCTGGTTTCCGTGTCGATCAACGGAAAGACCTGATGCCCGACGTCCTCCTGCGGCCCACCGCCTCCCGAGTGGCGCAGGCCGTCGCCGTCGAAGCGCGCCACGACGACCGTGATGTTGTCCGGTCCGCCGCGCTCGTTGGCCAGCGCGATCAGCTTGTCACATGCCGCGCTGAGGTCGGGGGTCGTGCTCACGGCCTGGGCGATCTCTTCCTTCTTTACTTGTCCCGACAGGCCATCGGAGCAGAGCACCAGGATGTCACCACGCCGCACCTCCTGATGCGTGAGGTCGACCTTGACCTTCGGGTCCGGGCCAAGGGCCTGCAGGATGATGTTGCGGCGCTCGCTCTGTGCCGCCTCCTCCTCCGTCAGCTCGCCCGCTTCGACCAGACGTTGCATGAGCGACTGATCCTTGGTGATCTGATGCGCCTGGCCGCCGCGAATCAGATAGGCGCGGCTGTCGCCGACCTGTGTGAGATAGAGGTGGTCGTGCAGCACGCCCGCAGCCGTCGTCGTCGTGCCCATGCCACGCACTTCGGGATGCGCCTTGGCGTGCGCGTGAATACTCGCGTTGGCGACTTCGACGGCCTCTTTCAGCCGATAGGCGAAGCGCTGCGGCGTCGCCTCGTGTTCGGCATTCCATGTCTTGAGGAGGTGTGCGTAGATCGTATCGGTGGCCATCTCGCTCGCCAGCTCACCGGCCGCCGCACCACCCATGCCGTCAGCGACGACGAAGAGCGTGCCGCGCGGTCCGATGTCGTGCTGCCGCACATCTGGCAGCAAGGAGGCCGCTTTGCGTGTCAAGTCCGCCACGAGGAACCGATCCTCGTTGTGGTCGCGTGTGCGCCCCAGATCGGTCTTGGCGAAGACCTCGACTCTGATCGGCTTCGCGCCTCGTCCGAACATCAGTCCCGGCACTGGTCCAACACGCCCGCATAGGTGTTATCCGCGGGATCGAGCTGATTCGCCGTTCGGATATAGCGACACCCCGTGGGACGTTGCTTCAGGTTGAAATACGCCTGGCCCACGACAAAGGCCGCGTACGCCTTGTCCTTCACCGATATTCCCGGAGCCGTATAAAACTTCAGCGCCGAATCGCGGACGATCGGGGCAGTGCTGCCGTCGAGTTTCACGAGGAACAGCTCATCCAATGCTTGCCGCGCCATCAGCACGTTGATTCGCGACTGCGCCGGTAGCGGAGGCGGCGCGGGCGGAGGCGCGGCGGGGGGCACGCGCGTCGGGGTGTCGGATGGATTGGCGCCCGCCTTGTTGCCACCGCTCAATGCGATCCACGCACCTCCCGCGCCGAGCACGACGACGACGCCAATCGCGGCGGGAATGAGCGAGCGTTTCTTGACGGGCGCCGACGGCGCAGTGGGTCGCGGCTCGAGCAGCTGGGTCTTTGCGTCTGTCACGGGCACCGACCGAGCCTCAGGCCGTCCCGTCACGGCGGCGATGTCGGTCGCAAACTTCGCGACGCTCTGATAGCGCTCCAGCGGCGTGCGGGCGAGCGCGGTGTCGAGCACCGGCTGCAACCCGACCGGGAATGAAAGATCGGGCCGTGCAGCGGCGAGCGCGATGGGCTCGTCGGTCAGCCGCTTGATCATCGTCTCCTGCACGCTGGTCGCTTCGAAGGGCAGCTTGCCGATCAGCATACGATAGAACACCAGCGCCAGGGAATAGAGGTCGCTCCGGCCGTCGACCGCGTCGCCCGACAGTTGCTCGGGACTCATGAACTCGGGCGTCCCGATGACGAGGCCGGTCTTGGTGACCTTCTGGCCCGACGCGTCGCCGCCGACGGCCTTGGCGATCCCGAAGTCCACCACCTTTACCGTCTCGCCTCCGCCTTTCCGCCTGCTCACCATGATGTTGTCGGGCTTCAAATCGCGGTGCACGATGCCGAGATCGTGCGCGGCCTGGAGCGCCTCCGCGGTTTGGAGGAAGATGCTGGCCGCGCGCGGCAGGGGCAGCGCGCCCTCGCGCTCGAGCAGGTCGGCCAGCGGCTCGCCCTCGATGAACTCCATCGCGAGATAGATCAAGCCGTCGGGCGTTTCGCCGAAGTCGTAAATCGCGCACACGTTGGGATGGGTAATACGGCTGGCGTTCGACGCCTCGCGATTGAAGCGCGCCACGGCGTCGGGATCGTGCACCATCGCGGGATTCATCACCTTGATGGCGCTGCGCCGGCCCATCTTCACATGCTCGGCGAGATAGACCTGACCCATCCCGCCTTCGCCGAGCTTCTTCACGACGTGATAGCGGTCCGCCACCACCTGGCCCACGAGGTCGCTCGCCGGCGCGGCCGATCGCAGCGTCTGCCCGTCGTTGGGGCAGAATTTCACGTCATCGGGGTACGCGGTGGAGCAGACTGGGCAGACCTTCATGCAGCCTCGGGCGGTGACGCGCCGCCTGGCAGCTCGATGCGCAGCAGCTTGTCGCCGACCATGATGCGCGAGCCGTGTTGCAGCGCCATTGCGCCGCGGGCCGCGATCGCCACGCCGTTGCGGCTGTGGTCGTCCACCAGCACGAAGTCCGCGTCCTCGGAGCGCACCGTCGCGTGCTGCGCGCTCATGGACGGATCGTAGGGGAAAATCCAGTCGCCGCGTTCGCGTCCGATGTGGACATCGCGTCCCGGCGACAGCTGAATGACGTCGCGCGAGCTGCCATCGGTGCGCAGCTGGGTGAGACTGGCGATGTCGGCGCTCGGCGTCATGCTGCCCATGCGCTTGGTCGCGTCGGCCTCTGCGGTGTGGGGGCCGGGATAGCCGAGGCGGCGGAAGCGCAGGATCTGAGAGCCGATGAGAAGCAGGTCACCATCGGTCAGGCGGTAGGGTGCTTCGAGAAAGACCCACGTGCCGTTGCGGCTGCCGAGGTCGCGCACCTCGAGCTGTCCTTCTTCCCACAAGAGCTTGGAATGCAGCGGCGAGAGAAACTGATCTTCGGGGAACTGGATGTCTCCCTCCGTCCGGCCGATGGTCGTGGACGGATGCCTGCGCTCGAAGCGCGCCACTTCGGTGGCCATCTCGGAAACCAGAACCAACGTGAGGGAGTGATCGAAGCGCCTGTCTGGGATGAGGCGTCGGTCGTGTCCACCTCCTCCCGCCACCCCGCCGCCCACGGTATGTGCGGTGACCATGGATCCGCACAGCGGGCAAGGAGCATCTGCCGGCGCACCTCCAGGGGATGGAGGCCCACTGGTGCGGGACACCAAACCGCCGCCCCCGCCCCCCCCGCCCCCCCCGCCGCCCCCGCCGCCCCCGCCGCCACCACCGCCACCGCCTGCCGCCACCGCGGCCCGTGCAGCTGCGGCTTTGGTCAGCGGCTTCCCGCAGTCGGAGCAGAATTGCGCGCCGGCGTCGTTCTGCCGGCCGCAATATTGGCAAGCGCTCAGTGTCATAAAGTAAGGTGGCCCAATCTATTGCTCGCCGCTAGCTTGCGCCACATGCGAGTGATCGGTGCCGCGCTGCTCGTCGTGGCAACAGGCGCGGCGGGAGGGGGCTGTGCGTCCTCGCCCGCCGCCCGTCCCACATCCATCTTCCCGGCCGAGCCTCTCCACATCACTATCGTCTATCCCGACACCGCCGAACCGATTCAGGCGCAGGATTCTTCGTTCGTATTCGGCAGTGTCGGCCGTGGCCGGGGCGATGTCGCGTTGTCGATCAACGGATTCCCCGTGCGTGTGTTCGCGACCGGCAGCTGGCTGGCGTGGTTGCCGCTGCCGAGCGACTCATTGGCGCGATTTCAAATCGTGGCCCGTTCGGGCGCAGGGACCGAGCAGCGCGAAACCACATTCGTCGCGCGCATCGCGCAGCCGTTCCGCCCCCCGCCGGGCGCCACCGTGTGGATCGACACGACGAGCTTTACACCAACGGACACCCTGGCCTTTCCGGCCGGGGAGGGGATTCGCCTCTCCGTGCGTGCGACACCAGACGCGCGCGTGCGCGTGCGGATGGAGGGCAAGCGAACGCAGGTCGAGTTTGTGCCGGATACCCTTCCGGAAGAACCCGCATGGGGCGTGCGCGCATTTGGCACCGACACCACGGCGTACCGCCTGCCGCCTGCCGCCGATCGCTACGTCGCCTGGCTGCCCGCCGAACCGCTGTGCGACGCAATCGTCGAAGCCATCGTCGGCACGGATACCGCGCGGGCGGTCTGGCCTCTGGTGCTGGACACACTCGATCGCGCTCACCCGGTGGTCGTCGTGTTGAACGATGACACGGCGCATACCGGAACGAGCGACAGCCTCACCGTGGGCAAGGCCGTGCCGTACGGCACGTACAACTGGTTCTTCCCGCTGGGCACGACGTCCGTGGCGACGGCGCGCTGGGGCAGCCAGACCCGTTTGCAGCTGGCGCGTGGCGCGGTGGCGTGGGTGAACAGCGTCGATGTGGTGCCGCTCGCGCCGGCGACGCCGCCGCCCGGAGGCATCGTCGGGTCGGTGCGCCTGGTGGCCGGCCCGCGCTCGCTGGTGCTGCGCGTCCCCCTTCCGGCACACGTTCCCTTCCGTGTCGAAGAGGAGGACAAGAGTCTCACGCTCAGGCTGTATGGCGTCGCCTCGGATGTGAATTGGATGCAGCACGGCGGCACGGATCCGTACGTGACGCGCATGAGCTACGCGCAGCCGGCAGCCGACGAGGTGACGCTCACGCTCACGCTCGCGGGTCGTGTGTGGGGCTATCGGACGCGCTGGAGCGGCCGCGATCTCCTGCTCGAGATTCGCCGGCCGCCGGTGATCGATCCACGCCGGCCACTGGCCGGCCGCACGATCGTGCTCGATCCCGGACATCCACCGGTTGGCGCGCGGGGCCCCTCTGGTCTCTGGGAGCCTGTGGCTACGCTCGCGGTTGCGCAGCAGGCGCAGACGCTGCTCGCGCGTGCCGGTGCGACCGTGTTGCTCACGCGCACCGACTCGCTGCCGGTCGATTTGTTCCCGCGCACGCACTTCGCGGAGCAGCACGACGCCGACGTGCTCGTCTCGATCCACGCGAATGCGCTTCCCGACGGAGTGAATCCGTTCGTCAACAACGGCACGAGTGTGTATTACTTCCATCCGCGCAGCGCCGCCCTCGCGCGTGCGCTCGATCGCGCGCTCGTCGCCGAGCTCGGCGTGCACGATCTGGGGATGGGCAGGGGCGACTACGCGCTCGTCCGGGATCCCTGGATGCCATCGGCGTTGACCGAGGGCTTGTTCATGATGATCCCGGAGCAGGAGGCGATGCTGTCGAGCCCTGAGGGACGACTGCGGTATGCCCGCGGTGTGGCAAAAGGGATCGAAGAATTTCTACGGGAGATGGCGCGTTGAAAAATGCACGTCGACGTGTAACTCTCCTTGCGCTCCTCCTGCTTCCCAGCGCCGCGTCATCCCAGGTCGATCCGTCAGGAAGTTGGCGGACCCTCCATACCCTCCATTTCCGCATTCACTTCCGGCCGACGCTGCGCGCCAAGGCCGTGCAAGCAGCCAACGAGGCCGAGCGGGCATACCGACTGCTCGCGAGCGAGCTGCAACCGCCGCGCGGCATTATCGACGTTACGCTGTCGGACGACGTGGATGCAGCCAACGGCTTCACGACCGTCTTTCCCTCCAATCGTTTCACCATTCTGCTCGTGCCACCGGTGACCGATCCGGCACTGCAGACCTACGATAGCTGGGAACGTCTCGTAATTGTGCACGAGCTGACGCACGTGTTTCACCTGGATCGTGTGCGCGGGTGGTGGGAAACGCTGCAGGCGGTATTTGGTCGGGTGCCCGGGTTGTTTCCGAATCAGTATCAACCCACGTGGGTGACCGAAGGGCTCGCGACCTATTACGAGTCGCGCTTCACGGCGGGAGGACGGGCCGAGGGCAGCTTTCATCGCGAGGCCGTCGCGGCCGACGCCGCCTTCGGCCGCGCGCGCTCGCCCTGGGATGCGCTGCTCTTCACCCGCTGGCCCGATGGTCTGGCGCCCTACGCCTATGGCAGCCGCTTCTGGGACTATCTGTCGCAGACCGCGGGCGATTCGGTTGTGCCGCGCTTCGTGGAGAAGACCGCGGGACAACTCATTCCGTTCCGCGTGGGTCGCCCGCTCAAACTGGTCGGTGTGCCCAACGCCCTGACCGACGCATGGACGCGTGCCATCGCCGCGGCGGCACCGGCACCGCAAGTCACGCGGAGCCAGCTGCTCGTCGGTCGGCTCCGCACCCAACCAGTGCCGCGCCTGTCGCCCGATGGTCGGAGCCTGGCGTACGTCTACGAGGATTGGCGCGGCGCGCGACGGCTGCGCGTCGTGGATCCCAGCAGTGGCGCCGTGCTGCGTTCGCATCGCGTCACCGGCCAAGTGAGCTATGACTGGCTCGGCGACACCTTGATCGTCGCACAGCTCGACTATAGCAGCCGGTGGGTTGTCCGCAGCGATCTCTGGCGCTGGTCGCCGCACGGGCAATGGACGCGCATGACGAGGAATGCGCGCCTGATCGAACCGCGTGCGGGGGGGGGGGGCGTGTGGTCGGCGCTGCGGCTTGGCCGAGGCGGTGTTGCGCCGACAATTGTGGTGGGGAGTGCATCGAGTGAAGCGACGTGGGGACCGACGGTCCCATCCCCGGATGGGCACTGGATCGTCGCCGCCCGAAATCAAGACGGCCGCTGGGAGCTGGTCCGCTGGCGCGCTGCCGCGCCCGAGTCCGTCTCCGTGTTGGCGCAGGCATCACCGGTGAGTGCGATTTCCGATCCGGTGTGGACCACGGACGGGATCCTCTTCGTCACGACCGCGGACGGGTTTCCGCAGGTGCATCGCTGGCGCGAGAGCGACGGGATCACGCAGCTGACGGCGGAGCCGCGGGGGGCGCGCAGTCCGGCGCCTTTGCCCGACGGCCGGATCGCGTTCACCACACTCGGCGATGACGGGTGGGAGCTGCGTGCCGTGACACCGGTCGCCATTACGTCCTCCCCCCCGCTCCCGACGTCGCCAGCGGCCCCGGCTGCCTTCGACTCCGCGCCGCACGTCGCCACGCGGGAAACGGGCTACTCTGCCTGGGGCTCGCTGCAGCCGCATTTCTGGCTTCCCGTCGGCATCGACGCGGGGAGGGCGGGCAGTTTTTTCGGCGCCGTTACGGCGGGGGCCGACGCGATCGGACGCTCCGTCTACCTGGCGCAACTGATGGTCTCGACCTCGCCGCGCCCCGTGCGCGCCCAGGGCTCCTTCTTCCTTCTTAATCGGTCGTTGGGCAATCCCACCCTCGACTTCTTCATCTCCAATGACTGGTCGCTGGTCGGAAGCGACAGTACGGGTCACGTAGTGTCGTCGGAACACCGCGAAGGAGCTATCGGCGCCACCGTCGTGGGGCATCGCTGGCGCCGTTTCGTGTCGCTGCGGGTCGCAGCTGAATATGAAGGAAGGAGATTCGTCTCCGTTCCCGACACCGTCCTCTCCGACGTTTGCGTGGGATGCAGCAACCGCGACCGCGTCGGCGGATCGGCGATCCTGTCGCTCGGCTCGGCGGTGGCGGCACCGCTGACTGTGTCGTTGCAGGACGGCGCCACCGCATTGCTGGTCTACCGTCGTAAAGAAGAGCAGCGCACCGGTCGTTGGCTCAATGAGGTCCGCGCGCGCGGCAACGTGTACCTGCGCCTGGGACCACGCATCGCGTTCGCGTATCCGGTCCTCGCGCTGCGTGGAGCGATTGGCACGCTCGCTGGATCGATCACCGATCAGTTATCCGTCGGAGGCGTGTCGGCCGGCGGCGTCGAGTTTCTGTTTGGACAAACCGTCGGTGGTTTCCGCACCTTCCCGGTGCGGGGCTACGAGTCGGGCGCGCTCCACGGCCGTCGCGCTGCGACCGTGACCGCCGAGTATCGCGTGCCGCTCGCGCTGCTGGGACGACTGATCGGCCATCTGCCGATCGGCGCCGACAAACTTGCGGTCTCGATCTTTGGAGACGTGGGCGACGCTTGGGACGTCGGCGCGCGCGCGCGGCTGCATCGCCTCCGCTCGGTCGGCGCGGAGCTGGTCGGCGACATGACTGTGAACTACGACGTGCCGCTCCGTCTGCGTCTTGGCGTCGCGCAACCCGTTACCGGGAGGACAACCGTCTACGCGGCCTTCGGCGCCGATTTTTAGCGCGCGCAACGATTCCAAGTCGTTGATGCCCTTGTCTGTTGCACCTGCTCCGTGCGAACCCTAAGTTAGGCCGTTCACTCGGAGACCGAATTGTATTGCTCCCGCTGTGGCACGCAGAATAAGGACACCGCGAAGTTCTGTGATTCGTGCGGCCTCGACCTGGCGGCGACGACGCCCACCGGCGTCCGCGCCGAGGCGCCGGACATCTCAGAAATCGACATGGTGCGCCAGGAGCTCAACGAGGAGTACGAAATCCTCGACGAGCTGGGTCGCGGGGGCATGGCGATCGTCTTCAAGGCGAAAGAAAAACAGCTCGACCGCGAAGTCGCCATCAAAGTCCTGCCGTTCTCCCTGGCCTTCGATAAGGAATTCGTCGAGCGCTTCCAGCGCGAAGCCCGAACCTCGGCGCGGCTCGAACACCCAAACATCATCCCGATCTACCGCGTCGGGAAATCGGGCCGGATCATCTACTTCGTGATGAAGTTTTTGCGGGGCAAGCCGCTCTCCAACATCCTCGCGACGCGCGGGAGTCTCCCTCCCGCCGAGATCAAGAGAATCCTCGCCGAAGTCGGGCGCGCGCTCGCGTATGCGCACAAGAAGGAAATCGTGCACCGCGACATCAAGCCCGACAACATCATGTTCGACGAGCACGGGCACGCGGTGGTCACCGACTTCGGCATCGCCAAAGCGGCGTCGGGCGGGAAGCTCACCGGCACCGGCATGTCCATCGGCACGCCGCATTACATGAGCCCCGAGCAAGCCAAGGCGCAGGCGCTGGACGGCCGCAGCGACATCTATTCGCTTGGCGTCGTCGCCTACCAATGTCTCACGGGCGTCGTCCCGTTCGACGGCGAGGATTCCTTCTCCATCGGCTACAAGCACATCATGGAGGAGATCCCCATGCCAGCGCTCGAGAATCCTGAGAAAAGACAACTCTTCGAAATCGTCAGGAAGATGATGGCGAAGACGCCGGCGCAGCGCTTCCAGAATGCGGACGAGCTGGTCAACGTGCTCGAGAGCGGCCGCTCGGTCTCGTTTACGACCGATGCGACGATGGCGATGCCGTCGATGTCCGGGGCGCGCCTTGCCTCGGCGCCGACGACGCCGCTCCCCCGTGCGACCGGCAGGCCACCGGCGGGTGGTGTCGGTGAAGAGCCGCGCCGCTCTGTGCTCTCTGGATTGCTGCTGTGGCTCATCATCGTCGGGGCGGTGTTCGGCGGCGGCGGGTTCTACGCGTACAAGCAGGGGCTGATCTTCGCCAAGAGCCCGAACGCTGCGCCGGACAGCACCGTCCGGGACACGACGAGGCTGGCCGCGAGGGACACGAGCAACGCTGGAGACTCGGGCGCGAACGTCGCTGCTCCTCCCCAGCCACCGCCGCTGCCGGCGCCGGGAGCGCCTGGCCGATTGGTATTGCAGAACGTGCCGGCGGGGGCGCGTATCAGCATCGAAGGGCAGCCGGTGCGTGGTACGCAGCTGGATCTGCCCCCGGGCGTTCATCGTTTGACGGTCCGCGCCGCCGGATACCAGACCTACGATCGCCAGGTCATCATCACGGCCGGCGAGACGTACAACGTGCGGCTGGACATGCAGAGCAGCGAGGACGACGCCGGACCCTGCGACCGGTTCGGGCCCGCCTACAACCAGGACAATCTGTGTTTCGACAGCCGCCCGGTGCCGCTCTCCCCCACGCTTATCCCGGTCGCGCAAGACGCGGCGATCATCCCCCGCCAGGCAATCCTGCTCGTCCACGTGTCCCGCAACGGCACGACGATGGAGGCGCGCGTGTTCGTACCCTCCAATGTGGAAACCTTCAATAACGAAGCCCTCGACATGGCCAAGAACCTGCGCTGGAATCCGGCTCAGAAGAACGGCGAGCCGACCGACGCGTGGGTGCAGTGGCCGTTTCAGCCGGTACGCCAGTAATCCACAAGCCCAAAATCGACCCGACCGCGTTCATCGCGCCGAGTGCCGTCGTGATGGGCGACGTGACGCTGGGACCACGCTCGAGCATCTGGTACCAGGCGGTGCTCCGTGGCGACATGGCGCCCATCGTGGTCGGGGAGGCGACCAACCTCCAGGACGCGACGATCGTGCATGTGGATGAGGGCAAGCCGGCGCTGATCGGCGCGCGGGTGGGGGTGGGGCACCGCGTCATTCTCCACGCCTGCGTGGTGGAAGACGACTGTCTGATCGGAATGGGAAGCATCCTGCTGAACGACGTGCGGGTCGGGACCGGCAGTGTGATCGCCGCGGGGGCTGTAGTGCCGGAGGGAATGCAGGTGCCGCCCGGATCGCTGGTGATGGGAGTGCCCGCGCGTGTCGTGCGTCACGTCGACGATGGTCTGCGCGCGCGGATCACAGGAACGTGGGAGCATTACGTCGCGGAGGCCGCGCGACACCGTCGCGGAGCGTTTCCGATCGAGAGAGCAAGTTTGTGATGTTAATACTCGGAGTGTGAGACGCGCCAACGCGAGTCTTCAGTCTTGCCCGGCTCTAAACAGGCGCCTACCTTGGGCCTCCACGTTCCGTTAACTTCCTTGATTCAACAATTCAACTCGATCGGCCGTGAGATTCGCATGACTGCATCTGAAGCCCGCCATCGTCTCGACCTGAACGCGAACGCGCTCACCGTCCTCGAGCGCCGGTATCTCGTGAAGGACGACCACGGCAAGCCGGTGGAGCGTCCTGAGGATCTGTTCTGGCGGGTGGCGCGGACCATTGCGGCTCCCGATCGGACCTATGGCGCCTCCGACCGGGCTGTGGAAAGCCTCGCCGAGACGTTTTTCGAGCTCATGGCGACGCGGGTATGGATGCCCAATTCGCCGACCTTGATGAATGCCGGCCGTCCCCTTGGCCAGCTGTCCGCGTGCTTCGTGCTCCCGGTGGAGGACGCCCTCTCCAATGGGCGCTCGGGCATCTACGACACGCTGCGGGCGATGGCGCTGGTGCATCAGTCGGGCGGTGGCACCGGCTTCTCGTTCTCCCGCCTGCGCCCCAAGAACGATGTGGTCCGCTCGACCATGGGTGTGGCGTCAGGTCCGGTGTCGTTCATGAAGCTGTACGACGCGTCGACCGATGTGGTGAAGCAGGGCGGCACGCGGCGCGGCGCGAACATGGGCATTTTGCGTGTGGACCATCCCGACATCCTGGACTTCATCCACTGCAAGGACGATCTCACACAGGTCACGAATTTCAACATCTCCGTGGCGGTCACGGACGCCTTCATGGGCGCGCTCGAGGCGGGGCAGTCCTACGACCTGATCCACCCGCGCACCGGCAAGGTCGTCGGCGAGCTCGATGCCCGCGACGTCTTCAAACAGATCGTGCACGGCGCGTGGAAGACGGGCGAGCCGGGCGTGTTCTACATCGATCGGGCGAACCAATACAACCCGGTCCCGCACCTCGGGAGCTACGAGGCCACGAACCCCTGCGGCGAGCAGCCGCTGCTCCCCTACGACGTGTGCAACCTCGGCTCGATCAACGTCGGCCTGTTCGTGAAAAACGGCGATGTGGACTGGGATGCCCTGCGCACGGCGGTGCATCTCTGCACCCATTTCCTCGACAACGTCATCGACGCAAACAGATACCCGCTCGACGAGATTGACGACCTGGCGAAAAACATCCGGCGTATCGGCCTGGGGATCATGGGCTGGGCCGACCTGCTCGTGCGCCTCGGCATCGGGTACAACTCCGACCCCGGCGTCGCCCTCGGTCGCAAGCTGATGGAGTTCATCGACGAGGAGTCGAAGGTCGCCTCCGAGAAGCTGGCCGAGCGGCGCGGTACGTTCGCGGAGTGGGAGCGGTCGATCTGGGGACCGGACGCCACCTGCGCACGCAACGCCACCGGCGAGCGCATTCGTCCCATGCGGAAGCTACGCAACTGCAATCTTACGACGGTGGCGCCGACCGGGACGATCTCGATCATCGCCGGCTGCTCGTCGGGGATCGAGCCGCTGTTCGCGGTCGCGTTCATGCGGAATCAGGCCGGCGTGTTGATGCCCGACGTCAATGAAGACTTCGTGGCGATCGCCAAGCGCGAGGGCTGGTACTCCGAGGATCTGATGAAGCAGATCGCGGAGGCAGGGCACATTCACTTCGACGCGGTGCCGGAGCAGTGGCAGCGCGTGTTCGTGACGGCGCACGACGTGACGCCCGAGTGGCACATCCAGATGCAGGCGGCGTTCCAGGACTTCACCGACTCCGCGATCTCCAAGACCTGCAACTTTGCGAACGACGCCACCGCGGAGTACGTGGAGCAGATCTACCGCTACGCCTACCAGCTCGGCTGCAAGGGCGTGACGGTGTACCGCGACGGCGCGCGCGACAACCAGGTGTTGTCCACGGGCTCCACGGCCAAGAAGGTTCAGGAAGGGGCAGGGAAGGACGCCCTCGTCGAAGCGCTCGGCCGCATTGCGGAGCTGGAGACGGAGCTGCATCTCACGAAGGACCGGCTGCACGACGTCGAAGCCGAGAACCTGCAGCGCCGGGCGAAGCGTTCGCGGCCCGATCTGCTCAAGGGCTCGACGCGCCGGATCGAGTCGCCGCTGGGCACGATGTACGTGACGATTACCGAAGACGACAAAGGCCAGCCGTTCGAAGTATTCATGTCGCTGGGGAAAGCGGGCGGCGCGCTGATGGCGGACGTCGAGGCCATCGGGCGGCTCATCTCGCTGGCGCTGCGCTCCGGCGTGCCGCTGCAGGAGGTCTACCGGCAGCTGCGCGGCATCTCTTCCGACCGTGCGGTGGGCCTCGGGCCGCACAAAGTTGCCTCCGTGCCCGACGCGATCGGCATCGCGATCGAGAAGTGGATGCAGGACAAGCAGGGGGTGCAGCAGGATCTGCTCGAAGCCCCGAAGGCTGTGGTGCGCGCCACCAGTGCCGAAACCGCCCTCGAAGCAGTGCGGAAACCCGAGCAAGACTTCATTGGCGCGTGCCCGGACTGTGGCTCGCAGCTGGCGTTTATCGAGGGATGTGCTAAATGTCACGTGTGCGGCTTTTCCGAGTGCGGATAAGCCCGAGGCGACCGCGGTCGCTGTGACTCCAGTCACGACAGTCCCTTGACGATGAGGGTAGTCTACAGACATGGAAAGCGGCAACCGGATGGTCACTCCCACGCGCCTGCAGGTGAAGGGTTGGGCGCGCGTCGGTCCTGCCGGCGCGCACACGCTGCGGCGTGGCGCATGGTACCCCGTCGTTCGCATCTCTTCGAGCAACATCGTCGTCCTCGACGTCAACCGGCACAACGTCCCGGTCGATCGTCGCTTCCTCGAGATTCGCTATCATCCGCCAGAGCGGTGGACGATCGTGCGCTGCGAGCCGCGGGTCATCGAAAAATTGGGGCGCATTTTCCCGCTCACGTACGCGGTCTGCCCGGCATGCAGACATCGGCAGGGCATTGAAGCCCGCACCAACGACATGACGTGCGATCGCTGTCATAAGAGCGCGGCGATGGCATGGGACGAGTTGTCTTAGACGCCGAGACGTCGAGACGTCGAGCGGGGCCTAGGAACGAGGGGTCAGGAAAGCGTCGCCTTCCTGACCCCTTGCCGTTTCCTACAGCCGCTCGACGTCTCGACGTCTAGCCTTTGCATTTCCTAAAGCAGCGCGATCGAATCACCCAGAGAAACCGTACCGACCCCCTCACCCACGCAGTAGAAACCGCGCATCCCATTATCCAGAAATTGCAGGTGCTTTTTCAGCTCCTCCGGTTCGACCGTCTTTCCGAGGGCCCATCCCGTGAATGGCCGGCACGGGTGTGCCACCTGGAGCACTTTCAGCCGGACCCGTTCCCGGCCCTCCGGTGACAGGATGGCGATGCCGGCTGCGAGATCGTCATAGCTGAACTGCCGGTCGCTGGTCGCGATGATATTTTCGCCCGCGCATCCCACCGCCACCTGATCCCCGAAGTACTCGCGCATCGCGTCGTAATGCGACGTGAACCCGAGCGAGATACCGTGTAGGCCGTCTTCGTTCTTGGTGTAGGGGTGGGCGCGGTGATGCACGTCCACGATCCAGCTGTCATCTCCATCGGGACTCGCGCCCAGGGCGCCGTCGGGCGTGACGTTGAGCGCCGGAACCGCCAGCAGGGGCGTGGGATCGTACACGCGCGTGGGTTTTTCGCCGCGCTTCAGCGAGCCGCGTTGGATCTGCAGGCGAGTGATCGTACCGATCGTGCGCATAACGAAATCTAGCGGGATGTGCTACATTGGGCCCCTGCATGGTCGCTCGCCGGGGCTGGGCCCGATGCCTCGATAACGTCGCCGACGTCCTGCGTCGCGGGGCGTGGTATCCCATCGTCGACGAAACCGAAGACGGCAAGGTGGTCATCGAGGTCCGCAAGAAACCGGTGCGCGTGAGCCGCATCGACGTCGCCGTGCGCGACACCCCCCCCGACCGCTGGAGCATCGTCGTCCGCACCGGCCTGCTCCGCCCCACCCTCGGCGGCAGGGAAGGGGAGGAGGTCACCACCACGTACGCCGTCTGTCCCCACTGCCAGGAGCGGCAGGACTTCAGCGGTAAGCCCGACGTGCTGAAATGCCTGCGCTGCAAACGGGAATCGAGAGTCGACTGGTCGGAAACCTGCTGAGCCTCCGTCGAAATACGCCCCATTGCGCCTGATGAATCTATTTAGTATGTTAACTATCAACATGTTAACTATATGTCGGACCGCTCCGAGCTCGCGCTGCAGTTGACCGACGCGGTGGCTGCGGCCTACCAGGCGATCGAGCGCGCCGGCAATCGCGCCTACAAGAGCTTCGGGCTCTCACAGCGGGCCCACGCCGTCATGTCTGCCGTGGATGTGGGCGGGCCGGACGGCGCCCGGCCCAGCGACGTCGCCAGCGCATTAGGCGTATCCCGTGCGGCCGCCACCACGTTCATCCAGCGGCTCGAGGCCAAGGGCTTTGTCGAGACCACGACCGATCCCGACGACGATCGCGGCGTGCGCGTCACGCTCACGCGGCACGGCCTCGAGGTGCTGCTGCGTGTGGGGCAGCTGGAACGGCGGCTGGCGGCCCGCACGATTGAGGGTATGCCCGCCTCAGCCATGTCCCGGACGATTCACGTGCTACAGGAGCTGCGGCAGCGGCTGGCGCAGAAATCGCTCGAGGTCGTGCGCTGAGCGCGTATACGGATGTGCGAATCTTTATGCAGCCGTCAGCCATCAGCCGTCTGCGTGCTTCACTTCACGTATCACTTCAACGCCTTTCGTTAGACGTATCTCATTCAACACGTTATTTCGACGTTCTCGAGCCGAGCTGTCATTTGTGCCAGGCCTAAGACGGCTCGTTCCATTCTGTCTAGTTTTCCACATATCAGAGAGCGCGTGCATTTGTGGATAACCGTACCAATGGCGTCCTGCCGATCCGCCGTACAAAAATCGTTGCGACCTTGGGGCCTGCTACCGGCAGCGAGGCGACCATCAGTGCCCTGCTCCAGGCGGGGGCGAATGTGCTGCGCATCAATGCCTCGCACGGCACCGCCGAGATGCGCGCCGAGTGGATCGCGGCCGCCCGCCGCGTCGCCGCGCAGAGCGATTCGCCGGTCGCGGTGCTGCTCGACCTGCAGGGGCCGCGCATTCGGGTGGGGGATCTCTCCGCCCCGCGCGAGCTGACGGCGGGCCAGCACGTCGTCTTCGCCCCCGAAGAGGTGGCGCGCGGCGATGAGCTGCCCACGACCTATGACCGCCTGGCCAGCGACGCGCGCGTCGGCTCGCGAATCCTGCTGAACGACGGGTTGCTGTCGGTTGAAGTCACCGGCGTGGATGCCCCGCGCGTGCGCGGCCGTGTGGTCGACGGCGGCATTCTGACCGCGCACAAGGGAATGAACCTGCCCGGCGTGCACGTCTCCGCGCCGGCGCTCACCGAGAAGGACCGCGAGGACGTGCAGGACGCCCTGGAGATCGGCGTGGACTACCTCGCGCTGTCGTTCGTGCGCCGGCCGGAGGACATCGAGGAGCTGCGCGGCCTGGTGCGCGGCTCCACCAAGCTCGTGGCGAAGATCGAGAAGGCCCAGGCGCTCGAGAATCTCGACAAGATCGTCGCCGTTTCCGACGCCGTGATGGTGGCGCGCGGCGACCTCGGCGTGGAATTGCCGTTCGAGCAGGTGCCGCTCGTCCAGAAGCGGCTCATCAGCGAAGCGAATCACCAGGGAAAGCCGGTGATCACCGCGACGCAGATGCTCGAGTCGATGGTGCACCACCCGCGACCCACGCGCGCCGAAGCATCCGACGTCGCCAACGCGATTCTCGACGGCACGGATGCGGTGATGCTCTCCGCCGAGACCGCGGTCGGGCAGTATCCGGTGGAGGCGGTGCGCGCGATGGACCGCATCATTCGCGAAATGGAGCGTCACCCGCTGCGGCCGCAGCGCGAGGAGCGGCGCGGCACCACCGACGCGGTGCACACCGAGGACGCGATCGCGTGGGGCACGTTCGCCGTGGCGCGCATGCTCAAGACGCCGATCATCGTCACGCTCACCAAAGGCGGCTTTACGGCGCGCAAAGTCGCCGCGCTGCGCCCGCCCGTTCCGATCCTCGCGGTCACCACCGAATCCAGCACCTACCGGCAGCTCGCGTTAGTGTGGGGCATCATTCCCGTCCTCGTGGATCGGGTGCCGGGCTACGACGCGATGCTGACCGTGGTGCGCGATCTGATTCTCAGGCGCCAGTACGCAACGTCGGGCGACTGCATCGTCATGACCGCCGGAGTCCCGTGGGATGTGTCGGGCAGCACCAACCTCATCAAGGTTGAGGTAGTGTGACGTGCGGTTGATCTTGCTCGGCACCGGCACGTCGTTCGGCGTGCCGCAGATCGGCTGCCGCTGTCCCACCTGTACATCCCCTGACCCCCGCGACCGGCGCACCCGCACCGCCGCCCTGATCGAGACCCAAGGCAAACGGCTCCTGATCGACACGCCACCCGAGCTGCGGTTGCAGCTGGTCGCGGCCGGCGTCGATCATGTGGACGCCGTGCTGTTCACCCACGCGCACGCCGACCACGTGCACGGCATCGATGATCTGCGCGCGCTCTCGGTGCGTCAGGGCGCCATGCTGCCGGCGTACGGCTCGCGCGCCACGATGGCGGAGCTGGCCGCCAAGTTCCCCTACATCTTTGACCCGTCGATCGTCGTGCCGGTGGGCACGAGTAAGCCGGAGCTCGCGGCGCACGTGGTCGAGCCTGGGACGCGTGTCGCCGTCGCCGGCGTGCCCGTCTTGCCGCTCTCGCTGCCGCACGGCGAGCACGAGGTCCTCGGCTACCGTGTGGGAGCGATGGCCTATCTCACCGACGTCAAGATGATTCCGGATGGTGTGATCGAGCGTCTGCAGGGGCTGGAGATCCTGGTGCTCAACGCGCTGCTGTCGCGTCCCCACCCCCTGCATTTGTCGATCCCTGAGGCTGTGGAGACCGCCCGGCGCGTCGGCGCGCGGCGCACCGTGTTCACGCATCTCACCCACGAGCACACCCACGCGGCGCTCGCGGCGCAGCTGCCGCCGGGTATCGCGCCGGCGTATGACGGGCTGGTTATCGACCTACCCGGGGCATAAATTCCGCCGCGAGGAGGAGAACCAGCGCTCATGCTCAAGGAATTCGACAATCCCGCCGTGCGGCAGAGCCCCAAAATGGACGCGTTGGTGCGCCAGGCCGTGTTCGGGAACGAAGACGAAAAGGCGCACGCGCGGTGGCTGATCTGGGAGATCGGGCAGCGCGCCGGCGTTCGACCCGCCTCGATCCACGAGCTGTACATGGCGCGGGGCCGCGGCGAGGTGCCGCCGTTCACGACCCCCGCGATGAACGTCCGCATTCTCTCCTATGACACCGGCCGCGCGATCTTTCGCGCCGCCAAGCGCCTCGACGCCGGCGCGATCATCTGCGAGATCGCCCGCAGCGAGATCGCCTATACCGACCAGCGCCCCGCCGAGTACGTCGCCGTGATGACGGCGGCGGCGCTGCGCGAGGGATTCACGGGACCGCTCTTCATTCAGGGCGACCACGTCCAGGTCAACGCCAAGAAATACGCCGCCGATTCCGAGGCGGAGCTCCAGGCCCTGCGCGCGCTCATCGAGGAAGAGCTGCATGCCGGCTTCTACAACATCGACATCGATACCTCGACGCTGGTCGATCTCTCCAAGCCCAATCTCGACGAGCAGCAGCGCACCAACTACGAGCGCGCCGCCGAGCTGACGAAGTTCATCCGTGACCGCGAGCCCGAGGATGTGACCGTGTCGGTTGGCGCGGAGATCGGCGAAGTGGGCGGCAAGAACAGCGACGTGCACGAGCTGCAGGCGTTCATGGAAGGCTACAACCGCACCCTCAAGCAGCTGGGCAACTATCCCGGCATCTCCAAGATCTCGGTGCAGACCGGCACGAGTCACGGCGGCGTTGTCCTGCCCGACGGCACGATCGCGAAGGTCCAGCTCGATCTCGAAGCGCTGCGGGCGCTGTCGCGCGACGGCCGGACGGCGTACGGGCTCGGCGGTGCGGTGCAGCACGGCGCGTCCACGCTGCCCCCCGAAGCCTTCTCGCAGTTCCCGCAGTGCGAGGCGGTCGAGATCCACCTGGCCACGAATTTCCAGACCATCGTCATGGATCACCCCGCGCTGCCGCACGCCCTGCGGCGCGAAGTGAACGAATGGGTCAAGCGCGAAGCGAAAGAAGAGTGGAAGAAGGGCGACACCGAGGAGCAGTTCATCTACAAGAGTCGCAAGAAGGCGATCGGACCGTTCAAGCGGCGCTTCTGGGATCTTCCCGCGGAAGTGCGCGCCGCGATTGGCGCCGATCTCGAAAAAACGTTCGCGTTCCTGTTCGAGCAGCTGCGGGTGAACGGGACGCGAGCGGCGACCGACCGCTATGTGCAACCGCAGCTGGCGTCGCACGCCGCGCCGCGGGCGGCGCTGGTGGCGGCGCCCGATGATGCGGAGGCCGGCGAATGAGTGAGCGCAGTGGAGGGTTTGGCGCGTTCCTGTTCGGCATCGTGCTCGGCGCCGTGGCGGGGTTCGTGTTCGCGCCAACCGAAGGCGGGGAGACCACACGCCGCAAAGTGAGCAAGGGCCTGCGCAACCTGAAAGAGCTCGCCGAGGACAAGGTGGACGAAGTCCGCGGACTCCTACAGGAAGCCGAAGCGGAAGCCGAAGAGTCTGAGGACGAGGACGAGGAGCCGGAGATCGCGACGCGTGAGCAGCTGCGCCGCCGGCTCGAAGCCGCGCGCCGCCGTCGCGCCCGCGCCACCCGGCCACCCGCGTCCCCTGCGGCCGAGGAGGAGGACGAGCCGCTCGCGTGAATGGGGAAGGCGGCTGGCACCGCACGGTCCCCGGCGTGGTCCGGCGCACCCTCGAGGCCGCCTACGAAGACAACATTCCGTTCCTCGCCGGTGCCCTCTCGTTCGACATTCTGCTCACGGCCATTCCCTTTGTCGGGCTCGTGCTGGCCGTCGTCGGCTACCTCGCGCAATATCAGCTCACCATTCATCAGCTGGACGTCCACGCGCTGCTCGAACGCTTCCTCCCCGAGTCGAGCGGCGGCGCGACCGGCCGGTTCGGCTTCATCGAGCGCGCGCTCGGCGACCTGGTCGCGCGGCGCGGGCACATCACCCTGCTGGCCGCGCCCCTGTTCCTCTGGTTCTCGACTCGTATGTTCGGGGGACTGCGGGCGGCACTGAACGAGGTGTTCGATACCGAGGAGAACCGATCCTGGCCGATCGCCAAGCTGACCGATCTCGCCATGGTATTCGTCGCGGGCGCGCTGTTCCTGGCCAACGCGTTCGCGTCGACCGGCCGCGGCCTCTTTGCCTGGCTCGCCTCGCTCGTCTTCAGCGCGCTGCTGTTCTTCATGATCTTCAAATTCTTGCCCAGCCGCCGCATCTACTGGCGCACGAGCGTCGTCGCGTCGCTGTTCTGCGCCGTGGCGTTCGAACTCGCGAAGCGGCTGTACGCGCTGTACGTGGCGCGCTTCGTGACGTTCGACCGCGTGGCCTCGGATGCCAACCTCGTCGGATTCCTCCTGTTCATACTCTGGATCTATTACACGGCGTACATGTTTCTGCTGGGCGGCGAAGTGGCGGAGACGTACGACCTGATGCGCATGCGGCGCCTGCAACGCGTGCGCCTCGGATGAACGCGACGCCCCAACGCCCGCTGATCGACGTCGCGCGGGCCGCCCCGATCGTCCTGGAAACGCTGCGATGAGCCCGAAGGCCGAGCCCCGTCCGCAGGTGATGCCGCTCGATCGGGCAATCCTGTGGAATCCGTCCGTGCCCGGAGCCAAGCAGGCAGCGGGAGGCCGCGCGCCGTACCCCATTTTCTTTCAACAAGAAGCCGTCATCGCCTTGCAGGAGCACGTCAAAGCCTCGCCTACCCAGGCGATCTTCGGGTTTCTCGTCGGTGACCTGTACCGCGACCCGGAACACGGCGTGCTGTACTCCATCATTGACAAGACGCTGAAATTGAGTCAAACGATTTACGGCGATAAAACGGAAGTGGTTGTGGCGCGCCTGTGGGACCGGATGCAGGAACAGTTGGCCAAGGCCGCCGGAACGTTGCTGGGCTGGTATCACAGCCACCCGGGCCAGGGTGGGCTGCTCACCTCTCACGACATCGAGACCCACGAGAAGTTCTTTACCGATCCTTGGCACGTCACGATTCTCATCGCCGCCGAAGCCGGTGGGGTGACTGGGAAGTTCTTCCGCGCGACGCAGGGCAACGAGGATTGGCACAAGACGCCGCTCGCATTCTACGAGCTGCTGCAGCCCGACTCGATCAAATCGGACGGGAAGAAGCGTTCGTTCATCACCTGGAGGAACTACAAGCCGTACGGTCCCACCCTGACGGGGCCGAAGCCCAAACCGCCGGAGCCGCCACCGCCGCCGCCACCGCAAGCGGAAGAGCCGGAGGAAGAAGAAGCCGACGTCGAGGCCGCGCCGGAGCGACCGGCGGCTTCTGATCGCGGGTTCCGGATCATGCGCTCGAGCGCGGATGACATCCCCGTTATCAAGACGAGCGCTGATGACGAGCCAGCCCCTCCACCGGTGCCGACTCCTCCTCCGCCACCAGAACAGAGCGTTTCCAAGAGACCTGCGGCGCCGGTGTTCGTGCCGGATGAATCCCCCCCGCCC
>DASXTV010000049.1:0-134473 GCA_036505175.1 Gemmatimonadales bacterium
GCGACAGACGTGCTGTGCTGCGAGGCTTGGAAGATCAGCTCGCGCGCGCGGCGCGCCAGCCCCGCCGTCGTGTACAGACCGGTCACGGCGTCTACCCGGTCCTGGGGCGCGCGGTCGGCCTCGATCTTGGTGAGGACGTAGGTATCCAATTTGAGGAGCAGATCGTTCGCGTTCAGGGGCTGGAGCAGGAACTCCCAGATACCGGCCCGGAGGGCGGCGACGTGGTCCCGGGGCGTGGGCTGGCCCACCACCAGGAGGAGGATCGGCGTGCTCGCGCCCACCATCGGATCATCGCGCAGCTTGCGGCTGAGATCCAGACTCTGGCGATCGGCGAGCTCGGCGTCTAGGAGCACTACATCCGGGCGAACACTCCGTGCCCGCTTGAGCACCGGGGTGCCCGCATACATGCGGTGCACGGAATAGCCGTGTCGACTGAGGAAGCTCTCAAGATCCCGCAGGCCGTGGTTCTGGTCGCTGGCAATGAGGATACGCGGTGGGCGTGCAAGCGACTTGCGCTTTGGCATGTGTTTGTCTTAAGGACGGCTGCGTTGATGGTCTGCGGGGAGCGAAGCGACCACACAGCCGGCTCGCGTCCCGCAGCCGCCCGCACCGTGCGCAAGCTGAATGCCACCGCGAGCCAACCTCGCGTCTTGTGGCAGCGAGATTTGCCGCAGGGCCTGAAACGTGGCGCTGGCGCCAACAGTGCCGCCCCGTTGCCACAGCGTCACCCCGAGGCGCCGGAGCGTCTCACTGCCTAGACCGGCGGCAGATCAGGGTCTGGGCGTCGAGCCGTCTGCCTAGCCGTCTCACTTCCGGGAGGTTCATATTCTCCGCAACCCCTGCAGGAGCTGCATGCGCCCATGCGCGTGTATAAGACACCGGAGATCCGCAATGTGGCCGTCGTGGGCCACGGCGCGAGCGGCAAGACCTCCCTGGTCGATGCGCTGGCGTTCGTGGCCGGCACGAGCAAACGACACGGCTCCGTCAAAGAAGGAACCGCCCTCACCGATTACACTCCCGACGAAATCGAACGCAAATACTCCATCAATCTCGCGCTGGCCGTCGCCGAGTGGATGGACACGAAGATCAATCTCATCGACACGCCCGGATATCTCGACTTCACCGGCGACGCGCTGGCGGGTGTGTATGCCGCCGATGCCGCCGTCGTGGTGCTGTCCGCGACCGCCGGCGTGGAAGTCGGGACGGAAAAGGTGTGGGACTACTGCGAGCGCCGCTCGCTGCCGCGCCTGTTCTTCGTATCGCTGATGGACAAGGAGCACGCCAACTTCGAGCGCGTCTTCAATCAGATCAAAGAGCAGCTGACGCCCAAGGTGATCCCGGTGGAGATCCCGGTCGGCGAAGGGCTGGAGTTCCACGGGATCATCAATCTCTTCTCGAAGAAGGCGCACCTCTATAAGAAGGGCACAAAGGCGGGCGAGTACGACGAAGTCGACGTCCCCGAGGAGTACCAGGATCGCTTCGACAAGTACTCGCAGGAATTGATCGAGAGCATCGCCGCGACGGACGACACGTTGCTGGAGCGCTACCTCGGCGGTGAAGAGATCGGCCGCGACGAAGCGATCGCCGCGATGAAGGCCGGCATGGCCAAGGGGGAGCTGTTCCCGCTGTTCTGCGGCGCCGCCGAGCTGACGTACGGCACGCGCGCGCTGCTCAACAAGCTCGTCGAGCTGTGTCCTGCGCCGCAGGAAGCGCCGCCGCCCGAGGCGCAAAAATGGGGCAGCGCCGAACGCCTGACGCTCAAGGCGGAGGATGGGGAGCCGCTGGCCGCACAGGTGTTCAAGACGGTGTCGGAGCCGCACGTCGGTGACGTCACCCTGTTTCGGATCTTTTCCGGAACCGTCAAGAACGGGCAGGATGTCTGGAATGCGCCGCGTGAGCTCTCAGAGAAGCTCAATCACCTCTGCGTCGCCGTCGGCAAGGAGCGGATCGAGATCCCGGAGCTGCACGCCGGCGACATCGGAGCCGTGGCCAAGCTGCGCGACACCCATACCAACGACACGCTGTCGACGAAGGACAAGGGTCTCGTACTCCCGAAGATTCCGTTCCCCGAGCCGGTGATCACGGTCGCCGTCGAGGTGAAGCAGCGGGGTGAGGAAGACAAACTCTCCACCGGCCTGCACAAGCTGCACGAAGAAGATCCCACCTTTCACCACGAGTACAACAGCGAGCTGGGCCAGACGCTCATCCGTGGACTCGGCGAGCGCCATCTCGAGATCATCGTGGGGCGGCTGGCGCGGAAGTTCGGCGTCCATGCGCAGACGGCAAAGCCCAAGGTCGCCTACCGCGAAACGTTCCGCGGCAAGTCCGAGGGCCAGGGCAAACACAAGAAGCAGACGGGGGGGCGTGGACAGTACGGCGACTGCTGGATCCGCATCGCCCCGCTGCCCCGTGGCTCGGGGGTACAGTTCGTGGATGAGATCGTCGGCGGTGTGATCCCGCGCCAGTACATCCCGGCCGTCGAGCGCGGCGTGCTCGAGGCGGCGCACAAGGGGCCGGTGGCCGGCTATCCGGTTGTGGACTTCAAGTTCGAGCTCTACGACGGCTCCTACCACGACGTCGACTCGAACGAAATGTCGTTCAAGATGGCCGGCATCCTGGCCTTCCGAAATGTGAGCCCGGGCGCGCGGCCGGTGCTACTCGAGCCGATCATGGATGTCGAAGTGTGGACGCCCGACGATTATCAGGGTGCCGTGATGGGCGATCTGTCGTCGCGTCGCGGGCACATCGTCGGCACGGAGAAGGATGGACGGCTGACGAAGGTGAAGGCCCTCGTGCCTGAGGCCGAGCTCGATCGCTACGCCACCACACTGCACTCGATTACGCATGGGCGCGGGACGTATCGGATGAAGTTCCACGTGTACCAGGACGCTCCGGCCGAAATTGCCGCGAAGGTGACTGAGGCGCGGAAGAAGGAGCTCGAGGAAGCGAAAGCGTAAACATGCTCGCCCGCTGGCTGCGCCTGTGGTTCGGGTTCCGCGATCCCGTCAGTCGCGGAACGTACTTCCGGCACGGCCTCGGCCTCATGGCGTTCAAGTACGCCATCGACGCGCTGCTCATCTGGCGCTACGCCGGCCGACTGTGGACCCCTCTCAACTATCTGTCGCCATTGCTGAGCACGCGCACCGAGCTGCTGCGCGGTGCTCCCCCGTGGCTCCTGCCGTCGCTCGTCGCGATCGCGCTGCCGTTCCTCTGGATCGGCGTCAGCATGTCGATGCGTCGCGCGGCGGACGCGGGCGCGAGCCCCTGGATCGCGCTGCTCTTCTTTGTTCCGGCGCTGAATTTCGTGCTGATGGCGATCCTGTCGTTGCTGCCGTCCAGGTCGACGATCGCATGGCCGGTCGAAGCGCCCCCGCCGGCGGTGGACGACCGGCTGAAGAGCGCAATGCTCGGCGTCGCCGCTTCGTTGGGAATCACACTGATTACAGTCGGCATCGGGATCTACCTGCGCCGCAGCTATTCCGCGGGGCTCTTCCTCGGCGTGCCGTTTACGATCGGCTACATCAGCTCCTACATCTACAACTACCGCTACACGCGTCCCGCCGGGCAGTCGATCATGATCGCGCTCGCGAGTGTGACGATCGCCGCTGGCGCGCTGGTGGTGTTCGCGCTCGAGGGGACGGTGTGCACGCTGATGGCACTGCCGATCGCGCTGGCGATCGCGTTCCCGGGCGCGGTGCTCGGGCGGATCGTGGCGCGCCGCGGCCTGCACGGCGTGTCGGGAGCCGGCGTGGCGCTCATCGTGCCGCTGTTCGTCGGCGTCGAGCCGCGCGCCACTCCGCCCACGCACGAAGTCGTCACCGTCATCGAGATCGCGGCGCCGCCCGACGTGGTGTGGCGGCACGTCGTGAGCTTCCCCGAGCTGCCACCGCCGACCGAAGTGCTGTTTCGTGCCGGCGTGGCGGCGCCCATGCGCGCCCGCATCGAAGGCCACGGCGTCGGAGCAGTTCGCTACTGCGATTTCACGACCGGCAGCTTCGTCGAGCCCATCACCGCGTGGGAGGAGAACCGGCTCCTATCGTTCGATATCGTTGCGCAAGCGCCGCCTATGACCGAATGGAGCCCGTACCGGGATGTGAACCCGCCGCACCTGGACGGGTACTTCCGTGCGACCCACGGTGAGTTCCGGCTCACGCCCCTGCCAGGCGGGGGGGGCGGCACGCGCCTCGAAGGGCGCACGACGTACGTCGTGGATATGTTCCCACAGCGCTATTGGACACTGCCTGCAGGCCGCATCGTCGCGGCCATCCACGAGCGCGTGTTGCGACACATCGCAGCTCTGGCCGAGGAGGAAGTGCCCTGATGAGAGCGACCGTCCTCTGCATGACCCTTGCTGTCGCCGCGGCCTGCCAGCCCGTCGATCGGAAGCGGCACGCCTCCAACGTGGCCGACACCATCGCGCCAGTCGATACCACGCCGGTCGCGCCGCCGCCTCCGCCTCCCGCCGCGCCGGGCGCTACGCGGATGCTGACGGTAGCGGGCTTCTCCACCCCGGAGTCGGTGCTGCACGATTCGACGCAGGACATCTACTTCGTCTCCAACGTCAACGGCAGCCCGACGGCGAAAGACAACAACGGGTTCATCAGTCGCGTGCGGCCCGACGGGGCGATCGAGAACCTCAAGTTCATCGAGGGCGGCCGTGCGGGTGTGACCCTCAACGCGCCGAAGGGCCTGGCGGTGACGGGGGATACGCTGTGGGTGGCGGACATCGACGTCGTCCGCTCGTTCAATGCGCGGACCGGCGCGCCGCTGGATAGCGTCAAGTTCGACAGCACCGGGGGCGGGGGGGGCGCGGTCTTTTTGAACGACGTCGCGATCGCCACGACCGGCGCGATCTACGTTACCGATACCGGCATCCGGTTCGACGACGTGGGTAACGTCCTGCATCCCGGACCCGACCGCGTATTCCGCATCGGTCCCGACCGCAAGGTCACGGTCGCGGCGCGAGGTGACAGTCTGGGCTGGCCAAACGGGATCACCGTCGACCCTGTGGGCAAGCGGTTCATCATCGTGTCGTTCGGGCCCACCAAGTCGGTGCTCGCGTGGAAGCCGGGGGACAAGGCGCCCAAGGTCATCGCCAAAGGCGCGGGCGGGTTCGACGGCGTCGAGGTCGCGGGCACGCGAATCCTGGTGTCCAGCTGGACCGACTCCACCGTGTCCGCGTACGAGACCGGGCAGGAAGTAAAGGTGGTCACCGGCGTGCCCAGTCCCGCTGACATCGGCTACGACGCGAAGCGGCGTCGCGTGCTGATTCCGATTTTTACGGGCAATCGCGTGGAGATCTGGCAGCTGCAGTAGCTCGTGGGGCAGAGGGTCAGCAGCTACACCGCGTTGATGATGCTCGTCACGTGCCCACAGGCCGCGTGCGCGGCGCCCGTTACCTCGGACCAACTCTGGGGTTCTTGAAAGCACACCCAGGAGAGGAGCTCGCGATGCGCGAATCCTCGCGGCAGAGTCTTTATGAGCGCCGCTGTGTGATGCTGAACCAGCTGAGCGCCGCCCTCCGCGGTCGTATCGTGGCGCTGTGGCGCGTCGCCCGTGGGGGACTGGCAATGACTGAGGCCGTGAGCCGGCCACATCCGGCCGGCGGTGCCGTCGAGATCGACCTTGGCGGCATGTTGCGCCAGTGGGGCCGGGTGGCTCTTCCTCACAGTCTGTGGCTCGGGTGCCGCGTCGATGCCGATCGCTGGCATGTGGCCGCGGTGCGCAGCGATCCGCCTCCACCGCCACCGACCGGCATCGAGCGCCGCAGCCCCGAGCGGCTCGTCGTAGAGCTCGGTGGTCTGTGCCTCGGGGCGAATGAGCGGGTGTGGATGGCGGTCGATCAGGCCACCGTCTATCTCAGCTCCGCGCTCGAGCTGGTCGAGACGTGCCTAGGGCGCGTTCGGGCGGCGGAAGGCCTGTCGCCGAACAGCCGCGCCCACATGCTTGCCGACCTGGCGAGCGTCGCCGACGTGCTCAACGACGCGATGCGGGCCTAAATCTTCGGCTGCTGCTGCGTGAGGCAATGCAGCGTGCCGAGCCCCCAGACGAGGTCGCCGGCGTGGATTCCTACGACCGCACGGTCGCGAAACAGCTCGGCAAGCATACCGAGTGCGATGCGGTCTTTCGGATCGTTGAACGTCGGGACCAGCACCGCGGCGTTGGCGATGTAGAAGTTCGCGTAACTGGCGGGTAAGCGTACGCCGTCGAAGTAGAGGGGGGCGGGCATCGGGAGGTCGATCACCTCGATGCGCGCCCCTTTTTCCAGGTGCATGCCCTGCAGGCGCTCCCGGTTCTCCGCGAGCGGTTTGTAGTTCACGTCCTTCGGATTGTCCTCGCGACACAAGACGACCGTCCCGGGGTTCACGAAGCGGCACAGGTCATCGACGTGCCCGTGCGTGTCGTCCCCGGCGATGCCCTTGCCGAGCCACAGCGTGTTCGTGATGCCGAGCGTGTCGCGGAAGACGTTCTCGATCTCGTAGCGGGACATGCCGGGGTTGCGGGTCTGCACCGCCGGATCGAGCAGGCACTCTTCGGTCGTGAGCAACGTGCCGCGGCCGTTCACGTCGATGCTGCCCCCCTCGAGCACCATCTTCGTTTGAATCAGCGGCAGCTTGAATCGCTTCGCGGCGAGTTCAGGAATCTTGTGGTCCTTCTTCCAGTCCTTGTACTTCGCCCACGCGTTGAAATGGAAGCGCGCGATGGCGAGACTCGATCCCTGGCGAACGAAGATGGGACCGAAGTCCCGCGTCCAGCCGCGATTCGTCGGGAAGCGCAGGAAGTCTACGCGCGCGAGGTCGACGCCAATCTTCTTGAGGACGCGGCTGGCCCGCGCCTGGTGAGCGCCCGAGTTGACGAGAATCCGGACGATTTCGCCCGGCGCGAGCGCGCGAACGATCTCGCCGTAGACCCAGGGGATGGGAGGGAATTTCCCGGGCCAATCGCTGACGTTGTGGGGCCAGCCGATCCAGGTTGCCGCATGCGGCTCCCACTCTGCGGGTAACCGATAGTTATCGGTCATCGGTTCTCAGTTCTCGGTGGGTTTTCTGACAACAGATGACTGACGACCGATGACCTAGTCAGTCAGGAACCGGTGTTCAATGCCAGCGTACGCATCCGTACGGCGATCACGCAGGAACGGCCAGTTGCGGCGCACTTCCTCGATACGTGCCAGATCGACCTGCGCCAGCACGAGCGCCTCGTCTTCGGCCGCCTCGGCGACCACCACGCCGAAGGGATCGCACACGAACGAGTGGCCCCAAAACTCGATTCCCGCTCCCTCACCGCCGAGCCGCTCGAAGCCGACGCGATTAACCGCCGCGACCCAGCAGCCGTTGGCAATCGCGTGACCGCGTTGGATCGTCTTCCACGCGTCGAGCTGCTGCTCGCCGTACTGCGCTTTCTCCGCCGGATGCCAGCCGATCGCAGTCGGATAGAGCAGAATATTCGCGCCCTGCAGGGCGGTCAGCCGCGCGGCCTCGGGATACCATTGGTCCCAGCACACGAGCGTGCCGACGGGACCGACCTTCGTGTCGAACGCGCGAAATCCCAGGTCGCCTGGCGTGAAGTAGAACTTTTCGTAGTAGGCCGGATCATCGGGAATATGCATCTTGCGATAGATCCCCTTCACCTTGCCGTCGGCATCGATCACCGCGGCCGTATTGTGATACAAACCAGCGGCGCGGCGCTCGAACAGCGACGCGATGACGACGACGCCGTTTTCCTTTGCGATCTTGCCGAGGGTCTCGGTGGTCGGCCCCGGGACAGCCTCCGCCAGATCGAAGAGCGCGTGGTCCTCGCGCTGGCCGATGTATTGGGTGCGAAACAGCTCCGGCAGGCAGACAAGCGCGGCGCCCTGGTGGGCGGCCTCGCGAATGCGGGCGACGGCTTTGCCGAGATTGGCCTCGGGATCGTCGCTCATGCTCATCTGGACGAGCCCGACCTTGAACTGCGACGGCAGCGACGCTGTCATGGGGCGTAGACTACCACGATTATTCACAGGCTGAAAGCCTGTGCTCGGCCACATTGTCCTTAAGGACAATGCTGTGCCGAGCGCACCCGTTAGGGTGTCGAAACGGTGGCCGGTGTCGTTGTCTGTTCGACGGTCGCCACCGCCGGCGGTGCGACCTTTCGGAACAGCGCACGGTACGCCTCCCACTGCGCGAGGATCATCCTGGCGCGGGCGCTGCCGCTCTTGCGGAAATGTTGTTGGATCAGATTGCGCAGCGCACGCTCGTCCATCGCATTGAGCCCGTTGACCGCAACCATCTCGAGGTTGCAGCGCGACTCGAGCTCGCCGCGCTCGTCGAGGACGTATGCGATGCCGTTCGACATGCCCGCCGCGAAGTTCCTGCCGACCGGCCCCAGCACGACCACCACGCCACCGGTCATGTACTCGCAGCAATGGTCACCGGCGCCCTCGATGACCGCGACGGCGCCGGAATTGCGCACGGCAAAGCGGTCGCCGGCGCTCCCCGCGGCAAAGAGGCGGCCCGACGTCGCGCCATAGAGGGCGGTGTTGCCGAGCAGTACATGCGAACCGTGAGCGTAGGCGGCGCCCCGGAACGGCCGGATGACGATTTCGCCGCCGCACAAGCCCTTGCCGACGTGGTCGTTCGCCTCGCCTTCCAGATGCAGATGCATGCGCGGAAGGG
Source organism: Gemmatimonadales bacterium (assembly GCA_036505175.1). Taxonomy (GTDB): domain Bacteria; phylum Gemmatimonadota; class Gemmatimonadetes; order Gemmatimonadales; family GWC2-71-9; genus 20CM-2-65-7. The sequence goes on from DASXTV010000049.1 coordinate 8,655, forward strand.
TGAACGCGCCGAAGCTCTGGCCGGCGCTGCCGCGGAACCGTAGCCGAACTGGTTGCTCCGGTCCCGCGCTGCCGTGAGCGCGCGCGAGCTCCCCAGCGATTCGCGCTCCGACGGTGAGGTGGTGATTCCCGATCGTGAAAACGCGAGTCGCCGGCTGTGCGAGAATCTCGGCGTCGAGCGAAACGAGCCCGGGGCGCACATTCCGGTGTACGGTTCGGCGGCGCGGCTCCGATGTGCTCGCGGGGGCGGCGAGCAGGACCGACAGATCCAGCAGGCTCGCGCGCGGCGTCTCCGGCCGTTCGATGCGCCGCAGCAGCTCTACCCGGCCAATCAGATCGTCCATCCGGCGCACGCCCAGCGTTGCCATGATGCGGCGGACGTCCTCGGCGATGAACGTGAAGTACGCGATGACCTGCTCGGGCGTGCCGCGGAACTTGGCGCGGAGGTCGGGCCGCTGCGTGGCGATCCCGGTCGGGCAGCTATTCAAGTGGCACTGGCGCGCCATCGCGCAGCCAAGGGCGACAACCGTCGCGGTTCCGAACCCGAACGACTCCGCACCGAGCAGGGCGGCGATCACGACATCGCGGCCGGTACGCAGCCCGCCGTCGGTGCGCACTTCAATGCGTTCGCGCAGCTTGTTGCGCATGAGAATCGCCTGAGTCTCGGCAAGCCCCAGCTCCCACGGCGAACCGGCATGCTTGATCGAGGACAACGGCGACGCGCCGGTCCCGCCGTTGTGCCCCGAAATGAGGACGTAATCGGCGTACGCCTTCGCGACGCCCGCGGCCACGGTGCCCACGCCGGCTTCCGCGACGAGCTTGACGCCCACCCGCGCTTCAGGATTCACCTGTTTGAGATCGTGGATCAGCTGCGCCAGATCCTCGATCGAGTAGATGTCGTGATGCGGCGGCGGCGAGATCAGGGGAATGCCGACCACCGCGTGCCGGAGACGGGCGATGAGGTCGGTCACTTTGTGTCCCGGCAGCTGGCCACCTTCGCCGGGCTTCGAGCCCTGAGCGATCTTGATCTCGAGCTCGTCCGCCCGGACGAGATACGCCGCCGTCACCCCGAAGCGACCGGAGGCGACCTGCTTGATCCGGTTGTCCGCACGGTCGCCATTGGTGTGCGCCACATACGTCGCCGGGTCTTCACCCCCCTCTCCCGAATTCGAGCGCGCGTGCATCCGGTTCATCGCAATGGCGAGGGTCTCGTGCGCTTCCGGTGACAGTGCGCCAAGCGACATGGCGCTGGAGATGAATCTCCGGCGGATGTCCTCCGCCGGCTCGACTTCGTCGAGCGGCACGGGGGTTTGCTCGCGAAAATCGAGCAAGTCGCGCGGACCAGCAGGTGCGCGCGCCCTCACGCCTTTGTCAAAGCCGGCGTACTCGGCGTGCTGCAGCGCGCGCACGAGCGGCGGCGACCAGCCGTGGTCCTCGCCGTCCCGGCGATAGCGAACGCGGCCGTGGTCGGGGAGGGCGCCCGCGCTGTGATGACGCGCCAGCACATCCTCGGCGATCTCCGTGAAACCGATGCCGCCGATGACCGACGCCGTGCCCGTGAAGCACCGGTCGATCACCTCCTGCCCAAGCCCGATCGCTTCGAAGATTTGCGCGCCGGTGTACGACTGCAGCGTCGAAATACCCATCTTGGAGAGAATCTTGAGCAGCCCCTTTTCGGCAGCGCTGCGGTACTTCTCCGCCGATGACTCGAGGTCGCGGAGGCACTGCAAAGCCAACCAGGGGTGCACGGCCTCGGCGCCGTAACCGAACAGCGCGGCGAGGTGATGCACATCCCAAGCGTCGCCTGCCTCGGCCACGAGGCCAACGCGCACCCGCTGCCCGGTCTGTACGAGGCGTTGATGGACCGCTCCAATCGCGAGCAGCATGGGGATCGGGGCGCGCGTCCTGTCCGCGTCGCGGTCGCTGATCACCAGGATGGTGGCGCCACCGCCGCGACGTACCGCCTTCACCGCGTCGCGACTCAGCGCTTCGACGGCGCGCGACAGCTCCTCCGGACCGGCGGCCGCCTCCCACACCGCGCTGAGCGTCGTGAGCTCGCCACCGCCCGCGCGCCGCAGCGCCGCCATTTCCTCCGCCAGGAGCACCGGATGCTCGACGCGCAGCAATGTCCGGCCACCAGGCCGCTGCGCGAGCAGCGAGCCGCGCCGTCCGAGATACATCACGAGCGACATCACCAGCTCCTCGCGGAGCGGATCGATCGCCGGGTTGGTCACCTGCGCGAAGCGCTGGCGCAGATAGGCGTAAAGGCTCTGCGGCAGCTTGGACAGCGGCGCGATGGGCGTGTCGTCGCCCATGCTCCAGATCGCGTCCCGCCCCTCCACGGCCATGGGCGAGATGACGAAGCGCAGGTCCTCGTGGCTGTAGCCAAAGGCGTGCTGGCGCGCGGTGAGCTCCTCGGCGGGGAGCGCAGGCCCGAGCGCCGAGACTTCAGTCGGCAGCTGGCGCACCACGCGCGTGCTCCAGCGGCGATAGGGACAGCGCTGCGCGACCTCCAGTTTCGCGTCCGCACTCCTCAGCACGATGTTGCGGATCGTATCGACGACCAGCATCTCCCCGGGACCCAGGCGGCCCGACTCCACGACGTCAGCGGGCTCGAGGTCTACGACGCCGACCTCCGAGGCCGCCACGACGAGGTTGTCGCGGGTCACCTTGTAGCGGCAGGGCCTGAGCCCGTTGCGGTCGAGGGCCGAGCCGGCGACGATGCCGTCGCTGAACGCGAGCGCGGCGGGGCCGTCCCAGGGCTCCATCAAACCGGCGTGATACTCGTAGAAGCTGCGCAGCGCAGGATGCATATCGGGAATCCGTTCCCACGCCTCCGGGAGCAGCATCATCAGCGCGTGGACGGGGTCGCGGCCGGAGCGGACCAGCAGCTCGAACGCGTTATCGAGACTCGTGGAATCGCTGCCTTCCTCCCAGATGACGGGCTTCAACAGCTCGACATCCCGCTCCCACACCGGGGCGGCGAGCGCCGGCTCGCGCGCCAGCATCGCGTTGCGGTTTCCCCATAGCGTATTGATCTCGCCATTGTGGGCGAGCAACCGGAACGGCTGCGCGAGCGGCCAGCTCGGCAGCGTGTTGGTGGAGTAGCGTTGGTGGAATACCGCGATCCCGGTCTCGAACAGCGGCGAGCGCAGGTCCGCGTAGAAACCAGGCAGCTCCGTGCCGACCAGCAGCGCCTTGTAGACGACCGTTCGGCAGGAGAGCGAGCACACGAAGACCGGCAGCCCTGCGTCCGCGGCCCGGCGCTCGATGACCCGGCGCGCGAGGTAGAGCCGCCGCTCCCACACCTGCGCGTTGCCAGGACCGGACGGTGGACCCACGAACACCTGCCGGATCGCCGGCTGGCTCGCCGCGGCGAGCGGGCCGAGGACGGCGCCGTCCACCGGCACGACACGCCAACCCAGCACCGACATGCCGAGCCCGACCAGGACCGTTTCGATGAGGTCAATGGCGGCATCGCGGGCGGGGGCTGCGGGCGGCAGGAAGAACATGCCGAGCGCGACGCGCTCCACGGGCCCGACCCCGAGTAACCGATGTGGGATTTGGGTGAGGACGCCGGCGCCGTCGCCGGAGCGGTCGTTCGAGGCGGCGCCGCGATGGGCGAGCCGGGCGACGGCCGTGAGGGCCATCGTGAGGATGTCGTTGGTGCGCTCGCCGTCGGCGCGCGCGACGAAGCCGACGCCGCAGGCGTCGCGCTCGCGCCAAGGGTCCAACAAACGAAACGCCCGCTCCGTTGCGGGAGCGGGCTGGCTGGGTTCGGGTTTGGTCTGCACGCTATCGCGCCCCGCCGCTCCCTGGAGAGGGTGTGTGGGTATTCGCCAGAATATTGAGGTGCGTCGTGAGCGTTCGCATGTTTATGCGTCCTACCACATAAATATGCGAATCGGGGTCACGACGTCAAGTAGGCGTTCAGCCGACCAGGATTGGCTCGAGCGGCGCGGTCTCTTTGCCCTGCTTATAGCGGTAGATCTTGCCGGCGTAGTTCCGGAGCACAACTTCCTTGTCCGTCAGCTTCACGACGTATTCGGGCAGCAGCGGAATCTTGCCGCCCCCTCCCGGTGCGTCGATCACGAAATGCGGCACCGCCAGGCCTGAGGTCCAGCCACGCAGCGCCTTGATGATCTCCAGCCCTTTCTCGACGGTCGTCCGGAAGTGCTCGGCGCCCGCGACCTGGTCGCACATATAGATGTAGTAAGGCCGTACCCGCGCGGCGAGCAACCGCTGCATCAGTAGCTTCATGACCTCGGGGTCGTCGTTGACCCCCTTCAGGAGCACCGTCTGGCAGCCCAACGGGATACCGGCGTCCGCCAACATGCCCAGCGCCTTGACCGCGGCGGGCGTCAGCTCGTCGGGGTGGTTGAAATGCGTGTTGATGTAGAGCGGATGGTATTTCTTGAGGATGTCGCACAGCGCGGACGTCACCCGCTCGGGGAGGTGGCAGGGGATGCGACTGCCGATCCGCAGCACCTCGAGATGGGGGATCGTCCGTAGCCGCTTGCAGATATCGTCGATCCGACGGTCGGAGAGCAGCAGCGGATCGCCGCCCGACATGATTACATCGCGGATTTCCGGATGCTCCTCGAGGTAGCGGAACGCCGACTCGAGCTGCGCCATGGGGATCTTTTCGGGGTCGCCGACCTTGCGGCGGCGCGTGCAGAAGCGGCAGTAGGCGGCGCACACCGGGGACACCAGAAACAGCGCGCGGTCAGGATAGCGGTGCGTGATGTTGGGGACCGGGGAATTCGCGTCTTCCTCCAGCGAATCCACCAGCCCGTCGTGGACCTCCAGCTCCTGGACCGTCGGGACGTACTGCCGCCAGATCGGATCGCCGGGCGACTTGATGAGGTCGACCATCGCGGGAGAAATGCGGAACTCGAAGTTTTCGGCGGCTTGGCGGAGACGCGCGATATCCCCGACGTGCTCAGGGCCGAAACGTGCGGCCAGCGCGTCGAGCGAGGCGATGCTCTTCCTACGGAGCAGCTCTTGCCAGGTCTCCAGGAGTCAGATCCTTGGTATAGATCACCAGATCGTCACCGGGCGCGTAATACCGCGGGATGGTCGCGGCCCTGGTGTAGCCGCGTGCTTCGTAAAAGCCGCGCGTCGCCGCGTACTCGCCGCGCGAGCTGGTCTCCACGACAACGAGCCGTCTGCCGTCGGCCGTCAGCAGGTGCTCGACTTCGCGCAGCAGCTGCGAGCCAATGCCGGATCCCTGGCGCTCGCGGTCGACGACAATCCAGTACAAATCGCTTGTCGCAACGGTCCCGGGCGTCGGACCCCAGCACGCGTAGCCGACCAGGGCATCGTGTTCGAACGCGCCGACGAAGCGATAGTCGTCGTCGCCTGCAAGGCTCTCGTCGAGCAGCTCGAGTGCGGTGGCGACCTCGTCCTCGCGGAAGAGGCCCGTGCCCCGAGTCAGCTGCTCAAACCGTGCGCGGTGCGCGTGCCCGACGGGGCGCAGCGAGCAGCTCACGCGCGGCCTTCGTTCCTTGCGCCTCCCGCAGCGCGATCTCGGCGATGCGGCGGATCAGCTCGGGGTAGTCCCATCCCGCGGCTTTCGCCATGCGCGACAGCCCTGCCTCGTCGGTGAGATCGGGATTGGGGTTGACCTCGAGGATCCAAGGCCGCCCGGCGTCGTCCAGGCGCAGGTCGACCCGGCCGTAGCTCTTGCCTTGCACCGTGCGCCACGCCGTCTCCGCCAGCCGGCACAGCCGGTCGGCCAGGCGTTGGGGGATTTGGGCGGGGCACACCGGGCGGCTGCCAAGGTCTTCGGGCGATCCCGCATGCCACTTCGCGGCATACGTCAGGATGGGCCACGTCCCGTCGGGCATCGTACTGAAATCGATCTCGGCGACGGGGAGCGTGCGATCGCCGACGATGCCGACGTTGAACTCGCGGCCGGCGACGTACTGCTGCACGAGCACCTCATCGAACTGCTCGGTCATCGCGGCGATGCGCGCTTTGAGGGTCTTGCGATCGGTGACCACCGATTGCCGGTCGAGGCCCGCGCTGGCGTCTTCGGCGGCCGGCTTCACAATGGCCGGCAGCGGGAAATCGTCGTCGATTTTTCCCTGCGCGATCGTCCAGCGGGGCACCGGAAGCCCGGCACGCTCCAGCATCGTGTTCGCGACCGCCTTGCGGCGGCATGCGGCCGTGGTCCAGGGGCCGCAGCCCGTGTAGGCGATGCCGGCCAGCTCCAGCGTCCCGACGACGTGATCTTCCCACTGTGCGACTCCGCGCACGCCTTCGCACAGATTGAAGACGAGATCAGCCCGCCGGCACACGTTGAACCAGCGCATGTCATGCCGGACCGGAACCCGCTGCACCTGATGGTTGAGCGCGCTGAAGATTGCCGCGATGTCGTCGACCGCCTCCATCACCCCGGCGACGTCCTCGGCGGTCCAATCATCGGCGCCGGGATCGTAGAGGATGACGACCCTCACGCCGAAATCGCGGCGGGCATTTGAGGGGGTGCAGCATGCTGCGCCCCGACGTCTCGTCCGGTAATCCGTTTCCAGGCGATTCGCACGATCTCCTGAATCAGGTCGTCGTAGCCGTATCCGGCGACGCGGGCCGCTTTCGGGAAGCAGGAGTTCATCGCGGGATCCGGGATGATGCCGGGGAGCGGATTCAACTCGACGACGTTGGGTACGCCGAACCGGTCGACGCGGACGTCGATGCGGCACCAGTCGCGGCAGCCGAGGGCGCGATACGCGTCGAGTGCGACACGCTCGGTCTCGCGGCAGAGCGAGTCCGCGAAGCCGGTGGGCGGGCACTGGAAGATCGCGAGAGGATGCTCGCGCGTATCCCAGATCCATTTCGCTTCGTAACCGTAGACCGGCGTCGCGCCCGCGGGCAGCGTGGCGAAATCGAATGCCACGATGGGCAAGCAGCGCACGTCGCCGTTGTTGCCGAGGATCGCGACGGTGAACTCGGGTCCCGGGAGATAGGTCTCGACGAGAACCGGCTGGGCGTAGCGCTCCAAGAGGAAAGCCACGCGCTCCGCGAGCTGCGCCCGTGTCTCACATAAGTTGTTGACGAATATACCCTTACCGGATCCCTCCGCGACCGGCTTTACGAATAACGGATACGGTAACGGTAAGCGATCGAGATCCGACACGCGTTCGATGACTCGGAACGGTGCGGTCGGCACACCGCGATATGCGAGGATCTCTTTCGTGCGCCCCTTATGCAGCGTCAGCGCGAGCGTGAGTGGATCGGAGCCGGTGTACGGGATGTTGAGGTACTCGCACAGCGCCGGGACGTGCGACTCGCGGCACGGACCGTACAATCCCTCCGCCATGTTGAAGACGATCTCGGGGCGCGCGAGCGAAAGTTTTTGCGGGAAGAATTCGTCGGCTTCGAGTCGGACGACGCTGCCGAAGAAACTCAGAGCCTGGTCGACCGCATCGATCGTAGATGGGTCATCCCACTCTGCGTACGCGTCCGACGCGGGCGCGGCGTCGGGTTTTTCATTGTATGCGAGACCTATTCGCATTCTCAAACCAGAATACGAAATGGTCTCCCGATGCGCAAGAGAGAGACGGAGAAAAAACGTCGAGCAAAAGCGTCGAGCGGATTCGTCGAGCAGAACCGTACCACGTTTTTGTTCGACGATGTTGCTAGACGACTCTGCGCGACGTCTTCAGACTTTGTGGTAGGTGACGCGCGCCGCTTCCTGTTTGTCGTCGGCGATGTAGATGTCGAAATCGGAGAAGAGCGAGCCTGCTTCTTTCTGCAGGACGCGCAACACCGCGATCGCCATGCGGCGAATTTCCAGCTCGGCCCCTTCGCCACAGCGCAGCTCGAGCATCGTGCGCCAGGCGCGGGCGTTTCCCGAGACGACGATCTTCACTTCCGTCGCGTTCGGAAGCACGCTGCGCGCCGCTTCGCGCGCCATTTTCCGCCGGTGCCCCTTGTCGCCGACCCACTCGTAGCGTTGCATCAAGCCTTCCACCGCTCGGACGTAGGCTGCCTGAGCCTCGGCGACCTGTTGCTGCCACTCCTCCTCGAGGCGCGCGTCGCCGGCCACCGCGGGCGGCATGACGAACGCCGCGTGTGACTCATCGACGTAGCGTTGCGAGATCTGCGAATACCCGAAGCCGGCCCGGTGACGCACCAGCTCGTGCGAGCACGAGCGCGAGATGCCCTCGATCAGCAGCACATAGACGGCGTGCTCCAGCACCGAGCCGTGTCCCTGCTTCTTGATGTTCTCGAGATACTCGGCCGTCGTGCGGTTCACGGGGTTGTGCTGGCTCATGTAACACAACCGGCCTGCGTACTCGGCGATACGCTCGCCGTCGCTTGCCGCACCGCGCCACTGCACCGGGAGATGTTCCGGCTCGAGAAATTGTGGACGGGCGATCAGCGAGATGCGGGGGCTGCGGAAGACTTCCATCGGAGCTAGTGTGCCAGTTCGAGTTTCGGTGTGGCCCATGCGGCGCTGCGCTCCACTTCTCGTAGTCGCGTTGCGATGTCGTCGGGAATGGTCGCGGCACCAGCGCCGACCTTCAGCGCGGCCACGGGCGACCAATCGGTCGCCGGAATGATAACACCAGGGTTGAGGATGGACAGCGGGTCATAGGCCCGCTTCACGTCGCGAAACAGCTGCATCACCTCCGGGCCATAGAAGCGCTCTAGGATCCCCGCGCGCAGGCGACCGACGCCATGCTCACCGGACGGGACCCCGCCGAGGCGGAGCAGCAGATCCGTAACATCGTCGAACAGACCCTGCAGCGCCTCGCACCAGCCGGCGCGGGTCGTATCGGGGAGCGCGTTCACGTGCACGTGGCCGTCACCGGCGTGCCCGAAGATCGCGACCGGAATGCCGCGCCGATCGGCCGCCGCCCGCAGCGCCGCGATATACGCGCCCAGGGCGGCGAGCGGTACGCAGCCGTCTTCGATGACCTGCAGAGAGCGCTGGTTGACAGGAAGGCGGGCGAGGGCGGGAGAGGCTAGGCGCCGCACAGTCCAGAGCTGTTCGAGCCCTGCGCGATTCACCGCCGTCTCGACATGACTCACCGAAGCCTTGAGTCCGCGAACCGCGTCCCCCACGACGCCGCGCGCGGCGGCGGCCGTTTCGCGCTCGAACTCGACGAGCAGCAGGCAAGCGAGCTTCGGTGCCTCGGAGGGGAGGGAGGGGACGAACTGCAGCAGCGTCTCGTCCAGCAGCTCGAGCGCCGAGGGCTGTAGGGAGAGCAGGTATGGCACTGCCTCGGTCATCACTTCGAGATCGGAAAATCCGAACGCGGCGCCCGCGACAGCGGGGGGAATCGGATCGAGACGCCACTGCACATCCGTCACGATCGCGAGCGTGCCCTCGGAGCCGACGAGAAGATCGAGCTCATCGCCGGATTCGGCAAAGCGATCGAGAGCGTAGCCGGAGGAGTTCTTACGCGTCTTGGGGAAGTGGTCGGAAATCAGGTGTCGGGTGTCTGGTGTCAGGGTGAACAGCTCCCCGCTCCCCGCTCCCCGTTGCACGAGTCTCACCGTCCCGTCTGCCTCGACAACCTCCACAGCCTCCACCCACCTTCGCATACTGCCGTATCTCACCGTCCGCGGACCTGACGCGTTCGTGGCCGCCAAGCCGCCACTCGTCGCGAACGCACCGGATGAGGGATCGGGCGGCAGGCGCAGGCCGTACGGCTTGGCGGCTTCGTTCACTTCCGCCCACGTGACGGAGGCTCCCGCCCGGGCGATGCGACGATCGGGGTCAATGGTCAGCTCGGAGAAGCCGGTGCTGAGGTCTACGATGATGCCACTGCCGACGTTGCCCCCCGGCATGCCGCTTCCCGCGCCACGGGGGATTAATGCCGTGCCCGTCTCGGTCGCGTGGCGCACCAGGGCTACGACATCGTCTCGGCTCTCCGGAATCGCCACCGCGGCGGGCAGAATGCGGTAGATGCCCGCTCCTTCGGCGTAGGCAGCGCGGACGCGAGCATCGGTGACTAACACCCTCAAAACTTGACACCGGGGAAGCACAACGTGAAGCTTCGTTTCCTGATGGCTCCTCCACAGACGGAAACGACGCCCCCCCCGGCCCCCCCGGCCCCCCCGGCACCGACCCCGAGCGCGTCTCGTGCTCAACTGATCCATATCGAAGTGGATCGGCGGCTGGGTCACGAGTGGGACGAGTGGGACGGCCGACCGCTGCCAGGTGGTGGCGACTTTTCGGCCGCGCCCGGTCTGTTCTTCCAATTCGCAACAGTGACCGTCGCCGCGGCGGCCGGCGCACTCGCCCTCCTTCTTTATTTGATCGGGCCGCGACTGGGCGCGTTGTGGTCGCCCTTGGCCGGGACACTGTGGAGTGGCCTCGGAGTCTTCGCCGCACTCAGCTGGTTGTACCTGAGCGTGCTGGCTGTGTCCTTCTATAGCGGCCGCAACCTGCTGCCCGAGCGTTTGCTGGAGCGCGGTCCGTATCTGCAGCTGATGAATTACACGTCATTGATCGCGCGCGGCTTCGGAAAGCGCGACTGGGTCGAGCATGCGGCCATCGATGTCTATAACACGCTGGCGGAGCGGCGGGGCCGCACGGTCGGGAAGGGCGAGCTGCTGGTGCTGATCCCGCGCTGCTTATCGAAGCAAGCGCTCGACGGCGTGCTCGAGATCGCGGGGCGCTATGCGGTTCCCGTCTTCGTCGCGACGCGCGGCCAGCTCGCGCGGCGCGTCATCCGCGAGCGCCGTCCCCGGGCTGTGGTCGCCGTGGCATGCGAGCGCGATATGATGACCGGACTGCGCGACGTCGCCGGCAAGCTCCCCGTTCTTGGCCTGACGATGCAGCTGCCCAATGGTCCGTGCCGCGATGCCGCGATCGACCTGGATCAGATGGAGAAATGGGTCCAGGGTCTAGTGGCGGAGCGCAAGCCCCAGCGCGCACCAACCTCCTAGCGCGACCCACTCCGGCCACCCGAAGCTTCCGGGCACGGCGGGAATGAGCTTCATCAAGACAATTGCAACACTCACGGTGGCGCCCGCTGCGGCGACGGTGATGCCTTTCCGCTCACCACCGCGGCGGGTGAGCGCCAGGAACGCGAGACAGGCGGCGCACCAGCCAAGTCCCGAGACCGCGGATCCGACCTCGGTGATGGGGACCAGCAATGCATCGCCCAGGAACGCTGCCGCGGCAGTGAGCACGGTGACGAGCAGGATCGCGACCGAGGGAGTTCCAAATCGCGGATTGACCGTGCCGAGGAAGGGATGCACGAGGCCGCGACGTCCCAGCGCGTAGAGCAGGCGCGTTGCCGCGACGAGGTTGCCGTTGAAAATCTTGAACAAGGAAAGCAGCGCGCCCGCGAGAATCAGCCGCGCGATCCACGGCGTGCCGAACGCGCGGGCGAATGCCGCCTCCGTGCCGAGGTGCTGCCCGACGATATCAGTCCACGGATAGACCCAGGCCACCACGCCAATCACGAGTACGTAGAACAGACCACCGGCTACAACGGACAGCGTGATCGTACGGCTCAGCGTACCGGACGGCAGGTCCGGGCGGGCTTCTTCCGAAGCTTTCGGAATCGACTCGAAGCCCGTCATGAAGTAGGGGACGATCTGTGCCACGAGCAAAACGGAGACGACCGAACCGCGTGACGCGAACAACGGTTGAACGTTGCTGGCGCTGCCGCGGGCGAATCCGAGAACGACGAAGACCGCGAAGCAGGCGAGCAGTCCCAGCGTGGTGAAGTCCTGAAAGCGGCCGCTGGTGCGGATGCCGCGATAGTTGACCCATGCGATGCCCGCGGTGAGCGCGAGGCCCGCCAGCAGCCGGGGCAGCGTGATGACTTTGCCGGCGACCGTGTAGAGCGCGATGTCGTTCATCGCGGGGAAAATCCTTGCCAACAGGTTGCCGATGGCGACCGCCTCCCAGGGACACACGATCGCGTAGGCGAGCACCATCATCCAGCCGGCGGCGAAGCTCACCGGCCGCGGGAAGACGCGCTCCGTGTAGGCGATCTCCGCGCCGGCGTCGGGGATCTCGCGCACCAGGCGGCCGTAGGTAAACGCGATCGGGAGCAGGAGCAGCGCGCCGCCCAGAAACCCGAGCATGGCGCCGGCGGGGCCACCGCGGGCCAGCCAGTCCTCCATGATGACGAGCCAGCCGACGCCCACCATGCTGCCGAAACCGAATGTGAAGTACTCGAGGCCGCCGAGGCTCTTGCGGAGAGACGTGCCCACCTAGTAGGTCGTGACCCCGAGCTTGTCCTTCAACGCCGCGAGCAGCTGCTCGGCGCGCAGCTGACCGGCCGAGCCGGGGGCCGCGGCGCGCTCGAGATCACGCCGTGTGCGCGACGGATCGTCCGCGGGCCGGTACACCGCTTCGATGGTCACGCGCGCCTTGCCCGGCACATCGGGATCGGCCCAGAGCCGCAGGCGATGCGTGCCCGCGAACTCTCCTGTCTCGAGCCAGGCGTCGCGCGGACTCGAGAAGCGGATGGGGATCGTGTCGGCGGTCAGAATGGCCTGGGCTTCGCGCGTCACGACGTCCGGGGGGGCGTTGATGACGGCGTGCAGCGCCTCAGGAACGGGCGCGAACGAAGGACGCGTGGTGGCGGGCGTACATGCGGCAAAAAGAAGTGCGAATGCGAAATGCGAAATGCGAAACTTGAGGACAGGCGTATTTCGCATTTCAAATTCCGAATTTCGCATTAATGGGAGTGCGGCGGCGTGCCAGGCGGATGCGTGTGCGTCGCTTTGACGGTGTCCGCGGGCGCACCGTGCGCTTCACCGGGCTCGTGTTGGTGGCCCGCCTCGCGGTTTTCGAGCTCGGCTTGGAGCGTCTCCGTCGGAATGCCCGCGGCATGCTGGAACATGAGGCGGCCGCCGAGAATACCGGTCCACACCAAACCCGCGATTCCGATGATGCTGAGCATGCGGGTGAGCGCCAGCTCCTGGGCGGGCATCTGGAAACGGCGGATCAGTCGCCAGACGAGCACGGCGGTAAAGAGTCCCATGGTCAGCAGCGCCATGTTCTCGTGCTTCTCCATGATCTCGTGAATCGCTTCACCGTGGTCGATGGAGGCGGACGCGAGTTTGCCCGCGATGACCGCCGCCCAGCCGCCGATGACGCCGGCCCACAACGTCCAGATCGCCGCCCACATCAGCGACTCGCGCTTCGTCGCGGCCGCCCCGATGTCGAACAGCACCGCCACGAGCAGCAGGGCCGCAGGGAGATCGTTCAGTACCGCGTGCCAGCGCGCCGCGTCGTAGCCGAGCATTAGAGTCCCAGGTTGCTGACGATTGGTGGATTGGACGAGTAGTCGTAGAAGCCCTTACCGGATTTTCGGCCATGCATGCCCGCGAGCACCATGCGCTTGAGCAGCGGCGGCGGTGCGTACCGCGCTTCGCGGTACTCCTTGAACATGATCTCGGCGATGTGGTGCGTCGTGTCGAGTCCGACGAGATCGAGCAGCGTCAGCGGGCCCATCGGATAGCCGCAGCCGAGCTGCATGGCCTTGTCGATGTCGGGCACGCTGCCCACGCCGCGCTCTACCGCGCGAATGGCATCGAGCAGATACGGCACGAGGAGCAAATTGACGATGAAGCCGGAGTTGTCCTTGGCGGCCACGGGCTCCTTGCGGAGCGAGGCGGCGAACGCAAACGCGCGCTTGAACGTCTGCTCCGACGTCGTCACCGTGCGCACGACCTCGACCAGCGCCATCAGCGGCACGGGGTTGAAGAAGTGCAGCCCGACGAACCGGTCGGCGCGCTTGGTGGCCGCCGCCATCTCCGCGATCGTGAGGCTCGAGGTGTTGGAAGCGAAGATGGTGCCGGCGCCGCACAGCGCGTCCAGCTCCGTGAAGAGCGCGTTCTTGAGCGCCAGGTCTTCGGTGATCGCTTCGATTACGATATCCGACGACTTCAAATCGTGGACCGTGGTCGTAAAGGTCAGGCGCTTGAGCGTGGCATCGCGGTCGGCGGCCGGGAGCTTTCCTTTTTCCACGAATTTCGCGAGCGATTTCTCGATGCCGGCACGGCCGCGATCGAGAACCTCCCTGGACACGTCACGCACGATCGTGTCGTAGCCGACGCTGGCTGCGACCTGGGCGATCCCGCTGCCCATGAGGCCACAGCCGAGCACACCCACTCGCTGGATGTCCGCCATGAAATCTTCCTCAGCTCCTGGGCTTGGGCCGGGGCGGGGGATTATCGAAGGCTTTGCGAACTTCTTCGGCGATCCGGGCGAACGTCTGCACACCGGGCAACGCGCCCTGGCCGGAGGATGCACGAATCTCGCCACGCTCGAGCCCGTCGAGTATCTGCTCCAGCGACACCTGCATGCGCTCGTTGGCGCGCCGGTATGTGCGGGCGACCATGCCCCCTCCGATCGTCAGGCCGACGCCCGGCGCGAGCATCAAGGCCTGGGCGAGCGCGAGCGGCGGAGCGATGAGGGCCGTTGCCGCCGTCATGCCCCAGCCGAGTACAAAGAGGACGGACGCCCCCGAAATCCGCTGGGTGCGCTGCTGGCGGACATCGGCCTCGAGGCGCACCAGGCAGAATCCGGGCTCGAGCTGCACGACCTGGCCGGTGATCTCACCGGCACGCGCCAGCGAGTAGCGACGTTTTCCCGCCAACGCGCGCTGAATCGAGGCGAACGCGCCCGCCTTGGGCTCCCAGGACGTCCGGTCGGCAAAGTGCCGCTTCGGTTGCAGCAGCTCTTCTTCCGTCATCCACCGGCTCAAGGCACGCTCGACCGTGGCGCGATCGCCGGGGACGACTCTGTGCGCCACGATCGACCGGGGACCCGTGAGCCACGCCCACGTTCCGGTCGCGACGTCGGGAGCGGTGCGCGTCTGTTCTTCCAGCATCGCCTGACGCAGGTAGCGGTCGGGAATTCCGACGTCCTTACCGAGCGCCAGGACCTCATTATTCGTGAGACCGTCGCCGACGTCGTGTTCGGAGGCCTGCAGCTCGGCGGCGCGCTTGATGATGCGCTCCAGCGCCTCGCGACTGATGAGCTCCTTCCCCATCAGACCTTCGCCTTTCCTTTGTTTCGGACCGCCGGCAAGCGTTCACCCGCGGTGCGCTCGGGAAGTGCTCGGCTCGAGGCAGCGTCGCCGGACCTGGGGGCGATGCGCTCCATGAAACCCTTGAACAGGTCGATCGGAATGGGAAAGATCGTCGTCGAATTGTTCTCGGACGCGATTTCGTTGACGGTCTGGAGATAGCGGAGTTGAATGGCTGCGGGCTCTTTGCCGATGATGTGCGCGGCCTGCGCCAGCTTCTCCGCCGCCTGCAGCTCGCCCTCGGCGTTGATGACCTTTGCCCGGCGCTCGCGCTCGGCTTCGGCCTGGCGGGCCATGGCGCGCTTCATCTCGGGGGGCAGATCAACGTCTTTTACTTCGACGGCGGAGACCTCGATGCCCCAGTCCTCGGTGCGTGTGTCGATCGTCTGGCGCAGGATGGCATTGATCTTGTCGCGGTTCGCGAGTAGCTCGTCCATTTCGGTCTCCCCCAGCACCGAGCGCAATGTCGTCTGCGCCAGTTGGCTCGTGGCGTAGAGGTAATTCTCCACGCCCACGACGGCCTTGTCGGGGGCCTTAACGCGCATGTACAGGACGGCATTGACCTTGATCGAGATGTTGTCGCGGGTGATCACGTCCTGGGGCGGGACGTCGATCGCCATCACGCGCAGCGACACCTTCTGCATGCGCGCCAGCACTGGAGGCAGAAAGATCAGGCCCGGCCCTTTGGTGGGCCGCAGCCGGCCGAGCAGGAAATACACGCCGCGCTCGTATTCGCGCAGCACCCGCAGCCCCGAAAAGAGATAGAGGGCGATGACACCGATCGCCCCGAGGAGTATGTCGCTCACAACGCTTCGACGATCACCGCCGCCCCCTGACCTCCCCCAATGCACGCCGAGCCGAGTCCAAAGCGCTTCTGCTCCCGCCGCAGCGCGTGCAGCAGGTGAATCGTGATCCGCGTGCCGGTGGCCGCGAGCGGATGCCCGATGGCAATCGCGCCGCCGCAGGCGTTGGTGCGTGTACGATCGAGCCCCAGCTCGCGCTCGACGGCCAGGTACTGCGGCGCAAACGCTTCGTTCACTTCGACGAGATCCATTTGCTCGAGTTTCATCTTCGCCTTCTCGAGCGCCTTGCGGGCGGCAGGCGCCGGCCCGATGCCCATGTGCTTCGGCTCGACACCGGCCACGGCCCACGCGACCAGGCGGCCGAGCGGCTTCAACCCGCGCGCCTTCGCATACTCCTCGCTGGCGAGGACGGTCGCCGCGCCGCCGTCCGAGATTCCGGACGCGTTGCCGGCCGTGACGAGCCCATCCTTCTTGAAATACGGCTTCAGCCCGCTGAGGATTTCGAGCGTTGTTTCAGGCCGCATATGCTCGTCGGCGCGGAACTCCACGTCCTTTCCCTTCACCTTGATCGTCAGGGGGATGACTTCCTCCTGGAACGCGCAAGCATCCCAGGCACGCTTCGCCCGCTGTTGGGAGGCGACGGCGACTTCGTCCACTTCCTTGCGGGTGAGCTTGTACTTCTCGGCGAGGCTCTCGGCGGTCTCGGCCATGGAGAGACCGCATTGGGGGTCCTTCAGCGACTCCCACAGGAGATCCTCGAGCGGCGCGGGTCCCAGTCGCAGCCCCCAGCGCGCGCCGCGCACGACGTGCGGCGCCTGGCTCATCGATTCCGCACCGCCGGCGAGCACCACGTCGGTTTCGCCGAGCAGAATCAGCTGCGCGCCCTGCGTGATCGCCTCGAAGCCCGAGCCGCAGAGGCGGTTGACGGTGACGGCCGGCGTCGCAATCGGGAGCCCGGCCTTGAGTCCGACGTGGCGGGCCATGTAGATCGCGTCCGCCGAAGTCTGGAGCGCGTTCCCGAAGACGGTATGTCCAACGTCGCCCGCGGGAACGCCGGAGCGCTGAATCGCCGGGCGGGCGGCGGCGACGCCCAAGTCAATGGCCGATAAGTCCTTCAAAGAGCCGCCGAACGAGCCGAATCCTGTCCGTACACCGGACAGGAACACGACGTCTTTACTGGCGCCCTGGGTTTTCATGGGAGTGACTCCGCTACGAGACTCGGGGGAATATAGCCGCTACAGGCGAGCGGCGATGGCGGACGCTACTTCCCGAGTCGCGGATGTGCCGCCGATGTCGGGAGTCCGGGCGCCGTCCGTAAGCGCTTCCTTTACCGCGCGTTCGAGATCGCGCGCGGCCTCAGGATGCCCCAGCTGCGCCAGCATCAGCGCACCCGTCAGCACCGCAGCGGCGGGATTCGCGACGCCCTTCCCCGCGAGTAGCGGGGCCGAGCCGTGCACCGGCTCGAACAGCCCACCTCGTCGACCCGGGTGCAGATTGGCGCTCGCGGCCACACCGAGCCCGCCCACGAGTCCCGCGCCCAGATCCGAGAGAATGTCGCCGTACAGATTATTGGTCACGATGACCTGAAAGCGCGCCGGTTCACGGACGAGTTCCATCGCCAGCGCATCCACGTAGCGGTGCTCGGGTGTGATGTGCGGGTATTCCTGCGCGAGCGCCTTGAACCGATCCTGCCAGATGCGATGCGTCGGAATCGCGTTCGACTTGTCGCTCATCGTGATGCGCCGCCTGCCGTGTGCGTCCGCCCAGGCGAACGCCGCGCGAATGATCCGCTCGACGCCCTTGCCGGTGTTCACTTCTTCAGCCACGTGCTCGTCGCCCGAGGAGCGGCCGCGGCCGAGGTATTGGCCCTCGGTATTCTCGCGGAAAATCACAAAGTCGATCGAACCGGGGTTCCGTAGCGGCGTGAGGTCGGGATGCAGCAGCTGCACGGGCCGGAAATTGACGTACAGATCGAGCTTGAATCGCAGTCCCAGCAGGATGTCGCGGGCGTGCTCGTTGCCGGGTACTCGGGGATCGCCCAGCGCTCCCAGGAAGATCGCATCGACGTCGTCGCGCAAATGACGAAATCCGGCGTCGGGCAGCGTCTCTTTGGTCTTCAGGTAATGATCGGCAGAATAAGGAAGGCGTTCCCAGTCGAGCGAGAAGTCGTGCTTGGCGGCGGCGCGGTCGAGAATTGGGATCGCCGCCTCGATCACTTCCGGCCCGATGCCATCCCCGGCGATGACCGCAACGCGGTGCCTCATTCGAACCCTGTCGGCCGGCCGCACGAAAGACAATAGGCCCAACCGACATCCACCTCACTTCCGCAGCCCGGACACTTGAGATCGCCTTGCTGTGGCTGCCCGCAGTGCGGGCAGAAGCGAGCCTCGCGGTTCGCGGGGAACACGCCGCCGCAGTATTCGCATTGATTCGCAGCCAGCGGATCCTTGTGCTTCGCCACGGGCGCCCGGAACGCGGGTTGCGGGACGAATGGCAGGGGAACGGGATTCTCTCCGGTCGTATCGACGAGCTCCTCTTCTTCGAGGGCACCGGACGGGGGCGCGTAGGCGCGATCGGCAAGCAGCACGCGCTCGGCAGCGCGGCCGTTCACCATCACCTGCGCGTCCGGGAAGCTGCGAAAGTACGCGGGATCGGGATTGATGGTCGCGATCTCGCGTTGCATCGCCTCGCGGACGGTCTCCGGTTCGAGCTGCACGTAGTTGCGCTCGCCGGACAGGAGCCGCAGCACCGCCATCTCGTAGTCCTGATGCGTCGCGACATTCAACCGTGAGCGGTTAGAGCGGTACGGCACGAGCCGCTCGTACACGTCGGCGGCGGGGAAGGGGACGGCCACGCGGGTCTCACGCGCGAGCGCAGCCACGAGCAGGCCGAAGAGACGATCTAGTTCATCCATCGTCTAGTCCACAGGCTGAAGCCTGTGCTCGGCCAACACTGTCCTCAAGGACAGTGCTTCGCCGAGCCCACCCTTCAGGGTGGGAAACCCTCGACGCCATCATCCTATGAACCATTTCTCCACGCCGTCATCCAGCGGTCGTACAGGACCGGCACCACGCCGCCCTGCTGCAGCACTTCGACACCGGATGGATCGCGATAGGCCTTGCGATAGAACACGTGGGTGACGCCGGAGTTGATGATGAGTTTGGCGCACATCACGCACGGCGACGCGCTGACGAACACGACTTTGTCGCGCACGCTCCCCGGCGCCTTCACGAGCGCATTCATCTCCGAGTGGATGCAGCCGCAGTTGCCCGGCACCGCCGAGTCGCATTTGTTGGGAAGGCCGCGCGCGTTGCCGTTGTATCCGATCGCCAGGACGTTCTCGAGCTGCTGATCGGTGACGACGGTTCCGACTTGGAGGCGCACGCACGTCGAGCGCTTGGCGAGCTCTTCCGCCATACGCATATAAACCTCGTAGAGCGGTATTCGGTCGACGGTAACAGACGCACCGGCGGGTAACAGGTTTGAGGGATGCGTGTTCGCTGGGACGCCGTCCTTACTTACGTCGCTCATGCAGCTCCTCATCGGGATCGAAGTCCACGTACTTGCCGCGGGCGCGCTGCTGCGCGAGCCAGGTGTCGAAGCCGGACGGAATCAGGCCGTTGGATCGTTCCTGCTGGTCGGCGGCGCGGATCGCGACGACGTTGGCATACTCGTTCTTGACGTGCTCGTTATGACCGCGGACCCAGCGCCAGTCAATGGTATGTGCAGCGGCGACCTGGGCGAGTTTCTGCCATAACTCGACGTTCTCGAGCACGCCGGTCTTGCGGCGCCAGCCGCGCGCCTCCCACGCCTTGATCCACTCCGTCATTCCCTTGATGAGATACTCCGAGTCGGACACGAAACGCACGTGGGCGTGCTTCCACTGGCGGCGGATCCACTCGAGCGTCGCGATCGCTCCGGCCAGCGCCATCTTGTTGTTCGTGGTCTGCGGCGAGCACTCGTAGAAATCCCAGCGCGCCACACTGTCTCCCGCGGGCGCCTCGATCAGCGCGCCGTTGCCGCCGCGGCTGGGTTTGGTCGAATCATTGCCCAGACAGCTTTCATCGGCGTGCACGAGCACGAACGTTCCGGTCACGGCTGAATGACCACCGGAATATCGGTGTGCAGTAAGATGTCCTCCGCGTGCGAAACGGTCACGCCACTGTTTCGCCCCTCCCCGCTCACGTGCGCACCCGCGAACAGGGCGTCGCATTGCGTCTGCTGGATCACGCGGGCGACCGCTTCGCCCGGCGTGCCATGCTCGAGGTGCGTAACAAAGGCGATACCCTGGAGCGAGAGCAATGCTTCTGCCTCGCCGACGACCCTGGTGCCGATAGCCGGATCGATCGTGGCGTGAATCACGTGCACCGTGCTGTGCGTGACGCTCGCGAAGCGTGCGACGAGCTCGAGGGCGTGTTGCGACGTTTCCCGGCCATCGTAGGCGATAGCGCACGCGTTCATGGGTGACGGCTTGCTGGCGCAGACGATGACCGATCGGTCCGCGATGCGGATCAGCGACGTGACCGTTTTGCCGAGCACGTCGGCGTGCGACGAGCGTCCGCGGCGTCCGACGAGCGCCGTATCGACGTCGCGCGCCAGCGCCGCCAGCTCGGTGTCGGGGTCGCCGTGCTTGAGCACTGTCTCGACCGCAAGCCCGGCATCCTTGACGCGCTCTTGGGCGCGTTGCAGCAGCTCGCCGGCATCGGAGTCGCGCCGGGCGAAGTGGTGGGTCTCCTTCACGTGCGCGACGATGACTTTGGATTTGAATCGGAGGCCGAGATGGACGGCTTGCTCCAGCGCTTCGTCGGCGCTGGGACTGCCGTCGAGACCTACGAGCAGGCGTGTGAACACGGCCCTAGGCGGCGCTCAGGGCAGCACCGCGAAACTCTCAAGGTCTCGCAGCCGGAATGTGAGCAGCTCGCCGGTCATCGGGAGCCATCCCGCCAGCACGTCGCTCGGTCCGCTTGTCTCGAGGCGCTCGGCCACCACGACATATTCGGTGCCCCGTCGCCGCAGCGCTACCCGCAGATGCTGGCGCACGGCGCGCTCCAACGCGTCCAATGCGTCCGGGGTGAGGGAGCGGTATTCGGGAATCGCCGGCATGCGGTTCATGATACGGTGATCGCCCCAGGGGTTCCGCGCACGATGCGGCCGATCCGGGCGGCGGCCGGTGTGCGCTCGCGCCGCAGGGCTGCCAGCAGTGTATCCGCGCGATCGGCAGGGACGGCGATCAGCAAGCCCCCGGACGTCTGCGCGTCACAACACAAGACGCGAATCGCTTCGGGGACCGACGTCGCGAACCGCACGTGCTCGGCGAGCGCCTCGCGATTACGTGTCGTTCCGCCCGGGATTGCGCCGCGCTCCGCCAGGTCCACCGCGCCGGGCCACAGGGGAAGGCGGTCGACATTGATTTCCGCGGCGACGCCGCTTGCGCGGAGCATGTTGTGCAGGTGGCCCAGCAGCCCGAAGCCGGTCACATCGGTCGCAGCATGCACGCCTGTCGCGAGCATGGCACGTGCGGCGCCCGCATTCAGCGTGGCCATCGATTCGACAGCGGGGGCCAGGTCCGCCGCATTCGCGAGGTCGCGCTTCAAGGCAGTCGTGAGGACGCCGGTGCCAAGGAACTTCGTCAGCACCAGCACGTCCCCCACCTGCGCGCCTGCGAGTGTGACGATTCTGTCGGGATGGACCTCGCCAATCGCCACCATACCGTATTTCGGTTCTGGATCGTCCACCGAGTGCCCGCCGAGCACGAATGCACCGGCTTCGCGCGCGATATCGGCGCCACCCCGGAGAACCTCGCCGAGCAGCTCGTAGGGCAGTTTGTCGCGCGGCCACCCGACGAGATTCAGCGCGAGCAGTGGCGTGCCGCCCATCGCGTAGACGTCGGAGAAGGCATTGGCCGCGGCGATCCGGCCGAAGTCGTAGGCATCGTCCACGATCGGCGTGAAGAAGTCAACGGTCGCGACGATGGCGCGATCCGGCGTCAGCTGGTAGACGGCGGCGTCGTCCCGTGTCGAGGCATCGACCAGGATGCGTGGATCCGAGAGGGTCGGCACGTGGCGCAAGACCTGCGCCAACTCGGCGGGGCCGAGCTTGCAGGCTCAGCCGGCGCCGTGCGAGAGCGCAGTCAGTCGAATCGGTGTCATTGGTCCAGCGAAGATAGCTACGAAAGACGCCAGGCGAGCAGGGCTCCCGCGCCGAGATAGCGGACGAGCTCAACGAGCTCGAGTCGCACAAACACGAGTCCTCGCCTAGGTGCATGCGCGCTGCTTACGAGTTGAACCGGCGCGGTTGCGAGGACGCCTACCAGCAGAAACACCAACCACCACTGCCCACTCCCCAGCGAATCAAACCACAGCGAGGCAAAGAGCGTGAGAACGCCGGCTTCAACGACCTTCCAACGAAGGGGAGGCGCCAGCGGTAACGCGGCCACCATTTCAGCCAGGATCGTGGCTACGTAGAACCAAATCGCCACCAGGAGCCACGCGAGCAATAGTCTTGCGAGCGTCACCCTAGCGCGTCCCGCGGTATCCCGGACCTCGCAGACCACGTCCCGGCCGAGCGCTCGTCAGTTGTCCCTTTCGCAGCACCATCTGCCCATTGACGATCACGTACTCGATGCCGACCGATGGCTGATGCGGCTGCTCGAACGTGGCGCGATCGATCACGGTCTCAGGATTGAAGACGGTGATGTCGGCGAACATGCCCGGCTTTACGAGGCCGCGGTCGGTGAGGCCCACGCGCTGCGCCGCGAGCGACGTCATCTTCCGCACTGCGAACTCGAGCGGCATCAACTTTTGCTCGCGTACGTAACGGCCCAGAATCCGCGTGAACGAGCCGTAGGCACGGGGGTGTGTGCCGTCGTTTCCGAACGGACCATCCGGCGCGACGCCACTGGCGTCCGTGTTGACGGCCACCCACCCCTGCTGCAGCGCGGCGCGCACATCCGGCTCGCTCATGATGAAATAGATCGCGCCGGTCCGCGCGTGATCCGCGATGACGATGTCGAACATCGTCTCGATCGGATCCCGGTGGCGCGCCAGGGCGATCTCGGAGAGGCGTTTCCCCTGCAAGTAGTGCAGGGAGTCCTCGAACGGAAAGACGATCACGCCCTGCGGCCCTGTGGTGGCCCGATAGAAGCGGTCCGTGATTTGGGGCGGCGCAAGCAGCTCGGCGCGGAGTCGCGCCCGGATGATAGGATTGCGCAGGCGGGCGATCAGCGAATCATTGCCACCTGAGTGAGCCCACGCCGGGACCGACGCGTCCAGCGATGTCGCCCCCGCCAAGTAAGGATACTGGTCGGCCGTGATGTCGAGCCCCGTCGCGCGCGCGGAGTCGATCCGCGCCAGAACGTGCGGCATCCGTCCCCAGTTGTGGCGCCCCGAGACCTTGAGGTGCCAGATCTCGGCGGGAATGTCCGCTTCGCGGGCGATCCGGAACGTCTCGTCGAGAGACTGATCGATTTGGCCGCCCTCATTGCGCATGTGCGTCGCATAGACGCCGCCGTGGCGCCGGGCGGCTGTGGCGAGGGCGATGACTTCCTCGGTCGGCGCGTAAAACGCGGGCGCGTACTCCAGGGCCGTCGACAGCCCCAGCGCGCCCTGCTCCATGGCGGTATCCACGAGCGCCACCATGTGCGCGAGCTCCTCCGGCGTCGCATGACGATCTTGCTTGCCGACGACTGCCAGACGGACCTGCGTGGCGCCCACAAACGTCGCGATGTTCACGGTGCTGCCGGTCCGCGCCAGATGCGCGAAGTATCCGTTGAGATCGCGCCAATCCTCCTGCACCTTGTACTTCTTCATCCAGGCGGAATCGTCCAGCACCAGCAGATCGGTCAGCGGCGCGACTGAGCCTCCCTCACCGGTGACTTCGGTCGTGATCCCTTGCGTCACCTTGCTGAGCACGCGGTTGTCGATCAGCACGAACCCCTCGGACTGGCCAAGCATGTCGATGAATCCCGGCGCGACCACGAGGCCGCTCACGTCCACCGTGTCGCGCGCCGCTCGAGTGCCGAGAAAGCCAACTGCCGCGATCCGGTCGCCTTGAATTGCGACGTCGCCGCGATAGCGCGGGTTGCCGCTGCCGTCCATGATCCAGCCGCCCGTGAGGATCAGATCGTATGGGCCATCGGCGCGACTCGCGGGTGTTCCCGTCCCGCAGCCGGTGATCAATAAGAGGAAGAGCAGACGGCTGATGGCTGATGGCGTTGTTCTCATTTCCATGAGGCCCTCAGGGAATCCGGCCGAATCATCCGGCCGCGGATCATGACCATCGCAATGTTGCGCGTGGCCGCGATGTTATTGGCGGGGTTGCCGTTGAGGACGACGAGGTCCGCGACTTTGCCAACCGTGAGGATGCCGAGCGAATCGGCATGCAGCAGCTGCGCGCCGCGGCGCGTGGCGGCCGTGATCGCCTCGAGCGGCGTCAGACCGGCGGCGACAAGCAGCGACATCTCTTCGTGCAGCGAATACCCTGGGATGAGGAGCTGGTTGGCGGCATCCGAACCGGCGGCGATCGTGCCGCCGGCGCGCTTGTACTCGCGCACGAATTGATCCTGGCGTCGGCGCGAGCGCCGAAACGCGGCGAAATCACCGGAGCGCCAGCCGGTGCGGCGCAGCAGGCTCGCCACGCTGCGGACGCTCTGCGCGCTCTCGGGCACGTCTTCCATGCCAGGGCGCGTGAGCAGAATCGGGTTATCGAGGCGGGAGAGCATGTCGTGGACGACCAGCGTCGGCACGATCGCCACCTTGGTCTGCGCGAGTGCGCGCGCGGTGCGCGCGACCACGCCCGAATCGAGCCCGGCCCACCCCTTTTCCTCGGTCGTCCATCCGGTCAGGAAGTTGTTGTGCGCGGTGATGAACGCCGGATCTCGGGTTGCGGCCTGCACCACGCCGGCCATGTGCTCGATCGAGACGACGCCGGCGCGCGCCGCCGTCAGCGCGTCGGTCTTGCCCAAGTGCGCCGCCACCGGAAGACGCAGTTTTTCGGCTTCGTCGAGCAGCGGCCGCAGCAGACTCGGCGTGATCTTGGTGTAGACCTTGAGATAATCCACGCCGGCCACGGCATGCTGATCGACCGCGCGGCGTGCCTGGTCGGGTGTGGAGATGCCGGTCGCGTTGGGATACGTCGTCGGCACTCCGTCGATCATGGCACCTGCGCTGAACATGCGCGGCCCGGTGATCGATCCCAAATTCACATCATTCCTGAGCGCGAGCACGGTATCACTACCACCGTGCAGGTCGCGGACGGTCGTGACGCCCCAGACGATGTAGCGCCCCGCCGCCCAGCGTTCCACGTGCGCGTGGGCGTCGATCAACCCCGGGATGACCGTCTTGCCGACTAGGCTGATGCGCTCGGCGCTTCTGGGAACCGGGATCTCGTTGACGTGCGCGATCGCTGCGACGTGGCCGTTGCGGATGATGATGAGCGCGTCGGTCCTGGGCGCGCCGCCTGCACCGTCGATCAGCGTCGCGCCCTCGAGGGCAATCACGCGGTCACGGTGGACGCCGAGCTTGTCGGCAACCTTGCTGCAACCAGCGAGCAGAAACAGCAGCACCAACACAAGGGCCGTCCGGCCGTCGGGCCGTCCGACCGTCACTTAGGATCGCTCGCCGTGTGATCGTGCAAGATTCTCCAGCGGTCACCCTGGCGCTGCAGTATCAACGTGAAGGGGCCACTCGCCACGACCGAGTCACGTCGCGACAGCTTGAATCGCGCTGTGGCGTAGGCGAAATCGGGCGTCAGGACGCGCACATGTAGCTCGTCGAACGAGAGCGAGTCGCGCGCCTTGCCGGGTGCGAAGTAGTTGGCTTGATAGCGGTCGTACAGCGCCTGCCAGCCGTACTGGATGTGGCCGGCGGACATGTAGCTCGTCAGCGAATCATGCGCATAGTCGCTCATGAAGCCGGCGAGATCGCCGTGATTCCAATCGGACGCCGAGCGCTGCAGCATGGCGGCGATTTCCTCGGACGGATTGCCGAGTGGGATTTTCGGAGCAGAGCATGCCATCACGAGCGAAACGGAAACCACACACAACGTACCACGCACCATTTTTTCTCCTTAACGTGGCCGCGGGAGCGTCTCGACGAGACGCTCCCGCGGTGTCATAGCGAGCTCTAGTTAGCGGCGGCGTTTCTTCTTGGCTGTCTTTTTCTTTTTCTTCGCCGTCTTCTTCCGTGCCTTCGGCCGCGCCTTCTTCTTGGCGGCTTTCTTTTTCTTCTTGGCCTTCGGCTTGGAAGAGGGGCGCGACTCTTCCATCGGCATCGATGGGGTCGGCGCAGGCGTGGGCGCCGACGGGAACATCGGCTCCATGAACCCCGGGCCAGGCCAACTGCTTTCCGTTACATCCGTCTGCTCAAGCATCGGATCTTCTCCTATGCTGGTAGGTGCGGGGGCGTCGTGGGTGGCCTATAGCTTACCGCGGGATTCTGACCTCGCAAGTGACACGGACGACCGCGTTTTGGGTCTCTCCAGTTGCGGCCCATTGTGACAAGTTGGCTTGACAACGCCATTTAGCCGGACACACATTCGCCAGCCATGACTAGACGCGGACTCATCGTCGCCCTCGCCTCCCTCGCTCCGGGCGCAGCGGCGGCACAGAACGTTGCCGAAGTACAGGTGGCCCCTCCTTCGGTGACCATTCGCGTCGGGGAACGTAGCGGTTTGCTCGCCACGGCCTTCGATCGCATCGGCAATGTGATCCCCACCGTGCGCATTATCTGGTCGTCGAACAACGTGAACATCGCAAAAGTGGACAACACCGGCACCGTCACGGGTGTCGGGGACGGCGTGGCAATCATCGAGGCCCGCGTAGGCGCGCGGCGCGGCCAGGCCGCCGTGCAGGTCGTGGGCGGCGGCGGGGGGGGGGGGCGGCCGCAGCCACCACCTGCCCCTCCCGGTGGTCCGCCGCCAGCCCCGCCACCTCCGGCGGGTCCTGACCCGTTCGCCGGACAGCCGCCCGGCAGCGGCCCCGCCGCCGCTCTGCGCCTCGAGCCCGGCGTGGTGTACTTGCTGCCGTCCGAGAACTCCCGGGTTTCCCCACGCGCGCTGCGGGAGGACGGCTCAGCGGCCGCGCCGGTCGTGGTCACATGGACGTCGCTGCGCGCCGACGTGGCGAGCGTCGATCAGAGTGGGAATGTCGTGGCGCTTGCCCCTGGGCAAGGCACGATCCAGGCGACCGCCACGGGCGGGCTCACCGCGACCGCGCCGGTGGTGGTGCAGCAGGCGGAGTTCACGGTGCGCGAAGGCTCGCCGCTGATGCTCTCGCCCAATGAGATCGATACCCTGCACGTCATCGTCGCCTCCCAGAACAACCGGACGGTGAATCCACTGGTGCTCCAGTGGGCGTCGAGTGACCAGAGCGTGGCGCGCGTCAGCCTCGCCGGCGTGGTCACCGCCGCCGGACCGGGCAAGGCAATCCTGACCGTCTCAGGCCTGCTGCAGAGCAAGAGCATCGAAGTCTCGGTGCACCAGGTCGTGTCGAAACTCTCGGTGCGGCCGCCACGGGCGCCCGACGTTCAGGTGCCCCTCACCGGCACCGCGAAATTCGACGCACAGCCGCTCACCGCGGAAAACGTCCCGGTGCCGGAGGCACCGTTGCGGTGGAGCGTCGCAGATCCTTCCATCGCGACGTTCGACGCCCAAACCGGAACCCTCACGGGCCGGGCGGTTGGCAAGACACAGCTCACGGTGCGCGGTCCGGGTGCAGGCCTCGAAGTCAGCTGGAATGTCAATGTGATCGCGGGGTCGGTGAAATTCACGCAGCCGCGCGTCGGCATGGGCCCTAATCAGCGACACACGCTGCGCGCGAACTATGCCGACGAACAGGGGAACGTGCTGGGACCCGCCACCAACCTCACATGGAGCAGCGACAATCCGCAGACCGCGAGCGTCGGCGAGGACGGCACCGTGGCCGGCGCGGCCTATGGTCATGCGAAGGTCACCGCGACCGCCCCTGGGGGAAAGACCGCCACGGCCGATGTGTACGTCGTGGGCGAGATCATCGTCGCAAGCTCGCGCGCTGCGCCGAATACGCCGGGCAAGTTCCAGCTGTACGCGATCGAACGGTCCAACCTGGCGCAGCTCACCAAGCTCACGCCGGACACGACCTCGGCCAGCGATCCCGCGTTCTCGCCTGATGGCTCGCGCATAGCCTTTGTGTCCATGCGCGACGGCAATGCCGAGATCTACGTCATGAATGCAGACGGCAGCGGCGCCACGCGCGTCACGAACGATCCCCAGGCGGACGGCCGCCCGGCGTTTACGCCCGATGGTCAGTCGCTGGTCTTCCACTCGGCCCGCACCGTGGGAAAGCAGCAGATCTGGACCGTGAATCTGGATGGCACAGGGCTCACCCAGCTGACGCGCGACTCGGTGAATGCTTCACCGACCGTGTCGCCGGACGGGCAGACGATCGCGTACGTCTCGACGCGCAACAAAGACGTCGACATCTGGCTGATGGCGCGCGACGGCACGAATCAGCGGCAGTTCACGCGCTCGCCGCAGCAGCGCGAGACCGAGCCGCGCTTCCTGCGGGACGGCACCCTCGCGTACCTGATCGAGCGGCGGGAAAACAATCGTACCGTGCAACAGGTGATGCGGGCAGATCTCGCGACGGGCGCGACGACCGCCCTCACCGGCACCGATCTGGCGATCGCGTCATTCGCGGTGTCGCCGTCCGGAGACCTCGTGGCGTTGGTCGTGAATGCCGAGCCGCAGAACCGCCGCAATCCCACGTATCGCGTGTACATCCAGCCGGTCAGCTCAGCGACCCCGGTGCCGGTGCCCACCACCGGCACGGAGCAGATGATTACGCCGACGTTCCGGCCGTAATCGGAGTCAGGAGTTCGGAGTCGGGAGTCAGGGAGCCGAATGCGTGCCTATGTCCTGACCGCGACCGGCGGTCTTGATCACCTCCAGATCACTGACGTGCCCGATGCGCCGGCACCGCAGGCGGGGCAGGTGCGCGTCGCAATCAAGGCTGCCGCCCTCAATCATCTCGATCTCTTCGTTGCGGCAGGGCTGCCCGGAGGTCCCGACCGGTTTCCCCATGTGGTGGGTGCGGATGGGGCAGGTGTTGTCGACGCGGTAGGGGCCGGTGTAACGGCAGTCCACCCCGGCGAGCGCGTCATGCTCAATCCCGGCATCTCGGATTACACGTGCGAATTCTGCCGCGCGGGTGAGCATTCGTTGTGCGTCAACTACCACATGTTGGGGGAGCATGTGGCCGGCACACTGGCCGAATTCGTGACGGTCCCCGCCCACAACGTCGCGCGCATCCCCCCGACGTCGCCGGAATTGACCTGGCCGGAGGCCGCCGCGTTCTCGCTCGTCACCCTCACCGCCTGGCGCATGCTCGTCACGCGCGCGCAGCTCAAAGCCGGCGAGACGGTGCTGATTTGGGGCATCGGAGGAGGCGTGTCGCTTGCGGCGCTGCGGATCGCCAAACTGCTCGGCGCCCGCGCCATCGTCACATCGTCCGACGACGCCAAACTGGCGGCTGCGAAGCAGCTCGGCGCCGACATCACGCTCAATCATCGCACTGAAAAAGTCAGCCTGGAAATACGCGCGCTCACGAACAAGCGCGGCGTCGATGTGGTGGTCGATAATGTCGGCGCGGCGACCTGGGAGGACTCGCTGCGCAGCCTGCGACGCGGCGGACGACTCGTCATTTGCGGCGCCACGTCCGGCCCGCAGATCGGACTCGATCTGCGGCGGCTGTTCTGGCATCACTGGAGCATCCTGGGATCGACGATGGGGAACGCGGCGGAGTACGCGGAGGTCGTGCGGCGACTCGGTGAGGGACAGCTCCGGCCGATCGTGGATCGCGTCTATCCCATAGCGCAGGCTCGACAAGCATTTGAGCGGCTCGCGAAAGGTGAACAGTTAGGCAAAGTCGTGGTGGAGGTCTCGTCCGGACGCCCGTAACCCGTTGCCCGCGGTGCGTCTGCAACCTAGTTTTTGCATGTCCGCGCAGTTGTCTTTAGCCATCTAAGTAGTTAATTTTTCTCATCTTACACCTCCTCAACATCGATCTCAATGACTGGTCCTAACGTCCGAGAGCGGATCCTCCCGCGCCTCATCGAAGACGAATTAAAGGAATCGTTCCTCGACTATTCGATGAGCGTCATCGTGCAGCGCGCGCTGCCCGATGTGCGCGACGGCCTCAAGCCGGTTCACCGCCGCATCCTTTACGCCATGCACGAGCTCGGCCTCGTGCCGGGGCGGCCCTACAAGAAGGCCGCCACCGTCGTCGGCGATGTGCTCGGCAAGTACCACCCCCACGGCGACATCGCGGTCTACGACTCGCTCGTGCGGATGGTGCAGGACTTCTCCCTGCGCTATCCGCTGATCGACGGGCAGGGGAATTTCGGCTCGGTCGACGGCGACTCCGCGGCGGCCTACCGCTACACCGAGGCGCGGCTGACGCGCGTCGCGATGACGATGCTGGAGGACATCGACAAGAACACCGTCGCCTTCGTCCCCAACTTCGACGACCGGTTGCAGGAGCCGACGGTCCTCCCGGGCCGCCTCCCCAACCTGCTCGTGAACGGATCGGCGGGCATCGCTGTCGGGATGACCACCAATATCCCGCCGCACAATCTGAGCGAGGTCGTCCAGGCGATCGTCCATCTGGTCGATCACCCGAACGCGACGATCAAGGACATCCGGAAGTTCGTCAAAGGCCCCGATTTCCCGACCGGCGCCATCATCTACGGGCGCGAGGGGATCAAGGAGTGCTACGAAAAGGGCCGCGGCCGCATCGTGATCCGGGCGCGCGCCATCGCCGAGGAGAAGGAGTCGACCGGCAAGCAGCAGATCGTGGTGACGGAGTTCCCCTACCAGGTGAGCCCCGAGCGGGTGCACGAGCAGATCCGCGATCTCGTGCTGGCCAAGAAGCTCGAAGGCATCAGCGACGTCCGGAACGAGTCCGATAAAGAGGGCATCCGGCTCGTCATCGAGCTGAAGCGCGACGTCATCCCTATGGTCGTGCTCAATCAGCTCTACAAGCACACGCAGATGCAGCAGACCTTCGGCGCCATCATGCTGGCGCTGGTGGACGGCACGCCCCGGGAGCTCACGCTCGTCGAGCTGCTGCAGCTCTTCATCGAGCACCGCCACACCGTCATCACGCGGCGCACCGAATTCGAGCTGCAGCGGGCGCAGGACCGCGAGCACATCCTCGAAGGCTTGAAGATCGCCGTCGACAACATCGACGAAGTGATCAAGCTCATCAAGAAATCGAAGGACACGCCGTCCGCGGATGCGGCGCTGCGCAAGCGGTTCAAGCTGTCGGAGAAGCAAGCCGCTGAAATCCTCAACATGCGGCTCGCGCGGCTCACCGCGCTCGAGATCACCAAGCTCGAGGAAGAGCTGAAGGACGTCCGCAAGTTCATCAAGGAGTGCAAAGAGATCCTCGCGTCGAAGCCGCGGCGCATGAAGATCCTGAAGGAAGAGCTGACGGAGCTGGCGGCGGGCTTCGGCGACGAACGGCGGACCGAGATCGTGGCCGATCAGGGCGAATTCTCGATCGAGGACCTGATCGCCGAAGAGGACATGGTGATCACCGTGTCTCACGCCGGCTACATCAAGCGGTTGCCGGTGTCCGCCTATCGCCGGCAGCGGCGTGGCGGGAAGGGCGTGATCGCCGCGCATCAGAAGGAAGACGACTGGGTCGAGCACCTCTTCATCGCCTCGACGCACGACTACGTGATGTTCTTCACCGAGCAGGGCCAGTGTTACTGGCTCAAGGTCCACGAGATCCCGCAGGCCGCGCGCGCCGCGCGTGGCAAGCCGATTCTCAGCTGCGTGGCAATGAAGCCCGACGAGAAGGTCGCGGCGCTCGTCCCGGTGCGCGAGTTCTCCGAGGATCAGTTCCTGCTGTTCGCGACGAAAGCCGGCGTGGTGAAGAAGACGGTGCTGTCGGAGTTCGGGAATCCCCGCTCCGTCGGCATTCGCGCCATCAATATCGAAAAGGGCGACGAGCTGATCGACGTCCAGGTGACCGACGGCAAAAACGACATCGTGCTCGCCACGGCGCACGGGATGAGCATCCGCTTCCACGAAAAAGACGTCCGGGACATGGGGCGGACGGCCACGGGTGTGAAGGGCATCGAGCTCGACAAGAAGGACACGGTCATCGACATGGTCGTGGTACGCCGTAAGTCCACGCTGCTCACCGTGACCGAAAAGGGCATGGGCAAGCGATCCGAGCTCGACGAGTACCGCGTGCAGCACCGCGGCGGCCGTGGCATCATCACGCTGAAGCGCAGCGATAAGACGGGCGATATCGTGGCGCTGAAAGAGGTCCTGCCGGACGACGAGCTGATGATGATTACCAAGAAGGGGATCATGATCCGCGTTCCGGTCGAGGGCATCCGGATCTCCGGCCGCAACACGCAGGGCGTGAAGGTCATGAACCTGACGCCCGGCGACCTCGTCGTGGATGTCGCGCGCGTCGTGAAGGAAGACGAGGACGACGACGTCGAGGAGGGCGACGACGACGAGACGCCGGCTCCCGCGCCCAAGTCCAAGGCCAAGGCCAAGCCCAAGTCCCGAGCCCCGAAGCCCAAAAAGTAGCGTGGTCACTTCCCAGGACATCAAGGACGCCGCAGAGGGTCTGCGGGGGGTCGCGCGCCGCACTTCGCTCATCTATGTCGAAGAGCTGGGTGCCCACCTCAAGCTTGAAAACGAGCAGCCCATCGGCGCGTTCAAGATCCGCGGCGCCTACAACGCGATCCGCAAGCTTCCCGATGCCGTACGCCAGCGCGGCGTGATCACGTTCTCGTCCGGCAATCACGGCCAGGCCGTCGCGTTTGCCGCGAAGCAATTCGGCGTGCGTGCGGTGATCGTCATGCCCGAAACGACGCCCGCCGTGAAGATCGAAGGCGTGAAGCGGTGGGGTGGCGAGGTGGTGTTCGGCGGACGTACGTCCGAGGATCGGCGCATCAAGGCGGAGGAGATTGCCCGACGCGAGCAGCTCGCGATCGTGCCGCCCTTCGATCATCCAGACATCGTGGCGGGCCAGGCGACGGTCGCGCTCGAAATCGTCGCACAGCTGCCCGACGTCGAGACCGTCGTCGTGCCGGTGGGCGGCGGCGGTCTCATTTCCGGCATCGTAACGGGGCTCGCGGCCGCAGGCAGCCGAGCCGGTGTGTGGGGGGTCGAGCCCGCCGGGGCGCCCAAGCTGCACCACTCGCTCGCCGCGGGCGCGCCGGTGCGGCTGGACAGTACCGCCAGCATCGCGGACGGTCTCATCACGCTCACCGTCGGCAACATCAATTTTGCGGAGCTGGCGCGCGCTGGGGACCGCCTGCGCGGCGTCGTGCTGGTCGAGGATGACAGCATTCGCGCCGCCGTGCAGTTTCTATGGCGCACCTGCCGGCTCGCCGTCGAGCCGTCGGGAGCAGCCACGACGGCTGCCCTCCTCGCCGGCGCGGTGCCACGCTCCAGGACCACGGTCCTCGTGGTCAGCGGTGGCAATGTGGATCGCTCGCTGCTCGAGGCAACAGACTGATGCCTGGCTCCGCCACACGCGTCCTGGTCGCCGACGACGACGCATCGCTGGTCCAAACGCTGACCTGGATCCTGAAGGAAAACGGGTACGAGGTCGCCGTGTGCCCCGGAGGCGACGGGCTGTTCGCCAAGCTCGAAGAGATCAAGCCCGCGATCCTGCTGCTCGACATCATGATGCCCAAGGTGGACGGACTGCAGCTGCTCGAGCGCCTCAAGCAGGACGAGCGCTACCGCGACCTGCCCGTGCTCATGGTGTCGTCCATGCCGCCCGAAGAAGCGACCGTGCGCGCCCTCGGCCTCGGCGCTGCCGATTTCATCTCGAAGCCGTTCCGCGTGCGCGAGCTGCTGGCGCGGGTGGAAGCGCACATCCGCGTGGGTCGCGCGCTCGCGCAGGCGCGCGAAGAGGCGCGCAGCCGTGCGGCGATGGTGGACATCCTGCACGAGGTCACCGACTCCCTCAAGCCGGACGAGATGTACCACATCCTCGCCCGCCGGGTGGCGCGCGCGCTCAACATCTCCAAGTGCTCGATGGTGCTCGCGAAACCGGGCGATCAGCAGGGCGTGGTGGTGGCGGCCTACGAGAACCCGATGCTGCGCAACCTCCAGATCGAGCTCGCGCGCTATCCCGAGATCCGCAAGGCGGTGTCGAGCGGGCGGCTCGTCCTGGTCGAAGACGTGGCGACCGATCCACTCTATGAAGAAGAACGGCGCCGCTGGGAACGCGAAGCGATCAAGGTTCCCACCCGCTCCGCCGTCGCGCTGCCGTTCTGGATGAAGGATCAGCAGATCGGGGTCTTCTTCCTGCGGACCACCGGGGACGATCCGCCGCTCACCCGCGCGGATGCGCAGTTCGCGGAGACGGTCATCAAGACGGCGGTGTCGGCGATCGAGAAAGCGTACGACTTCGAGAGCGCCGTGTCGGACAAGCAGCGGCTCGAGAAGCTCGCCTCCACGGACGCGCTGACCGGCTGCATGAACCGCCGCGCGCTGGCGGAGGCGCTGGCCCAGGAGCTGGACCGCGCGCGTCGTTACAACCTGGCACTGACGATCCTGCTCGCGGACATCGACCGTTTCAAATCGATCAACGACACGCGCGGCCACATCGCCGGCGACTCGGTGTTGCGGCAGGTCGGCGAGCTGCTGCGGCGCGAGGCGCGATCGGTGGACATCACGGCGCGCTACGGCGGCGAGGAGTTCGTCATCGTGATGCCGGAGACCGCGCCGCACGGGGCGGCGATCTTTGCCGAGCGCTTGCGGCGTCGCGTCATGGCGCGCGACTTCGCCGACCCCGGTGAAGATCCGCTCCACATGACGATCAGCATCGGACTCGCATCGTTTCCCGATGATCGCGTGCACAGCGCGGACAGCTTTGTATCGCTCGCCGATCAGGCCCTCTATCGCGCCAAGAACGAAGGGCGCAACTTGGTCCGGCAATGAGCGAGCGCCGCTGCCCCAAGTGCGGGTCCGTGTATACCGACACGGGAGCACGGTTCTGTCCGAAGGACGGCAGCATGCTCGTGGAGATACAGGCACGAAAGCCCGCCGCCGGCGGGGGGGCGGCGGCGCCTGCGCCGCAGTCAGGCAGCGGGACGGGTGTGCGCACGCCGCTCCCGCCGGGAAAAGCGGGGCTGGACCGCGCCTCGAGTCTCTCCAATCAGATCCTCGATGCCCGCTATCAGGTGATGAAGAAGCTGGGCGAAGGCGGGATGTCGTACGTCTATCTCGCCAAGGAGATCTCGTCGGGTGAGACGGTCGCCATCAAAGTCCTCTCGCCGCGCCTCGCTTCTGACAAGAGCTCGGTCGAGCGCCTGCGCCGTGAAGCAGGACTGGCGATGCGCCTCGATCATCCGAACGTGTGTCGCATCCTGCGGCTCGGCGAGTCGGAAGACGGGCTGATCTACCTGGTCATGCCCTTCCTGAAAGGCGAGCTGCTTTCGGATCGGGAAGTGCGCGGCGGGCCGATGGACATGGCGCTCGGCGTGACGCTGCTGAAGCAGATGTGCGCGGGGCTGCACCACGCGCACGAGCTGCAGATCATTCACCGCGACCTGAAGCCCGAGAACGTCATGCTGGTGACGGACGACCACGGCGGCGCCGAGCGCGCGGTCGTGATGGACTTCGGCCTGGCCAAGGAGCGGCGCGCCGATCCGGCGATCGCCAAGCTCACGGCGACCGGAATCATCCTCGGCACTCCCGAGTTCATGAGCCCCGAGCAGATCCGCGGCAGAACGCTCGACGCACGCAGCGACATCTACGCCCTCGGCATCGTGGCGTTCGAGATGTTCACCGGCAAGCTGCCGTTCCAGGGCCGCAACGCGCAGGAGATGATGATCGCGCGCCTCCGCAGCCAGCCGATCGCGATCCGGACCCTGCGCTCCGACGTCCCCGATGCGGTGGAAAAGGCGCTCACCAAGGCGCTGCAAACCAATCCCGACGACCGCTTCACGACCGCGCTCGAGTTTGGTGAGGCACTGACGGGCTCCACCGAATCCTCCGGAGGAGGTGGGGGGCTTCTCGGAAAACTCAAGGAGAGGTTCTCGTGATCGCACTCGCGCTGCTCTCCCTCCTCGCTCTCCAACAACCAGCTCAGACGACAACGGCAATTCGCGCCGGCACGCTCATCGACGGCACCGGTGCCGCGCCGGTGAAAAACGCGGTCATTCTGGTGCAAGGTGACCGCATCACCGCGGTCGGGACGAACGTGCAAGTGCCTGCCGGCGCGACCGTGATCGATTTGTCGGGCGAGACGGTGCTCCCCGGGTTCATCGACGCGCACGTGCATCTCGCCTCCCACACGATCGGCGATGGCGACTGGCAGCATGCCGGGCTCACGGAGATGCCGAGCCAGATCGCGTTGCTGGGCGCGGCGCACGCGCAGCAGACGCTGGAGGCGGGCTTCACGACCGTCCGCGTCGTGGGCAGCGCCAATTTCGGCGACGTCGCCCTGCGCAATGCGATCAATGGGGGCTGGATTCAGGGGCCGCGGATCGTGGCCGCCGGGATTTCCTTCGGTATCCGCGGTGGGCACTGCGACGGCACGAACGGACTGCAGCCCTTCGCGCTCGGTCGTGAGGGCGGCGTCGAGGTCGGCGTGGCCGATGGCGTCGACGCGGTCCGCAATGCGGTGCGCTATGCGGTCAAATACGGCGCCGACGTCATCAAGATCTGCGCGACGGGCGGCGTCCTGTCGCTCACCGATTCGGCCGGCGTGCAGCAGTACACCGAAGAAGAAATGCGGGCGATCGTCGAGACTGCGACGCAGCTCGACCGGCGCGTGGCCGCGCACGCCCACGGCACCGCCGGGATCAAGGCCGCCGTGCGCGCCGGCGTTACGTCGATCGAGCACGGCTCGATTCTCGACGCGGAAGCCGTCGCCCTGATGAAGCAGAAGGGCACCTGGCTCGTGCCGACATTGTTGGCGGGATTCACAGTCGAATCACTGGCAACCGCGGGGCGTCTACCACCCCCCATCGCCGCCAAAGCGCTCGCGATCGCGCCGCGGATGCACAATTCGTTCAAGATGGCGCTCGACGGGGGCGTGAAGATCGCGCTCGGCACCGACGCCGGGGTCATGCACCACGGCACCAACGCCCGCGAATTCGGCCTGATGGTGCGCTACGGCATGACGCCGATGCAGGCGATCGTGGCGGGAACGTCGAGCGGCGCGACGCTGCTCGGCCTCGAACGCGACATCGGCACCATCGCGGTCGGGAAACGAGCCGACGTCGTCGCGGTGCGCGGCGACCCGCTGCAGAGCATCCAGGTCCTCGAGCACGTCGACTTCGTCATGAAGGAAGGCAGAGTGTTCAAGCGCGACGGGCAAGTCCTCGGCCGGAGCGTCGCCGGAGTGCCGTGAAGCGGTTCCCCGCCTTCGACCCACCGGAGTACGTCGACTGGAAGCCGGATCCCGCGCTCGTCCGGGGTTTTCGATCAACCATCGAGACGAATCCCGAGCGCGCCGAGATCGTGGCCGCCCTGACTCCTGACGCCAAGCTCCAGCTTTATCGCGGCCTGCTGCGGGCCCGGCTGCATGACATCGAGCTGAAGCGCTGGGTCCGCACCGGCGTCATCTCCAAGGCGTGGCTGGGGACAGGCGAAGAAGCCACGACGGTCGGGCCGGTGCACGCGCTCGAGCGGGGGATGGACATGGTCGCGCCGATGATCCGCAACGCCGCGGCCTGCTGCGAGATGGGCATGCCGATCGTCGACATGCTGCGCGCCTATCTCGCCACGGCCGACTCGCCGAGTGGTGGGCGCGATCTCCATGTCGGCTCGTTTGCGCACGGCGTGCTGCAGCCGATCTCGCATGTCGGCGACATGGTGCCCGTGATCACCGGTATCGCGCTGACGTTCAAGATCAAACGCGAGCCGCGCGTGGCGCTCACCTGGGTTGGCGATGGATCTACCAAGACCGCCGCGGCGCATGAAGGGACCAACTTCGCGGCCGTCCAGCGCGTGCCGGCGATTTTCATCATCGAGAACAACCAGGTGGCACTGGGCACGCGGCTCGAGCAGCACCATCTGCCTGCCGACTTCAAGGATTGGCCCGCCAGCTACGGTGTCTGGGGGGCGACGTTCGACGGTAACAACGTGCTGGACGCGTACGCGGTCACCCGAATCGCGGCCGAGCGGTGTCGCAGTGGTAACGGGCCGGCGCTGTTGATTGCGGAGACGTTCCGGATGGGCGGTCACGCGACGCACGACGAGCGTGAGGCTCGGGAAACGTTTCCCGCCGAGCTGTTCAAGACATGGGGCAAGCGCGATCCCGTCGGCCTGTATGAGGAGTATTTGAAGGAAGACGGCGTGAAGGCCAAGCAACTCGAGGAGATCGAAGCCGAGGTGACCGCCGTAGTGGCGCGTGCTGCTGAGGAGGCGATCGCGAGTCGGGAGAATATGCCGAAGGGGGAGACAGCGTTGGATGGAGTGTATGCGAACGGTCGCTAGTGTTCTCCTTATGCTTCTCGTTACAAACGTTGCCGCGGGGCAACAGCCACACATTGATGCCAAAGCATATCTCTTTTCTGTAACGATTCCGGACACTGGACAGATCATCCACGGCAGGACCTCGGTCTCATTGAGCGTTTCCGGCTACGACACCGTGAAGCTGAATCTCTTGAACATGCAGGTCGACTCTGTCTGGCGCGGTAACGGCGGCGACGCATTCGTCTTGGTTCCGTTTCACTATGATGGCCGCGTTCTGTCCGTCGCGACTGAAGGGAAGAGTGTTGTGGAACTGATCATACAGTACCACGGCACACCAGAGGATGGTTTGATCATTGGTCCCAATTCGCGTGGCCGGCGCGTCGCTTTTGGGGATAATTGGCCCGAGCGAGCGCGGTACTGGATCCCTACAATCGATCACCCTTCGGACAAGGCCCAAGTCATTTTTGCCGTTACGGCCCCCAGAACCTGGCGAGTTGTCGCGAACGGACAGGTCCGACCATCCGATCGCTGGGAAGAATCCCATCCAATACCCACCTACACTATGGTCATTGGCGCCGGTGAATTCACAGTCAGCACGCACCGCCCGGTGATCAACGGCCGCGATACCATCCCCATCCAGGTTTGGACCTACCCCGAGGACTCGGCGTTCGCCGACTCGGTCCCGTTCCGTCGCGCCACGGAAATCGTCGAGGTGATGCAGCGCCTGATCGGGCCCTTCCCTTACGAGAAGCTCGCGCACGTGCAGTCATCCACGAAATTCGGCGGGATGGAGAACGCGAGCGCCATCTTCTACGCCGAGAAGCCGTATGTCGAGCGCCGGATGGGCGAGGGGGTCGTGCGGCACGAGACAGCGCACCAGTGGTTCGGCGACGCGGTCACGGAGCGCGACTGGCCGCACCTCTGGCTTTCGGAAGGCTTCGCGACCTATTTCGACGGTGTCATCGGCGCGGCCCTGGACGGCGATTCCGTGTTGGCAAACGCGATGCGCGCCAACGCGCAGTCGTACTTCGCCTCCGACGTCACCGACCGGCCGATCGTGGATTCGGGATTTGCCGCCGATCCTATCAAGCTCTTGAACGCCAACAGCTATCCCAAAGGGGCGTGGGTGCTGCATATGCTGCGCGGCCTCATCGGCGACCGGCCGTTCTTCGACGGCCTGCGGACCTACTACCGTACGTACCGGGATTCCACCGCGACGAGCGAAGAGTTCGAGCATGTCATGGAAGCCGCCTCTGGAAAGGACCTGAGATGGTTCTTTCACCAATGGCTCTACCAGCCGGGCTACCCGCAGCTCGACGTCGGTTGGCAGTACGACGGCGGAGCCCGACGGGTCGTCGTGGGTATCACGCAACGCCAAAAGCCCGAGTGGGGGCTGTTTCAGCTGCCCGTCGTGACACTCGAGTTCCGGGGAGCGAATGGCGTGATGCTGCGGCGTGACGTCCCACTGGGGAGCGGCCGTGAAACCGTCGCCCGCGTCGCCGTGCCATTCGCGCCGGCCGAGGTTCGCGTGGACCCGGACGGCAAGTTGCTGCTCAAAGTGATCACCATCGGTCGGAGGTAGCCAATGCGCTTGCGTGTCCTGTCAATCGCCGTCATCGCCCTCGCCTGTCGCGACCCCGCTCCGGCAGCGGGACAAGGCGCGGACGACGCGCTGCGCCTGCCGGCGGGATTCAAGATCTCGGTGTTCGCGGAGCATCTCCAAGGCGTCCGCTATCTCGCGCTCGGCCCGGGCAACGTGGTGTATGCCTCGCAGCCGGGCTCTGGCCTGATCGTTCGACTGCCCGATGCGAATCACGATGGTATCGCGGATAGCGCCGTGACGATCGCTGGTGGATTGAAGGGACCCTTCGGCATCGCTTTCCGCGGCGACACGATGTACGTCGCTGAAGAAGGCGATATCAAACGCTTCGATCCGCGCGGCGCCGCGCCCGTGACGATCGTGCCCGACATTCCGGGTGGTGGTCACTCGACCCGCACGATCGTGTTCGGGCCCGACGGCAAGCTGTATCTCGCGGTGGGCTCGTCCTGCAACCTGTGCGAAGAGCGCGACTCGCTGCGGGCCGCCGTGACGCAATTCAATCCGAATGGTTCCGGAGGCCGTATCTTCGCGAAGGGACTGCGCAACACCGTCGGGATGGCGTTCAATCCGGCGACGGGCGAGCTCTGGGGCGGCAATAACGATCGCGATAATCTGGGCGATGACGTACCGCCCGAGCACATCAACATCATCAAGGACGGCCGCAACTACGGCTGGCCCGACTGCTATCTCCCCGGCAGACCCAACCCCGAGTACGGATCGGCCGACTGCTCGAACGTCGAGCCGCCCGCCATCACAGTACAGGCGCATTCCGCTCCGCTCGGACTCGTGTTCTATACGGGCTCGCAATTCCCGCGCGAATATCGCGGCGACGCGTTCGTCACATTGCACGGTTCGTGGAATCGCTCCGTGCCGACCGGGGCCAAGGTGGTGCGCGTCGAAGTGGACAGCGGCGGGCGTCGCGCAGTGGGCGTGGATGATTTCATCGTCGGCTGGCAGCGGCCCGACGGGACGCGCTGGGGCCGGCCGGTTGGTCTTCTGGTATTGCCGGATGGATCCTTGCTGGTAAGTGACGACATGGGTGGGAAAATCTGGAGGGTGAGCTATGGGCGGTAAGTGGGAACGTTGGAAAGTTGGAATGTTGTTCGGGGCCGTGGCGATGGTTCTTTTCTTCGTTCCATCATTCCATCGTTCCGACATTCATTCGGAATACGTCAAGTTCCTCTCGGGCAAGGATACAGTCACCGCCTACATCGCCTATCCGGAGCGGCCGCAGCCCGCGCCGGCAGTCATCGTCATCCACGAGATCTTCGGGATGTCGGATTTCATCCGGCAGACGACCGAGCAGCTCGCCAAGGACGGCTTCGTCGCCATCGCGCCCGATCTCCTGTCGCGGCGCGGCGGCACACCAGCCACCCAGGACTCGGCCCGCAAGCTCATCGCCACCTTGAATCCCGATACCGTCACGATGGACCTCGATGCGACGCGCGCCTATCTCAAGACGCTCAAGCCGGTGCGCACCAATGAGATCGGCGTGATGGGCTTCTGTTGGGGTGGTGGGCAGAGCTTCCGTTACGCGACCAACGCGCCCGAGCTCAAGGCCTTCGTGGTGTGTTACGGTCCCAGCCCAAAGCCGGAGGATATGGCGAAGATCCGCGCCAAGGGCATGGGCGTGTATGCAGAGAATGATGCGCGCATCAATGCGGGCCTGCCCGACGCCGCGGCGGCCATGCGAGCCGCCGGCAAAGACTATCCGTACGCGATCTATCCAGGCGTGGGCCACGGATTCTTCCGGACGCGCGAGAAGCCGGAAGTGGCCGACAGCGCATGGAATGCGGTGATCCGCTTCTTCCGCGCGCAGCTGAAGCGTTAACGAGTAGGGCGCGCCTTGTCGCTCAGATAAGCGCGCGCCCGCTCGAGCGCGGCGTCGCATCCCGCGAGAACGTCCTCCACCCGTACCTCCTCCGGGAACTGCGGTGCGATGCCAGTTGGCACGAAC
This sequence comes from Gemmatimonadales bacterium, assembly GCA_036505175.1. GTDB lineage: Bacteria > Gemmatimonadota > Gemmatimonadetes > Gemmatimonadales > GWC2-71-9 > 20CM-2-65-7. The sequence continues at coordinate 50,471 of DASXTV010000049.1, forward strand.
TCCGTGCCGTCGGGGAACGCATCGCGGCTCACCGTTACGCGCAGCTTCCAGCCGGCAGCGAGCGCCAGGACGACCGTTTCCCCGGTGCTGCCGGCTGACGACTCGCCGATGAGGGGACCGCGGCCGCCGGCCTGGAACGCCACGAGAAAATCTTCGGCGGCGCCGCCGGTGCGCGGCGAGACGAGCACAGCCGCGGGACCGGTGTAGGCGAGCCGCTCCCGTCGTACCGGCGGCCAGATTGTGTCGGACGGCAGGGCCAGCCAATCGCTGACGGAATCGGGCCGATATCGGGGAATGCGGCTGCGCGACGTGAGGAACGGACGCTCGATCAGACGCGAGAGCAGCGCATAGCCTTGGTCGCGGCCCCCCCGGCTCCCCCGGTCCCCCGGCGGCGCCGTCCCTGTCGTCTCCCGCAGGTCAATGATCAGGCCGCGATGCCGCCGTCCTTCGCGGGCTGCGTCTCCCAGTGCGCGATCGAACTGCGTCAGGATGTCTGGATCGGCGAACGAGTTGATGCGCACCCAGATCGCTCCGTCGGGGAGGGTGTCGGCTTCGAACGCGGGCCTTTCGAGTGGCGAGTGCGCCGTCATCGCCACGCTGCGCGTGACGCTGGCGCCGCGTTCGGCGCCGCCCGGGAGCTTGAGCAGCAGGTGCAACGCCGTGCCGCGTTCTCCTTCGAGCATCTGCGCGACGGCGCGATCCCAGCGACTCGTTTCGGTGGCCGCCGGGATCTCTGGCAGGACGGAATCACGGATCCATTCCGCCGCTGGAATGCCCTGCACGGCGAGAATCTCCGCCAGGCGCTCGGGGCGCGCCACACGCATCTCGTCGTTCGCGACGTAGTCCATGATGAACGGCCGGCGTTCGATGCTGCGCAATATCAGGGGCGGGCGCGCGATGCGGTTCGCGATCGCCGCCGGCGGGATGATCTCGAGTTGACCATCATTCAGCAGCGCGCCCCAGCGCCGCAGGCGGCGAAAGAACTGTAGATCGCTCGGCGCGGGGCGCTCTCCAGCGTAGGTGACCGTCGCCGCGAATGCCGAGTCCCAATTCGCGCGCACCGCGTCCCAGTAGGCATAGTTGTAGCGCGCTTCCGCCCATACGCCCGCGGCGATGAGCTGTCGATCGACGGGAGGGGGAGTCGCGCGCTGCGCCACGAGCGGTGCGACGAGGAGCGTCGGGAACCACGCTGACAACCACGGCGTACGGGATACCATGGCCCTAATGTATCTGTTGCTGTTCGCATCGCCCCAATTGTTGCTGTTCCTCTACCTGCGCGAGCGCTTGCCGTTATCCGCGCGGCGGTGGCTCACCTTCGTCTTCGTCATCTTCAACATTCCCTGGGGCATCGTTGCCGTGCGGATGTTCTCCGGCAGCTTGTGGGGCATCAGTCGCGTCCCCTACATCGCGCCGTGGATCGCGTGGCAGTTTCTCGGCTGGATATTCTGTGCTCTGGTTGCCCTGTACATCGTCGCCAAAGGCGTGCGTAGTGCGTGGTACGTGGTGCGTGGGCGGTTGCTCAAGCAGTCCCACGCACCACGCACCACGGACGACGCACGTTTGTCCAGACGACAGTTTCTCGCCCGTGCGACGTACGCCTACGGCGCGATCGGCGTCGGCTTCTCAGCCTATGGCATTTGGAGCGCCGAGCGGCTGCCGTCGATCACGCGGCGGACGCTCGTGTTCCCCGACCTCCCGCTGCCGCTCAACGGATTACGTATCGCCCATCTCTCGGACGTCCATGCCGGCATCCACATGTCCGAAGCGAAGATGCGGGAAATCGTCAAGCAGACGAACGCGCTTGGCGCGGACCTGATCGTGCAGACGGGAGACATGATCGACATCTCCCAATCGTTCATCCCCGACTACGTGCGCGCGTTTCGCGACCTGCACGCCCCCCTCGGCGTCGTCACGGTCCTCGGCAATCATGACCGCTACACCGGCCAGGACGCGGTCATTCGCGGGGTCAAGGAAGCGGGACAGGTCTTTGTGAAGAACGGCGTGTATGTGATCGAGCGGGGCGGCGCGGCACTCGCGCTCGTCGGCATCGACGATCCGCGGAGCTGGCGCGCCGACGATCCCCAGGACACCGATCTCGATGAAGCACTGCGCGTCACGCCAGCCCCGCGCGACGCATTCCGTATCCTGCTCGCGCATCGCCCGGGCGCCTTCGACGGCGCCGCGCCCCGCGGCATTCCGCTCACCCTCGCCGGCCACATCCACGGCGGCCAGTTCTATCTGCCGGTGGTCGGTTGGTCACCCGGCCGGCTGATCACGAAGTACGTCATGGGCCACTTCACGCAGGGAACGAGCCAGTTGTACGTGAGCCGGGGGATCGGGGTAGTGGGCGTGCCGCTGCGCGTGTTTGTGCCGTCCGAAATCGCGGTGTTCGAGTTACGACGGGGGTAATCGAGTGGTGCAGGTAGGGGCGCAGCATGCTGCGCCCCTACTTTTTCCCCATCGCTCACACGCTAATTGCTTTCCATGCTGCATCGATCACGAGCCGCACACCTGCATCACCTGGCTTCCAGTCGCCGGCGACGACTCTCTCCACTGCATGACTGATCGTCGCGAGCCACACGCCTGCCCAGATCTCCACCGCGCCCGCCCGCACCGTACCTTGCGCTTTGCCTTCCGCAATGAGCCGTTCGATCGCCACCCGAAACTCGCGCTCGGTCCTGCGACTCTCATCGTCGAGCACTGCCCCGAGGGGCTCGAGCAGTCCGAGCTTCACGACGGCGGTGTCATTGGCTGCTCCTTCGATCAGCCCGTGCGCCACCGCCGTGAGCTGCGCCCGGGCTGCTCCGGCATCGGGATCGCGGGCGGTTTCCTGCACGACCTTCGTCGCCCACCGCTGCGCCGCCCGATACAGCTCATTCACGAGCTGCTGCTTGCTCGCGAAGTGGCGGTAAATCGTGCCCTCGGCGATGCCCGCCTTCTTCGCGATCTGCGCGGTGGTCGTGTCGTGGTAGCCGCGCGTCGTGAACAGCTCCAGCGCGGTGCGTATCAGGCGCTGCCGCGTGAGTTCGGTTGCGGTCACGGCTGCGAATCTACTAGCTTTCCGGCCGATTCATCTCCCATCAATCATTTGGAGACGTTGCCGCGATGCGCATGCTCGTGCTGGGCGCTGGGCTGCAGGGTTCTGCCTGCGCATACGATCTACTGCAGCGCCCTGAGGTGAAGCGCGTCACGCTCGCCGACCTGAATCCCCGACGAGTGGCGGCCTTTCTCAAGAAGAAGAAAGACAAGCGGCTCGTCATGGCGCGCCTCGATGCGAAGAGTGGCCCGCGGCTGCGAAAACTGATGCGCGGCCACAACGCCGTCATGAACGCCCTGCCGTACTATTTCAATTATCCGGTGGCCAAAGCCGCCGTCGCGATGGGACTCCACTGCGCCGACCTCGGCGGCAACACCGAAATCGTGCAGAAACAGAAGACGCTCCACGCCGCCGCGCAGCAGCGACATGTCTCCGTCATTCCCGACTGCGGTCTCGCTCCGGGCATGGTCAACATCATTGCGGCCGAGGGGATCAGGCGAGTCGGAGAGGCCGAGAGCGTCAAGATTTTTGTGGGCGGCCTGCCGCAAAAGCCCGAGCCGCCGCTCAACTATCAGATCGTCTATTCTCTCGAAGGCGCGCTCGATTACTACACGACACCGTCCTGGGTGCTGCGCGAGGGCCGCCCCGAGCGCGTCGATGCGCTGTCGGAGCTCGAGGACGTGGAGTTCCCGAGCCCGGTCGGGACGCTCGAGGCGTTTCACACCGGCGGCGGGATCTCGACCATGCCCTGGGCGTACCGGGGCAAGGTGCGCACGATGGAATACAAGACGCTCCGCTATCCGGGCCACGTGGCGATCATGCGACCGATCCGCGAGATGGGACTCCTGTCGCTCGAGCCGGTGAAGATGAAAGGCACGGAGATCGTGCCGCGCGACGCGTTCATCGCCGCGGTGTCGCCCCAGCTCACCAAACCGACCGGCCGCGACCTCGTCGCGTTGCGGGTGGAAGTGCAGGCACGCAACGGCCGCCGCGTAGCTTGGCAGCTGCTCGACTATTTCGACGAGGCGACGGGAATCAGTGCGATGATGCGGACGACCGGCTACTCGCTCGCGATCACGGGCGTCATGCAGGTGGATGGTCGCATCGCCTCGGCGGGTGTGTACACACCGGATGAGGCCGTGCCGTTTCAGGCGTATGTCGACGAATTGAAGCGTCGGGGCGTGGCGATTCGAGAAGTCCGCTAGAAGCTCCAGGCGCTCGCGAAGGTTACCTGTGTAGACTCGGTCCCTTTGCCCACTTCCAGCAGAATCAGCGTATTGCGCACCAGCGAGAGCGCCACACCGCCGCCGGCGGCGGCATGCAGCCCCTCGAACGTGAGCCGAACCGTCTCGTTCCGGTCGAAGACTCGCCCTGCATCGTAAAACGCGATCAACTTGAGCTCGAGGAGCCGCGGCGCCCACATCAGTCCGTACCGCGCCTCGACGCCGTAGACGATCTTGCCCGGCCCCGCGAAGCGCCCGTCGTAGTAGCCGCGCAGCGAGCGCGCTCCGCCCAATGCGACCACAGGCCCTTCACTGGTTTCCATGGTTTGTTGCACCGCCAGGGGCGCCGTGCCGGTGATCGTTTCGCGACCGACGCGCGCGGCGAGAATGAGACGCTCGAGCGGATGCGCGTAGACGTGCAGCGACGTGCTGGTACGCGCGTACCCGCGGCCGCTGGCGGCGATCGCTTCGGCGAACACGCCGCGATGCGGATCGATCTCCACATCCCGCGTGTCGAGCACGATCCCGGCGCGGGCGACGCGATCGACAAAAGGACCGATGCTATCGCGCTGGTAGCGGGTCACTCCGGGGAGCGCGCGGAACGCGGTGTACTCGAGCGAGCCACCGACGAGGACGCGGAGCGGGCCGGCGATCTTCCGCTGTATGGTGAGCCGCGCCGCGCGATTCACGCGACTGACACGGTAAAAGTACGAGCGTCCCGGTCCCGTCGTGCTGTCGCGATCGTAGACCGTGGTGTTGCCCTGGCCGTAGTAGCCGAGGCGATTCGCACGCGCCAGGCTGAGCGTCAGACCGAGCCGCCAGCCGTCCCAATAGGCGGGGGCCTGCGCGTCCGCCACGACCAGATAGCTGCCGTGGGTGCTCGCGCCGGCGTCGAACGCGACGCGGCCGAAGTACGGCTCCGGCCGGTCGGCGAAGCCCAGGGGACGCGACCAGTCGTAATGCCCGGCACCCCAGAATCCGTCGATCGAGCTGTAGTAGCCGAACGGGTACAGGTGATCGACCCAGTTGTGCTTTGGATTCGGCTCCTGCTGCGCGGCGAGTGGGGAGGCCAGCGCGAGGAGTAGAAGACCTACGCGCGCGTGAATAGGTGTGCCGTGTCGCGAATCTTGGCGTCCGTGCCGTCGTGCACGGCGAAATGGTTGGGATAGAGCGACGCCGCCCCGAATTCCCCTCGTTTGGTGAGGGCGTAGAACACGAGATCGAACTTTGGCTTGCCCTGGGGATCCAGCAGCCGCGCTTCCGTTTCGGCGACGACGCGCTTCAACGTCTCGAGGCACGCGTCCGTCGGCTTCATGCCGCGCCGCATGTGCTCGACCGTCAAGAACCCGCCACACACTTTGATGTTTGCTTCACCCAGTCCGGTCGACCCCGCGGCCCCGACGTCGTTGTCGCAGTACTGCCCTGCGCCGATGATCGGGGAATCGCCGACCCGGCCGGGAATCTTCCACGAGAGGCCGCTCGTCGTTGTGACGGACGAGAGATCGCCCTGCGGAGTCACGGCGTCGCAGTTGATCGTTCCGGTTTTGGTGACAACGAGATGATCGGAATCGGGAACGTCGAGGTAGTTGTCGTTCGGGCTCAGGTTCGCCCGCCAGCGCAGCCACGCTTCGCGCGAATGCTCCGTCAACAGATCTTCCTCTTTAAAGCCGAACGAGAGCGCGAACCGCTTGGCCCCCTCACCGACCAGGAAGATGTGCGTCGTGTACTTGAGGATCAGCTTGGCGACTTCCGAAGGAGTCTTGATGCTTTCGAGCGCGCCGACCGCGCCCGCGCGCTTGGTCGGGCCGTGCATGCAGGAGGCGTCCAGCTGCACCACGCCCTCCGCGTTCGGCAGGCCGCCATAGCCGACCGAGTCGTCGTTGGGATCGAGCTCCTGGATCTTCACGCCTTCGACCACGGAGTCGAGCGTGTCGGCGCCCTGCATCAGCATGTCGAACGCTTTTTGCACGGCGCGCAGGCCGTTGGCGCTCGCGATCGCGACCGGCTTCGCCGCCCACCGGGACTCAGGTGGCAGCGGTCGCGGCGGCCGCATCGGATGGGGAATCCCCATGGCGGCACTCGCGGCCATACCGCCGGCGGCGGAGCGGAGGAACTCGCGACGCGACCAAGATTCGGGCGGGGGCATGCACGGTTTTACCCACTCGTCTAGCGGCTGTCAACTTGCTATCGTTCCCACCCCGTGGAGCTTTCGCTCGTGATCCCCGCGTATAACGAGCGGGAAAACCTCGCACCGCTGCTTGCCGAGATCGCGGCCGCCCTGAAAGGCCGGAGCTACGAGGTGATCGTCGTGGACGACGGCTCGACCGACGGCACACTCGACGCGCTCAAGGCGCTGCGGCAGCAGCATCCCCAGCTGCGCATCATCGCGTTCGAGCGCAATGCGGGGCAGACCGCGGCGTTCGCCGCCGGGTTTCGCTCGGCGCGCGCGCCCATTGTCGTCACGCTGGACGCCGACCTGCAAAACGACCCCGCCGACATCCCGACGCTCGTCGATACATTGCAGCGCACGGGGGCCACGGCCGTGGCCGGCTATCGTGCCACGCGACGAGATACCTCGTGGAAGCGGTTGCAGAGCCGCATCGCCAATGGCGTCCGCAACCGGCTCAACGGGGAAGTGATTCGGGACACCGGCTGCTCGCTCAAGGCGTTCCGGACCGATGCCGTACGGGCCTTGCCGCTGTTCGCCGGGATGCATCGTTTCTTGCCGACGCTCATCAAGATGCAGGGCGGCACCGTGAGCGAAGTCCCGGTCGGCCACCGGCCGCGGCAACACGGCGTCACCAAGTACGGGATGTGGAATCGTGTGCTGCGCTCGCTGGTGGACGCGTTTGCGGTGCGCTGGATGCAACGCCGCGCGCTGCGCTACCGCGTGCGGGAGGAGATCTGATGGCAGGGGCCGACAACACTCACGAGCAGTGGCTGGCCCAGATCGACGCTGAGCTCGATGGCGAGCTGTCGTTGGTCGAGCGCGCGGCGCTGGCCAAACACCTGGCGACGTGCGGGCACTGCGCGGGCGCGCGCGCGAGCCAGCTCGAGGTCCGCGTCGCCCTCGCGCGCTCGGCCGGGAATCCGCACGCGTTCGTCGTGCCGCGCCCGGCGATCCGCGCGGGGACGCTCGCCCTCTGGGTCGCCGTCGCGCTGGCGGCCGGGCTCGTCGGGGGATGGGTTGCGAACCACCGCTGGGGTGGGCCGGGCGGGGGCGCACCACTCGAGGAAACGCGTGGCACCATCGTCGTTCAGTAGCGTCATCCTCGTTCTGTCCGCTCTCCAGGGGCCGGGCACCCGGCTCAGTTATCGCATTCGGGTCGTCGAGCCTGCCGCGGTCACGCCGCGCGTCCTCGCCAGCGGTGCGGTCAGCGGCCCACTCGACAGCGACATGCGCCTTACCCTTCGTACCGACACCGCCGAGGTCGAGGCGTTGTTTCAGGTGACGCCGTTCGGCGACACCGTGACCATCGCTGGGGAGTTCTTGACGCGGCGGCTGGTGGGTCGGTCGCGCCGCGGCTTGCCGTTGTGGGAAGAGGACACCTACCGGCGGCAGGTTCGCATGCCGTGGAGCGATACGGCGCGGATCTATCCTTTCGGGACGGGCAAACTTGGACAGGGTGGCTCGCCGTGGGTGGAGCTGATTCTCGAGCGGGAGTTTGCCGGGGGCGAGGCGCGTCCTGCGGAAGCGTTCGACCTGGTGGATTCGACGCGCGATGTTCGCCTCGAAGCGGTGGTGCGGCCGCGGCGCGCCCGGGTAATCCTGAACCTGGTGCGCGGCGACACCGTCAGCGCGCCGAGGGGGATTGACCTGATCCCGGACGAACCGCCGCGCCTCATCCAGCTCGTGCTGAAGGGCCGCGCCACGACGCTGGTCGTGAGTCTCACCCGACCCGATCCCGCACGGTCCGCGCGCGACCGCGCGCTCGCGCGCGACGCCGACGTCGTCTGCCTGCGGGTCGGGCCGCCCGACGCGCTCCAGCCGCTCGGCACGATCTGCGGGCGGCTCAACAACGTCGCGCGCCAGTTGCCGTTGCCAACCGGCGATACGCTGTCCGCGACATTCGCGTGGCCCGGCCCGCGCTGATGGCTTCCCGCAAAAAACGGCTCGATCCGTCGATCTTTCATCTTCCCGTCGACAAGATGCGGGAGGGCTATTACTCCGACAAATACTTCGTACGCGCGCGCGAGCTGTTGCGCAAAGATCGCCACCGCCCCCGCGTGACGATGCAGGTGTTCGGAAAGGCGCACGCCTACCTGGGCGGCATCGACGAGGCGATCGCGATTCTGAAATTGTGCGCGGAACGCTGGGACGAGCTGGTGGTCCACGCGCTCTACGATGGAGACGAGATCCAGCCGTGGGAGACGGTACTCCTCATCGAAGGCCCGTACGACGCATTCGCCGTGCTGGAGACGCTCTATCTGGGCGTGCTCGCCCGGCGCACGCGCGTTGGGACGAACACGCGGCAGGTCGTCGAGGCGGCGAAGCCGAAGGAAGTGATGTTCTTCCCGGCGCGGCACGACCACTGGCTGGTGCAGACCGGCGACGGCTACGCCGCACACATCGCCGGCGCGATCGGCGTTTCCACCGACGCCCAGGCATCGTGGTGGGGCTCCGAAGGCATCGGCACCGTGCCCCACGCGCTCATCGCCGCCTACCACGGGGATACGGTCCTTGCCTCGCGCAAGTTCGCCGAGCAGAGCGATACCGCGATTCGGCTCATCACGCTGGTGGATTTCGACAACGATTGCGTGGGCACGTCACTCGCGGCGGCGCGTGAGCTGGGGGACCGGCTGTACGGCGTCCGGCTCGACACCTCTGAGACGCTCGTGGACAAATCGGTCATTCCCCAGATGGGGACGTTCAAGCCGACCGGCGTGAATCCGCAATTGGTGCGAAACGTCCGCCACGCGCTCGACGCCGAGGGCTATCGGCGCGTCAAGATTGTGGTCTCCGGTGGCTTTACCGTCGAAAAGATCCGCCAGTTTGAGGACGAGGACGTTCCCGTGGACGCCTATGGCGTGGGATCGAGCCTGTTCCAGGGACGGTTCGATTTCACGGCCGACGTCGTGATGCTCGAAGGGAAACCGTGCGCCAAGGTGGGGCGGTCGTATCGACCTAATCCACGATTGGAACGGGTGACGTAGGGCGCTGGAAGGGTTGGATGTAGGGGCGCAGCATGCTGCGCCCCTACGTCAGACGCACCTTGCGTAGCATGTTGCGCCTGCATAATTTTCCGCTCAAATGAATAATCATGCATCTATCCCGGTCGGCGTGCTGGGGGCGTCCGGCTATGTCGGTCAGGAATTGTTGCGCCTGTTGCACGGCCACCCCGGCGCCACCGTCGCCTTTGCGACCGCCGAGTCCGCGGCCGGCGAGTTTGTCGACGGTCATGAGCTCATCAAAGCCGATGACGCGCCCTGGCAGCAGGCGGAGATCATCTTGTCGGCGTTACCGCATGGCGTGTCCGCCCGCTACGTCCACGAGGCACGCGCCGGCGGCAAGCGGACCGTAGACCTTTCCGCCGATTTCCGGCTGTCGCCCGAGGCCGTGTACGGGCTCACGGAGTTCACGCGCCCGCGTCTCGCCGCTGCGGAGCTCGTCGCTAATCCCGGATGCTATCCGACCGCCGCGCTGCTGGCGTTGATCCCGCTCGCGCAGCTCGGACTGATCGATCCCTCGCGCGAGGTCATCATCGACGCGGCCTCCGGCGTCACCGGTGCGGGACGCAATCCCAAACGCGAGCTGCTGTTCGGAGAAGTCGCCGAGGATTATCGCGCCTATGCGATCGGCAATACGCACCGTCATCTCGCCGAGCTGAAGCAGTCATTGTCGCGCGAGGGGGGCTTCACGGGCGATCTCGTGTTCACACCGCACCTGTTGCCGGTGAAGCGCGGAATTCTCGAAACGATTCATGTCCCGCTGACGCGTGTGATCGATCAGGCGACCGCCGAAGGGCTCTACGACGCCGTCTACGATGACGAGCCGTGTGTGCAGGTCATGCATGGCGCGCTGCCGTCGCTCAAGGATGTGGTGTACCGCAACCGGGTCGCGATCGGCGTCGCGGAGGTTGCCGACGTGCGCCGGCCTCGCCTCACCGTCATCGCGGCGATCGACAACCTCGTGAAGGGCGCGGCGGGGCAAGCGATCCAGAACATGAACGTGATGCTCGGGCTGCCGGAGACGGCGGGCTTGGCGTGTTAAGGCGGCGTTCAATTCACAGGCTAAAGCCTGTGCTCGGCACTGCAGTGTCCTCAAGGACAACGCGTACCGAGCACACCCTTGAGGGTGTGAATCACCTATGCTGAACGTGCGCGTCGTGAAGATCGGCGGCAACGAGCTCGATCGGCCCGAATGGGTCGCCGAGTGCGCTCGCGCCTTGAGCACGATCGGTCATGCCGTCGTCGTCCACGGCGGTGGCCGGGCGGTGAGCGACTGGTCGCGCCGGCTCGGTCTTCCCGTCGAGCAACGGGATGGCCTGCGCGTGACGACGCCTGAGATTGCCCAGCTCGTGGAGATGGTGCTGGGAGGGCCGATGAATCGACTCCTGGTGACCGCGCTCCGCGCCGCCGGCCTGGATGCGATCGGCCTATCGGGTGTGGACGGCGGCCTGCTGAGTGCCCAGCCGCTCCAGAACGGAACGGCGCTCGGTGAGGTCGGCGAGATCGTGGACGTGCGGGCGTCGCTGCTGCAGAGTCTCCTGCTTGCGGGGTTCACGCCCGTGCTGGCGCCGGTCGCTCCATCACTCACAGCGCCCGTCCGGCCCCTCAACGTGAACGCCGACCAGGCGGCCGCGGCCATTGCCGCGGCCCTGGGCGCGCACGAGCTGGTGTTTGTGTCCGATGTTCCCGGCGTAACGATCGCAGGCGTCACCCAGCCCACCCTTGCGGCGGCCGAAATCGAGACAATGATTGAGGCAGGCGTTGCGACCGGCGGCATGGCCGCCAAGTTGCGCGCCGCCGCGCAGGCATTGGGGGCGGGTGTACGGGCCGTCCGGATTGGCGATCTCGGCATGTTCGAGCATGCCACCGCCGGCACCCGCCTCCTCGCGACTCCTCCTGCAACCGCAGCGCAACCCGCGTGACAATGCCGCTGACCACCGCCGACGCTTCGGCATTGCTGGGCGTCTATGCGCGCGTCGGCCCGCTCTTCGTCGCCGGCGAAGGGTCCGAGCTCATCGCCGAGGACGGCACTCGCTACCTCGACTTCGTCGCCGGCATCGCGGTCACCGCCCTGGGCTACAACAGCCCGGTCATTCGCGAAGCCGTCCTGCGCGCGCTCGACTCGGGGCTGGTCCACGTCTCGAACCTGTATCGCACGGAGCCGGGCGAGCGGCTCGCGGCCGAGCTCACGAAGTCGTGCGGCGGTCAGGCGTTCTTCTGTAATTCGGGCGCGGAAGCGAACGAGGGCGCGTTCAAGTTCGCGCGCAAGTGGTCGAAGAAAACCGAGATCGTCGCGTTCAGCGGCTCGTTTCATGGCCGGCTGTTCGCCTCCCTCGCCGCAACCGATCGCCCCGACTACAGGCGGGCCTTCGAGCCGCTGCTCGCCGGCGTGCAGATCGTGCCGCTCGGGGATCTCGAGGCGGCAAAGCGCGCCATCACGAGAGAGCGGACGGCCGCGGTCATCATCGAGCCGGTGCAGGGCGAAGGCGGTGTGCGTCCGGTACCCGCTGAGTTTCTGGTCTTCCTGCGGGAGCTCTGCAACGACACGGGAACCGCGTTGATCTTCGACGAAGTGCAGTGCGGCCTGGGCCGCACCGGGACATTTTTTGCCTCGGAGGCTTCGGGCGTCGTGCCCGACATGTACACGCTGGCGAAGCCGCTCGGCGGTGGACTGCCCATGGGCGCGATCCTCGTGAGTGATGCGATTGCTGCAACCCTCGCGCCCGGCGACCACGCGACCACATTCGGTGGCGGTCCCTTTGTCGCAACGGTGGCGCTCGACGTCGTGCGCACCATCGCCGAGCCGGACTTCCTCGCGGCCGTGAGAGAAAAGGGCGAGTGGCTCGGGGCGCGGTTGAATCGCCTCGCCGCCGGCTCTCGTCGCATTCGCGAAACCCGCGGCCTTGGACTCATGTGGGGCCTAGAGCTCAACGAGGTCGCGGCGCCGGTCATCGTCGCGGCGCGCGAGCGCCACCTGCTGGTTCTGACCGCCGGCCTGACGGTGATTCGCATCGTGCCGCCGCTGACGATCACTCGCGCGGAGCTCGAGCGCGGTGTCACGATCCTCGAGGAGGTGCTCGCGTGACCGGTCTCTCGATCAAGCCACGTCGCGCTCCCCAACCGGAAACGACCCTGCGCCCGGCCACGCTCGCCGACGTCGCCGCGATGGAAACGCTGATGGCGCCGTTCGTGGCCACCGGCGATCTCCTGCCGCGCTCGAACTACGACCTGTGCCGGCACATCAAGGAATACGTCGTCGCGTTGGCGCCGGACGGCAGCATCGTCGGCACCGGAAGTCTCAAGGTGTACAGCACGCAGCTCGCCGAGATCGCCGGCCTCGCAGTGCGCGACGATCAGCAGGGGCGGGGTGTGGGAAAGGCGTTGGTCGAAGCGCTCCTCGTGGACGCGCGGGCGCTCGGATTGAACGAAGTTTTCGGCCTGACGCGTAAACCCCTTTTCTTTATGCGACTTGGCTTTCGCGTAGCAGAAAAGGAGCAATTCCCGCTCAAGGTCTGGGCTGACTGCGCCCGCTGCCCGCGCCAGCACGCCTGCGACGAAGTGGCCGTAGCGCTGACGCTTTAGCCGCCCCCCGTCTAGATTTCCCGTCCCATGCCCACTTCTCGCGTCATCTTTTGGGACGTCGACACCCAATACGACTTCATGAAGGCGGATGGCACGCTGTACGTGCCGGATGCCGAGCAGCTTATTCCCAATCTCAAGAAGCTCACGGACTTTGCCCACGGGCACGGCATCCGGATCGTGGCGAGCGCCGACGATCATGTCCGCGAGCACCCCGAGATCTCGGCAAACCCGGACTGGAAGACCACGTTTCCCCCCCACTGCCTCCGGGGGACGGCCGGGCAGCGCAAAATCGCCGAAACTGCCCTACGGGATCCGCTCGTGATCGAGCCGGAGCCGCAGGACGGCGCAGCGCTTGCGACTCGGATCCACAACCATCGTGGCGACATCCTCTTTCACAAGCACCGGTTCGATGTCTTCTCTAATCCGAATGTCCTCCCTGTGCTCGACGCTCTGAATCCGCACGACATCGTTTTGTATGGCGTCGCCCTCGACGTCTGCGACAAGTACGCCATCGAGGGCCTGCTCCAGCACCGGCCCCACGTTCGCCTCTTTGCGGTCGTGGACGCCATGAAGCCGATCGACCGTGACGTCGCTGAGCACCTCCTCAAGGAATGGGGCGAGGAGGGTGTGCGGCTGGTGAAGACGAGTGAGGTCGTGATGGGTGGTCTCGTCGAAGAGCTGGAGCGGGCCAGCGCATGACATCCACGGCATCCGTTCCGACACACGCAGTCGCTGTCCCCACATTCGGCAAGTTCTTCCTTCCCGGACCGACGGACGTTCATCCCGAGGTTCTGGAGGCCATGATCCGGCCGATGATCGGGCATCGCTCCTCGGCGATGGAAAAGCTGCTGCAGAACGTTGCCCCGAAGCTTGGCGCCGTATGCCGCACGGCGCGGCCCGTGTTCATCGGCACCAATTCCGCGACCGGCTTCATGGAGATGGCGGTGCGCAACGGCGTCCGCCGGCGGGCGCTGTCGCTCGTGAACGGCGCCTTCAGCGAGCGGTTCGCGGGGATCGTTGGTGCATGCGGCAAGGAGTGTATCCGGCTCGACGTGCCGCTCGGGGCGGCGGTCGAACCCGACATGCTGCGTGACGCGCTGAAGCGCACTCCGGTGGACGCGGTGACGTGCGTCCATTCCGAGACCTCCACCGGGGTGCTGCAGGACGTCGCCGCGTACGCCGAGGTGGTCCAAGAGTTCGATCAGGTGCTGCTGCTCGTCGATTGCGTGACGTCGATGGTGGGCTCGCCCGTAGAGACCGACGCTTGGAAGCTCGACTTCGCTTTCACCGGCTCTCAAAAAGCGCTGGCGTTGCCCCCGGGTCTCGCGCTCGGCGTGGCATCGGAGCGGATGGTCAATCGCGCCAAGACGCTCGACGAGCGCGGCGCGTACTTCGACCTGATCAGTTTCCTGACGGCCACGACCAGATTTCAGCCGACCAACACGCCCGCCGTGTCGCTGCTCTACGCGCTCGAGGTGCAGCTTGCGCGGATCGAGCGCGAGGGCGGTATCGAAGCCCGCTGGAGACGGCATGACGCGATGCGGCGGCGCGTCGAGGAGTGGAGCGCCGAGCACGGCGTGAAGTTCCTGCCGCGCGAGGGCCACCACAGCTGGACTGTGTCCTGTCTCCGGCTGCCCGAAGGGAAGCATTCCAAGGACGTCGTCGGGGCGTTGAAGCAGCAGGGATGGACGATCGGGTCAGGGTATGGCGCCCTCAAGGGCTCGACGATCCGCATCGGGCACATGGGAGACCACACCGTCGCGGCGCTGGACGAGCTGTTGCCGCTGATCGGCCAGGCCCTGGAATGACGCCGCCGTGGCGCGTCGTCGTCGCTGACCGCGTAGCGGGAAGCGGCCTGGACCTCCTCTCCAATACCCCCGACATCGAAGTCGTTGACGTCGCCGGCAAGCCGGCCGAGCTCGACAAGGCGGTCGCCGGCGCGCACGCGCTGATTGTCCGCAGCGAAACGCGCGTCACCGCGAGCCTGATGGCACGCGCGCCGCACCTGCGCGTGGTCGCGCGCGCGGGCACGGGCGTGGACACGATCGATGTGCCGGCGGCGACACGGCGCGGTATTGCCGTGATGAATACACCCGGCGCCAATACCGTCAGTGCGGGCGAGCATGCGATGGGTCTGCTGCTGGCCCTCGTGCGCCGCATCTCCGACGCGGCGGCCGCGATGCGGCGCGGGGAATGGGACCGCAAGCGCTTCGAAGGCACCGAGCTGCGCGGCAAGACGATGGGCGTCGTG
Source organism: Gemmatimonadales bacterium (assembly GCA_036505175.1). Classification (GTDB taxonomy): domain Bacteria; phylum Gemmatimonadota; class Gemmatimonadetes; order Gemmatimonadales; family GWC2-71-9; genus 20CM-2-65-7. The sequence goes on from DASXTV010000049.1 coordinate 65,733, forward strand.
GGCCTGGGGCGCATCGGCGGCCATGTCGCTCAGTTGGCCCGCGCCTTCGGCATGCAGGTGGTTGGCCACGATCCCTATCTGCTGCCTGAGCGCGCCGGCGAGCTGCACGTCCGGCTGCTGACGCTCGAGGCGCTGCTCCGCGCAGCCGACGTCGTCACGCTGCACGTCGCGCTGACCGATCAGACGCATCACCTCATCGACGCGACGCGCCTGAAGTTGATGAAACCGACTGCGGTGCTGATCAACACCGCGCGCGGCGAGCTGGTAGACGAAGCGGCGCTCGCGGACGCGATCAAAGAGAAGCGTATCGGCGGCGCGGCGATCGATGTCTTCGCCGTCGAGCCGCTCCCAGCGGACTCGCCGCTCCGGGCGCTCGATCGCGTGATCCTGACGCCGCACCTCGCTGCGTCGACCGCGGAAGCGCAGGAGCGGGTCGCGATGGAGATCTGCAGCGCCGTGCGCGAGGCGCTGGTCGCCGGCGATCTGTCGTTCGCGATCAACGTACCCGGAATGGGCGGAGACCTGCTGCGGCGGCTCGCACCAATGCTCGATCTGGCACGCCGCCTGGGTCGCCTGGCGCTCGCTCTGGCAGAGGGACCGGTGAAAGCCGTCGAAGTGTTTTACGGCGGCAAGGAGGAGGCGGCACAACGGCCAGTTCTGGTCGCGGCGCTCGAAGGGTTGCTGTCGGCCATGAATGCGGGCCCGGTGAGCCTGGTGAACGCGCAGGTGCTCGCCGAGGAGAAGGGCATTCAGCTCGGCACGCGTACCGGCGCGCCGGAGACGGGGTTCGAAACGTCGATCGGCGTAAAGGTCGACACCGCGCGTGGCCGCGTGCGCGTCACCGGCGCGCTGATCGGCGACAGCCACGGACGCGTGATCCGCATCGACGACTTCCATGTGGACGTCGTGCCGGATGGGTGGATGCTCGTCATCCGCAACCGCGACGTTCCCGGCGTGATCGGGCGCGTGGGGTCGGCGCTCGGCAGCGCCGGCATCAACATCGCGAGCTATCACCAGGCACGGAAGTCGCCGCAGAGCGGGGCAGGGCCCAGCGATGCCCTCGCGGCGATCAACGTCGATCAGGCATTGACCAACGGCGTGCTCGACAAGCTGCAGGGATTGCCGGACGTGCTCGAGGTCCGGTTGGCGAATTTCGGCGACTAGCGGTCCTCAACAGCAGGTCCTTCGCTACGCGCGCGTTCCGCGCGCTTCGCTCAGGATGACAAGCTGCGCGCGCTCTTGTTAGGGGATGGGAAAAAAGAGGGAGAGGGACAGGGGGTAGGAGCGTCCGCACTCTACCGTTCTAGTTCCTACTCCCTTTTTTCCACTCTCAGGAAGCGGGTGAGCCTGTTATCCTGAGCGCCGCAGGCGCGAAGGACCTGCTTTCACCATGAATTCCTGTAAATCAAGGAGCGAAGCATGAGACTCGTGTTCGGTCTGCTGACGCTGGTCACATCGGTGCTCCCCCCCGCGGTCGCGCAGCTGCCGGATCACGTCACTGAGACGCTGCGCCGCATTTTTGCATCGGCGGAATTCGCGCCGCAGCGCTTCGGACCGGCACGATGGATCGAAAACGGCACCGCCTACACCACCGTCGAGAAATCGGCAGCGATGCCGGATGCGTTCGACATCGTGCGCTACGAGACCGCCACCGGTGCCCGGAGCGTCTACATCTCGGCGCGTCAGCTGGTGCCTCCCGGTGCGACCGAAGCGCTGGACTTCGACGATTACGCGTGGTCGGCCGATGGCAACCTGTTGCTGCTGTTCACCAACACGCAACGGGTATGGCGGCAGAATACGCGCGGCGACTACTGGGTCCTCGACCGGAAATCCGGCGCGCTGAAGAAACTCGGCGGGCCGAACGCACCGCCATCTACGCTCATGTACGCCAAGTTCTCCCCCGCCGGCGATCGCGTGGCCTACGTGCGGCAGGGAAACATCTACGTGGAACGACTCTCGGACGGCGCAGTCACGTCGCTCACGAGCGATGCGGACTCGCTCCACGTGAACGGCATGACCGATTGGGTTTACGAGGAGGAATTCGACCTCCGCGATGCCTTCCGCTGGTCACCCGACGGCTCGAAGATCGCGTATTGGCGGTTCGACATGACAGGCCTAGGAACCTATTACCTCATCAACGACACAGACTCGCTCTATCCGAAAATAACTCTCATTCAATACCCCAAGGCGGGGACCAGGAACTCGGCGGTGACGGCCGGCGTCGTGAGCGCCGATGGCGGCCCCACGACGTGGCTGCAGATCCCTGACGCCCCCCGCGAGAACTATCTCCCGCGTATGGAATGGGCGGGACCGAACGAGCTGATTCTCCAGCGCATGAACCGGCTCCAGAACACCGACCGCGTCATGTTGGCGGATGCGGCGACGGGAGCGACCCGGACAGTCCTGACCGAGCGCGACAGTGCCTGGGTCGACGTGGTGGACGAAATCCAATGGCTTGCGAAAGGCACCGAGTTCCTGTGGACGAGTGAGCGCGACGGCTGGAGGCACGTGTATCGGGTCAGCCGCGACGGCAAGCGCGTCACGAACATCACGGCCGGCAACTTCGACGTCGTCTCGATCGCGGCGGTGGACGAGCCCGGTCAGTCGCTCTACTACATCGCGTCTCCCGACAACGCGACCCAGCGCTATCTGTTTCGCACCCGGCTGGATGGAAAACAGCGAGCTGTGCGAGTGTCGCCGGCGCAGGCGGCGGGTACGCACTCCTACCGGATTTCCCCCGACGCCCGCTGGGCCTTTCATACGTACTCGCAGTTCGACAGCCCGTCGCTGATCGAGCTGGTGCAGCTGCCGTCTCACCGGGTCGTCCGGAGCCTAATCGACAATGCCAAACAGCGGGCGGCGGTGGCACCGCTCATCGCGGGTCACGGTGAGTTCTTCAAGGTGACGGTGTCCGATGGAGTCTCACTCGATGGTTGGATGATCAAGCCCGCAAACTTCGATTCGACCAAAGTCTATCCGTTGCTGATGTACGTCTACGGTGAGCCGGCGGGTCAGACTGTCCAGGACTCCTGGGGCGGCGGTCATCTGTGGGAGCACATGATCGCGGATCAGGGCTACGTGGTGGCCACGGTCGACAATCGCGGTACGCCGGCGCCGCGCGGGCGCGCGTGGCGCAAGGTCGTCTACGGGGCGATCGGCGTGTTGTCGAGCCGCGAGCAAGCGGACGCGGCGCGCGCCCTCACCGGATCACGCCACTATCTCGATCCGACGCGCGTCGCGATCTGGGGATGGAGCGGCGGCGGATCGAGCACGCTGCAGGCGATGTTTCGTTACCCCGACGTTTACCAAGTCGGTATGTCCGTGGCGCCGGTGCCGGACGAGCGTCTCTACGACACGATCTATCAGGAGCGTTACATGGGTCTCCTGAACGGCCCGGCCGACAGCGCGCGCTACTACCGTGCCTCGCCGATCAGTCAGGCCGAGGGCCTCAAGGGACGACTCTTGGTCGTGCACGGCTCCGGTGACGACAACGTGCATTACCAGGGCACGGAACGCCTGGTGAACCGCCTGGTCGCGCTCGGCAAGCCCTTCGATTTCATGGCGTACCCCAACCGCTCACACTGCATCTGCGAGGGCCGCGGCACGACGCTCCACATCTACTCGCTGCTCACCCGGTACTTGATGGAGCATCTCCCCGCCGGGCCGCGGAGCCGTTGACGCTCATCGCCGTCACACGCGCCGTCAGTCCCGCGCTGGCGGAATGCGAGCTGACCCACCTCCCGCGCGATCCCATCGATGTCGCCAAGGCGATCGCCGACCACGAGCGTTACGAGGCGGCGCTGCGCTCGCTTGGCGCCACGGTTGTCCGGGCGCCGGAAGAGCCGACGCTGCCGGACGCAGTCTTTGTCGAGGATACCGCGCTCGTGCTCGACGACGTCGCGATCATCACGAGACCCGGCGCTCCCTCGCGGCGGCCGGAAATCGAATCCATGGCGAAGGTCTTGCGCGCGTACAAGTCGCTGCAACGGATCCAGCCACCTGGCACGCTCGATGGCGGTGACGTGCTCGCAGTGGGCCGAACGATCTACGTGGGTCTCTCCTCACGCACGAATCACGATGGGCGGGCTCAGCTCGAGGCACTCCTCAGCGAGAAGGGCTATGAGGTAATCCCTGTTCCGGTCACCGGCTGTCTCCACCTCAAAAGCGCAGTCACGCAGGTCGCGGACAATCTGCTCCTGATCAATGCCCAGTGGGTGCGTCCGGAGTGCTTCGCGTCCCTCGAGTTAATGACCGTTGCCGCGTCGGAACCGGCTGGCGCCAATGCCCTGCGGATCGGGACGGCGGTTATCTATCCAGCGCATCATCCAGAGACAGCAGAACGTCTGGAGCGCGCCGGGGTGCGTGTGGTCCCCGTCCCATGTACAGAGCTCGCCAAAGCCGAGGGTGGGGTGACATGCTGTAGTGTGGTGTTTGACGCGGAGCCTTAATCAGCGGCCTGCTGCGTCTCCGGAGGGGAGCCCCCTCCAACTTCGTCGGCCAACAATCGGAATGATTTCACGGCGCCGGTAAGGCGATCGGCCGCTTCGGCGAGCTGATTCGCCGACGACGCGATCTCTTCCGTCGAGGCGCTCTGTTCCTGGCCCGACGCGGCCAGCTCTTCTGCCGAGGCAAGGAGACTGTCGGTCTGGCCGGCGACCGTGCCCAGCCGGTTGGCGATCTCTTCGACGAGCGCGCGCATCTCGGCCGCCGACTGCGCGATCTCGCGGCTCCAGGCATCGTTCGCATCGGCCTCGCTCGCCACGGTCGCCAACCCTTGCGCGGCGGTCTGCGACGCTTCGCGGACCGCCGTGCCGCCTTCGGCCAGTCGCACCAGCCGGTCGCGGGTCGCCTGCACGCGGGCGAGCACGCCGCGCACTGTCTCGGCGGTCTCGCCGGCCGCCGCTGCGGCCACCGACGCGAGCTTGCGCACCTCGTCGGCGACGACGGCGAAGCCGCGTCCCTGCGGTCCGGCACGGGCCGCTTCGATTGCGGCATTGAGCGCCAGCATGTTCGTCTGCGTCGCCACGGCCTTCGTCTGGGCCACAAATGTCTGAATCCTTGCCGTGGCCTGCGCCAGCGCCGTTGCTTCCTCCGCACCCTTCGCGACCTCGTCGGCGAGCTTGGCGAGACGGATCGTGCTCTGGTCCAGCCCCTCCTTGTGACGTCGTGCCAGCGCCGCCAGATCGGCGTTGCGACGGGCCGCTTCTTCGGCGCCTTGCGCGAGCTTCGCGGCGATCTGGAGGATCCGCGCGGCGTCGTCCGCCGCGGCGCGGACGACGTGGGCCTGCTCCCCGGCGCGCCGCGAGAGGTCCTGCGAGGTCGCGGCCATCTCTTCGGTCGAGGCGCTCATCTCCTCGGTCGCGGCGGAAATTTCCGTCGCCATGGCGGCGGCCTCATCGGCCGCGGCGCGGATCGCGCCGACGAGGCGTCGGAGCGCCACGACCATCGAATGCACGGACGACAGCAGGTCGGCGACTTCGCTCGCTTCGGCGCGATGGGTCGTGACCGTCACCGAGAGATCGCCCCCCGCCACGCGGCTGGCGATCGCGCCCGCGGCACGCACTGGGTCGGTGACCAGCCGGCCAAGTCGTTGCGACAGCCAGAACATCGCGCCGATCGCCACCGCCGCGACGAGCAACGCCCCGACCCAGATCGTCAGCTGCGTGGATCGCATGGCGGCAAATGCGGTCGCTGCGGGCTCGCGATAGAGCACCCACCACTCGCCCTGGTTCGCGGGGACGGATACGACGAGCTCACGGCCGCCGGCGGTCGTCGTGATGTGGCTCGTGGTGGGGTCCGGCGCCAGGGGAATGCGGTCCTTGTCCGCGAGCACCTGCAGGAGCAGGGTCCGATCGCGCGAGAGGAGCATCGTGCCGTCCCGCGCCACGACTTCGAGATAGGCGCGGCCGGTGAGCTCTTCGGAGCCGAGCAGGCTGGTCAGCCGCTCCAGGCTGAAGAGCGTTTGCAGCACGCCCACTGGCCGATTCTGGCGCGGCGCCCGAATCGCGACGTCGAATTCCAGCTCCGCCACGGTGCCGGTCGTGTCGGACTGCGGTTCGCCCTGATACGATCCATCCGCCATCGTGCGCTGCCACCACGTCTCGTCGCGCTGCACGAAATCCGGCGCCTGCCCCGCGACGAGCACGTTGAGGCCGTGGCTTTCGGTCACAATGATGTTTGAAAAGTCCGAAACGGTGACGTAAGCGCGCAGGAAGTCACGTAACTCGGGGTCGGCGCCCAGACCTCGTGAGGGGTCGAACTGACCTTCGAGCGTCGCGACGGAAAGCTTGTCGAGGCCGCGCGCGCTGGCCTCCTGACCCGCCTCGCGCACCCGCGTGACGAGCTGGGGCATGCTCGCGAGCGAGGCGACTTCGCGACGGCGCTCCTTCATGTACTGCGTAACGATCGCCGCGACTCGCGTGGCGACGTCCCGGCCACGCACATCGGCTTGCTGCTCGAGCACGTGGCCGACGCGATTGCTGGCGAGCCAGGCGACGAAGACGACGAGGAGGACCGCGGCGCCGGCCCCGGAAATCAGAAAACTCTGCCGCAGTTGCTGTGACTTGATGGCCATTCGGGTTTAGTTTTACCACCGTATGCGAGACATCCCAACCTACGATCCGGCTGCGCTCGAAGCAAAGTGGCAGGCCCATTGGGCTGAGCGGCGCACTAACGAGCCCGACCTCGACGGCGCCAAGCGGCCCTTCTACAACCTCATGATGTTTCCGTATCCCTCGGCCGAGGGGTTGCACGTCGGCAACATGTTCGCGTTCACGGGCGCCGACATCTACGGTCGCTTCAAGCGGCTCCAGGGCTTCGACGTGTTCGAGCCGATGGGGTTCGACGCCTTCGGCATCCATTCCGAGAATTACGCGCTCAATATCGGCACCAATCCGGCCAAGCTCATCCCACAGAACATCGCCACATTCCGGCGCCAGCTGCGGCGCTTCGGCGGCATGTTCGACTGGCGCCATGAGCTCTCGACCACCGATCCCGCTTACTACACGTGGACGCAGTGGCTCTTTCTGCAGCTCTTCAAGGCGGGACTCGCCTACAAGAAGCGCGCGGCGGTGAACTGGTGTCCCAAGGACAAGACCGTGCTCGCCAACGAGCAGGTCATCGACGGCCGCTGCGAGCGTTGCGACACGCCGGTCGAGCAGCGTTTCCTCGACCAATGGTTCTTCCGCATCACGAACTACGCGGAGCGCCTCCTCGAGAGCCTCCAGAACCTCGACTGGTCTTCCTCCACCGTCCTGCTGCAGCGGAACTGGATCGGCCGCAGCGACGGGGCGGAGCTCATCTTCGAGACGCCGAGCGGTAAGAAGATCACGGTCTTCACGACCCGGCCCGATACGGTGTTTGGCGCGACCTATTTGGTGCTCGCGCCCGAGCACCCACTCGTCGACGAGCTCACCGCCGTCGAGCAGCGGTCGGCCGTCAAGACATATCAGCGGGAGGTGCAGTCCAAGGACATCGTGTCGCGCCGGGTAGGTGACAAGACGAAGACCGGTGTCTTCATCGGCTCCTATGCCCGAAACCCGGCCACTTCAGAAGCGATCCCGATCTGGATCGCCGACTACGTCCTGATGGAGTACGGGACCGGCGCCATCATGGCGGTTCCCGCGCACGACAAGCGGGACTTCGAGTTCGCCACGCAGTTCAAGCTCCCGATCCGCCAGGTCGTCGCGGTCGAGGGAGAAACGTTGCCGAGTGTGTCCGAGAACGGCGTACTGATGAACTCGGCTGCGTTCGACGGCACGCCGTGCGTCGCAGGCGCTCGCAAGATCGTCGCATGGCTCTCGAGCCGTGGATTGGCAACCGCGCGGGTGCAGTACCGGCTGCACGACTGGTGCATCTCGCGGCAGCGCTATTGGGGTCCGCCGATCCCCATCCTCTATTGCGAAAAATGCGGCGTCGTCCCGGTGCCCGAGAAGGATTTGCCGGTCGAGCTGCCACTCATCGAGGATTTTCGTCCCGACGACACCGGCGTGAGCCCGCTTGCCCGGCATGAAGAGTGGTACTTCGTGAAGTGCCCCCAGTGCGGCCGCCAGGCGCGCCGCGAGACGGACGTCTCCGATACGTTCCTCGATTCGGCGTGGTATCACCTTCGCTACCCGTCGACGGAGTTCCACGACCGGCCGTTCGACGCCGCCCGGACCAAGAAGTGGCTCCCCGTCAGCAGCTACATCGGCGGGAACGAACACGCCGTACTGCATCTGTTGTATTCGCGCTTCATCTGCATGGTGTTGTCTGACCTCGGCCATCTGCATTTCGACACCCCGTACCCGAAATTCCGCGCTCACGGCCTGATCGTGAAGGACGGCGCCAAGATGTCGAAGTCGCGCGGCAACGTGGTCGTTCCAGACACCTACATCCAGCAGTGGGGCGCGGACACATTCCGGATGTACCTGATGTTCCTCGGGCCTTTCCAGGATGGCGGTGATTTCCGTGATTCAGGAATCGTCGGCCAGCGTAGGTTTTTGGAGAAAGTATGGGCCTCGGTGCACGAAGCGGCGGCGAGGGGCGGCGAAGGGGCGGCGCCTGACTCCGTCGCGCAGAAGCTTCATCGCACGATCCGCAAGGTGACTGCGGACACCGAAGCGTTACAGTACAACACCGCGATCGCGGCGATGATGGAGTACGTCAACGAACTGCGGGAGCAAGGAGCCGGGAGCCGGGAGCTCGTGGAGCCGCTCGTGATCATGCTCGCGCCCTACGCGCCGCACATTGCTGAAGAATTGTGGGACGTCTTAGGCCACCAGGACTCCGTGTTCCAGGCGCGCTGGCCAGCCTATGACGAGCGCCTCGCTTCGGCAGGCGACGTCGAGATCGCGGTGCAGGTCAACGGCAAGTTGCGCTCGCGCCTCACGGTGCCACGCGGCATGGCGGAGAAAGACGTGCTCGCGCGTGTGCTCGCGGATGAGGCGGTGAAGAAGTTTGTCGATGGGCAGAAGGTGAAGAAGGTGATTTACGTGCAGGACCGGCTGGTGAATCTGGTCGTCTAAAGCGTCTTCGCCACCAGCTCGCCGACAAAGTAACCGACGGCGGCGACCCCGACTCCGATGACAAACATATCGATCCCGCTGCGGATTACGCCGCGGCCGGTAAAGAAACTACGCGCCGCTCCCACGATGAAGTGCGACAGCATCGCGATCGTGAACGCCGCCCAGATGGCGGTGCGACCGTGCAGCAGGAGAAATGGCGCCACCGGGATGAACGCGCCCACCGCCGTCGCCACACCGGTGATCCACCCCTCGCGAAACGGCGTCGCGTGCGCCTCGCCGATCTTCAGCTCCTCGCGCACCTGTTCGCCGAGCGCGCGCTCCGGGTCGCGCATGACCTCTTCGGCCATGCGGCGCGCGGTGCGAGGGTCGACGCCCTTCGCCTGATACTGTAGCTCCATCTCTTCCATCTCTATGTCCGGCATCAGGCGAATCTCTTCTTTTTCCATCGCGATCTCGTGCTCCCACACCTCCTGCTCGCTCTTCGCCGCCAAATAGCCGGACGAGCCCATGGACAACGCGTCCGCGATCATGCCGGCGACGCCCGAGATCATGATCACGTGCGGCTGCACGGCCGCGCCGATCACACCGGCCACCAGACCGAAGTTCGCCGTCAGCCCGTCGTTGAAGCCGTACACGACGTTGCGCAGAAAGCCGCCCGAGCCCGTCTTGTGCCACGGCTCGGCGCCTTTGCCCGCCAGATCGGCGAGGGTCCCGGCGTGGGCCGCGGATTCCTTCGCGAGCTGGAGCGAGACCTGCCGCGCGTCGGCGAAGGTCGATGCCTTGTGGAGATTGAGGTATCCCTTGACCTCCTCACCCTCTTCGCGCAGCAGCATCGGCAGTAAGTAGCGCGTCCCGAAGCGCCGTCCGAACCAGGCCCGGAGCTTGGCGTTCAGAGACGGCCGCGCGTGATCGACCTCGTGGCCGTGCTGGGCGAGGAGCTTGCTCCACATCTGCACGTGTTTCTCTTCGACGCCCGCCAGCTTGATGTAGACGTCCTTCCGGTGCGGATCGGATTCCTGGCCGGCGAGCGCGAGGTAGAGGTAGGCCGCGTCCGCTTCATCCTGCCAGTGATGGAGCCATTCGTGGACGTCGGGCTTGAGCATCCGGCAAGCTACTACCTCGCAATGCCTTATGTAACCATGCGTTCCCCTAGGACGAATTCGCGACGTTCCACGTAGTTATGGCATCATACCTTTCGGACATGACCGTGGCCTTCGCCGTTCCGGACGTCCTCGTCGCCCGCGCGCAAGCCGGAGATGAAGCAGCCCTCGAAGCCCTGTACCGGGCCTTCGAGACGCCGGTCTACAATCTCGTGCGGCGCATGCTGCGGCGGCCGGAAGATGCGGAGGACGTGCTGCAGGAGACGTTTCTCGAGGTGGTGCGCAACATCAAGCAGTACCGCGGCGAAGGTCATCTCTGGGGCTGGGTCCGCCGCATCGCCTCGACCAAGGCATTGATGCGGATTCGTCGCGATCAGGTGCGGGCGACGGAGTCGCTGGACGACGAGCCGGGAAAGCCAGGGATGCATGTCGGCGCGAACATCGATCTGGAGCGCGCGTTCGATCTGCTTTCCGAGACGTCGCGGTCGGTGGTGTGGCTGCACGACGTCGAAGGGTACACCCACGAAGAGATTGCGGAGCAGATGGGTAAATCGGTGAGCTTTTCCAAGTCGCAGCTGGCGCGAGCCCACGCGCGGCTGCGGCGGATGCTCGATGAAGGAGCGAATGCATGATGCACTGCACGATGGAAGATCTGGGAGCCCTGCGGGCAGGTGAGGCGTCGGTCTGGGCGCGCCGGCACATCGCCACCTGCGCTGCGTGTCAGGCGGAGCTGGAAGCGCTGTACCAGCGAGTCGCGCAGCTCAAGGCGTTGCCGGCGCTGCGCCCGCCTCGCGACCGCTGGCCCGCCGTGCAGGCGGTGCTGCGCGCCGAGCGCACCCGCCGCCGCCGCACGTGGGGAACGTGGACCGGCAGTCTCGCCCTCGCCGCCACGATCGCCGCACTCCTGCTGCTCCAGCCGTCGGGCCAGGGCCTCCACGCCGAGCTGAGCCAGGTGAAGCAGCAGTCGGCGACGCTCGAAGATTCCCTGCAGCAATACGACATCGACGGCCGCGTGTTGAGCGGTCACGCGGCGGCCCTGGTGGCCGAGCTGGAAGACCGCATTTCGATTCTCGACGGCACGCTCGCGCAGCAGGAACAGCGCGCACAGGACGCCGAGCTCGTAAAACTCTGGCAGGAGCGCGTCGGACTGATGCGGGAGCTGGTGAACGCCCACGTGACGCGCGCTCGCTACATCGGGCTCTAAGGGCCCGGAGGAGAACTAGATGATTCGCAATTGGACTGTGGCAGTCCTCGCCGTCAGCCTGGCCCTACCGGCCGTATCGGCCGCGCAGGCGTCGCCGCGCCGGCCGAGCACGCGACCGCGCGTGCGGGTCGAGACGCAGGGTGGACCGTTCGGTGTGTACGCGTTCGGCGACAAGCGCGGCCGCATCGGCGTGATCGTGGATCCCAAGGCGAACACCGCGAGCGACAAGATCGGCGCGCGCATCGAAGGGATCACACCGGGCGGACCAGCTGAGAAGGCGGGCATCAAGGCCGGTGACGTCATCACCCGCTTCAACGGCACGGCGCTCGGTGGATCGGAGTCGGAGGACGACGAGCGGTCAGGGCCGGGCATGAAGCTGATCGATCTCGCGCATGAGCTGGAGCCCGGCGACACGGTGCAGGTCGAGTACCGCCGCGGCAACGATACGCGGAAGGCGACGCTCGTGGCTGAAGACCTCGGCGGTGGTGTCTGGACCGGATCGATGGACATGCCCGAGATGGGCAAGTTCAGGGAATTGATGCCCCAGATGGAGATGGGACCGGGCGAGTTCATGATCGGGGGGGTGTGGGGGGGGATCGAGCTCGTCAAGCTCAACCCCGATCTCGGCGAATACTTCGGCACCCGCGAGGGCGTGCTGGTAGTCCGGGCGCCGGAAGATTCGTCTTTGACGCTGAAGGGCGGCGACGTCATCATCTCGATTGGTGACCGCAAGCCGACATCACCCGAGCAGGCGATGCGGATCCTCCGCTCCTACGACGCCGGGGAGACCGTCACGCTCGACGTGCTCCGCAAGCAGAGGCATGTCACCGTGAGCTGGAAGGTCCCGGATCGTGAGACTACGATCTTCCGCCGGACGCCGCGGATGCATGAGGAGCCGAGCTGGTTCCGGATCGCGCCGAAGATCCGGCAGCAACTCGAGCTGCCGGTCCGGAAGATCAGGGACGTGATCCGGACGAGCCGAGCGATCTAACTGTAGGGCGGTAGGAGGCGGTAGGAGGCGGTACCGCCCCCTACCGCCCCTTTACCGCCTCCTACCGATTCGGCCCTATCAGTATCGCATTCGTCAGCAGCTTCGCCGGTCCCCGCCAGAACGCCCTGAATAACGGATCACTCAGAAACAGCACGACCCTGCCGGAGCCTTGATTCTCAACCGCCGCCCACGTCGTCCCCTTCAGCAGCCGGGCGGTGTTGTCGGGCCATGTAAAGCCCGAAAGCACCAGGGAGTCTACCGGATCAGTGAACGTGACGGCGTTGGCTCCGGCTTTGGATGGGCGCCAGAACGTGTCGCCGTCGATGAATACCGGCATCCGGTTGCGATCGTATCCCAGCGTTAACCAGTGGGTGGTGTCGAGCGTCGCCCGGAAGATCGCGCCCGGGATCCACTCCGGCCGATCACGCGCCGGCGCGGTGCTCGAGATCAAGGCGGGCTCGTTTCCGGCGACAGTCGTGTCGGCTTTCGCGCCGCTGTCGGGCGCGACGCTCGCGATGCTCGATAACCCCACGTCCTTGAGTGCGGCGAGGTCTCCCGCGCCGCCGTAGCCGATCAGCACGCTGCCAGAGCGTACCCACGCCTTCAGCCTTTCGACGCCATCATCGCCCAGCTCGCGACGCATCCGGCTGCCGCTACCATCGGGGACGATGATCACGTTGAAAGTGTGGAGGTCATTCATGCGCCCGATCGCGCGGAGCGGTACAGGGGTGAACGCGACGTTGAGCTCACGAGCGAGGTAGTACCAGAGCCAGCCGTAACTCGTCTCTGAAATACCATCGCCGGCGGCCACCAGGATCTTGGGAGCGTGCAGTCCCCCGACATCTTCGGAGCCGATTCCGGCATCCCCCGTGTCGGGAAACGCCGTCTGCAACGTGAAAACGGGGACGCCCATGGCAGGCCCCAACGCCGCGATCCGCTCATGCAGACTCGCGGGGTTGCGTTGCGCGCGCGCGACGAACGAGCCGCGCGGATAGGTGCGACCGCCGCTGAGGATCGGTTGCCGCGTGACCGCGAGCTTGAAGTCTTCGGCTTCGAGCGCGAGCGCGAGCCGGGCCGCCCCCGGCCTGTCGTTGGTGAAGACGTAGGCACTGGCACCGCGCGCCGGCGCGGCGGGAGGCGGCACGATCGAGTCGGTGACCGGGTCCCCGGCGGGGCCGGCATCCTCAGTCCAATACGCATCGAGATTGAACGACAACGGCAGCGACCACGCCGTGATGTCGTAGAAGCCGTAGTCCTCCTTCTCGGCATCTTCGCCGCGGCGCCGGTTCCGCTGGAACTTCCCGATCTCCCGCTGGACGAACGACCGCTCCATGCTCGGCTGCGGTTCGAGGATGGCCTTGGCGATTCGCCGCTGCGGCTGGTTCAGGTCGATCACGTAGCTGCCGGCAGGAAAGGTTCTCGCCGTCGCCGTCGTGCCCGGGCTGATGTAGGCGTGCGCGACACGCGAGGGCAACGGCTGGCGCAGGCGCGTGACCTCGATCCCGTTTCGGAGCAGCAAGCCGACCACGTGCGCCGCCGACTGCGGGTCGCTGCCCGGCACGATCACGACGCGTTTCATGCGATCGGTCGCCGCTTCCGCCATCGCCGAGTGGCGGAACTCATAGTAGTCCTGCAGGCGGCTCTGCCGGTTCTTCTCCGTCGTCTCCAGCGTGGCCAGGGAAGCCACGAAGTGGTGTGAGATGCCGTCGCGGAAGGTGGTGATACTGCCGTCGTCGCGGCGCTTGCGGAATTCAGGCCCGCCGTCGGTCTCGTATGTCATGCCGGTGGCGCCCTGAAACGTGGTCCATTCGTCCCAATAGCCGACGTAGAAGAAGTCGAATACTCCGCCCACGTAATACTGCCAGCCATACCGGTCGAACGCCGCGGCGTTGCCGCGGCCATACGTCGCGAACCACTTGGTCGTCTGCGGGGGCAGGTTCATGTTCACCGCCTGCGCGACCGGTGGGAAGAAGAACGACGATGTCGTCGAGTGATGGTCCACGAACACCTGGGGGCGCCAGCGCAGGATGCCGTCCATCATCGCGCGAACTTCCGGCTGGCTCTGGGCGAGCAAGTCGCGATTCATGTCGAAGCGGTAGTGGCTGTAGCGGCCGGTGATGCTCCAGGGCTCATTCTGTTCGAAGGCCCAGGGATGATCCGCGCCGATGCCGACGGAGTTGTACCAGGCGGCGAAGCGCTCATGTCCATCGGGATTGGCCGATGGGTTGAGCACCACGACCACCGACTTCAGGATCTCGAGGGTCTGCGGCTCGTCCGACGCCGCGAGCTGATAGGCGACCTGCATGGCGGCCTCGAATCCCGCCGGTTCGTCCCCGTGGACGGAGTACTGGAACACCGCGACGGCCGGGCTCTGCGCGGCGATCGCCGCGGCGCGCGCGGCCGACGTCTTGCGCGGATCTGCCAGCTCGGCGAGACCCGCGCGGATTTGATCGAGCTTGGCGAGGTTCGCGGGATCGGAAATGATCAACGCCCGGATGGGCCGGTACTCGCTCGTGCGTCCCCAAGTCTCGATCCGCACACGGTCGCTCGCAGTGGCGACCAAGGTGTCGAGATAGTGCTGCATCACTGCGTACATGGTGTGCTGGTCGCCGGCCGGGTAACCGGTGATCGCCTCGGGGCGTGGGACGGTCGGGCGATAGGGGCCGCGGGAGTAGAAGTCGAAGGGTTCCTGGGAGGCGAGGGGCGATCCCAGAGACAGTACGTACAACGCAACGAGAATCGGGCGCATGGATGTACCGGATGTGAGTTCATAGGAGTAGGGGCGCAGCATGCTGCGCCCCTACGCGACAATCGACCGTTCGACTACGCCCGGCGGCGCGCCGCCGGCAATGCCTGGTCGAAAGAAGCGAACTCGAATGGCTTGGGGACGCAAGGCCGGCCGGTCCCATCGAGGAACCGGCGCATTTGCTCGTTCACGAGGTCACCCGTCGTGAAGATCACGCGCTCGGCATGGCCGGGGTCGTTGCTGCGGAGCCGCTCGAAGAGCTGCTCGCCGGAGAGGTCCGGCATGCGCATATCCACGATCACCGCGTCGTATTTCGATCCCTTGAGACGAACGAGGGCATCCTCGCCGCTCGCGGTCGTCTCGACCTCGTGTCCCTTACCGGCGAGATAGCGCTGCAGCGACACGCGGACCGAGGCCTCGTCGTCCACCACCAACACGCGCAGGCGGTCGCTCCCGACCGTCTGGACGTGTTCAATGGTCGCGTGCTCTCCAGCGCTCCGCGGCGCGGTGATCGGGACCTCGACCACGAAGCGGGCGCCGCCCTGGGGCGGATTCTCGGCCCAGATCCGGCCCTCGTGCTCACGCACGATCCCCAGCGAGATCGAGAGTCCCAGACCCGTCCCCGAACCGGTCGGCTTGGTCGTGAAGAAGGGGTTGAAGATGCGCTCGATCAGGTTCGGCGGAATGCCGCTCCCGGAGTCCTCGACTTCAATCCGGATCGCGTCGCCACTGCGTCGCGTGCGCACGGTCAGCCGATGATGTTGCCCTTCCTTCTGCTCCATCGCCTGCTCGGCATTGGTGATGAGGTTCAGGAACACCTGCTGTAGCTGGTGTGCGTCGGCCATCGTGTCCGGTAGCGAGTCGTCGTATTCGCGGCGGACGTCGATGCCGCGCACGCGGAGCTCGTACCCGCGCAGCTCGAGCGTGTCGTCGAGCACCTGGTTGATCGCGGTGGGGACCTTCTCGGCCTTATGCTGGCGCGCAAAGGTGAGCAAGTTCTGGACGATGCGGCTCGCGCGGCGCGCCTCGCTGTAAATCGTTTCCGCCGCCGTCCGCTGATCGGGCGGAAACCGCTTCTCTGCGAGCAGGAGCTGGGCGAACGCCGAGATGCCGGCGAGCGGATTGTTGAGCTCGTGCGCGACGCCCGAAACCAGCTGTCCAATCGCCGACATTTTTTCCGACTGTATGAGCTGCTCCTGCAGCATCTTTTGATCGGTGACGTCGCGAATGAGGCACAGCACCTCCTCGTCTTTCTGCGGCGTCGAGTACGTGATCGAGATGGTGCGGACCTCGCCGTCTTTGCGATAGAACTGCGATTCGAACAACCCCGTCTCACCGGCGAGCGCCTGCTGGAAGTGCCCCAGCGCCCGCGGGAGGTCGTCGTCGTGGAGCATGGGGGCGAACCACTGGCCCACCAGCTCGTCGCGCTTATAGCCGGAGATGTTCTCGGCGGCATGGTTCACGGTGGTGAAACGGCCGTTGGCATCCAGCGTGACAATCGCGTCGGAGGCCGACTCCACGAGGTGACGGTAGCGAGCCTCGGAGCGGGCCAGGGTGTCCTGGGCGCGCTTGGGGTCGGTGATATCGCGAAGGACGGCGACCGTGCCGATGATCTCGTCGTGCATCCGGAACGGGCCGCTCGAGACCGAGACATCCCGCTCTTCACCGGTGCGGTGATTGACGATCCGCGTCTCGTACCGCTGCGTTTCGCCGCCCAAGACGCGGTCTTCGCGTGAGGCGACGTGCGCCCGCTCGCCGGGGGACAGGTTGTCGGCGATTGCCTGGCCGACGATTTCGCCCACCTGCCAGCCCAGCATTTCCGCGCCGACGTCGTTTACCGCGAGCACCCGCCGATCTGCGCCCGTGACGACGACGGCATCCGGTAGCGCGGCGACGATGTCGGCTGCTGCCTGCAGCAAGTCCACCCGCGGACTCTTGCCTGCCGCAGTGCTTGCCCCAGCCGTCCGGGTCGGCGAGATGCGACGAGTTTTAGTCACGCGTGATAAGACGCCTCCATGGAGAAGCGCATCAGCTCGAGGCTTTCCAGGGCGGACTGGGTGACTTGCTCGGGACTATCGCTGCCCCGTTTCACGCAATCCTTGATGATCTCGAGCGCATGGATCGGATGCTCATCGTCGTACTTGGCATGCTCCTCGAGCCACCAGCGGCCGCGCGGGCCGATTTTCTCGTTCTTGGCGAGTCCTCGCAGGGCCTTTTCGGAAATCTTCTGCGCGACGCCTTCGACGGCATAATTGGTGGCGGAGACCGCCTGGCCAAACTCCGCGTTGCGGCACATGTCGGTCAGGTAGGCGTGGAACTTCTTGACCTCCGGAAGCATCGGCTCCGGTTCCTGGAACCGTTTCTTATGCACGTTGAAGCCGTCCCCCATGGCCCGCCACATCGCGTCGTGCCGGCGCTCGACGCGAATGTTATCCGTGAAAAACTCCCGGCCCATCGCCGGTGAGCGATCCAGCAGCATCTGCAGCCACTGCGGGAAGTCTCGGATAATAGGATAGAACGCGACGAGAAAGTTCTGGATCTGGCCGTCGACCAGTTGATTCTCGGACGCGTCGATGATGACCGGCGTATCGAGGATCGCCTGACGGCGGGGCTCCAGCGTCGTATCGAGTTCCGCTACCCAGGACGGGTGCGGGGTGATTTCGACTGCCATTGCAGCTCCTCTCACGGGCGCGGCGTGCGTTACTAGGGGTGCAGCGTGGCCTGAATGTACGGGTGAGCGTCGAACATGCAAGCTTAAGTCGGATAGTGACTTGGCGCACAGCGCGAAAATGGTGTCTTGACAAGATATATCGTTCAAGAATATCGTGGCGTAACATCTCACAAGAGGCCAAGATGGGCAGGAAGTTCGGCTGGGAAGGCTTTTGGGGTTTCCGGGGCGGTCGAGCGTGGAGGGGGGGAAGGCGGCAGTGGTTCGGCGCCGGCGACATGAAGTACGTGATTCTGAAGCTGGTGCGGGATAAGCCACGTCATGGATACGAAGTCATGAAGGAGTTGGAGGAGCGCATGCACGGCTGCTACTCGCCGTCGCCGGGCACCGTGTATCCGACGTTGCAGTGGCTCGAGGATGAAGGACTCGTCGTCGCGCGGGACGTGGAAGGCAAGAAGGTTTACGAAATCACCGACACAGGACGGACTTTTTTGGACGAGCACAAGGACATCGTCGAAGACATCTTCGATCGCGTGACCGAAACCGTCGAGCGCACCGTGGGTGGCTCGATGGTCGAGGTGAACCGGGCGTTAGGCCAGCTCGTGAAGACGGTCTATCGTACCGGCTGGAAGGCCGAGAGTGATGCCGCGCGCAAGCGCGTCGCCGAGGCGCTCGCGAAGGCTACGGCGGAGATTGAAGCGCTAGCGACCTCGTCGGTCGCGTAATTCCTCGATGGCCCGCGTCACGTAGACGCGGGTCATCTGCTTTCTCCACGACAAATCAAAGTCGGTGTTGTCCATCGGCTTCGAAGGACGGTAGGCCGCTTCAGCGGCAGCGGCGATGGACTCGTCCGAGAGCGGCGCTCCTGTGAGCGCCGCACCCGCCTCCACAATCTCCTGCGGATGGCTTGCGACTCCACCCAACACGATGCGGGCGTCCGAGACGTTCGTGCCGTTCCACTGAATCCATGCCGCCACGCCGAGGACCGGGAAATCGAAGGAACCGCGGCGCCGCAGCTTGTGGTAGACCGCGTCCCAGCCGTTCGGACCGGGAAGACGGACGTCTACCAGAATCTCATCGGGTTGCTTCGTGAGATAATTGATCCCGTCGTTGTGATAAAACCTGCCGGCGGGGACCACGCGCTCGCCCTGCGGCCCAACGAGCCGATACTCCGCACCGATCGCCACCATCACCGGCGCGACGTCGGACGAGCTCACCGCCCAGCAGCGCGGCGACGACGGCGCCACCCAGCAGATCTTGCCGTCTTTCTTCATGCAGAAGTCGATGGACTTCCGCCACTCGTAGCTCTGATTGTAGTAATTGCAGCGCGTGTCGAGACACAGGTTGCCGCCGAGGGTGCCCATGTTGCGGAGCAGCGGGGTAGAGACAACGCGGGCGGCGGTACCGACGGCGGATCGCCGGATTGTCGGATGGTCGGATAGCTTCGTCAACGTCACGCCAGCTCCGAACACCATTCGATCCGCCGATCCGCCGATCCGACCATCCGTCATAAGCTCGGGGATCGCCATCAGCGAGATGACGGTCTTCGGCTCCTGGTGTCGGCGCTTCATGTTGGGATACAGGTCAGTGCCGCCGGCGACGAACATCCCGTCGGGGCCGGCGTCGGCCTTCATGCGAACGGCTTCGCTGAGCGTGCGCGGCTGCAGATACGTGAAGCTGGGAAGGCGCAGCATGAGTGACCTTACTCAACGGCGTCCGGGCCGTCCAGTCACGGAGACTGTGTCCCGGGGCGTCCGTTGAGGAATTCCACCCGTAGCAACCGCTGCTCTTCGTGCGCTGTGGGCGGTGGATGCCGGCGATCGCGCCGCGCCTCAGATTTCGACGCAATGTGGACCGGAACAGTCACGGCGGGAAGCAGATCGCCGAACGCGACGGTCACTTCGAGGTTCTTGAGCGACCGCTGCGCTCGCTCGGGCCGCGTGAGACGGAAGATCAGCTGGCGCAGCTGATAGGTATCGGAGTCCAGCCACGCGCTCCCGGCCACGTCGGGCGAGCCCAACCGCTCGGCGGCGAGGAAATCGACGCGCCACTCGGAGCGACCCGCGAGCGTGTCAATCCCGCCGAAGGAGAAACAATGCGCCTTGTGAAACACCGAGTCGGCGAGATCGATCACCGTCGGGAGCCGGAGTGTCCGCTCGAGCCGCCCTCGTGGTCCTGGTTGATTGATGATGAGCCCGCCGGGCTTGTAGGGTATGCGGGCATCGCTGCGCCGTTCGACGGTATCGACTACGAGTGCCGGCCCGCGCGCCGGCGGCGGGTCGTCCGAATGCTGGCGCTCGATCCAGTACCTGAACGGGTACGCGTCGGACAATAAGCGATAGCGCGCCGCGTTCTCGCGCAGCTGGTCGAAGATTGCCGCCAGCTCGGGCTCTGAGTCGCGCTGGGGGGGGCCGGGTTGCAGGCATGCGCGAGCGAGCACGATGACGGGAGGCAGCTCGATGGCCAGCGACCGCAGCAGGACGTGGAGCACGAGTGGATCGCCCGCCACCGAGATTACGGTATCGAACGGGAGGTAGCCGATGGAGCGAACCACGATCCGGTAATCGCCCCGGGCGAGGTCGGGGAATGAGAACGCCCCCGAGTCGTTCGTGAACCGTCCTGCGACACCCGGTTCGATGGCGATCGTGCTGTACGAAAGGGGGAGGTTCGATTCGCGAGCGCGCACGTCACCGCGCAGGGCCTGAGCGGCAGCGGCTGCGCAACACGTCAACGCGAGAACCGGCACCGCACACGCGATCGCCTGTACGTGGAGCCGCGGCATACACGTCACCTTATGCCGCGGCTCCTGGCTCGTCCAGGCTAGTGCGAGCTCTCTATCCGAGCCAACCCCATGCCGCGCACCGCCTCCGCCAATCGCACGAACTCGGCGCGATAGCCGTCCGGGTCCTTGCCGCGTGCTTCGCGAGCGGCGGCAATCACATGGCCGAGGTCGGCCTTTCCGCGGAAGTCCGAGTTCCGCAGCAACAGGCCAAACTCCGCGACCGCGGCCTGGAACTGGAAGTCTATCGAGGGCGCCTGACCTGCTTGGGCCGGCACCGGTTGCGAGATCAACCGGCTCTCATCGCCGTCGGGCCGCTTGTAGCGCACCTTCACGAACACGAGCTCAGGGCCCGCGGCGGTAGTCGACACCGCGTTGCGACGCTGGTAGCGGAGCGAATCAGGCATGCGAATCGTCACGTCGGTGTTCACACCGACCGGCACGACTTCGTAGAGAGCGGTGACGGAATGCCCGGAGCCGACTTCGCCGGCATCCTTCTTGTCGTCGGCGAAATCCTCGTTGCGCAGCATCCGGTTCTCATAGCCGATCAGCCGGTACGCGCGCACGCGCGCCGGGTTCCATTCCACCTGGATCTTCACGTCTTTCGCGACGGTGTAGAGCGTGCCGCCGAGCTCGTGTACCAGGACCTTCTGCGCCTCGGCAATGTTGTCGAGATAGGCGTAGTTGCCGTTGCCCTTGTCGGCGAGCTTTTCCATCTTGGCCGCCTGCAGGTTGCCTTCGCCCACGCCCAGCACTGTGAGGAAGACGCCGGTGCGGCGTTTCTCCTGGATCAGCTGCACCATCTCGGCATCGCTGGAGGCGCCGACGTTGAAGTCGCCGTCGGTGGCGAGAATCACGCGGTTGTTGCCGCCGCGGATGAAGTTGGCGACTGCCTCGTCGTAGGCGCGGCGAATCCCTTCGCCGCCTGCCGTGCTCCCGCCAGCCTCCAACCGCTCGATGGCGTCGAGGATCTTGTCCTTCTGGTCGCCCGGCGTGGACGGAAGGACCAGGCCGGCAGAACCGGCGTACACGACCATCGCGACCCGGTCCTTGGTGCGGAGCTGATTCACGAGCAACCGCATCGCCGATTTCACGAGGGGCAGCTTGTTCGCCGGCATCATTGAGCCGGAGACGTCGAGCAGGAACACGAAATTCGACGCCGGGAGGTTCTCTACCTTGACGCGTCGTGCTTGGAGGCCAATGCGCACCAGCTGGTGTTGCGGCTTCCAGGGCGCGGGTGCGACCTCGGTGTGGATCGCGAGCGGGTCGTCGCCGTCGGGCTCGGCGTAGTCGTAGGGGAAATAGTTCACCAGCTCTTCGATGCGGACCGCGTCGCGCGGCGGCAGCTGGCCGTCCTGCATGATGAAGCGCCGCATGTTGCTGTAGGACGCGCGGTCGACGTCGATCGAGAAGGTCGACAGGGGATCGGCGGCGACGGCGATGAAGGAGTTCTCGACGATCTCGTCGTACTGCTCGCGGTTGCCGGGCTGGCGTTGGTAGCGCCAGGCCTCAGTGCTGTCGTATGCCACACCGTCTACGACATAGAGTGCATCGGCGCGTGACGCCGCGGCGGCTCCGCGTATGCGGACGACACCATTAGCCGCACGCGCCCCATAGAGTCCAGTCACGACGACTTCCTGCAAGGCGACCGGGCTCGACGCGATCGTCAGATCCGCGACCACCGTCGCGTTTGCCGTGACGCGAAGCCCCTTTTTCTCGCCGGACGTGTAGCCGATGAACCGCGCAACCACCGTGTAGGTCCCAACCGGGACGTTCGCGATCACGTAATGACCGTTGCCGTCGGTCATCGTCGCAAGGGACGTCCCGACCACGAGGACATTCGCTCCGACAATGGGCTGGCCGGTGGTCGCATCGCGGACGTTCCCCGCGATACTTCCGGTTTCGACGACGGCGAGGGTGGTTGGCGCGATGAGTGCGCCGATGAGCAATAGAATGAGACGAACGGGATAGACCGGCATGGTCCCTCCGGATGGTGTGTTCAGGAGAGACGTTCAGACCTTGGCGAGCGACACAGCCTTTCCGTCCCCACCTTCTTGAGGTGTGGGTACGCGCGTCGGTTCGGGCCACGCGATGTCGGGGAAATGCTCGGGACCGTACCGTCCAGCTTCGCCTTTCTGCTTTCTGCGCAACGCTTTGAGCACCTTCTCGGGCGTGATCGGCACTTCGTCGATGCGAACCCCGACGGCATCGTACACGGCATTTGCCACGGCTGGCATCACCGGCAACAGCGGGCCCTGGCCGACTTCCTTCGCCCCGAACGGGCCGTTCGGGTCAGGATCCTCGATCAAGTACGTGATGACGTCGCACATCTCCAGCGTCGTGGGACTCTTGTATTCGAGCAGGGAAGGGATCTTGTGGACCACTTTGAGGTCGCCGCGGTAAGCCATCTCCTCCATGAGCGCCTCGCCGAGCCCCATGTAGATCGAGCCTTCGACCTGCCCGATCACGGCGGCGGAATTGATCGATCGGCCCACGTCATGCGCGATCCAAATCGTCGGCACGCGCACGATGCCGGTTTCGGGATCGACGTCCACCGCAGCGACACAGGCGCTGTAGGAATAGGCAGGCGACGGCCCGACGCCGGCGCCGCGGTATGTTCCGGCGCTCTTGGGCGGCGTGTACGATCCCACCGTACCGACCGTCCCCTCCGCGGCTTCCGCCAGCTGGACCGCTTCGGCAAACAACATCCTGCGCTTCGGATCCTTGGTGTCGAAGACGCGGCCGCCCGCGAACGTCAGCCGCTCGACGGGCACCTCGAGCTTCTTTCCCGCATGGAGCGCGAGGATCTGACGCGCGCGCTCGGCGGCTTGCAATGCGGCGTTCCCGGTCATGAGCGTGACGCGGCTCGAGTAGCTGCCGAGGTCGACTGGGGTGAGGTCGGTGTCGGCGGTGACGACCGCGATGTCGAACGGATCGATGCCGAGCACTTCCGCGACGATGTAGGCGAGGATGGAATCCGATCCCTGCCCGATCTCCGTCGAGCCGCAGAACACCGTCACCCCGCCGCCGCGGTCGCATTTCAGCTGCACGCCCGAATGCGGCATGTTGTTCCAGTAGATCGGCAGGCCGGCGCCCGAGATGTAGCTCGAGCAGGCGAGTCCGACGCCGCGGCCCTCGGGAAGCTTGCGGAATTTCTTCTTCCACTCCGATCCCTCGACCACCTTCGCGATGCATTTGCCGAGCCCCATCGAGCCCACGCGCAGATAGTTCGCGGTGAGGGAGTTGGGGGGTACGAGGGTCTTCAAGCGCAGCTCCGCGGGGTCGATGCCCAGCTGTTCGGCGATCTTGTCGAGATGCACCTCGAGCGCGAACCGCGGCTGCGGCGTGCCGTGCCCGCGCTTGGGGCCGCACGGTGCCTTGTTCGTGAAGGCGCGCGCGCCCTGGAAGTGATAGCGCGGGACATTGTAGGTGACGGTCTGGAGGGCGCCCGTGTAGTACGTGCTCGCCACGCCGTACGAGCCGTAGGCGCCGCCGTCGAGCAGCGAGCGGAAGTGCATGCCCGTGATCGCGCCGTCGCGCTTCACGCCGGTCTTCACCCACATCAGCGTCGGGTGACGGCCGCGATGACAGTAGAAGACTTCTTCGCGCGTCAGCGTGATCTTCACCGGGCGGCCGGTGATCATCGCGAGCTTCGCGACCGCAATCTCGTGACTGAACGGATCGCTCTTGCCGCCGAATCCACCCCCGTTCGGCGTTGCGATGACGCGAATTCGTGCGGCGGGCAGCTCCAGCACCTTGGCGAGGGCGCGATGGACGTAATGGGGTGTCTGCGTCGAGCTCCACAGCGTCAGCTTGCCATCTGGCGACCACGTCGCCACGGCGGCATGCTGCTCCATCGGCAGGTGCGTGCTCCCTTCAAAGAAGAAGAGATCCTCCCGCACCAGATCGGCCTCAGCGATGCCGGTTGCGGCGTCGCCGAATTCGAGATTGATCAGCTTATGGAGATTGCCGCTGTCGGCGTACTCGTGAATCTGTGGCTCGGCATGCGTGACGGCGGTTGCGGCGGAGTCGAAGGACTTGAGCGGCTCGTAGACGACCTTGATGAGATCGAGCGCGGCCGTCGCGGTTTCTTCAGTCGTCGCGGCCACCGCCGCCACTGGATCGCCGATGAAGCGGACCTTCTCGAGGCACAGCGTATGCTCGTCCTGGGAGACGGGCAGGATCCCGAACGGAATCGGCAGGTCGCGACCGGTGAGCACCGCTTGGACGCCTTCCAGTCCTTTTGCGGCCGTCGTATCGATCGAGATGATGCGTGCGTGCGGCTCGGTACTACGCAGCAGCTTGCAGTACAGCATGCGGGGGAACGCGAGATCGTCGGCGAAACGGGTCGCGCCCGTCACTTTCGCGACGGCGTCGACTTTGCGCAGCGCCTTGCCGATAATGGAATGTTGGACGGTTGGAATGTTGGAAGGAGAATTACCTTCCAACTTTCCAACCTCCCCACGTTTACGAGTGGCCATACAACGATTCCCGGGTGGGCTGCGCGACTTCCCCCCGCATCCGAGCCGCGGCCAGCTCCACCGCCTCGTAAATCTTGATGTAGCCGGTGCACCGGCACAGGTTGCCGGCCAGCGCGTCTTTGATCTCGTCTCGCGTCGGCTTGGGATTGGCGGCGAGCAGGGCCTCGGCGGCGAGCAAGAACGCGGGCGTGCAGTAGCCGCATTGTGCCGCGCCGAGGTCGGCGAAAGTCTCTTGCAGGGGATGGAGCTTGCCGCCCTGCGCCATTCCCTCGACGGTGCGCACGGCATGACCGGCGCATGCGAGCCCCAGCACCAGGCACGACAGCACCGGCGTTCCATCCAGCAGCACGGTGCATGTACCGCACTCACCGAGCTCACAGCCGTGCTTCGTTCCCGTAAGACCCAGATCCTCGCGCACGACCTCGAGCAGCGTCTTGTGCGGCGCGAATGCTACTTCAGCCGCTTCGCCGTTCACGGTGAGCGCGATTTTGACTTTCGATTCGTTGCCCATGAGCACGAGGTAATCTAGCTTTTGGGCCGGAAGGAGAGGGAACGATGGAAAGTTGCAATGTTGGAAAGTGGGTGTGGCGGAGAGCCTCGGTGGGGATGGTCATTCTTTCCATCATTCCATCATTCCAACTTTCCGCCCAGGATTACCGAGCTCAAGCCATTCGTATCCTCGGCACGGTGCCCCTCATCGACGGCCACAACGACCTCCCCGACGCGATTCGCGAACGGGGGGGCCTCGACTCGGTCAACCTGGGGGTGCACCAGCCGAAACTGATGACCGACCTCGCGCGGCTGCGCGCCGGCCGGGTCGGCGGGCAGTTTTGGGCCGCCTATGTCCCCGTGACGACGATGGACTCAGGACCCGGCCCAGCCGTCTACGCGCTCGAGCAGATCGATCTTACGCAGCGATTCTGCGCCAAATATCCGAACGTCATGGCGCTGGCGACGACGGCCGCGCAGGTCGAACGCAATTTCGCGGCCGCGAAGATCTCCTGCCTCATCGGGATCGAGGGCGGGCACGCGATTCAGAACTCCCTTGGCGCGCTACGGATGTTCTCCCGCCTCGGCGTGCGCTACATGACGCTGACGCATTGGCGCAGCCTCGATTGGGCAGTCGCGTCCACCGACACCTCACACCGCGGTCTATCGGACTTCGGTAAGCAGGTTGTGCTCGAGATGAACCGGCTCGGGATGCTGGTGGATCTGTCGCACGTCAACGATCAAACGATGTCCGATGCGCTGCACACATCGCGCGCGCCGATCATTTTCTCACATTCGTCCGCGCGGGCCCTCACGAACCACGCGCGCGACGTGCCCGACTCGATTCTGAAGCTCGTGCCCGCGAACGGCGGCGTGGTGATGGTGAACTTCAACCCGGGATTTGTTTCGGAGCCCGTCCGCGCCTACCAGGACAGCATGAACGCATGGTCGAGCGCGCTGCGCGCGACAGGCGCCGACTCCGCCACGCGCGCGGACTCGATGCGCGCCTGGGAGGCGCGGGCGCCGCATGCAACGCTTGCGCAAGTGGCCGACCACATCGAGTACATCCGGAAGGTGGCCGGCGTCGATCACGTCGGGATCGGCTCCGATTTCGATGGCATCACGGAGGTGCCGGTCGGCCTGGAAGACGTCTCCAAGTTCCCCGACTTGATTGCGGAGCTGCTGCGGCGCGGCTGGAGTGAGATGGACGTGAAGAAGGTCGCCGGCCTGAATACACTGCGAGTGCTGCGGGAGGCAGAGCGCGTCGCGGGCCTGATGCGGCGGACGCACCGGTAGACAGTCGCGTTCGGCGTCGCCATGTTAGCAGGAGGCCTTTTCCCGAGGTCGAGACGATGAGGCGACCCGCACAAGCAGTGATCGTCCACGGCGTGATCGGTGGACTCCTCGCCGGACTCGTAGTCGCGCTGTGGTTCCTCGTTGCGGATACCGTAGCCGGGCATCCGTTTCGTACGCCCGCACTGCTCGCCGGGGTTCTGCTGAACCGCGAGTTCTCGGAAGTCACCTTCCGACTCATCGCCGTCTACACGGTCCTGCACTTCGGGGTTTTCGCGATCTTGGGGGTGGGGACGGCGTGGGTCAGCGCGGCGTTCACAGCCCCTCCCCGTCTACTGCTCGCCCTGGGCTTCGGAGTGCTGCTTCAGGAAGCGACGTTCTACGTCGGGCTGGTCCTCCTGCATGCGCCGCGCCTCGGCATCGTCGCGTGGCCGCACGTTGTCGGCGCCAACATCGCCGCCGGCCTGGTGCTCATGGGCTACCTCCACTACGCCGAGCACGATCCCCGTCCGCTGGGATTCACGACGCTCCGAGATCATCCCGCGCTGCTGCGCGGCGTGGTCACGGGCCTCATCGGAGCCGCCGTGGTGGCGGCCTGGTTCTTCGTCCTGGATGTCACCGGTGGGACGCCGTTCCACACGCCCGCGGCGCTCGGCTCCGCGTTGTTGCTCGGCGCGTCCGGTCCCGGAGAGATCGTAGTCACGTTCGGTTTGGTCGCGGTCTACACCGTGGTGCACGTCGCCGCGTTCGTCGTCGCCGGGGTCGTGTTCGTCGCGCTCGCGGAGCAAGTAGAGCGCGTCCCGGCGATGGCGCTGCTCGTGCTGCTCACCGCAATCCTGCTCGAGGGCCTGGTCCTGGCTACGATCGGGGTCGGGGCCCAATGGGTCCTGGGGACGGTCGGTTGGTGGTCAGTGGCTGCGGCAAACGTGCTCGCGGTGCTGGCCATGGGGTGGCAGGTGTGGCGGACGCATCCGATGCTGCAGCGCCGGTTGCTGGAGCATCCACAGCTGCGCGTGTAGGCTCAGAGCGCTCGTTCTACGCCAATCGCGGGGGCCCAGTCCAAGGCGAGCGCTGCGCCGCCCTGGACGATCGCCACCACGGTCAGGAAGTCGCGCGCCGTCATCGGCCCACCCAGCGCCGGATCTTCTCGAGCGCGACGCGCAGGCTCATCGGCTTCACCATGTAGTCCATCGCGCCCGCCTCGAGCCCGCGCAGCTGCTCCGTCTCGCTGCCGTGCACCGTCGTGAACACGACGCGAAATTTTCCCGGGCACTCCTGTTGCAGCTCTTCGAAGATGGAATAGCCGTCGAGTGCGGGAAGATCGATATCGAGCAGCAGCAGCGGAGGCTGCGGGCTGCCGTGCGTGTCCATCGTCTTGAGCAGGTCCAACGCCTCGCGGCCGTTGCGAAAATGGAGGAACCGATAGCCCCGCGCTTCGAGGCCGAACGTGAGCAGCTCGGCAAGCGCGGGATCGTCCTCGACAACAATTACTTCGGGGACCTCGGAAGCACCGGGTGCGTCGGAGGTTGGTGGAGGTTGGTCGAGGTTGGTGGAGGTTGGTGGAGGTTCGAGCGCGAGCGCGGTGGGCGTAGGTGCCGCTTGCTTCGTGAACAAGGCCGCTGCCAGCCGCCGCACGAAGCTCCGTGCAGCCTGACCCCGACCCAGGACGCCGTTCGCTGGCTTCTCCAGCCACTGCTTAGCCGCTTCTTCGAGCTCGGCGGCGACGACGGACGCTTGCGGGAATCCGAACGATCCGGCAGAGCCACGCAGACGATGAGCATCGCGGCGCAGCGCTTCGATTGCAGCCGTGTCGTCGCCCGCGGCGATCAGCCGTTCGGCCAGCTCTGCGATCGCCCCCAACTGATCGCGGGCTCCTTTGAGGTACTCGTCGCGGACTCCGGGTGGTAGCCCGAAGTCGTCGACTCCTCCTGGGCTCACGGGCTCCAAGATATAACTACCTTGTCTTTCGACCTAATGACCGAGCCAACCGTAGGTCTTTGCGCGACCTGCCAGTGGGTGCGGATCGCGACGAACCGGCGGGGATCCGTGTTCTACCGGTGCCTGCGCGCCGACACAGACCCCCGCTTCGTTCGCTACCCGCCGCTACCGATGCTGCAGTGCCCCGGGTACGACCGGAGAGACCCGCTTGCTCAGCCCGAGCGCGATCGTGACAAGGGCTAGCGCGTCGCATACCTCGGCGATGACGTGTGCGAACAAGAAGTGCGTCAGGCGAGCGTGGTAGGTGATATAGGAAACCTCGGCGATGACAAATAGCAGGAATCCGTTCAGCTTGGTTTTCCGCGCGAGCCAGAAGCCGACGACGACGAGGACGCTATGAATAATGATGAAAGCCCAGTGTGGCATGGCTTCCATAAACGACCCGAATGGCGCGGCGACGTCTTCGTCCTGCAGCAAACCGGCGAGGAAGAACCTTGAAGGATCCCGGGTTGAGTGGCGCCACAACATAGCAGACGACTCCCCGAGACCGGGGGGGGCCTCCAGGACGCGACAGGCCGTCCCCCCGCACCACTCCTAAGCGATTTCCATGCCGAACGCTCGTGCATGCTCGTCTTGTGCTCAGTTGTGACGCGTCTCACTTGCAGATTGCCTACCGGTCGCTCACTTTGGTGCCCGACGCGCTCTATCTCCTTAGCGGAAAGGATTTTGTGACTCAGCGGTTTGTGTTGAAGTACTTCGAGCGCATCCTCGTGCTTCTGCTCGTTGCTTCCATGTTCGTCATCAATTCCTTGATCGAGCAGAAGTTTGCGTTTCTCAGCTTCTATTATCTGCCGATCATCCTGGCGGGGTTTTACGGTGGCCGGCGTTTTGCCGTAGGGTCCGGGCTGTTCGTTGTCATGCTCGTCCTCTACTTCCAGACGACTCAAGGGATGGGGATGGAAGAGGGGCTGACCCAGGACGCGTTGTTGACGCTGGTCCCGTGGGGTGGCTTTCTGATCCTGACCGGCTACGTGGTCGGTGGGCTCGCCGAGCAGCGCGCGGCCCGGCTGGCGGACCTGAAGAATGCCTATCTGGCGACGTTGGAAGTGCTCACCTTCCACATCGAATCTGCCGAGAGCAATCAGGAGGGCCACTCGACGCGCGTCGCCGAGCTGGCGGCGGCGATGGGCGTCGAATTGAAGCTGTCCGAGGGCGAGCTGGAGAACCTCCGCATCGGGGCACTGCTCCACGAAGTGGGGACCGCCGATCAACGGCTGCTCAGACTGCTGTCGCGGTCCGTCACCGACGAGTCGCTGGCGGTCGCGCGCGCGCTGCGAGGGGCCGCCGAGATCATCGCCGAGTACTCGCACTACTACGAGATCGTGGGCGACGACTGGGATATCGAAGCGCTGCCGATGGCGATCACGGTGAAGGTGCTGGCGGTCGCCGATGCGTTCGAGACGCTGCAGATGGCGACGCCGGTGCGGCCGGCGTTTACGCGCTGGAGCGCGTTGGAAGAGGTCGAAAAGGGCGCCGGGAAAACGTTCGCGCGCGAAGCGGTGCGCGCGTTACGGGTCGTTGCGGGACGTCCTGAGGCGCTGCGCGCTAGCTAGTCGAAGGCGGCGGCGCGTTGCGGCCGCTGGCAACTCCACCTGCTACACCCACGCCAAGCGCGACCGCGGTACCGAGCCCGATGGCTGGAAGGATCGTCGCGGGGAGTAACGCGACCGCCGCGACCGCGCCGGCAATGATCGGCGCCGACGGTCTCTGCACCGCATCCACGAAGCGCAGGCGGCGACGCACGAAGTTCTTTGTGATGACAAAGCCGCCGACGAGTGCCGTGGCAGCCACTGCGATTCCCAGCGTGACGAACATGTTGTTCTCCTGTGAATACGGCCTCTACGCAACTTGCGCAGGGGGCGTTTCACGCGCAATCGTGGGGCGGGATGGCCAAAGGACCTGAGTACACCGATGCGAGTGATGCCATTCGCTTGTTCCGCGTTGCGATCTGGTTCGGGCCGGCGTGTTTCATCCTGCTGTCGTTCTTGTGGGGCTTCCTGTGGAACAAGGGGTGGATCTCGGGCGGGGTCTTCGTCTTTCTGCTCATCCTGAATGTCCCGCTTACCATCGCCGGCATCTTTCTCATTCACCGCGCGGTCGGCGACGTTTCCGTGTTTATGGTCAAGACCATCTTCGCCGATGGCGACATCCCCCCTCCGCCCACGTATCCGCGACAGGATGTGTTGATCGTCCAGGGAAAGTATGCCGAAGCGGCGGACTGGTTTCGCGATCATCTGCGGATCGAGCCCGGCGATCATGAGGCGCGGCTCCAATTGGCGCACCTGCTGGAGACGCAGCTCAAAGGCTATGACGAGGCGGAGCGACTCTATCTCGAGATTCGCACCGCACAGCCTCCTGCCGCCCCGCGCGAACAGATGCGTGCGAGCAACGGGTTGATCGACATCTATCGTAAACTGGGGCGGACCGGTCGCCTGAAGGTCGAGCTGGCGCGTTTCGTGGAGCGCTACCGGGGGTCGCCGCTGGCGTCTGGGGCGGCGCGCGAGCTCAAGGAGTTGAAGGAGATCGATGCTACCAGCGAATTGCCGCGCTCCCCCACGTAAACCCCGATCCGAATGCCGTCAGGATGAGCAGGTCGCCCCGCTGCAGCCGTCCTGCGGCGAGGGCTTCATCGAGCGCGATGGGAATCGAGGCGGCGGTGGTGTTGCCGTACTTCTGAATGTTGATGTAGACCTGGTCGTCGCGCAGGCCGGCGGCCTTCTGGACCATTTCGATGATGCGCAGGTTGGCTTGATGCGGGACGAGCAGCGTGACGTCGGCGGGAGTGAGGCGGTTGGTCTTGAGGGCGATGGCGACCGACTCGGGCATCTTCAGTGAGGCGAACTTGAAAACGTCTCGGCCCTCCATGACGGCGCGATGCAGCCCCTGCTCCAGCATCTCGACACTTACGTATGGATCGTGCGCCAGGCCGGGACCGTCCACCCAGAGCTTCTCGGCGTAGCGCCCGTCGGCGAAAATGTGGGTCGACAGGACGCCCCGGCCGTCGTCCGACACCGGTCCCAGCACCGCAGCGCCCGCACCGTCGCCGAACAGCACCGCCGTGTCGCGTCCGCGCGTCGTCTTGTCGAGCCCGCGCGAATGCACCTCCGCGCCGACCAGCAGAATGTTCTTGTACTGTCCCGTGCGGATCCACGCGTCGGCGATCGACAATCCATAGATGAATCCGCTGCACTGATTGCGGACGTCGACGGCGGGAATGTCGGTGAGGCCGAGCTCGCGCTGCAGGAAGACGCCGTTACCGGGCTCGAAGTGATCGGGTGTGCAGGTGCAGTAGATGATGCAATCGATGTCGGCCGGCGCGAGGCCCGCTTTGTCGAGCGCGTTTTTCGACGCCTCGCGCGCGAGTGAGACGCCGGTGTCGCCCTTGTCGACCCAGTAACGCGTCTTGATGCCGCTGCGCTGCACGATCCACTCGTCGGACGTGTCCATGATCTTCGCGAGATCGTCGTTGGTCACGACACGCGACGGGACATGAAAACCGGTGGACAAGAATGCAGTGCGGGGCATCAGTGCTCTGGGTTGCGGGTGACAACGAAGGTACCCAAGATTAGCGCATGGACCTCACGGTGACTAGGCAACAGTACGACGCGGTGCGAAGTGCCAAGCATCTGCCCGATGTGCTGAAAAATGTGCTCGACAAGGCGAGCAAGAATGCGAATGGGCACGTGCTGCATCTCACCTATGAAGAAGCGACTGCGCTGAACGAGCTCGCCGCGTGGAACGTGCACACCGACGCCGCGGGCAATGTCACGCCTGAATCCCAGCTGTTCGACGATCTGGTGCGGGCGATCCTTACACATCCTGAATACTGAGGGGGAATGATGGAACGATGGAATGTTGGAAGGACCTTAATGTTCGGGATCATTCTCACATTCCATCTTTCCATCATTCCATCATTCGCTCTCGCCCAAAAACGCGCCATCACTTTCGAGGACTACATCGCGCTGAAGGTCGTGAGCGATCCGCAGCTGTCGCCTGACGGCAAGTGGGTCGCGTACACCGTTTCGATCCCATCGCTGCAGGACAATCGCAACGTCTCGCGCGTCTGGGTGGTCGAGGTGGCGACCGGGAAGGCGCGGCAACTCACGGGGGGCCCGGGCTCAGACCGCCAGCCGCGCTGGTCACCCGACGGCAAGACGCTGGCGTTCATTTCGACGCGGGAAGGGGGCGCGCAAGTCTGGCTGCTCCCGATCGGCGGTGGAGATGCGCGCAAGGTCTCGCGGTTAGCCGACGGCGTTTCCGACCCGCTGTGGTTGCCCGACGGCTCGGGCTTGCTCGTGGTCAGCGACATCAAGTGGCCGGCGAACCAGGAGATCGACCAGCGCAACGGCGCCTATCCCACGGAAGCCCGCATCTGGACCGGGTTGATGTGGCGCCATTGGGATGATTTCCGGGCGGGCAAGCGCCAGCACCTGTTTCGCGTGGACATCGCGACGGGCAAGGCGACTGACCTGACGCAAGTCGATCACGATGTGCCATCGATCGCGACCGGGGGTGATGGAGACGTCACGGTGTCGCCCGATGGCAAAGACATTCTCGTCGCGCTGCACAACGACACCACCGTCGCCGACAACACCAATGTCGATCTCTACGCGGTGGACGGCCCGGTGCTTCGACAGGTCACCACTGCTCCCGGTGCGGATAACACGCCGCGGTATTCACCAGACAATCACTGGGCCGCGTACCTCTCGATGGAGCGTGCAGGATTCGAGGCGGATCGTGTTCGTTTGATGATTGCGGACCGGCGGGCGGGTGTCCCGACGCCCGTCGACGCCACGGCGGGCTGGAATTTGTCGGTCGGTTCGTATTCCTGGTGCCCCAACTCGCGCTGCATCTACGCGGTCGTCGAGGAGCGCGGCCGCGACAACATCTATCGCATCGAGGTCCCCGGTTTTCGGCGCACCCGTGTCATCACCGGCGGCGTGAACACGAGCGTACAGGTAGCCCCCGACAACCGGGCATTGGTCTATCTCCACCAGAGCAACACCCAGCCGCCCGAAGTCTGGGTCTCGGGGAGGGCGCTGACACATCACAACGATTCCGCCCTCGCGACGCTGGATCTGCCGCCGCTCGAGGAGTTCGGTTTCGTCGGCGCCCTGGGCGATTCAGTCTTCGGCTGGTCTCAGAAGCCGCCGGGCTTCGATCCGACGAAAAAGTATCCCCTCATCTATCTCATTCATGGCGGTCCGCAGGGAGCGTGGACCGATAGCTGGGGGCCGCGGTGGAACAATCAGATGTTCGCAGCCCGCGGCTTCGTCGTCGCCGAGGTGAACTTCCACGGGTCGACCGGCTACGGCCAGAAGTTCACCGACGCGATCTCGCAGCATTGGGGCGACTACCCGTACGAAGACGTGATGAAGGGCGCGGATGCCGTCGCGCGGCTGCCCTACGTGGACTCGACGCGCATGGGCGCCGCCGGCGCGTCGTACGGCGGTTACATGGTGTACTGGATCGCCGGGCACACCAATCGCTTCAAGGTGTTGGTGGACCACGACGGCGTGTTCAACACCACGAGTATGGCGGGCTCGACGGAGGAGCTCTGGTTCACCGACTGGGAGTTCGGCGGCACGCCGTACGCCAACCGCGCGCTGTACGAGAAGTGGTCGCCGCTGAATTTCGTGAGCAACTGGAAGACGCCGCTGCTGATCGTACATTCGCAGCTCGATTATCGCGTCGATCTTTCAGAAGGATATCAGGCGTTTACAGCGGCGAAGCGGATGGGTGTGGACGCGAAGTTCCTCTACTTCCCCGACGA
This sequence comes from Gemmatimonadales bacterium, assembly GCA_036505175.1. GTDB lineage: Bacteria > Gemmatimonadota > Gemmatimonadetes > Gemmatimonadales > GWC2-71-9 > 20CM-2-65-7. The sequence goes on from DASXTV010000049.1 coordinate 100,260, forward strand.
GGGACACTGGGTGCTGCGCCCGCGCAATCGGCGCATCTGGTGGGGCACAGTCCTCGACTGGCTGGAGGTGCATCTGCATGAAAGCGCTCACCCGTAGCACGCTGCTGGCGATCCCGCTCGCCCTCATGATCCTCGTGATGTTGCCGCGCCACGGCACGTTCCTGTGGGATTTTCTGGACGCCTTCACGCTGGCGTTCAGCTTCACGTACGTGGGCCATTGGGTCGAAGTGCTGCTGCTCACCATCCCGGGAATCGAGACCTCGGGCGGCAAGATCGTCCGGGTCTTCGGGTGGTTTGCAGGAGGACTATGGTGTTACGTGCTCGCGCGCTGGGTGCTGCTCGCCTACGGACGCAACACGAGCGAGTTACCCGGTTTGATTTGGGGCGGACTGTTTTTCGTGGGTCTCGAATTCGTGATTCACGGCCTGCTCCGGGCGTCCGGTAAGCCGAACTTTTACAGCGGACGGCTCGCCGAATCCGAGACTGCGGCTGCACGCTAGGCTGGTTCGGGATCCTTTTTCAACCCCTCCAGCATGTAGCCGGCGGCGACTCCTCCCACCACCATCAGTAGTCCGAGCCAGCCCAGGACGGTGAGGCGCTGGCTGAAGAGCAGCAGCGCCAGCAATGCGCCGACGACGGGTTCGATCGTCGCCGCCACCGAGGCGGGAGCGGCTTCGATCCGCTTCATTGCCCCGAAGAACAACAGGTTCGCGGCGATGACCGAGCCGGCGGCGAGTCCGAGCAAGCCGCGCCATGCGGCCGGCGATGGGGGCAAGTGCGGCGGCCGGCCCCACATGGCCAATGCAATCCAGATCAGCACCACGCCGCCGATCGCTTCGAGGAAGAGCACCTTCACCACTCCGTAGCGAGGCGCCGCGAAGCGCCCCATCAGCGATGTCAGCGCGTAGCTGAGCGCCGACAGCAGGCCGCCGGCAACGCCCGCACTGACTCCCATCCGTGCAGCCTCGGCCCCTGCATTGCTCCCCCCCGTGACCGTGAGGGCGACGCCGACCATGACGATGACGGCGAGAGCAATACGCGTGGGCGTCAACGCTTCCTTCAGTATCACGCGAGCCAGGACGGCGACGATCACGGGGGCCGTATAGAGCAGTGCCGCCGCTCCTGCGACGCCGACGCCGCCGATCGCGAACTGATATGCGATCTCGAACAGCGCGACCATCGCTCCACCGCCCAGCCCCACGAGCAGCCAGCCGCGGCGATCCGCGCGAAACAAGTCGCGACGGAAAATGATGCCCCAGATGCCGAGTGCGACCGTGCCGATGAGCACCCGCCAGAAGCCGATACTCGTTGCCGGCATGAGGTCGTAGAGGCCGGTCGAGAGCGGGCCCGTCGTGCCCCAGGTGGCGCCGGCGCCTATCGCAAAGAGATAGCCGACGACGCGATTCGTGCTTTTGGATTCCGTCACGACGCCATATTGCCCGCGGTCAGTTCGCCGCGCAACACCGTCACGGCTTGACCTCCGATGCGCACGCGATCGCCGACGAGCCGCAGCCGCAGCTCGCCGCCTCGTGGTGACGCCTGAAACGCGCGCAGCTCGCTCTTGGCAAGTTTGGCACTCCAATAGGGCGTGAGTGCGCAGTGTGCGGAGCCAGTGACGGGATCTTCGGGGACGCCGGATTGCGGCGCGAAGAAGCGCGACACGACGTCGTATGCGCTGTTCTTGTCCGCTCGACTCGTCACGATCACGCCGCGAGCCTCGACGCGTGCGATGGCGCTCATGTCGGGATCGAGCCGGCGCACCGCGGATTCGCTCTCGACTTCGACGAGGTAATCGAACTTGCTGCGTCCCACGAATTGGGCTTTCGCGCCCAGTGCCTCGATGAGTCCGGCCGGGGGCGGTGCCGCGGAGGCGGGCGTGGCCGGGAAGTCGAGCTCGATCAATCCATCGCGCCGATCAGCCGTCAACAAGCCGCTCTTGGTATGAAACCGCGCCTGCTCCTTTGGCTTCAGGTGACCGTCTTCCCACAGCACGTGGGCGCTGGCCAGCGTCGCATGCCCGCAGAGATCAACCTCGACCGCGGGTGTGAACCAACGCAGGTCGTACCCGTCTTTTTGCGGAACGAGGAACGCAGTCTCGGCGAGATTCATTTCACGGGCGACGTTCAGCATCCAGGATGGATCGGCGGGCGTCGAGAGAATGCAAACGCCCGCGGGATTGCCGGAGAATGGACGATTCGTGAACGCGTCTACTTGCGTGATCCGGAGAGTCATGCCTCCAATCTACGCACCTGATACCGGAGGCGAATGGCTGCGACCAGGCAGCCGATGACCGCGCCCGCGAGGCCGGCGACCACCTTGGGGCCGTCCAGTGTCGAGAACGTTGTGACCCATCCGACAACGCCGCCAATCGCCGTTCCAGCCGACAACGAAACGAACATCTGCCCCAGGGGGACGCGCCGGAGAAATGCCCACGCCAGCACCGGCGCCAGGATGGCACCGATCGGCGCCCCGTAAAATGGGCCCGCAAAAAGGCCCAGCATGTACCACGGATCCCGTTCGATCCACAGAGCGGTGGTGAGCGATGCCGCCCCCGCGAGCGCGGCAAAAACAGCACCCGTGATCATCAGTCCAACCGTGACCCCCAGAATTCGCAATGGATGCCTCACACGGCCTTCCTCGGGAGCGCGAAGGTTGTTCTCCCGTGCAACAGACTGTTTTCGTGACCAATGATGAACGTGGTTTCGGGGTCGTTGTTGCGAAGTACGAGTCGCAGATTCTGCGCGTCGGCCGGGACATCGAAGATGACGTCGGTCGTGTAGGACTCGCCGGGGATGAGGCGCCGTCGCAACCCGTCCGTGGAGCCGGGATACTGACGACCGGCGGCGTCGGCCAGCGCGACGTAGCGCCTGTTGGGTGTGAGCGTCGCGTCTCGCGGCCGGCGCGACGAGATCGTTTCCTCGTCGAATCGCACCTTAATCGTCACCGTGTGGCGCACCAGCCCGCTCGGCAGTGACTCTGATTTGCTCGACTCGACTGCGTAGGCCAGATGACAATCGATCTCGCAGATGTGCTTCTCCTCGCCCGGCGCCAGCACGCGATTATGACTGAACACCGAGGCGCCGAGGAAGAGCAGCAGGTACAGTCCCGCTCCGCCCAGCAGCGTCCGCAGGGTGATGCGGGCCAAGGGCTGGCGCTTGGCGGCGCGCGCGATGACATAGAGCACGATCAGCGCGGCGCCGGCCAGCACGGCGCCGGCAAAGAGCAGTACGGTGAGAGGAGTCAGGCCGTCAGTGATCATTGCGCTGCTCCTTGGGAGGTGGACACGACGCCAACTCCGCCTTTAATGCGCCTGCCTGGTTGCGAACGAGTGACCGGGCGCGCGCGCGACTCCAATTCCATGTGCGCCAATCGACTTCCGCCTGGTCCCAACGTCTGAGGAGACCACGAACGACAATGCAGCGGTTCTCCGCGTCCAGTCGGGACCGCGCAGAGAGCAGCGGCGGCACGGCGTCCCCGCCGAGTGTGACGGCGTATGTCGCGTCAAACGGTCGCTCGGCGTGCGGGCGATTGAGATTCGTGTTGACGATGAACGCATCGGGATTCAGCAAGTGAAGGCCTGCTAACACCGCGAGCCCTTGCATGAGCGAGCCGAACACAAAGCGCTCACGCCGGCCGCGCAGCACGGTCCACGCAAACCAGGCAAGCACGCCGATCAGCAGGATCATGAACGCGGTCGCATACAACCGTTGTGCCGAGAGCCCGAACGCGTCGACGTAGAGCCGCATGCGCTGCAGTGCCGAGACCATCACGACCGCGAGCAACGCCAGCAGCAACCCCGACAGCTGGCGGAAGGTGCGGATCTGCGGGGCCGTTCCGGTATGCACCAACGCCTCGGCGCCGAGCAAAATGGGAAGCACGAGGGCGCTCGCCGTCATCAGCTCGAAGAATCCGCGCCGCGCGTATTCGGCATACGTGAGCCCGCTCGTTTCTTCGACGAGTGCGGTGCCGCCAAAGAAGTACCGGAGCTGCACCACGACAAAGAGCAGAAACAGGAGATCGATGAGGCCGAGCGCGGTCGCGAGAGGCACCACGCTCTGGATCGGCTTCAGCGTTGGCGTAACCCCATGCAGCGGTCGGCCGAGGAATGACCAGCGGAAATAGCCGGCGACCAGAAACGCCCAGAAGCCGATGAAGAACATGTGCGAAATGACGGTCTCGGCGTTGAAGGCAAAGAGATTCGAGAGGACGTTGCCGAAGACCGGATCCGCCGACGCGAAGAGGCCGGCAAAGATGAGGAGCACAGGAGTCGCCAGCACGATCCCCAGCGCCACTCGGCGCACATTGCGAAGGCGGTCATCCTGCGGCAGGTCCCGCCGCCACTGAATGTCGTTGAACAGAAGCTGGAACCCGCCGATGACGCTGGCACCGGCCGCGCTGGCGACGCCGCGAACCCAATCGAACGGATACCATTTGGCGATCGCTTCACCCTGCACGCTCGCGGCCGCCATGGCGAGCGTCCCGATGAGTGCCAGAGCATCGAACGCGTCCAGCGGCTGGGCGTCGCGCCTCAGGAACGCGAGCCCGAGCAGTAATGCCGTGATCGCGAGCCAGGCCGCGTCTGGTCCGGGTTTAACCTTGTGCCGACGCAGGAGCCAGGCGCCCGTGCCGACGAGCGCGGTCGTGCCGAGGGCCATGTTCAGGCCCCAGGGCATGGCGCGCAGGAGCTGGTCTCCGACGACTCCGCCAATGACACCGGCGGCCGCGATCTCGAGCCCGAGCCTGGCGCGAGGAGCCAGGGCGGGGGGTGCGGTCATACGGCCTCCCGGGTCGGCAGACCGCCGAAGCGGCGGTCGCGTGAGTGGAATTCGTGGATCGCGGCCGCCAGCTGTGGCGCCCCAAAGTCCGGCCACATCCGCTCGGTGAACCACAGCTCGGCGTAGGCGCATTCCCAGAGCAGGAAGTCGGACAGCCGCTGCTCGCCGCCGGTGCGGATCAGGAGATCGACATCGGGCAGCAGCTCGCCCGAGCGAATCGCGGCGCGGCCGGAGTAATCGACGGCAATTCGCAGCTCGAGGCGAGTCCCGCCCGCCGTCCCTTGCTCGGCGGCGGCGATCGCCGTGACGAGCGAATGCGGCAACCGATCCCGCCGGCCGATGACCGTGAGTTTCACGCCTTCCGCAGCGAGCTCGGCCGTTTCGGTCCGGAGATGGCGGGCGAACAGACGCATGAGCGTCGAGACTTCCGCCGCCGGCCGGTTCCAGTTGTCGGACGAGAACGCGTAGAGTGTGAGCGCGGTGATCCCGCAGCCCGGCGCTATTTGGACGACGCGACGCACCGCTGTGGCGCCCGCGCGGTGGCCGGCGGCGCGCGGCAGCCCGCGGCGCGTCGCCCAGCGCCCGTTGCCGTCCATGACGATCGCGACGTGGAAAGAAGTACTTTGTCTCATAAAGCTATCCCGCAAAAAAAAGCATCCACGTCAGCGCGCCCGCGTCACGCGAATCAACGCTTCCATGTGGTCGAGGTAGCGCTCGAGCGCCCGCCTGCCGAGGGCGGTGAGTCGGTATTCCGTTTTGGGGACTCGGGCCTGGAACGACTTGTCGCACGTGATGTAGCCGGCGTCCTCGAGCTTCCGCGCGTGGACGCTGAGATTGCCGTCGCTCGTCTTGAGCAGCGCCTTGAGCTCGTTGAACGTGAGACTCTCGCGTACCGCGAGCGCGCTGACGATCGCGAGCCGCACGCGCTCGTGAATCAGCCGGTCGAGATTCGCCGGCGCCGGTTGCGCCTTCGTTTTCACCGGGCGTTCCGGTTCCGCGCGGGTGATCCGCGCCGTGTTGCTCTTAGCCACCGTACCTCCGTGCAATGATCAGCCCGAACAGCATGTGCAGGCCGCCGAAACCGAGCGCGAGGAGCCAGGCTTGCCAGGCGGCCGGTGTGAGCAGCGCCACCGTGCCCAGGATCATGAAACAGATTCCCATCACGGGCACGATGCGCATCGAGAATGCGCCGCCCGTGACGACGCCGGTGCCATAGCACAGCATCCAGACTGCTGGGAGCAGTACGAGCTGCTTGGCGTGCCAGAGCACGAACGTCAGCAGCGCCCCGACGATGAACGGCGGCAGCACGCTGAGTCCAAAGCGTCGTCCGGGGCCGTGGACGATGGCATCGCCGGCGCGCAGCGCCTTGTACAGCAGGGCGGCGACGCCAATGCCGGCGCCGAGCAGGGCTTCGAACATCCAGACCCAGAACCAGCGACTGTGCGGCTCGCCGTAGACGGGCGCCACGGGCAGAGATCCCGCGATCGCGGAGGCGGCGAGCGCCGTCACGCCGAGCACGACCATGCCCCATCCGGGCACGGCCGTGAACGAGCCGGCCCGCTCCATCGTGGAGCGGATGAAGTTGAGGTTGTCGAGCGCGCGGTCACGCAGGGGTTGCGGGGACGTCATATCTGGAAAGCTAGGGGAGGGACGCCAGAACGTCAAGTACTTTGTAACATAAAGCGGTCTCCGGTTTTGGGTATTCGCTATTCGTAGTCATCGATTCTTCAGTCGCCGCACGAGCTTTAGGCCGGACCACACCTCATCGATCGCGGCGACCTTCACATCGACGAGTCCTGTCGGGAGTGCCACTGCCCGTACCACGTCTTCTGTCATATCGGTCGGAACACCGGAGGCTTTCTTTGGCCATGAGACCCACAAGGCACCGTCCGGCGCCAGCGCCCGAAGAAGGGCCGGGAGCTGTCGCTCCAGGAGGGCACGGTCCGCGGTAAAGTAGTGAATGAAAGGCAGGACGCCGCGCGCCACGGAGGTGACGATGACGCCAGGTGGCAATTTCCCCAGTGTCGCGCGGTAGCCTCCCGGCGCGTTGAGAATCGCGATGCGCGTGTGGGGCTTAATGCCCAGCTTGTCGACGAGAGGCTTGCCGGAGTATCCAGCCATCGGCTCCCAATCTACTTTTCCCCTTGTGACGCCGCGTCGGTCCGCGCGGGTAGAAGAGGGGGGATACATGAACAAACTCATCCGTGGTTTGGGTCTCGTGGTCGCACTTGGCGCGTGCGCGGACCCCGCCGGTCCGCGGTCCGTGCATTCGACCATCAACGACTCCCGCGTCCCTGATGGCCTGCGCGAGTTGTACCGCGAGGATGCGGCTCGCCTCGCGCTCCGCGAGCTGCAGAGCCAGCCGGGCGGCTACGGCGACATCGCAATTGCGGCGGAGCTGATCGACACCTACTACGCTGCACTCATCCAGGTTTTCAACGCTGACGGCCTGAGCGCGCGCGACACCGTCGTGGACATCTATCACATTCATACCTTTGGCCAGCCGGAGACGCGTCGGCTGCTGCTGCAAGCGGCGGCGGATCAGGAATGGGTGCAGCGACTGGTCAATGGGGAACTGCCTACCGGCAACGCGCGCGTGGATCGTTTGCTCGACGACTACGGGCTTTCGTTGGACTGGAAATACCCGCTGTCCACCTCGAATGAGATGCTCATCGTATTGCGTTCTGCCGACGCGTTGAACATCGCGGCGCTCGCGCACTTGTTCGAGGGAATCGCGGGCGTGCGCTACTCCGAGCCGGACGGAATGGGGGGCGACGGCAACGACCTCCGAGCGTCACGCGACGATCCGATGCTGCTCGACTACAGTGTCGGCTACGGGGACTGTCCCGCGGGCTGCATCGGACGGCGGTTCTACCACTTCGCCGTCTACGGCGACGGTACGGTCGAATACCTGGGTGCCTCGGGCTCTCCGCCACCGCAGCCAGGCAGCCCCTAAATCGGTATTCGGTATTCGGTATTCGGTGTAGCTATGCGGAGAAGGCGTTAAACAGCCCGTCCCTGCCATGTAATGGTTACGCACTGCAGTCAGGCCACATCATGTTGTGATCATGTCGATAGGCAAGTCACCGATCCGGAGTTATCGAGATCTCGAAGTGTGGCAGCGAGCAACGGATCTCGCTGTGGAATCCTGCACGGCCGCTAAGAAATTCCCGCCCGATGAGCGCTACGGCCCGGGTGCGGAACCCGCACACCGCACCGCCAGTCGGCAGGCTATTGCACGCAGTTCCCGTGTGGGTCGGGTTTCGGCTTATCGACAACCACACGGTGATCGAGATTCGCCACCGCCGTCGTCACGTTGTACACGAACTGCGACACGTGCGCGAGCTTGTCGTAGTCGATGTACTCCGGCTCGTCCGTCACCTGATGATAATCGCGGTGGTTGCCGGTGGTGAAGAACGCGATCGGAATGCCGTAGCGCGCATACATGTAGTGATCGCTGCGGCAGTAGTACTGCTCCGGATGGCCCGTCGCGTCGAACTGATAGTCGAACGTGAACGGCTGCTTCCGCGCCTTGTTCGCCGTCTCGATCAGGTCGCCGAGCTCGGTCGAGAGGCGCCGCGTGCCGATGAGCTGCAGGTACCCCGGCCCCCCGCCGTTTTCGTCGTCGGCGCGGCCGCGGCCGATCATATCCATGTTGAGCTGCGCGACGATCGAGTCGCGCGTCACCGTCGTGTGGTCGGTGAAGTATTGCGATCCGAACAGCCCCAGCTCTTCGCCCGTATGCCAGACGAAAATGAGCGAGCGCTTCGGTTTCACGCGCGCGCCGGCGAATGCTTCGGCGATCTCCAGTGCCGCCGTGGTGCCGGAGCCGTCGTCATCGGCGCCGTTGAAGATCGAATCGCGGCGCGCCGGATGCAGGAGGTGCAGGCTATCCACGTTCACGTGGATCTGCTGCACCTGATTGGGTGACACCCGATGATTGGGGGCAGCCAGCTCGAGTTTCCGCACGGCGTCGTTGAACGCGCGGAGCGAATCGTGATCCACCGGCTCCTGGTCGAAGCCGATGTGGTCGTTATGTGCGCCGATCGCCACGTACTCGCCGCGCAGCTTGGGATCGCTCCCCGGCAGAATCGCGACGACGTTGCGGGCGGGCGCTGGCGCTTCGACAAAGGACACCGAGCCGTGCACCGTCTTTCCCGCCGCGCCCGCGCGCACGCTGTCGGGCGATGCACCAAGTAACGTGCGGGCACCGGCGGCGTTCACGTACAGGTAAACCGGCAGGCTGATCGTGTCACTCACGGGCCTGTCGCGGAGGATCGTCTGCGGCTGCTGGAAGAAAATGATCGCCTGGGGCGGGAATGTCTCGAGTGCCACGACCGCGATACCGGCCGCCGTGCGATACTTCACCAGCAGCGCGCCACGGTTCACCTGCGCTGCAGGTGGAAGGTTTGGACCGCGCCGCACGGCGATCACGATGAACTTCCCGGCCGCCTGCTCCGGCGTCAGCTGCGCGCTGTCGCCGAGCACGCCCGCGTACACCGCCTGCGCGCCGTCGAAGCTCCGCGTCGCCACGCCCGGATCGCGCGGCACGAAATCGTCCCAGGGACGCATCGCCGTGCCATCGACCGACAGCCCGGCGCTCGCGTCGAGCTGACGTTTGACGAGCGGCACGTTCTGGAAGTAGCCGCCCGAATCACCGGCGGGCCGCAGTCCAAAACGCTTGACCTCCGCCGCGATGTAGGCGGTGGCCTTGAGATTGTATTCGCTGCCGGCCAACCGGCCCATCATCGAATCGTCGGAATAGAGATAGAGGCGGGTCATGAGATCCGCCGCTGTGATCGCGGTTTGCGTGCGCGCCGGCGCACGCTTGAGCGGCAGCGCTGTCTGCGCCCGCGCTGGAGCCGTGAGTGCGACGAGTGCGCCGAGTGCTAGAAAACGACCTGCTGCCCGCATGAGACGGTCTCCAGAGAGTGAGTAGGACGGGAAAGCGCTACCGCGACTAAGACGTGCAACTTCGCCGTTTGGTTGCGCGCTGTCATGTCGGGGTCTCGTTAGGAACGGTGGTCTTGCGGGCACGGCGCCCCAGCGACCGGGCCAGGATGCCGAGCCCTGCGGCCTGGCCCTCACGACGGGGCATCGCCCGATACAGCAGGATGATGACGACCCACGTGAGCCAGCTCGCCCGCTCGCTCCAGCTCAACGAGCGCAGCATGAACCAGGGCTGGGTTACCGCCGCGGTCCACGCCCATCCGTCGCCCTGCACCAGCGCCAGCGGCCGTGCGAAGACGCGATTCGTATGGAACCCCTGCGCGCCCGGCCGGGAGACGTTCCACACGCAGGTCACCTGGCCCCAGCCGTGATTGTCGCTCGCGCCGACGACCATCAAGTCGCGGCTGCCGGCGAGCGCGAGCACCTCGCGACGCAGGTCCGATGGAAACGCCAACGCCTTCGGCGCGCAGTTCACGATTTCGAATCCGTCCACGCCCGCGACGACGAACGCGCCGAGGTCTTCCCGGTGGTAGCGCCAGTACTCGGGGAGCGAGGCGATGCTCAACGCCCCTTGGCGCTCGATCGCGGCGAAGATGCGGACCATCCGCGCCGTGCTTTCTCCGAAGCTGTCGCGCGGCAGCGCCTCGACCGGCCCGATCGCCACCACGTGCTGCCGATAGACGCTCCATTCGACGCCCGGCAACAAACTGATGGAGATGCCCGCCGGGGCGGGCAGCGAGCCGTCGTACACGACGTTGTGATCCGTCACGTAGGTCGCTTCGAACCCCTGCCGCTCATGCCACTCGGCGAGGCGCGCCAGCGTCCACCCGGGGCGCCCGTCGTGTGAGGCATTGGTGTGGGCGTGATAATCGATCACCGTTCCGGTACCGTCGGTGACAAGGCGGGGCACCGGGCGGGGGAGCAGCACGGCGGCGACGGCCAGCAGCAACAGCACGCCCGGGCCCAGCAGCGCCCGGACGACGCGGCGGCGCCAGGTGAGCGGCGTCGCTGAGGAGCGCAACGCGCCCCATGCGCCGAGCACCAGGATCCAGACGGCGAACGCCCACTCGGCGCGGGACTGGCTGAAGAATGTGAGCGCGTCGAGCGTGTTGGAGAGCGGTGCGAACATCACATAGAGGATCGGCCGATCGAGGTCCGCATCGCCAGGCGCGGAGCCGGTGACGGCGTCCACGAGCGGGAACAGTGGGTGAATCGCCGTCGCGAGAAGGAGAACCACCAGCGCGATCGCAACCGGGTGGCGGCGCAGCAGGTCTACTCGCAATATTCCCCGCATGTCAGGTCGGATGGAAACTAGTTGTCGTGAGCCCTCCCCGCGATGATGACATCACGTACGTCGCAGACTCTTCAAACAGTAGACTGGCTCGCTGAGATGCGGTCGCTGGTCCTCGATCCGCTGAAGGACCGCAGCGACAGTGCGTGGGAACAGGGACCGGCGGGGAAGTGGACGCCGGCACAGATCGTCGAGCATCTGGCGCTGGGGTTGAACCTGAGCGCGGAGACGTTCAAAGCGCGACGAACCCACGCGCCCATGTCCCGCCGCCGCCGCACACCCGCCGAGCATGTCGCGAGATTCTTCATTTTCGGATTGCAGTGGTTTCCGCCGGGCCGGAAAGCCCCGGAACGCACGACCCCGGCGCAGCTCGGTCGCGCGGCCGCCGAGGCGCATTTCCTGGCGGGCATCGAAGCGTGGGACCAGGTGGACCGCGCTTTGATGCCGGAGCGGCGGGCGAACCTCTTCGTGAAGCATCCGCGGATGGGCGATCTGACGATCGAGGAGTGGATGCGCTTTCACCTCATTCACGCGCGCCACCACGCCCGTCAGATCCGGGAGCGCGTAGGCCGAACGTGAGCCGCAAGCGCGAGAAAGAGAAGATCACGGTGCGGGTCCCCAATCCCGACGCGCCAGTGAAAGGGCGGCTCCGGACTCCCTCGCATAAGGTGCACCGTTCCAAAAAGGCATATCGGCGGCGCGACAAGCATCCACCGCAGCCGGGCGACGAGTAGGGAATCACCGAATTGACAGCCTCGCCGCGCCGCCATAGATGTGCCGTAACACTGTCACCCACCGTTATCACGCAGGGTCTCTCCCACGAGGGGAGGTCACATGGTCAAGCGGTTCCTCAGGGCTGCTGCACCACTGGCAACGGTGATCTGCACGGCCATGGCACCCAACCGCGGCGGCATCGCGGCCCGATCGTACTCCGAGGCCTACGCCACTTACGCCGCCCACACCACTGCCATCCCCGCATTCGCGCGCAAGTACGGCCTCCGCTGCTCCGCCTGCCACACCGTGTGGCCGGAGCTGAATGCGTTCGGACAGCGGTTCAAGGACAACGGTTACCAGCTGGGTAACGACCGCGACTCGCCGATCTGGCAGGCTCCCAGCTACTGGCCGATCGCGATGCGCACCACGCCGCAGTGGCGCTTCGAGAATACGACGAACCAAGTCACCGACGCGGTACCGGCCGGGAAGACCCTCACGCAGGCCGGCTTCGATCTCTCCGGCATCGACTTCCTGCTCCTCGGCACGCTGTACAAGAACATCACGTTCGGTCTGGTCCCCACGTTGGACGCCGACGGCACCACCGGCGTCGAGGCCGCGTTCGTGCGCTTCGACAACCTGGGCAACTCGCCGTGGGCGAATCTGAAAGTCGGCAAGTTCGAGCTGGACAATCTCCTCTCCGAGAAGCGCTTCACTTGGCTGTCGGCCAATGGCGGGTTCCTCTACGCCTACCACTATCTGCCCGTCGGCACCGCGAACAACTTCGGCTTTGGGGACAACCAGATCGGCGCCGAATTCTCGGGCCACTCGATCAACAGCTACACGCGCTACAGCGTGGCCCTGTTGACCACCGACGACGGCGAGCCAGGCGTGCCCGGCGGCAAGAGCATGGACGCTATGGTTACGCTGAGTCGAGCCTTTGCGATGGGCAGTGGGTTGGGACCGCAGCGGATCGGCGTGTTCGGCTATGTCGGGCATCGTCCGACGGTGTTCGACAGCAGTGGCGGTGCGCCGATTCCGGGCACCGGTTCGGCCAACAAGTCCTTCTTCCGGGTCGGCGCGACCGCGCAGTTGTGGGTGGGCAATCTGGAGTTCATCCCGCTCGTGGCGCACGCGTCCGACGACGCCGCGCTGGGGCCGGGCGCCGACAAGCCGGCCTGGAACACGGCGCTGCTCGAGGCCCATTACGTCGCGACGCCCCGGCTCCTGGTGCAGGGCCGGTACGAGCTGCTGCGGATGTCCAAGCAGGGCGATCCCGCGATTCCCAAGACGCAGGGCAACGCCGACGCCATCGCGCTCGGCGTCCGGGCGTATCCGTTCATGTTCAGTCGCGATGGGATGGCGATCCACGCCGAATTCGCGATGACGAAGACGGTCGGGACCGTGCCCCTGAGCGGCGACGGCTCCGGCGTCGATCCGGCGACGCCGGCGACGGTCGTGTGGAGCCGCAGCGTGCTGTTGGCCTTCGACTTTGCGTTTTGAGAGGAGCCCCCAATGAGACCGCAAACGCGATGGATGTGGCTCGTGACGGCCTGTGGCGCGGTGCTCCTGCTCGGTGGCGCAGCGACGGCGCCGGCGCAGGAGACGCACGTCGGCTCGCTGACCGGCCACGCCGCCTCCGGCAAACCGCTCTACACCCGCTACTGCGCCGGCTGCCACGGCGATGATGGCGACGCCCAGGGCGAGAACGCCCAGTGGATCGACCCCAAGCCGCGTGATTTCACGATGGCGACGTTCAAGTGCCGCTCGACGCCGTCGGGCTCGCTGCCGACGGACCAGGACCTCTTCAACTCGCTGGAGCGTGGATTTGTGACCACGAACATGCCGTCCTGGGTTGCGCTCACGCCGCAGAACCGCATCGACCTGGTGTCATACATCAAGACCTTCTCGCCGCGCTGGCGGAAGGCGCAGGCGGGGAAGCCGATCGCGATTCCCCCGGAACCCGCGCCGACGATTCAGAGCATTCTGCACGGACGCGAGCTGTTCCAGCGGATGGAGTGCTGGAAATGCCATGGCCCCGCGGGTCACGGCGACGGGCCGTCGGCGCATGATTTGACCGATAACAAAGACAATCCGATTCGTCCGTACGATTTTCAAACTGGCTCCCGATTCATGTGCGGGACCACGAACGAAGATCTCTATCGCATCTTCATGACCGGGCTCGACGGCTCGCCCATGCCGTCGTTCGACGACCAACTGAAGCCCGCGGAGGCGTGGGATCTCGTGCATTTCCTGCGCACGTTCCAGCCGCTGCAAACGCGGGAGTCGGTGATCTGGCGGACGTGGTTTTCTACGCATGGCCGCGAGCTCAAGCCGATTGGTCCAGAAGGGGGAGGGGGAGGACAATGATCACGCGGTACCTAGCGGCATTGGCGTTGGCATCGGTCGGTGGTGGGGCGGCCGGACCGCCGCACCGCCCGCCGGCGGCGGCGGGCACGATCAGCGGCAAGGTGACCTATACCGGCACGCTGCCCAAGCTGCGGCCGATCGACATGTCGAAAGAGCCCAACTGTGTGACGCAGCATCCGACGCCCGTCATGACGCAGGATGCCGTGACCGGCCCCGCCAACAGCGTGCGCTATGTGGTCGTATACATCGCAGCCGGAGATCAGGGCGCACCGCCGGCGACCGACACGGTGCGGTACGATCAAAAAGGCTGCCTGTACATTCCGCACGTGGCGACGATGCAGGTCCACCAGCCGCTCGAGATTTTCAATGATGACCCCCACTCGCACAACATTCATCCGCTCGCCCGGGTCAACGCCGAGTGGAACAAGTCGCAGCCCAAGGGCGCGCCGCCGATCCGGACGTCGTGGGACCAGCCCGAATTCATCGCGGTGAAGTGCAACGTGCATCCGTGGATGCACGGGTACTTTGTCGTGCTCGCGACTCCGCACTCCGCCGTCACGGATTCGACCGGCAGCTTCACGCTCACGGGGTTGCCGCCGGGCACCTACACCGTGACGGCGTGGCATGAGCGCTTCGGAACCAAAAGCCAGGAGGTGACGATTGCCGGCAGCGAGACGAAGACCGTGAACTTCGTCCTGACGGCTCGACCCTACTAGCCGATGGGGAAGTTCTTCGCCGCCGTTGTGACGCTGATTGCCCTGGCGTCGGCCGCGATTTTTGCCCTCCACATCTGGTGGCTCCCCCCGGATATCTCGACCCACGGAAGCCGGATCGATCGTCAGCTCAACGAGACGATGATCGTGGCCGGCATCCTGTTCGTCGCAGCCCAGCTCGCGTTGGCGACGTTTGTGTGGCGTTCTGGCGGCGCGCGTGGACCCATCAAGACGTTCCCGGGTGGCGCGACCCCGATGGTCGTCCTGGCCACGGTGCTCGTGGGAATCGAAATCCTGGTCCTCACATTTGTCGGCTCAAAGGTATGGGCGGGCGTCTACCAGACGCCCGCCGCACCCGGCTCGCTCCAGATCGAGGTGCAGGCCGAGCAGTTCGCCTTTTATTTCCGGTACGCCGGAGCGGACGGCCGATTCGGCGGCATGCATCCCGAGCTGATGAACGATGCAACCGAGAACTTCTTCGGGTTGGACCCGGCCAACGATACGACGGCGCGCGATGACATCGTGGTCGGCAGTCTCGTGATCCCCGTGAATCAGCCGATCGAGCTGCGGCTCCACGCCAAGGACGTCAACCACTCGCTGTACGTTCCGGAGCTCCGTATCCAACAGGACATCGTGCCGGGAATGGTGATCCCGCTCCACTTCACCGCGACGCAGACCGGCAAGTATGAGCTCGTGTGCACGCAGCTGTGCGGCCTCGGACACTACAGCATGCGCGCCTACGTCGACGTGAAATCGCCAGCCGATTTTATGCAGTGGCTCAAAGAACAGTCGCCCGCGTTATGACGCACGTCGCAGTGGCGCAAAGCTTTCTGCGGCGCCAGGTGTTCAGCGTCGATCACAAGGTGATCGGCCGGCAGTACCTCGATCTCGCGCTCGTGGCGGTGTTCACCGGCATGCTGTTGTCGTGGCTGATGCGGTTCCATCTCGGCTGGCCGGAGACGCCGGTTCCCGGGCTCGGCAAGCTCGCGCCGACGGGAGCGGCCGGGGGCGTCATCACGCCGGAGTACTACCTCGCGCTGATGACGATGCACGGCACGATCATGATCTTCTTCGTCTTGACCACCGCGCCGTTCGCCGGCTTCGGCAATTTCCTGCTGCCACTCCAAGTCGGTGCCGAAGACATGGCGTTTCCGCGCATCAACATGATGTCGTTCTGGGTGACGCTGCTGGCATTCCTCGTGCTGCTCACCGCGTTCTTTGTCGGTGATGGCCCGCCGCTGTCGGGCTGGACGGCGTACGCGCCACTCAGCGCCGTCGGCGAAGACGCCGGCCCCGGTCAGGGCGCGGGCCAGACGTTGTGGGCGATATCCATCGCGATCTTCTGCGTGGCCCAGCTGCTCGGCGCGCTCAACTTCATCGCGACGACGCTGGACCTCCGCACGAAGGGGATGTCGCTCGCGCGCCTGCCGTTCGCTACGTGGGCCTGGCTCATCACCGCGGTGATCGCCCTCGTCGCGTTCGCCGTGCTGCTGCCGGCGTGCATCCTCCTCATTCTCGACCGTGTAGCTGGAACGAGCTTCTTCATTCCCGGTGGGCTGGTCATCAGCGATCGCCTGCAACCGCACGCGGGCGGTTCGCCCTTGCTGTGGCAACATCTGTTCTGGTTCTTCGGACACCCCGAGGTGTACATCGCGATTCTGCCGGGCTTCGGCGTCGTCTCGCAGATCCTGCCCGTGTTCGCGCGCAAGCCGCTGCTCGGCCCCCGCGTGTTCATCACGTGTCTGATCGCAATCGCGTTCCTGAGCTACACGGTGTGGGGCCACCACATGTTCCTGAGCGGGATGAACCCGTTCTCCGCGACACTGTTTTCCGTGCCGACCCTGGTGATCACGATTCCTGCCGCGATCATCACGCTCCTGTGGATCGGCACGATTTACGGCGCACGCCTCCGGCTCACGAGCGCGTCGCTGTTCGCCCTCGGCTTCGTCTCCGTGTTCGTGACCGGCGGGCTCAGCGGCTTCTTCCTGGCGCAGCCCTCGACCGACATCTACCTGCACGGTACGTACTTCGTGGTCGCGCATTTCCATTTCGTCATGGGCGTGGCGGCCATGTTCGGCATTTTCGCGGGCACCTATTTCTGGTTCCCGAAGCTGTTCGGCCGCATGATGAACGAGACGCTCGGCAAGTGGCATTTCTGGCTCACGTTCATCGGCGTCTACAGCATCTTCATGCCGATGCACTATCTCGGGCTTGCCGGCAACGTGCGGCGCTACTCCGCGTTCACCGACGATTACCTGCAGCCGCTGATCCCGCTCCATCGCTTCATCACCGTCGCGGCGCTCTTCACCGGCGCGGTCCAGCTGCTCTTCTTGTTCAACCTGATGCGCAGTCGGCTGCGCGGTCCCAAGGCGCCGAACAATCCGTGGGAGGCGACCACGCTGGAGTGGTCCACGTCGTCGCCGCCGCCGCACGACAACTTCGGCGGCCGGCGAGCAGTCGTGACGCACGGGCCGAACGAGTATGGCGTGACGGGGCCCGGTGGCAGGGACTACCTCATGCAGGCGGAGTCGCAATGAGCACCGCGATCCTGCCCCCTCGTCCACCGACGCCGACTGTCCCAGTCGCCTCTGTTGCGACCGCGGACGGCGGGCCCGGCGACAGTCACGTCGCCCAGACGGGCGTGTGGATCGGTATCGGAACGATCACGATGTCGTTCGCCGCGCTCACCAGCGCGTTGGTCGTACGGCAGAGCGGAGCGCCGGATTGGCAACACCTGCACCTACCGGCGCTGCTCTATGTCAACACGCTGGTGCTCCTCGCGAGCAGCCTGACCCTGGAGTCGGCGCGCCGCCGGCTGTCACCGCTCGGTCTGCATGTCACGGTCGCGCTGGGATTGCTGTTCGTAGTGGGCCAGGTACTGGCGTGGCGCCAGCTCATCGCGCAGCAGCAATTACTGGCCAGCGGGCCGAGCAGCGCCTTCTTCTACGTATTCACCGCGCTGCACGCCGCGCACGTGCTCGGCGGGGTCGGTGGTCTGCTGTACGTCCAGCGGCGGCTGGCGGCGGGCGTCCTGGCACTCTCCACGTACAAGGCCGCTGCCCTGTACTGGCACTTCATGGCCGTGCTGTGGCTGTATCTCCTCGCCCTCCTGACGATCCGTGGTTGAGCATACCTTAGCGAGCGAGCCATCGCCGTTCGGCGCGGGCGTCACATCCCGCAAGCTCGGCGTCTGGATGTTCATTGTCGCGGATGCGGCGACGTTCGCCGCGATGTTGGTCGCCTCTGGATACCTCCGGATCGCCAATCCCGATTGGACGCGGCCCTTCGAGCTCTGGCCCAGCATCGTGAACGGCATCGTCATGACGGTTGTCCTGCTGACGAGCAGCCTCACGATGATCGGCGCGGTGCTGGCTGCTCAGGCTGGACGGCGCGCGGTGGCGCTGCGCTGGCTCGTGGCGACGATGGGGCTGGGCGTGCTGTTCGCCGCGCTGCATTTGCGGGAATGGGTCGGCATGATCGGCGAGGGCTGGCGATTGTCCCGCAATCCCCTGGGCGGCACGCCGCTGGTGGGCGCCACTTTCTTCAGCGTCACGGGTCTCCATCTCCTTCACGTGGTGAGCGGTGTGGTCGTGATCGGCGTGATCGCGGTCGGCTACCGGCGAGCGCGGTTCGATCCAGGACACGTCGAGACGACCGGACTGTACTGGCATTTCGTCGATCTGGTTTGGATGTTCGTCTTTCCCCTGATCTATCTTCTGAATGTGCGCTGACGCGCTGGTGGAGAGCGCAAGATGAAACGCTACGTCGTGGTATGGGTCGTGTTACTCGGCATCGTTGCGCTCGAGGTCATCCTGACGCTGCTGCGGCTCCCCACTGGCGTCCTGTTGGCGGAGCTGCTGTTGCTCGCGGTGATCGAGGCAGCCCTCGCGCTGCTGTACTTCATGCACTTGCGATACGAACGACGCAGCTTTGCGTGGAGTGTGATTCTCGCTGTGGTGATCACCATCGTCCTGATGGATCACTTCTGGTTCGACGCGTTTCGGTTGCTGCACCAGCGCCTGACGCCCTGAGCCCATCCCCGATGCGCGCCATGTTGGTCGCCATGGTGATACTCATGGTGCCGGCGTTCCTCATCTTGGCGGGCCTCACCGTCATGGCTTTTCGAAAACGGAAACCTCCTTCCTAGCCGGGGTAGATTGCTGACACATGTCTGCCGTAGCTGACGCAAACCGCGGGGATTTCACCGCCAATCCCAGAGTCCTGGTCGTCACCGTCATGGCGGTGTTCATCGGTGTAGTGAGCGCCTTCGTGGCGCTCGTCCTCACCAAGCTGATCGGCTTCTTCACCAACCTCTTCTACTACCAGCGCCTTGCCATCGGCGAAATGACCTCGCCGGCGGGGCACCATCTGGGTGGCTGGTCGGTGCTCATCCCGATCATCGGCGGCCTGATCATCGGACTGATGGCGCGCTACGGCTCCGAAAAGATTCGCGGCCACGGGATTCCGGAGGCGCTCGAGGCGATCCTCATCGGCCGCAGCCGCATGGAGGCGCGCGTCGCGGTTCTCAAGCCGCTGTCGTCAGCGTTGTCGATCGGGACGGGTGGGCCGTTCGGCGCCGAGGGTCCGATCATCATGACCGGCGGCGCCTTCGGATCGCTGTTCGCCCAGGGCTTCCATTTGTCTGCGGCCGAGCGGAAGACGCTGCTCGTCGCCGGCGCGGCGGGCGGCATGTCGGCCATCTTCGCGACCCCGGTCGCCGCGGTGCTACTCGCGGTCGAGCTGCTGCTGTTCGAGTGGAAGCCGCGCAGCTTCATCCCGGTCGCGAGCGCGGCGGCGGTGGCGGCCGCGTTGCGCGTGCCGCTGATGGGCGCGGGACCCGTATTCCGAACGGCGGCGCATCAACCGCTCGCCATGCTCGGACTCGCCGGCGCACTCATCCTGGGACTGGTGGCCGGATTCGGATCCGGCCTGCTCACGCGACTGGTGTATGCGTCGGAAGATTTCTTCGGGCAGCTGCCCATCCACTGGATGTGGTGGCCGGCGATCGGCGGCGTCGTCGTCGGCCTCGGCGGCTTGCTGTATCCGCGCGCGCTGGGTGTCGGCTATGACGTCATTCGCGATCTCCTGAACGCGCGGCTGATCGGCATGTTCTTGCTGGGCCTGTTGATCACAAAGGCGGTGATCTGGTCGATCGCGCTCGGGTCTGGAACGTCAGGCGGCGTTCTGGCGCCCCTGATGATCATGGGCGGCTCCCTCGGCGCGCTCGTCGCGCCCTGGCTCCCTGGAGGAGACCCGGGTGTCTGGGCGGCCCTAGGGATGGGCGCGATGCTCGGCGGGACGATGCGGGCGCCGTTCACCGCGATCGCGTTCATGCTCGAAGTGACGCACGACGTCAACTTGCTGCCGGCGATGCTAGTGGCATGCGTCGCCGCGGATGCCGTCACCGTCCTCTTGATGAAACGGTCTATCCTCACCGAGAAGATGGCGCGGCGCGGTCACCACGTGATGCGCGAATACATCGTCAATCCGCTGCATCTGATGCGGGTCGCCGATGTGATGGAGAAGGACGTGCCCACCGTTCCCGCGTCGCTGCCGGTCGATGGCTTGTTTCAGCGTCTCGCAGATGAGGATCCCGTCATGGCACGCCGCCAGGAATGGCCGGTCGTCGATGACGACGAGCGGCTCGTTGGCCTCGTGACCCGCGGAGACCTCGTGCGCGCGCTGGAGCGCGAGGATGGCGAGAACGGAACCGTCCGCGATCTCGGCAGTCGCCGCCTGATCGTGACGCATGGCGATGAATTGCTCGAAGAAGCGACCGCGAAGATGATCACGCACGATATCGGGCGCCTGCCCGTGGTGGATCGCGACGACCCGAGCCGGCTCGTGGGGTTGCTCGGCCGCGCCGGAGTCATGGCCGTCTGGCTGCACGCGACCCGCGAGGAGCAGGCGCGCGACTCAGGGTGGCTGAGCAAATTCGCCCGGCGGGTTCGTCGCCGGGTGAAGGGGGAGGGGAACGGCGGGGAATGACGGAGACGCGCACCTATCGGCTGAGCGGCTACAGTTCCACTCCCAGCATCGCAACCGTTACGATCCGCTCGTTCGATAAGCCTGAACGCATCCGGCGGGCGATCAAAGGGCTCGCGACGTTTTGGGGTGTGGCGATCGGCAGCGTGTTCATTCCCGTCGCGCATTTCCTGCTCGTCCCGTCATTCGCGCTCTACGGCGCGTACACGTTTGTCGAACGGCTGGGCGCCCAGCAGGTCGTGATCGCCGCCGAAGGCACCTGTCCCGATTGCGGCAAGCCCCAGAAGCTGGATACGGCGGGGCGCTGGCAGCTGCCGCGCAACGTCGCCTGCCGGTACTGCCAACGGTCGCTGCGGATCTCTTAGAACTTGAAGCCGGCCGCCAGATTCAGGTGATTGACGGTGAAGTCGCCCGCCTGGTAGCGCGTTTCGAGCCGCCGAAACTCGAATCCAAACAGCAGCGGCCCCGGCGGACGCCATTCGACGTGCCCTTCGCACACGAGGTTGCGGAAGCGGCCGTTCGGCAGGACGTCCGCATCTTTCGGGTCGTCGATCCCGCAGCCGCCGCCGAACATCCAGCCCGCACGCGGGCGCACGTTGATCTGGCCCCAGCCACCGTGGGTGCGCACGGCAACGCCTGCGACTCCGGCGTTTTGTCCGATACCGCCGCCCCCCAATCCCGCGATCGCCTGGCCGATGAACGCTTCGCCCAGGATCTCGGCGGGTCCCAGCTTCAGTCGTGTGTCGAACGTGACTGCGCGGGAGCTGAGGAGCGAGTCGCCTGACAACGAGTCGAGCCCCCGCAGCCAGCCGATGTGGCCGCCGATCGCCACCTCGCTGGGATCGTCGGTCGGTCCCCACCCCAGTCGTACGCGCCCCTCGAGGTAGGGCCGTCCGGTTCGCTCCGCGGAATCGGCCTGGGTCGCGACCGCGCCCTGAGCAGCACCAGAGATCGGGGCCAGCACAGCGCCCTGGATCGCGAGGCGCAGCGTGTAGCCGTACTCCGCGGTGACCCGTGCCTGTGGAATCCAGAACCAGAGATTCCCGGCGAGGCTGAAGTCCGGAACGCCCACGCCCGCCAGCGAGCGCGGATTGCGGTCCGACACGAGCGCCGTCTCCTGGCCGAGCATGAGGTGCAGATGCGTCCATTGCACCGTCGCGATCGCGCGGCGCAGCCGTATCAATGGGAACGTCCGATTCCCGGCGGCGGATTGCTGGCCGCCAAAGAAGTCGACGTCCACCTCACCAGCGAAGCTGCCGCCGAGTACTTCGGGATCGGTGACGAGCACGCCGAGCCGTGTCTGCCGCATCGTCGCGCTCGCGCCGGTCACGCCGACGGCGTCGGTGTCGGCGAATACGGGGTCATCGCTGTTGCTGGTGCGCGCGCTATTATAGAAACCGTTCATCAGGACGGTGCCGGTGAACTCCACGGTGCGCTTGGCGGCAGGGGGGGGAGGCGGTGGCGGTGATGCAGGTTGCTGCGCAGTGAGAGTGAGAAACAGCACGACCCGCATCACGGTCCGCTCCTGGCGAGTTGGGTAGCACTACAGTAAGCTCCACGCCCTTGGATGCAACAGGCTGGAGGAGATTCGCGATGCGCGTGGCGGTGGGAATTGTTGCTCTGCTGGCCGTGGTGGGATTTTCGACCGCCGGTCGCGTGGCCGGCCGGATCATGATTCTGGAGAAAGACAACAAGCCGTCGCCGGATCTTGGCGATGCGGTGCTCTACCTCGAAACACCGGCCGCGGTGACGACCGCCGCCCGCCCCGTGACCGTCGAAATCGCGATCACGGACAAGACCTACGCGCCCCACGTCGTGGTCGTGCCGCTCGGCTCGACCGTGCGGTTTCCAAACCACGACCCGTTCAACCACAACGTGTTCTCGGTGAGCGAGCCCAACAGCTTCGACCTTGGGCTGTACGGGCGCGGCGAAGCGAAGAGCTACACCTTCACGCATCCGGGCCTGGTGCGCGTGTACTGCAACGTGCACCCGCGCATGGTCGCGTACGTGCTGGTGATGGAGAATCGGTACTACGCCCAGCCCGCGAGCGACGGCAGCTTTGCGATCGACGACGTGCCCGCCGGGCGCTATCGCCTGCATGTATGGCACGAGCGCATCCCCAGCGAGGTCATCAAAGACGTCGCGGCCGGCACCGCGGGAGTTCAACCCGACGTGCAGATCGCGTTGAATGCGCGTGGCTACAAGTGGCAGCCCCATCGCAACAAGTACGGACACAACTACCCCACCAATGCCGGCCGCGAGCGCTACTAAGCCCGCGTTCGGACTCACCGCGAAGATTTTTCTCGCCTCGACGCTGCTTGTGGTGGCGGTGCTCGGCATCACGTTCGGCGTCACGTCGGTCGAGGCGAACCGCACCGCCGACGCGTCGATCCACCGGGCGCTGCTGTCAACCCGCCGAGCGGTGGACGACTACCTCGCGGCGCGCACGCGCACGCTGGGCCGTGCCAGCACGGTGGCGACGGACGTCCCGCAGTACCGGCAGCGGCTGCTCGACCAGCGCGCGCGCGCGGAAGCGCTGGATCAGGCCGATGACATCCGCGGACTTGTAGACGCGGCGTGGGTGCTGGTCACGAACAGCGAAGGCATCCTGATCGCGCGCACCGATTACCGCGAGCAGTACGACCGTGACCTGTCGATCGCGCCGCTCGTCGCGAACGCACTGAGCGGCGAACAGACCAGCGGCGCATGGCTGGACGACGTGCAGGGGACGATGTTCATGGCGATCGGCACGCCGCTGCGCGATCGCCCCACCGCGGCACCACTCGGCGCACTCGTCGCCACCTATCAGATCGACGACTCGCTCGCCGCCGCCATCAAGCAGGCCACGAACTCGGACGTCGTGTTCTTCGCGCTCGACACGCTCGACAAGCCCGTCGTGGTCGGGAGCACGGTGCCGGCGCAGGACATCGCGCCGGCGTTGGAGAGCACGATGAAAACCGACGCGCTGGCCGCGGATACCGGCGGCGAGGGCATGGCGCTCGCCGCGGCGCTCGGGAATCAGCATCTCATCGGCCTGGCGGGCGCGATTCGCTCGCCCTCGGGCGACGTGCGCGGCGGCTTCGTGGCGCTGCGCTCGCGCGAGTCGGAGCTCGCGGCGTTCAACGCGCTGCAACGCACGATGCTGTGGGCGGTCGCGCTGGGTGTCGTGCTCGCGCTGATCTTCGCGTTCGTGCAGGCGCGCCAGATCGCCGGGCCGGTGCGCCGGCTCGCGGTCGCGACCCGCCAGGTGCAGGACGGCGAGTACAGCGTGGAAATCGACGTTCAGTCGCGCGATGAGATCGGCATGCTTGCACAGGCGTTCAAGGCCCTGGTCGCGGATCTCAAGGCCAAGGCCGCGCTCGTCGAGTACATGATGCAGGCCTCGGGGAGCGCGGCGACGCAGCGGATCGCCACGACGCAAATGCAGCCCGGGGCGGGCGGGGGGAGGGGGGGGATTCGGCCGGGCTCGACGTTCGCAGGCCGGTACGACATCAAAGAGACCCTCGGCGCCGGCGGGATGGGCGTCGTGTACCGCGCGTTCGACCGCGAGCTGCAGGAGCCCGTCGCGATCAAGACTCTGAGGCCCGAAGCCTTGGCCGGAGGGAGCGCCGCGCTCGAGCGGTTCAAGCAGGAGATCCGGCTGGCGCGGCGGATCGCGCATCGCAACGTGGTCCGGACGTACGATCTCGGCGAGCAGAACGGGATGTATTACCTGACGATGGAGTACGTCGAGGGCACGTCGCTCAAGCAGCTCATCGTTTCACGGGGCAAGTTGCCCGTGGCGGTGACGCTGACCGTCGGGAAACAGCTGTGCCGCGCGCTCGAGGTTGCTCACGCCGAAGGCATCATCCATCGCGACATCAAGCCGCAGAACATCGTGGTGGACCCGAGCGGCTTTCTGAAGGTCATGGATTTCGGCATCGCGCGGCTCGCCAATCCACCCCAAGGCAAGGGGCTCACCGAGGCGGGCACGTCGATCGGGACGCCGGATTACATGTCGCCGGAGCAGCTCTCGGGCGCCGAGCTCGATCCGCGCAGCGACCTCTACGCGGCGGGCGTCGTGTTGTTCGAGTGCCTGACGGGGCGCGTGCCGTTCGAGGCGGAGACGACGTGGGCGTTAGTCGCGAAGCATTTGGAGGAAGAGCCGCCCGATCCGCGCAAGTTCAACGCCGATGTGCCGCCCGTCCTGGCGGCGGTGATCGTGAAGGCGATGGCCAAGAACCCGGCCGATCGCTACGGCACGGCGACGGAAATGCACGACGCGCTGGCGCGCATCGGGTGACCGCCCTTCGCTCCGAACTGAATTTCCTTCTTCAAGCGTCTCGTCCTGGTCTGTGGCTCACCGCAATTGCGTTCTACATGCTGCCGCTCGGCCAACGAGATGTATTTCACTCCGCCGCTTTCTGGCTCGGTGTGCTGTACGTCGGCTTTCCGATGGGCCTGCTGCTCTACGGCTGGAACGATATCGTCGACTACGAAGCCGACCGCCTCAACCCCCGCAAAGGCACGTTTCTGTTTGGCGCGCGCGGCACGCCGGACCAGTTGCGCGGATTGCCACTGCGCATCGCGCTGGTCCAGGCGCCGTTCATGGTTGCATTCAGTGTGCTCGCCGGAGCAAAGATGCTCCTGTGCTTCGCCGGCATGATTGCGGCGGCGGCGCTCTATAACTGGCCACGCTTCAATTTCAAGGCTCGGCCACCGCTCGAGATTCTGAACCAGGCGGGGTATTTGTTCGTGTTCCTGTTGAGCAGTTGGATGAACCACGTCCCACTTCTCCCCTGGGCCGCGATGCTGTTCGGCGCGCTGTTCGCCATGCATTCGCAGGTGTTTGGCCAAGTGATGGATTTGGAGCCTGACCGCGCAGCCGGCCGGCGTACGACGGCTACCCTAATCGGCCGGGTTCCAGCCAAACTGTTGATGGTAGTTCTCATGCTGCTTGAGGCAGGGCTGATCGTGAGGTTTTTTGGAGCGAAACAGTTGGCTGCCTTCCTGCTGGTGACCGCTGCGTGGTTCACAGTTGACGCCACTGTGATTTGGCGCAGCCGCCCCTACAGTAACCGCGAGATGCGCTGCTTCATGCTGGCCTGGAACGCGATCGCGCTCATCAGCATGCCGTGGATGTGGTCGCAGGCCACCTTACTTCAGATGACGTGGGGTTGACACGGCGGCCCCGGAGGGTAGAATGACCACTATATCGAGCGTCGATATATCGCGGGGGAGCCATGGTCACGAAACGCCGGGCCGGTCGGTCGCCCGAGGCATACCTGCCTTTGCCGCCCGCAACGTTCCACAGCCTGCTCGCGCTCGCGGACGGGGAGCTGCACGGCTACGCGATCATGAAGGGTGTCGCAGCGCGTTCCGAGGGCACCGTGCGGCTGGGGCCGGGGACGCTCTACGGATCGCTGAAGCGACTGCTGCAGGCCGGCCTCGTGGAGGAACGCGGCGAGCGGGCGGACCCGGAGCGGGGCGACGAGCGACGCCGCTACTACCGACTGACACCCCATGGCCTCTCCGTGGCACGCGCGGAGGCGCGGCGGCTCGACGCGATGGTGCGTGCGGCGCGGCGCAAGAAGCTGATCGGGGTGAGGTCTGTATGAGCGCCGAACGCATCTACCGTCTGCTGCTGCGTGCCTACCCGCCGGAGTTTCGAGCCGAGTACGGACGAGAGATGGTGCTGCTCTTTCGGGACCAGTGCCGGGAGAGCGACTTACGAACCCTCGGTTTCTGGGCAAGGGTCTTGTGGGACGTCGCACGGAGCGCGCCGGCGCTGCGCCTAGATGCGTGGCGTGCCCGTGCGAGTGAGAACACTCAAACCAGTGAGGTGATTATGAAGCTCGCTGCAATGCTGACGCTGTTGCTCGGCGGCGTGATCGGCATCCTAAACGCTGTGGTCGAGTGGGTAGCCGCGACAAAGCAAACGATCACGGGGACGCACGAGCTCTCGCTCGTGCTGGGAGTCTTCGCGAGTGCGCTGCTCCTCGCCGCCGGCGTCGCGATGCTGAACCAGACGCCACGCGGCCGGCAGGCGGCGCGCCTCGCCGTGCTCGCCTCTCTCGTGATGATCGTGGCCGCGCGGCTGCTGCATCCGTGGATGTCCTACTTCTCCCAACTCGTTGGCTTTGGACTGCCGGTCGCGCTCCTGATTGCGCTGTACTGGCCACGTAGGCCCTCGCTCGCGGGGGCCGCATGAGGCGCTAGCGTCAAGTAGGGGCGCAGCATGCTGCGCCCCTACCGGCCGCCTCAAGCTCATCTCACCGGCTGATACGTATTGATCACCACCCCGCTGGGATACGCCGTCGAACCGGTCAACCGTAGCGCCTTCCGGTCCTTGAAAATCCGCAACCCGCGCCCAATCGCGACCGGGTTCACGAAGATGTTGAACTCGTCGATCAGGTCGTGCTCGATCAATTGGCTCACGAACGTCGCTCCACCATACACGACGATGTCCTTGCCGCGTTGACCCTTCAGCTGGGTGATTGCCTGAACCAGGTCGCCGGCCTCCACCCTCACATTCTTGCCCTCGACACGCTTCAGCGTCTTGCTGAACACGATTTTCGGCGTGTCTACCATCCTGCGCGCGAAGACGTATTCGGGGGTCTCGGGTGGTACGGCCTCCCAGTACTTGATGAACCCGTCGGTCATCTTTCTGCCGAGCAGGATGGTGTCGCTCGAGTCGGTGATCTCGACGATGCGGGCAATCACCCCCTCGTCGAGATTGCGCGTCATCCAGTCGAGTTGGCCTTCCGGGCCGGCCACGAAGCCATCGACCGTCATTTGCACCTGCAGCTTGAGCTTGCGCGTCGCCATAAAAGAATGTCCCCGTGGTTGGTCTACCTATGCGTCGAATCAGTGATCCGCAAATCGACATCCATTGCCAGGCTCGACGCATACAAGAGCGGCGAGTAGCCAGGCGGCGAGCCAGACGCCCCAAAGAACGGTCGTGGTTTTGATCGGGGAGATCATTCGCTGCACGACTCCATAGCGATTGTTGACGTCACGCATGTAGCACCCTACTTCATCTCCTCGGCATGACTTTCCGCTCGTCGCCAGTAACCGAGCAGCGGACCGGGCCTACCTTCGGCTTGAGAGGTGAAGCTCAGTGAACCACGATCACCATACATCGTCACCTGCCCCGGCTCACATGCATCATGCGGCGGCGCAGACGCTGGAGCGTCATGAGCGCGACGCTGGCCATGCCGGACACGCCAGCATGGTGGACGACTTCCGGCGCCGGTTCTGGATCTCGCTCGCGCTGACGCTTCCGGTCCTCGCGACATCCGAGATGCTCCAGCACCTGCTGGGGCTTCGCGGGGCACTCAGCTTCCCGGGTGACCGCTACGTCGGATTCGCGTTCGCCTCGGCCGTCTACTTCTACGGCGGCTGGCCGTTTCTGACCGGGCTGGTCGACGAGCTCAAGAAGCGACTCCCGGGCATGATGACCCTGGTAGGGCTCGCGATAACGGTGGCCTACATCTACAGCGCGGCCGTCGTCTTTGGACTCCAGGGCTCCGTGTTCTTCTGGGAGACGGCGACCCTCATCGACATCATGCTGCTCGGCCACTGGCTCGAGATGCGCTCCGTGCTGGGTGCATCCCGTGCCCTGGAGGAGCTCGTCCGACTGCTGCCTGCGGAAGCGCATCGGCTGCGTCCGGACGGCTCGACGGAGGAAGTGCCTCTGACCTCGTTGCAGGCTGGCGATCTCGTACTCGTAAAGCCTGGCGAGAAGATCCCGACTGATGGAACACTCACCGAAGGGCGCACCACGATCAACCAGGCGTTGCTCACGGGCGAGTCCCGACCGGTGGAGAAATCGCTTGGAGACGAGGTGCTCGGCGGGGCCGTAAATGGCGAGGCGGCGATCACCGTAAGCGTCACGCGGACCGGCGCCGAGACCTACGTGTCGCAGGTGATCGAGCTGGTGCGACGCGCCCAGGAGACGCGGTCGCGCACACAAGACACCGCCAATCGTGCCGCGCTCTGGCTGACGATCATCGCCATCGTGGCGGGTACGGCGACACTCATCGCGTGGCTTGTGGCGGGACGGCAGCTCGACTTCGCGCTCGAGCGCATGGTCACGGTCATGGTGATCACGTGTCCCCACGCGCTTGGCCTTGCCGTGCCGCTCGTCGTGGCGGTTTCTACAGCGCTGGCGGCGCGGAGCGGCCTGCTCATCCGCGATCGCGCCGCATTCGAGCGGGCCCGCGCCCTCGATGCGATCGTCTTCGACAAGACGGGGACGTTGACCGAGGGGCGATTCGGCGTAACCGATGTCATCGCTCTCGACGGCCGCAACGAGGAGGAAGTCTTGCGGCTCGCCGCCGCGATCGAAAGCCGCTCCGAACACCCCATCGCGGCCGGCATCGTGCGCGCGGCGGCTGACCGCGGCATCACGTATCCCATGCCAGGCAACGTTGGCGCGATTCCGGGAAAGGGCGCGCGTGGCGTCGTGGAGGGGACGCAGGTCGCAGTGGTGAGCCCCGGCTACTTGAAAGAGCAGCGGCTCGCGGCGAGCGATGCTCGGGTGCGCCAGACCGCTGAGCAAGGCAAGACAATCGTGTATGTCGTCATCGATTCGAAGGTCGCGGGCGCGATCGCGTTGGCGGACATCATCAGACCCGAGGCGCGCGAGGCGCTCGCGCGGCTCAAAGCGATGGGCATCCGCGCGATGATGCTTACGGGCGATGCAACGCCGGTCGCGCGCTGGGTCGCCCAGGAGCTGGGGCTCGATGAGTACTTCGCGGAAGTGCTACCAGGCCAGAAGGCTGCAAAGATCCGGGAGATCAAAGCGCGCAAGCTGACCGTGGCGATGGTCGGCGACGGTGTGAATGATGCTCCGGCACTGGTCGAGGCCGATGTGGGGATTGCGATTGGAGCGGGGACGGACGTCGCCATCGAATCGGCCGACATCGTGTTGGTCCGTTCAGATCCGCGCGACGTTCCCGCCATCATCGGATTGTCACGGGCGACCTATCGAAAAATCGTGCAGAACCTGTGGTGGGCCACGGGCTACAACGCGGTCGCCCTGCCGCTGGCGGCGGGCGTGCTCTATCGCCCGGCCGGGATCTTGTTGTCGCCGGCGCTCGGCGCGGTATTCATGTCCCTGTCGACGGTGATTGTTGCTCTGAACGCGCAGCTGCTGGGACGACGGGCAGCGTGACGCCAAGGGCGTGGCCTTCGGCCCTCGACGAGCTCGAACGTCGTATCGTCGCGTGCCGCCGTTGCCCGCGGCTCGTGCGCTGGCGCGAGCGCGTGGCGCGGGACAAAAAGCGCGAGTTCCATGACTGGGACTACTGGGGCCGGCCGGTGCCGGCGTTCGGCGACCCCAACGCACGCCTGCTCATCGTTGGGCTAGCCCCCGCGGCGCACGGCGGGAATCGCACGGGACGGATGTTTACCGGCGATTCGTCGGGCGACTGGCTCTACGCCGCGCTGTATCGCGCCGGGTTCGCCACTCAGGCGATCTCCACCCGCCGCGGGGACGGGCTCCACCTCAGGGACTGCTTCATCACGGCGGCGGCGCGTTGCGCGCCGCCCGGGAACAGGCCGCAACGTGTCGAGTTGGACCGCTGCCGCCCCTACCTCCGGGCCGAATTGTCGCTGCTGCGACGGGTGCGGGTGGTCATCACGCTCGGCCGCATCGCCCACGACGCTTGGCTCAAAGCCGCGGGGTGGTGGGACCGGCTTCCGCCCGGGGCGCGGCCCCGCTTCGCGCACGGCGCCGAGTCGGCGCTACCGGACGGCACGACCCTGATCGCATCGTATCATCCGAGCCGGCAGAACACGAATACCGGACGGCTGACGCGGCGAATGTGTGATGGGGTGTTTCGGCGGGCGCGCGCCCTGGTGGGCAGATGACGGCCGGCTGTTTTGCCGGATCACGGGCGTCAGGGGCCCTTCACCCGTTTCGCTCCGACGAAGCCGGCCAGCGCCATAAGCTCGTGTCGCAGGGCCTGCCGGCGCGCCGCCGTGGCTCGAACTCCCGACTCCCACCATACGGCCAGCGCGGCTAACACTCCCCGCTCCCGTTCGAGTTTCACTTCCACACGCCCCGTGAAGCGCCGCCCTTCGAGGATCGGCAACACGTAGTAGCCGTACACGCGCCGGTGCGGCGGCACCCAGATCTCCATGCGAAACTCGAAGCCAAAGAGTCGCTCGGTCCGGCCGCTGCCCCGCGCATGGACGACCGGATCGAACGGATTGAGGAGAAGCAAGCTGGGCGAGGGTTCAGGGAAGGTGTCGAGGCGCTCTACCACGGACTCGAGTGCGTAGAAGCCCGTCTGGTGGCTCCCGTTGGCCCCCTCCACCACGACCTCGCGCACGCGCCCGCCCTGGTTGCGCGTGCACCAGGTGCGGGCCTCGGCTGTCGAGATTCCGTCGAAGAAGCGGGCGATCTGCGTCGGCGTCGCCGCAACGAGCCGCTCGAGGGCGCGCTCGCACATCCAGTCGACGTATGCGCGACGCGTCGGCGTGAATTCGAGAAATGGCGCTGGCACAACGCGCTCGACGAGGTCGTAGACCTTCTCCTGACCATCGCGCGCCGTGACGGCCAGCACCCCGATACGCCACAGGTACTCGAGGGCGAGCTTCGCGAGGGTCGGCTTCGCGAAGTAGCGGTCGTGCCAACCCACTTTCGCGGTCGCGATGTCGCGGGGCCGGAGGGCCCCTCGCTCGCGCACCGCATCCAGCACGCGGGTCCGCAGCTTCGGCGTGACGGGCGCGAAGTACCGGCGGTAGCCGGGATGTGCCTCGAACGTCCGCGCCCGTGCGAAGTAGTGCCGCCACCAGGGGAAGCACTCCATCGGCAGCACCGCGGCGCTGTGTGTCCAGTTCTCGAACGCCGTCCGATCGACCTCCAGTGCCTTCCGCAGATCGTCCGGCCGGTAGCGGCTGTTACGAGTGAAGAGGATGTGGTGATGCGCCCGCTCGACCGCAGCGATGCTGTCGACCTGGACGTAGCCGAGCCGCTGCAGCATCTCGTGCACCCAGCGTGACCCCGCTCGCGCTGTCGGCGTCGACAGTGGATCGTCGTCGGGGGATGGCGAGAGTCCGCTCACCGAGAGGAGCGCGTCGCGGAGTCTCTCATTGGACAGCAGGGGCTTCGTGGTCGACCTCGTGGCGGCGGCGGAAGATGATAGAGGCGCGCCCGACCGCCGGCAACTACCGCAGCAGAGGCGACCTCACGGCGGCCCGTTGAGCGCGAACACTGTGGCCAGCCACGTCGTGGATGTGCCGCCCTGCGAGCTGAAGAACCAGAGCCAGCGCGGGTCGACGGTGCTCGTGCTCGGCACCAGCTTGTAATCGGTTTCGACAGCCATAAAGTCATCGATCATCACGGAGCCGGCGAACTGGCTGAACCCGCTCGGGAAGATGCGGTTTGTGGGCGCGCTGGCCATCGTCACCGCCAGCGCGAGGGCGCCGCCATTCACCGTGATGGACCCGGGCCCGACGCTCGTGTCGTTGGCGCTCGCGCCCGAGGCCGACCGGGCCTGGCCCAGCGCGGCGGCAAAATCGGTCGCGACGCCGGACCAGGCGTGCAGGGCCACGCCGCCGTCCACGACCGTCTGGGATAACGTGGCGCGCACGGCGAGCACGACGCTCGGGTCCGTAGGGGGATCGGGGAAGTTCTGGACGTTCGTCGCGACGTACGTCGCCATCGAGATGCCGCCCGCGCTGACCTGATCGACGAGATGGTACGTGTTGCCGACCAGGGGGAAGCCGGGCATGGTTATGACGTCGGTCACCGACGTGATGATGTCGGGCGGCCCGAACCAGAAGAAGGTCGCGACGATCGCGTCGCCGTGGTGCGGGTGCAGCCCGTTGAACCCCTTGATGAGGACGTCGAGATTCCGCTGGCTGAGCGTTCCGACGTCGGCGGAGTAGGCGATACCGTTCGACGGAGCCGTGATGTTGAACGGCGCGCTGGCCGCGCCGGTCAAGCCCGTCGCCGTAGCTTGCAGGGTGTACCCGCTGCCCGCCCGGTCGATGCTGAGGTTGGAGAACGTGGCGACGCCGTTCACGGCGGAGACGGAACGCGTGCCGGCCAGCAATCCGCCGCTCAGGTTCGCGCCCAGGGCAATGGAGATCGTGCCGCTGAAGCTCGCGTCCGTGCTCCCACCGCCATCCTGGGCCGCAACGACCACGGCGGGCGAGATCGTGCTGCCGGCGGTCGTGGTGCTCGGCTGCACCGTAAAGGCGAGGTGCGTCGCCGTGGACGCTACGCTGGCGGTCACGCTCCTCGAGGCGCTGTCCCGCACCCCGCCGTCGTCGGTGACGGTCAATGTGACCGTGTACGTGTCGGCGGCCGCGTAGGTGCGGGATGGGTCTTGGCTCGTCGAAGACGTGCCGTCGCCAAAGTTCCAGTTGTAGGCCGCGATCGTGCCATCGGCGTCGCTGCTCGTGCTGGTGAAGTTGCAGGTGAGCGCGGAACAGGTGAAAGCGAAGTTGGCGACTGGCGGCTGGTTGGTCGATCCCACGGTGACGTCTTGGGACGCCTGGGCGCTGGCGGCTCCCTGGTCGTCGGTGACCGTGAGCGTGACCGTGTAGGTGCCCGCGGCCGCGTAGGTGCGGGACGGGTTTTGGGCCGTCGCTGACGCGCCGTCGCCAAAGCTCCAGTTGTAGGTCGCGATCGTGCCGTCGGCGTCGCTGCTCGTGCTCGTAAAGGTGCACGACAACCCGTTGCAGGTCGGTGTGAACGCCGCGACCGGCGGCTGATTCGCGGTGCCCCCCGCAGGATTGAGCGCGAGCGAACTGGCGAGCCACGTCGTGGGCGAGGTGAACTGCCACCCCCACTGCGGATCGACCGAGCCCGCCGCAGCCTGCACGGCGTATTGCGCATCGAATTGCATCGGCGGGGAATTAGTACTACAGGTCGTGATCCAGATGAACCCAGGCGGTCTCAAGCGGGAGACCAACCCGTCGGAGACCATCGACACGGCATACACGAGTGCTCCCGCGCCGACCGTAATCGCGCCGGGGTGAGCGTACGTCGGCGTCGTCGAGCCGGACCCGGTTGCCGAGCGGTGAGCGCCTAGCGCCTGTGCAAACACCGGGTTTACCCCCGTATACGCACTGACGAGGGCCCCCCCGGCCGACACCGGCGTCCTGAGGTACGCGTTGATCACGAGCTCGTCACCCGAAACCGTCTTCGGTGAGGGGAAGTTCTGCACGTTGGTGGCGACGTACGTGGCCATGGAAAGCCCGCCGGCCGTGACGTATTCGACGAGCGTATACACGTTGCCGGGTCGCTTCCCCGTCCACAGATAATCAGCCACGGAATCAATGATGTTGCTCGAACCGACCCAAACGAAGGTCGCGATGACCGTGCTGCCCAGAGGGGGATTTTGGGGGTTGAACTCTTTCCCGATCTGCGTGCCGCTCTGGGGCGGGAGGGTGCCGTTGAACCCCCACAGCGCGATCGTC
>DASXTV010000050.1:0-16232 GCA_036505175.1 Gemmatimonadales bacterium
CGCGATTCCAGCAGGAATGCGCGCGCGGATCGTCGACCCGTGTCCCCGCCGCGACTCGATCTCCACCGATCCTCCCAGCAGCGCGACGCGCTCCTGCATCCCATGCAAACCGAGTCCCGACGCTTCAGTCAAAGCGGCAGCCGGGTCAAATCCGACGCCGTCATCATGGATCGCGGTCTCGAGCATAGCGTCCTTGTATTTCAGCATGACGACAACCCGTCGCGCCTGCGCGTGCCGGGCCACGTTCGTCAGCGCCTCCTGCAGGATTCGATACATAGTAGACTGTGCGAGTGGGGCCATGCGGCGCGGGACATTGCCGACCACACGGAAGTCGATGGCGACACCAAACGCCTTGGCAAAGTCGCTCACGTGTCGGCGCATCGCCGCGACGAGGCCTTTGTCGTCCAGTACGGCGGGATGCAGACCCCGCGCCAACCGCCCGACATCGTCGACCGTGTGTGCTGCCACTTCTCGCAGCCGCTGCGCCATCGAGCGGACTTCCGCGCGTCCCGTGATGTCCGCGATGGCACGGAGGCCCACCAACAGCGTGGTGAGCGACTGCCCGGTCTCGTCATGCAGCTCCCGCGCGATCCGCCGCCGCTCCTGATCCTCCGCGGAAAGCAAGCGCTTCAGCAACCCAAGCCGTGTGGTCTCGGCGTGCTTGCGGTCAGTCAGGTCCGTGATGATCACCATACGAACGGTGTGCCCGTTTCCCGTCTCGAGCGGCACCTGAGAAAGCGCGATCCACACAGGCGTCGCCGACGCTGCTTCACCCTTGAAGGCGAACTCACGCCCGCCATTTCGTCCTCCCCGCACGAATGCCTCGAGGCTGTGGCGCTCGGCGGGCGCCGCGAACTGCGGGAACCGGGAGCCACGCAAGCTCTCGAGTGGTGCGTGCGCGATTTCCGCCAGGCGGCGGTTGCCGAACAGAATCGTCCCATCCGGACTCAAGAGTGCGGCGCCGTCGCCGATGGCGTTCAGCAGCACGTGGTACGGATGCGTCGCGCCCTCGAAGGCGCGCGTCACATCACCCCCGGGACCCGACACGACGACCGCGTCCACCGCGCCGCTGCGGATGGCCTCGAGCGTGGCTTCGGCGTCGTGCAGCCGAGCTCGGAGTCGCTGTGTGGGACTGCGGCGCTTGGCTGAGGCTCGCTTGCGCCTCATGACCTGTTAGATGCTCGGGGGCGCAGGTCCAGCCCGACCAACGCGCGCTCGGTGTCGGAAAGATCGCCGACCAGTTTGCGAATCGGTTCGGGAAGTTTCCGGACCAGGGTGGGCAGCGCGAAGATCTGATCGCCGCGTGCCAATTGCGGGCGCGCCAGGAGATCGATCACCTCGAGGCGATAGCGCCCTTCCAGATGCTCGTCACAAATGCGTTGCAGGTTCGCCAGCGCGGCAAGCGACCGCGCGGTCTGGCCCGCGATGTAGAGCCGGAGATCAAAGAACTCCGGGTTCCGCCTAGTCTTGCGCGATTTGGCCGCGCGCCGTCCCGATTTTGCTTTCACGGACGCGGCGCGCGCTTGCTGGAGCGCTGTGGCGCGACCGGTCCGTCCGTGGGGTGGGCCGCCCGCAGCGACCCGACCAGCACGCGACCCTCATGCCGCACGACCTCGAGCAGTTTCAGGCCCTCGCCCGTCAGGACAAACTCGCGCACTTGGTTCGAGTGGGCCATGCCCCGCGACTTCACGACGTCGAGCGTACGGGTGCGTTCCCCGTTCATTTCGACGTTCCGGAGCACGAGCCACGTGTCCATGAATGAGGAGATCCCAACGTCGGTCCCCTCGGGATGGCTGTCGTCGATCGTCAGCGAGGTAAACAGCGCGGTCATCTCTTTGACTTTCATGAAATCGATCAAGCGTGCGAGCATCGCCTTCACCTCGAGCGACGTGCCGACGGAGATCAGGTTGCTGATCGGATCGACGACGACCACCCGCGGTTTCTTCTCCTCGATCAGGCGATGCATCGCGCTGAGGTGACCTTCCAGACCGCTGGTCGTAGGGCGGGCCGCGTGGATCTGGAGCAGCCCTTTGCGCAACCAGGGTTCGAGATTCAGACCGATCGACCGCAGGTTGCGCACGATTTGCGCGGCGGACTCTTCAAACGCGAAGTACAAGGCGGACTCGCGGCGGTGGCATGCGGCCTCCGCGAAGTAGCCCGCCAGGCTCGTTTTCCCGGTCCCTGCGCTGCCGGAAATCAGAATGCTGCTGCCCCGGAAGTAGCCCTTGCTTCCCAGCATCTCATCGAGGTCTGGCACGCCGGTCGAGAGCCGCGCGGGGGAGACGCGGTGTTGCAATCCCAACGACGTGATCGGCAGCACCGAGAGGCCCGACTCGTCGATGAAGAAAGGCGACTCATTGGCACCGTGCGTGGAGCCGCGATACTTCACGACGCGCAGCCGCCGTGTCGCGTTTTGGTCCACCACCCGGTGGTCCAACACGATGACGCAATCGGTGATGTACTCTTCCAGGCCGTGGCGCGTCATGCCTCCGTCGCCGCGCTCCCCCGTCACGATGGCGGTGACGCCCTTCGTCCTCAGCCAGTTGAAGAGCCGGCGCAGCTCGGCGCGCAGCACGCGCGTGTCGCTCAGCCCAGAAAAGAGCGTTTCGATCGTGTCGAGGACCACCCGCTTCGCACCGACGGAGTCGATCGCGTGGTCCAGCCGGATGAAGAGGCCGTCCAGGTCGTATCCGCCGGTCTCCTGGATCTCATTGGGCTCGATCCGGACGTAGTCCAGCGCGAGTTTCTTGCGGGCTGCGAGCGGGCGCGGATCCAAGCCGAGCGAGGCGAAGTTCATGGCTAGATCTTCGACCGATTCCTCGAACGACAGGAACACGCCCGGTTCGTCGAACTGGCGCGCCCCGTTGATCAAGAACTCCATCGAGAGAATCGTCTTGCCGCAGCCGGGGCCGCCGCAGACCAGCGTCGGCCGGCCGCGCGGCAACCCGCCCCCGGTGATTTCGTCCAACCCCTGAATGCCTGTTGGAGACTTGGGAACGGGTTGGGCCAAGGTCGGACGCGTGGCCGCTTTGGGCATGTCGGGAAACTACGTCCTTGTTAAAGGACGTACCAGCGGCTACCCTGCGTATACCACCCCTCCGATACCCGCCTCTATTCGACGGCCCCCTCGGTCGGCTTCCCACGATCGAGGAGTTCGAGATGTACACGCGAACCCGTGCTACCCGTATGTTGCTCCGCTTCGCGGTGCTGGCGCTCGTCGCCTGCAGTCTCGAGCCACGCATTCCGATAATCACCCGTTTGGCCGCCTTTGCCTGCGGCAACCCGGCATGCACGGTCTTGGGGGCACAACTCCCCGGCCTGCCGCCCCTGATAGGTCTGTTCATGGTGGGCGGGTGGTTCAAAGGGACGCAGGACGTGCACTGGAGCATTCGCTGGCCCGGCGATTCGGTCCAGGCCGACTTCACGGCTGTGCGCGACTCCTCGATTGTTGCCGCGCGGCTGGACAGCATGCCGCTGAACGCGGCGCTCGTGCTGACGGTTGGTCTGGTAGGCGGCGGGCACGC
Organism: Gemmatimonadales bacterium; assembly: GCA_036505175.1. GTDB lineage: Bacteria > Gemmatimonadota > Gemmatimonadetes > Gemmatimonadales > GWC2-71-9 > 20CM-2-65-7. Next base: position 3,525 of record DASXTV010000050.1, read on the forward strand.
GTCACTGACCTGGGACTACCGGTGAACCTGGTTAACCGCAGATAGTTAACTATGATCTAATCACTCTGTGTTACTTGACTAAACTAGTACAGCGGGCTCTATTGCACAGCACGTAACCGGTGGTGGTTGGCCGGAGCGGGATGTGCCGAGGGGCGGGGTCGATGTCGATTCCCTCGACACCCATCACCCCTCATGAAGAGAGTCACTATGAAACGCTTTACGATCTTGCTCGCTTCCCTCGCCCTGCTGGGCGTCGGATGTGGCAGCAGCAATTCTACGGGCAATCAGAACAACCCGCCCAATCCGAACGGTCTCGGTCCGGCAGCCGTGAACCTGGGTAGCGCCAGCAATTACGTCATCCTGGCCAAGTCCGGCGTGTCCACCACCGGTGTCACAGCCGTCGTCGGCGACATCGGCTTGAGCCCGGCCGCCGCGACGTATGTCACCGGATTTGCCCTGTCCAGTCCTGCGACGACGTTTACGACGTCCGCCCAGGTCACCGGCAAGGTGTGGGCATCCAACTACGCGGTGCCGACTCCGGCGAATCTGACCGTTGCCGTGCTCAACATGCAGACCGCGTACACGGACGCAGCGGGCCGCACGTCGCCCAATTTCACTGAGCTGGGTGCGGGCAACATCCAGGGGATGACGCTGGTCCCCGGGCTGTACAAATGGGGAACGGGCGTTTCCATCCCCAGCGCGGTCACGCTGTCAGGTGGCGCGAATGACGTCTGGATCTTCCAGATCGCACAGAATCTCACGGTGGGCAACGGCGCCATTGTGACCTTGAGCGGCGGCGCACAGGCCAAGAATGTGTTCTGGCAAGTCGCGGGTCAGGCGACGCTGGGCACCACATCCGACTTCAAGGGCATCATTCTTTCCAAGACGCTGATTGCATTCAACACCGGCGCCATGATTACGGGCCGCGCGCTGGCGCAGACCGCGGTTACACTCAATGCCACGGCCATTACGAATCCTTAGTTCTTCGTAGTCAAGCTGGGTATGGCAGGGGGGTCTGGATGTCCCAACGGGGGCGTTCAGGCCCTGTTTTTTCTCTACCACTGAGCTACGCTGGCTGAAGGGCGTGGTGTTGCGACCGCAAAGTTAGTCACCGCCAACCAGAGAGCGTACTCCCCGAGCCACCCCTTCGGCTGGTCCGCCATCAGGCGCTCGTGGCACCTCGCACCGAGAGTCGCGATCGCGCCGACGAACCCGCGACCATGGGTGGGGATCATCAGGTCGAGCATCGCTACGTCCTGACGTGTGATAGGGAGGTGCCGTCTACGCGTGCCCCGCCCACTGCGTCTCGCCCGGCGTATAGGGCACGCACGGATCGAACCGCCCCGGCGTCTCCCGGTAGCGCATCGCCTGCGTGCAACCGATCTCCGAGGTGAAGTACCCCAGCAGCGTCAGCTCCTTCATGAGGCGGAAGAAGTGAGGCGGCGCGCCCTCGGCACGGGAATCCATGTACGCCTTCTGCTCACGGTCCAGCTGCTCGAGCTGTGCCAGGCGTTGCGCGGGCGTCGCCGCCATGAACGACGCCGCATTCATCTTCTGCATCCCGTCACGAAAGATCGCCTGCTGCCGGTCGTTGTAGGTATCGGTGACCATCAATGCCATGAACGGCCCGACGTGTGCGGCTTTGGCACCTGGAGTCTTTGTCTCCGGCAGGATCGTGTCCGCGACCTCGTCGAGGAACGCGATGTCCTGTGCTGTGAAGGTGCCAACCTGTGCGCGTGACGTGGCCGCGCGGGCGTGTGCCCGCTCCACTGCGGTCAGGAGACCGCTGCTCCCGGCGAGCGCGACCCCACCGAGCATCGCCGTCACCTGCTTGATTGCCTCGCGTCGATTCATCATGAGAGCCTCTAGAGATTATTGCGCTTCAGCTCGCTGACGGCGAAATCCGCCGCACGTGCCGTGAGCGCCATGTACGTGAGCGATGGGTTCGGACACGCCGTTGATGCCATGCAGGAGCCGTCCGTCACGAAGACGTTCGGGGCGTCCCAGACCTGGTTGTGCGAGTTGAGCACCGACGTCTTGGGATCCCGGCCCATGCGCGCCGTCCCCATTTCGTGGATCCCCATCCCCGGCCAGTAGCCGTTGTCGTACGTGCGGACGTTCTTGACACCGGCAGCCTCGAGCATCTCGGCCATATCGTTCATCATGTCTTTGCGCATCAGGCGCTCGTTTTCGCCGGTAGCGCAATCGATCGCGAGCACGGGCAGCCCCCATTTGTCCTTCTTGGTCGTGTCGATGGTCACTCGGTTCGCAGGATTGGGAAGCATCTCCCCGAACGCTGTGCCGCCAATCGTCCACGACCCCGGCTGCGCTGCGGCGTCCTTCATCGCCGCGCCCACGCCGAGCTCGGCCACGGCGCGCGACCACCCCTGCCGGCTTGCGCCGCCCTGGTAGCCGAATCCGCGCACGTATTCCCGCTTGTCGCCGAACAGATTGCGATAGCGTGGGATGTAGAATCCCGTCGGACGCCGTCCGTAGAAGGTCTTGTCGTCGAGGCCTTCGATGGTCCCGGACGCGCCCGCGCGGAAGTGGTGATCCATGAGGTTGCGCCCCAGCGCGTCGGAGCTCGAGCCGAGGCCGCCGGGCCACACGTTGGTCGCCGAGCGAAGCAGCAGCCACGTGGAATTCAACGTGGACGCACAGAGGAAGATGACGCGAGCGGAGTAGTCGGTGGTCTGCTCGGTCACGGCATCGAGCACGCGCACCCCGGTCGCGCGTTTCTTGTTCCGATCGTACAGCACCTCGGTGACGATCGCGAACGGCTTGAGGGTCAACCGGCCCGTCGCCATCGCCGCCGGCAGCGTGGAGGACTGCGTGCTGAAATAGCCGCCGAAGGGACAGCCGAGCCAGCAGGCGTTGCGGTACTGGCAGGGAGCGCGTCCCGGCAGCGGCTGCGTGAGGTTGGCGGTGCGCCCCGGAATGATGCGGCGGCGGCCGTCGAAATGCTGCTTGAGCCGGCCGGCGATCAGGTCCTCGCCACAGTTGAGGGGCATGGCCGGCTGAAACTGTCCGTCCGGGAGTTGGGCCATCCCCTCCTGGGATCCCGAGATGCCCGCGTGCCGTTCGACGTGGTCGTACCAAGGCGCGATATCGGCGTACCGAATCGGCCAATCGACACCGATGCCCTCCCTCGCATTCGCCTCGAAATCGAAGTCGCTCCAGCGATAGCTTTGCCGACCCCACATCAGTGAGCGGCCGCCCACGTGGTAGCCGCGGTACCAGTCGAACCGTTTCACTTCGGTGTACGGCGACTCCTGATCGGAGGCCCACCAGTCAAGATTTTTTTCGTTGAGGGGGTAGTCCCGTTTCAACACCGGGTATGCGGCTTCCATCGCGCGTGTGCGCCCGCCCCGATGGGGGTAGTCCCAGGGCGCCTTGGTGGCGTTGGGGTAGTCTTTGATGTGCTCGATGTTCTTGCCGCGTTCGAGCAGCAAGACCCGGAGTCCTTTCTCCGTGAGCTCTTTGGCGGCCCAGCCGCCGGAGATCCCTGATCCTACGACGATCGCATCATAGTTCTGAGACTGCACGGTTCCTCCATCAGGCAGCGAGGGTTCTGATTTCCCGCAGCACCAGCTCGATCTCTTCCGGTGTGTTCATGATGCCCGCGGAGACGCGGGCGTACGAGACCTTGTACGGTGATGATGTCGTACGAATCTTCTTCTCCGCAAGACGCGCCACGACCTGCCCCGGCGTCATACCCCGCACCTCGAAACAGGAGATCCCACCGCTCAGGGCCGGATCGCGCGGCGTGTGCAGCGTGAGGCCGGGGATCCTGGCCGCGCCGTCGCGGAACGCCGCGTTCAATTCTGCAATGCGCGCCGCGATCCGGTCGCGACCGATCGTGCGATGCAGCTCGACGGCGGCCGGCACCGCGAGCAGATGCTCGTAGGCGAGGAACCCGCCCGGCGAGACGAACGACGCCTGCGTCGGCGGCAATGCCGCGCGATTGGCCCATGCCTCAAACGTCGTGTCGATACCGTCTGGATCGAAGCTCGGAATTGTCGGTCGCAGCTCCGGCCAGGCGTCGGTGCGGCCCCACAGAAACCCGGTGCCACGCGGCGCGAACAGCCATTTGTGGGTGCCGCTGGCAAAGAAATCCGCGCCGAGTCGCGCGATGTCCACATCCTGATTCGCAAAACCGTGCACGCCGTCCACGATCAGCAGGCACCGGTCCGCGGTCGCCCGTCCGCGATTCGCGCGTGCCACGACCTCGGCGATCCGTTCGATCGGGAGCTTCACGCCGCTGGAGGAATGCACCCACGTCACCCCCACCACGCGCGTTTTCGAGGTCATCGCGCGGCCGACCCGGTCCGCGATCTGGTCGGCATTCGCCGTGGCCCCGCCCCCGCTGTCGTAGAGCGGGATGAATCGGACGCTCGCGCCTGAGCGCGCGGCCGAATAACGGATCGATTCGTGATGCGAGTAGTGGTCGTGTTCGGTCGTCACGATCTCCTGATCGCCGCGAATGCGCAGGCCATGGTACACCATCGCCAGCGCGCTCGTCGTATTGGATGTGAAGGCGATTTCGGCGGGATTTCCCCCGATATAGTCGGCGAGCGCTCGTTTGACAGCGGTGAACGGACGGCCCTCCGCGTCGGTGAACGCCGCGATCTCGATCCACATCGCGTCGGAATCGAGCTTCTTGCGGAAATGGTCGATCGCTTCGGCTACCGGCTTCGGGTGGGAGACAAAGAGGAAGCTCGAGAGGTGCGTCCAATCAGCGGCGAGGGGGAAGAGGTCGCGAATCGCCAGCCAGTCGGGGTCCCCGCCAAGACCGTGCAGTGGTCGAACCCTGGCCGGTGATGATCGATCGATGCCGCGGATCGCCGGGAACAGCGACGCCGCGACGAGCGACTTCAGCAGCTGCCGGCGCGCGAGGGTCATTTTGGCTTCTCCTTGCTGTCTGTTTCCCGCGGCTGCGTCGCCAGGTAGGTCACCGTGTCCCACGCATTATGGATCCCGATACCCAGGAGCAACAAAGACACGGCGGCGATGAGGAACAGGGCCCAGATCTGCTCGTGGGACAGGCCGGCGGCGCCGACAAACAACGCCGCGTACGCCGTCAGCGGCAGGAAGGCGTGCCACACCCAGTCCTCGAGCACCGGCTTGTACGTGTGCTGTCGCAGCATGCGTCGCACCACGATCAGCACATACACGATTCCGGCAAGCGCGGTCGCGCCCATGACATGCGCAGGATCCTTGAACCGCTGCCATGGTGCGCTGAGCACTGCGGCGATGAGCAGCACGGCGACAAAGTGAATCACGTTCGGCGTGCCGAACGCGTTGAGCGTTTCCGGCGTGCGGGCAACGCTTGAATCGGCGGCGATGGTGATCACCACGAACATCAACCCGGTGAGCCCCGCGCCCGATGAACCGACGATGACGTAGAAGCTTTCCCACAGCGAAAGAACGGAATGGGCGGATGTTTCCATGTCAGCGCACCTGGAAGGTGAGAGTGGCCCACTGCGATTCGTAGTTCACACTGTCTCCGTGCACCGGCGTCATGCGAATGAACTTGACGTACCACTTGCCGGGCGCGCGGATCACGAAGCGCGCGACGCCTTGGGTATCGCTCCGCACGCGCACTTCCGGGATCCGCGTGGTATCACGTTGTCCCCCGGCAATGACGAGCTGTTGGGCGACCGCGCGGCCATCCAGGAGACAGCGGACCGCGAGCGTATCGCCCACAATCACGAAGTATGGATTGGTGAGCGGCACGATCTCCGCCGGATATCCGAGGACCGTTTCGAACGCCCTCGTCCGTAGATCGCCGACCTGGAAAATCGCCTTGACGTGCTTCTGATAGCGCTCGCGCGCGTCTTTGGTGAGCTCCCCGTCGCGCGTCCGCGCCGCCAGAACATCAGGAATCCCGTCTTCCTCGAGATACGCGTTGAAGTCCTTCGCCGCGAGCGCGATTTGGCGTGGCAGCAGCGACGCGCCGACGACATAGGTGCCCGGCGCGCCGGTCGTCAGCGCGAGCCAGGTCGTATCGCCTTGGGGGCGCCAGGCATCACGTGGGATCGCGGCGCGCCCACCGGCGCCCGCGATGCTCAAGTCACGCAGCCGGTCCGGCGTGACCGCACCCTCGCTCGTCGTGAACGAGCCGTTCAGCACGGCGATGCGCACGGGGGTACGCGGCGGAACGAAATACGTTTCGAGCTTCAGAAAGAGATCGTGCGCGAGGAGGAGAGATGATGTCCCGAACAGCAGCACCGCGATGATGCCGTACTTTCGCATGGATGAATCTTGCGCTCTGGCGCGCGACCTGACCAGACACAACTTTCCGCCGTATGACGCGTCTTGAGCGCTGGATCAATCCCCACTGCGAGGAGAACGGCGGCCGGTCCGGGTTCCGGCTCCTGCCCACCGGCCTCGACGCCTTCGTGGCACGAGCCGTCCTGATCGAGCTCGCCGATCGCACGCTCGATCTCCAGTACTACATCTTCCACCCCGACGAAACCGGTTCGCTCATCATCGACCGCCTGATCGCCGCCGCCGATCGCGGCGTGCGTGTGCGGATCCTGCTCGACGACTGGGGCACACTCGAGAAGAAAGACGAAGTCGTGGCCGGGCTCGATGCGCATCCGCACATCGAGATCCGCGTGTTCAATCCCTACGTGCATCGCTCGGGACTGCACCGCCTCGGCGAGCTGCTGACCAGCTTCACGCGCGTCAACCGGCGCATGCACAACAAGCAGTTCATCGCCGACGGCGCGGCCGTGGTGCTCGGCGGGCGCAACATCGGCGACGAGTATTTCGGCCGCGGCGAGCTCGACTTTCAGGATGTGGACGTCTTGGTCGGCGGGCCCGTGGCCCAGCAGTCGGCGCAAAGCTTCGAGACGTACTGGACGAGCACGTACGCCATTCCGATCTCGCAGCTCGGCACATTCACGCCCGATCCGCAACGGTTTGCCGCCGCCCGCAAAGAGCTGGGCGAGCGCTGCGACGGCCTGCGTGACTCGGCGTATGGCCGCGCCCTGGCGGGGTCCGATCTCGCGAGGGACCTGCGCGCCAACGCGCTGCATCTGCACTGGGCTGAAGGCCGCGTGATCGCCGACCCGCCGGACAAGATCAGTCAACCGGTGGGCACGCGCAGCGAAGCATTTCTGGGCGGCCAGCTCTCCCCGTACGCCCGCGGAGTGCGACAAGACATGCTGATCGTGTCGCCGTACTTCGTCCCCGGAAAGGACGGCGTCGCCTTCTTCGGCGACCGGCGCCGCGAGGGGGTGAACGTCCGCGTGCTGACGAATTCGCTCGCGGCCACGGACGTCTGGCTCGTACACGCCGGCTACATGAAGTACCGCCGGCCGCTGCTGGAGGAAGGCGTACGACTGTACGAGCTGCGACCGGAAGCGGCCGGGGCCACGAAGCCGCGTGCTGCGAAAGCGTTCGTTGGCTCCTCGCGCGCCAGCCTGCACGGCAAGACATTCGTGTTCGATCGACAATCGGTCTTCATCGGCTCGGTGAATCTCGACCCGCGCTCCCTGGAGCAGAACACCGAAGTGGGCGTGCTCGTCAGCAGCCCCGAGCTAGCGGCTGAAGTGGCCAGACTCTTCGACTACTGGGCCAGCCCCGAGCTCTCGTACGAAGTCACGCGCGGAAAAAATGGGGGCCTCCAGTGGACCGGAGGCTTCACCAACGAGCCCAAGGCTGGTTTCTGGCGCCCGCTCGGCGCGAAATTATTCTCGCATTTGCCGATCGATTCATTGATTTGATGGTATGTAGGGGCGCAGCATGCTGCGCCCCGACATTCACCTGCAACCGAACGAGGATTCATGCTGACGCTGCTGCTGTTCCTGCAGGCCACAACGCAGCAACCCGCCCCCCCCCCACCTCCCCGGCTGACGGACTTCCTGCAGCACAGCATCGGGTTCGACGCCCAGCAGCTCGCGGCGGTGGAGCGCGGTGAGCCGGTCGTGAAGGTCCTGGAGGCCCGCGACCGTCGCGACATCGCCCTGTTCGGGATCGTCACGGCGCCCGCCCCGCGCGAGCAGTACGTGCGCGCGCTGCGTGACTTTGCCACGTCGCTGCGCACGCCCACCCGGACGCAGGTGGGAGTCTTCAGCGATCCCGCCACAGCATCGGACGTCGCAGCGGTCACGATCAACAGCCGGGACGTAGCGGAAATGAAGAGCTGCAAGCCCGGTGACTGCGTCGTGAAGCTGCCGGCCACCGACATGCGCCGCATCCACGACGAGATGAATTGGTCCGTGCCCCCGGCGGATCTCCAGGCGCAGCTGAACGCCTACGCGCGCCGCCGTCTGGTCGAGTACGTCACCGATTACCGGGCGCGCGGCGACTCGGCGATGGCGATCTACGACGATCGCGGCAACCTCAACGTGCACTCGAGCGAGGCATTCGCCGCACAGTTCGCGGAATCGCCGTTTGTCTACGAGATCGTGCCTTCGCTGCGGAATTATCTCGCCACCTACCCGCGCGGTTCGCTCCCTGCCGGCGCCGTGGAAGTCCTGTTCTGGTCGGAGGACGTGCTTCCCCGCCTGCGTCCGATTCTGAGCGTGTCGCACCTCGTCGTCTACACGCCGCCCGAGCTGCCCAGTGTCACCCTGGCGGCCACGAAGCAGATCTACGCGAATCACTATTTCGAGACGGCGGTCGACCTGACCTGCGTCATCGATCGGAATCCCGGGATCTATCTCCTCGTGTTGCGTCGCTATCGCTTCGATAACCTGCCGGGAGGCATCCTCAACATTCGCGGCCGGGCCATCGGCGCACTGCGCGATCAGCTCGCGCTCGATTTGCGCCGCCAGCAAACCGCACGGGCGCCTTGAGAGTTCATCTCCTCGACGGCACCTACGAGCTGTTCCGGCATTTCTACGCGATGCCTCGGCACCAGGACCAGGGCGGCCGCGAGGTCGCCGCCATCATCGGGGTTGTGGGATCAGTGCTCGGTATGCTCGAAGGCGGCACGACCCATCTCGGCGTCGCCACCGATCACGTCATCGAATCCTTCCGGAACGATCTGTGGGCTGGCTACAAGACGAGCGAGGGCATCGAACCGGAGCTGCTGGCGCAGTTCCATCCGCTCGAAGACGCCCTCCGTGCCATGGGTGTCAGAGTGTGGGCGATGGAGGAGTTCGAGGCGGACGACGCCCTCGCCGCCGCCGCGGCAAAAGCCGCCGCGGTGCCGGACGTCGAGCAGGTAATCATCTGCACGCCCGACAAGGATCTCAGCCAGTGTGTGCGGGACCAGCGGATCGTGCAGTTCGACCGCCGCAAACGCGAGCTGCGCGATGAAAGCGGCGTCGTGGCGCGTTTCGGGGTCGGCCCGGCCTCGATTCCGGATTATCTCGCGCTCGTCGGCGACTCAGCCGATGGTTTCCCCGGCGTACCGGGGTGGGGCGAGAAGGCGTCGGGAGCGATTCTGGGCCGCTACGCGCATCTCGAGCGCATTCCGGCCAATCACGCACAGTGGGAGGTACCCGTCCGGGGCGCCGCGCGTCTCGCGGCAGCGCTGGCAGAGCACCGGGAGCTGGCCATCCTGTTTCGAACCTTGGCCACGCTCCGGACCGACGTCCCGGTGTTCGATGACATCGCTGAGCTGCGCTGGCGCGGGCCCACTCCCCCATTCGAGCGCGTCGCGCAGCAGCTGGGTGTGACCGGCCTATGGGATCGCGCCCGTCGCATCCCGCTGACGGACGCCCCTTAACGCACGATCAGCTTGCCATGCATCGTGGGGTGAAACGTGCAGACGTACGGCGCCGCTCCCGGCCGGCGCGCGACATAGCGCCCCTCTTGCCCCTGCGGTAATTGTCCTGTATTCCACTTCGACCGCCCGCGGCCGGTCGCGGTGTGGGGAACGATGTCTCGATTGATCCAGACGACCGTGTCCCCCACCGCCACCGTGAGCACCGGGGGATGGAATTCCATCCCGCGGATCTCGACCGTGTGCGCCTTCCGGGGGGCGTGCACGACTGACAAGAGCATCACCAGCCAGACAATCACGTGCCGGTCCTGGCCGGTGCGCCGAGCTGGCTCCTGAGCTGCTTGGCGTGTTCGAGATGCGTCGCGATCGCGGGGCGAACGTCTACGAGCAGCTTCCGCAGCTCGGCATTGTCGGTCGTTGGAACGAGCACCTTGTCGATCGCGTCGAGCACCGCCTGGTGATACGCGACTTCACGGTCCATGTAGGCGCGATCGAAGGCGGCACCGTGCAGGGCCTCGAGCGACGAGCGCGCCTCCTTGGCGCCACTCTCGAGTGACTGACTCACGGCGTTGTCCGCCGGGGTAACGCCGAGTTTCGTCGCCAAGGCCGCAGCTTGAGCATTCACCGCGGTGTGATCGGTGATCATGGTGGCCGCGAACTGCTTCACGGCCGCGTTGCGCGTGCGGGTCTGAGCGAACTTCGCCATGTCGATGTCGATGCTGTTCGCGGTCACGGCGACATGGGCGACCTCGGGATCGGAGAGGTCGGGAGCGCCGGCTGGCGTGGGACTCTGGGCCTGCAGTGCTGCCGTCAAGGCAAGCGTCACGGCAATGGGGAGCATAGGGGCCTCCAAGAAGGGTTTGTGATGTTGCGGTCTCCGGAACTTGCGCGACTAATCACACTTTGTCAAGTATTTGCTGTGATTACTAGACAAATCAGTGTTACCAGGCTATTCTGAGCCATGAACAAGTGGCTTGAGCGGCTTCTCGGAGAAACGCAGGCACGTCTGCTCGGCTTGCTGCGACGCTCGCGCCGGACGATCACCGGGCTCGCCGAAGCGCTGGGGCTCACCGATAACGCCGTGCGTATGCACATCGCGGCCCTGCACCGCGACGGCATCGTCGCGCCGGTGGGCTCGCAACGCGACACGGGCGGGAAGCCCGCACGTCTCTACGGCCTCACACGCGATGGCGAAGAACTGTTCCCCAAGGCGTACGCCCTCGTCCTCGGCAAACTCGTCGAGGAGATCGTGCGCACGCAGGGCCGGGCGCGTGCGATCGAGCTGTTGCGCGCGGTCGGCGCCCAGGCCGCCGCCGGCGCGCGGACCGGAACCAATCCCAAACAGCGGATGGAGGCGGCGGCCGCGGTGTTTCGCGATCTCGGTGCCGACGTCGATGTAGAGAAAACCACCGAGGGCTGGCGGCTACAGGTCTATGGATGCCCGCTTTCCGCCGTGACATCAGACCACCCAGAGATGTGCGAGCTCGGCAAGGCGCTCGTCGAAGAAGTCGCCGGGGCGCCGGTCAGGGAATGCTGCCAACGCGGCGAGCACCCGCGCTGCGGGTTTGAGCTTGCCGAGACTGCGTCGTGACGGGCTATCGCTATCTGATTGTTGGCGGCGGCATGACCGCCGATGCCGCCGCGCGCGCGATCCGCGAGATCGATGCCACCGGCAGCGTCGGCATCATCTCCTCCGATCCGCGTCCGCCATACAACCGCCCGCCACTGTCAAAAGGGTTGTGGAAGGGCGACGATCCTGAAAAGACCGTCTGGCGCGGCACCGACAAAATCAATGTCGACCTCCGCCTGGGCCGCCGCGTGACGGCGGTCAACGCAAAGCAGAAGAGCGTCACTGACGATCGCGGCAATCCCATCTCGTATGAGAAGCTGCTGCTGGCAACGGGCGGCACGCCGCGCCGGCTGCCGATGCAAACGGGTCAGGTCATCTACTACCGCACGTTCGATGATTACATTCGGCTGCGTGCGCTCGCCAACGAAAAGCTGCGATTCGCCGTCCTCGGCGGTGGATTCATCGGCTCGGAAGTCGGTGCGGCATTGCGGATGGTGGGACGGGATGTCACGCTGCTCGTCCCCGAGGACGGCATCGGCGCACGCGTGTTCCCGACCGATCTGTCGAAGGCTCTGGTCGATTACTACCGCGAGCAGGGCGTCGACGTCCGCACCGGCGAAGGGCTCGCCGATATGCAGCAAAGCGCAGGCAAGGTGAGCTTGCGGACCACGCACGGCAAGGAAATCCCCGTCGACGTCGTCGTCGCAGGGCTCGGCATTCAGCCGAACGTGGAGCTCGCCGAGCAAGCCGGCCTGCGAGTGGAGAACGGGATCGTCGTCGACGAGCTGCTCAGGACCAGCGCGCCCGATATCTTCGCCGCCGGCGATGTCGCCAACTTCTTCAATCCCGCACTCGGCATCCGGATGCGCGTCGAGCACGAGGACAACGCCAACACGATGGGCGCGGCCGCGGGCCGCGCGATGGCCGGCAAGGGCACGCCCTACACCCACTTGCCGTTCTTTTACTCGGATCTCTTCGCGCTCGGATACGAGGCGGTGGGCGAGCTGGACCCGCGGCTCGAGATCGAAAGCCATTGGAAAGAGCCGTTTCGCGAGGGTGTGGTCTACTATCTGAAAGACGGCAAGATCCGCGGCGTGCTGCTGTGGAACACCTGGGGCCAGGTCGACAACGCGCGCGCGATCATTGGTACAACTGGGCGCCTGGGATAGCTCGGTAGATAAGCGACGACGACGGTCAAGAAACAACTGCGGCGGTCGGGCGGTCAAACGACAACGGCGGCGGTCGCTCTAGACCGCCGCAGTCTTCTCTTGACCGCCGCAGTTGTCTCTTGACCGCCGCAGTTGTCTCTTGACCGCCTAGTGCGTCGACCCCCCGACCGTCACCGTTATCCCACGCCAGTGGCCCTGCCTGAACCGCAACACACTTAGCGCGCAGCGAGTCGCATGCCCCGCCAGGATCGCCAGCCAGATATCGATCGAATCGAGCGTGCCCGTCT
>DASXTV010000051.1:0-2337 GCA_036505175.1 Gemmatimonadales bacterium
ATGCGACTCGTGCTTTTGCTGCTGCTCGTGGCATCGCCACTGCTCGCTCAAAAACGGGCGCTCACGTTCGAGGACTACATTGCGCTGAAAGCGGTCAGCGATCCGCAGCTCTCGCCTGACGGTAAGTGGGTGGCGTACACCGTCTCGACGCCGTCCCTGCAAGACAACCGCAACGTCGCGCGCATCTGGGTCGCCGAAGTGGCGACGGGCAAGTCGCGTCAGGTGACGGGTGGACCGGGATCCGATCGCCAGCCGCGCTGGTCGCCGGACGGCAAGACGCTCGCCTTCATCTCGACCCGCGAAGGCGGTGCGCAGGTCTGGCTGCTCCCGATCGGAGGCGGGGACGCGCGCAAAGTCTCGGGGTTAGCGGACGGTGCCTCCGATCCCTTGTGGTTGCCCGATGGATCCGGATTACTGGTCGTCAGCGACATCAAGTGGCCGGCGAATCAGGAGATCGATCAGCGCAACGGCGCGTATCCCACCGAGGCACGCATTTGGACTGAGCTGTTCTGGCGGCATTGGGATGATTTCCGGGCGGGCAAGCGGCAGCATCTGTTCCGTGTGGAGATCGCGACGGGGAAGGCAACCGACCTGACGCCGGTCGATCACGATGTGCCAACGATCGCGACGGGCGGCGACGGCGACGTGGCGATTTCGCCCGACGGCAAGGACATCCTCGTCGCGATGCACGGCGATACCACCGTCGCCGACAATACGAACGTCGACATCTACGCGGTGGACGGTCCCGTCCTGCGGCGGATCACTACCAACCCCGGCGCGGATAACACCCCTCGCTATTCGCCGGACAATAGATGGGCCGCATATCTGTCCATGGAGCGCGCGGGATTCGAGGCAGATCGCATCCGCTTGATGCTCGCGGACCGGCGGGGGCCCACGCAGGCGCCATTCGACGCCACCCCGGGATGGAGCCTGTCGGTCGGTTCGTACTCCTGGTGCCCCAACTCGCGCTGCATCTACGCGGTCGTCGAGGAGCGCGGCCGCGACAACATCTATCGCATCGACGTCCCGGGCTTGCGGCGCACGCGTGCCGTGACCGGAGGTCTGAATAGCGCGGCTCAGGTCGGACCCGACGGCCGAACGGTGGTCTATCTCCACCAGAGCAACACGCAGCCACCCGAGGTGTGGGTGTCGGGTAAGCCGTTGACCCATCACACCGACTCGGCCGTCGCGACGCTCGACCTGCCTCCGCTCGAGGAATTCGGCTTCGTCGGCGCGCAGGGCGACTCCGTGTTCGGGTGGGCGCAGAAGCCCCCGGGCTTCGATGCTGCGCGGAAATACCCGCTCGTCTATCTCATTCACGGCGGACCGCAGGGTGCGTGGACCGATTACTGGGGCGCCCGCTGGAACTATCAGATGTTCGCCGCGCGCGGTTGGGTCGTGGCGGCCGTGAACTTCCACGGCTCGACGGGCTACGGTCAGAAATTCACCGATGCGATCTCGCAACACTGGGGCGACTATCCCTTCGACGACCTCATGAAAGGCTTGGACGTCGTCGCTCGGCTGCCGTACGTGGACTCGACCAGGATGGGCGCCGCGGGCGCGTCCTACGGCGGCTACATGATTCTCTGGATGGCCGGCCACACCAATCGCTTCAAGGTGCTCGTGGACCACGATGGCGTCTTCAATCCGGTGAGCATGGCCGGCAGCACCGAAGAGCTCTGGTTCACCGACTGGGAGTTTGGCGGGCCGCTGTACGCGAATCGCGCCCTCTACGAGAAGTGGTCGCCGCTCAATCATGTGAGCAATTGGAAGACGCCGATCCTCGTGGTGCACGGGCAGCTGGATTACCGCGTGGATTTGTCGGAAGGTTATCAGGCGTTTACCGCAGCCAAGCGGATGGGTCTCGACGCGAAGTTCCTTTACTTCCCGGACGAAGGGCACTGGGTGCTGCGACCGCGCAATCGCCGCATCTGGTGGGGCACGGTCCTCGACTGGTTGGAGGTGCATCTCCATGAAAGCCCTCACCCGTAACACTCTGCTGGCGGTGCCGCTGACACTGGTGATCTATGCGGCGCTTCCCAAGCACGATAGGCTGGCGTGGGACCTGCTGGATGCCTTTACGCTCGCCTTCTGTTTTGCCTACGTCGGCTATTTGGTGGAAACGCTGTTGCTCAAGATTCCCGGTATCGAGACATCAGGCGGCAAGATCGTTCGCGTGCTCGGCTGGTTTGCTGGCGGGCTGTGGTGCTACGTGCTCGGCCGCTGGGCGCTGCACGCCTACGGGCGCGACACGAGCGAGCTGCCGTCGTTGCTCTGGGGTGGGCTGTTTTTCGTCGGCCTACAGTTTGTCTTGCATGGGATGCTGCAGGCTTCTGG
>DASXTV010000052.1:0-33080 GCA_036505175.1 Gemmatimonadales bacterium
CGCCGGCGTGTGCAACGCCGGCCGGAACGTGGTGGGGATCATGCCGCACCCGGAGCGCCGCAACGCGCAGGTCTTAGGCGGTCAGGATGGCGCCCGCGTCTTCCTCTCTCTGGAGGCTCGCAATGCGACGCAGCACGCTGGTGATATGCGCGCTGTTGATGGTCGCCACCTCAGGGTGTGACCAGGTCGACGCCGCGAAGGCGAAGCTGAAGCTGGCGTGGGACAAGATCCGGGGCCGTTCGACGACCCAGGCGCCGCCGCCACCTCCGGTACGGCCTGCGGCGGACACCGCCGCCACCCCCGTGGTGGTGACACCCCAGGAGCAGACGCGGCATCCGAGACCACCCGCGGCTCCGCAGGATCGAGCGATCACGCGCGACGTGCCCTATGTGTCGAACGACACCGGCACCGTCAATCCCGGTATGAGCGAGCGCGAGGTCTATGAGCTGTGGGCGGCGCCGGCGGCCGTGCGGCGCGTCGGCCAATACACGTATCTGTTCTTCCAGAATGGCTGCGAGTACACGTGCGGCACGATGGACGTCGTGACGCTGCACAACGGCAAAGTGGTGGACGCGATCGTCCGCTGGGACGGGCACCGCTACTCCGGCGAGTCGTCGTCGCCGCCGGGACGCGTCCCCGTGGCGAACCCCGGGGATTCCCTGCACATCACGCCCCCCCCACCCAGCCCATGAGTCCTGAGAAGCCGAGCAAAAACGAGGACGAGTACTTTGCGCGTCGCGACGCGGAGCTGCTGCGCCAGCAGCGCGCCGCCGCGCAGCAGGCTGCTGCCGCAAGCGAGCGCAAGCAGCACTACATGAAATGCCCCAAGTGCGGGTACGACCTCATCACGCACGAGTGGGACGGCATCCAGATCGATCAGTGCACCCATTGCCATGGCGTATGGTTCGATGCCGGCGAGGCCGAGGCCTTGATGAAGACGTCGGCGCCGAACATTCTGGCCCGTGTGTTTCGCGCGGTCGCGAAGGGCGTAACCCGGAAGTGACCGATCCGCAGATCACCCCCGAGCTGGTGCAGGAACACAACCTCACACCCGATGAATACGCGCGCATCGTCGCGATGCTCGGCCGCACGCCAACGTTCCCCGAGCTGGGTATCTTCTCCGCGCTGTGGAGTGAACACTGCTCCTACAAGCATTCGCGGCCGATTCTCAAGACATTCCCGACGACCGGTCCGCAAGTCGTCCAGGGCCCCGGTGAAAACGCGGGGGTGTTGCGTCTCCCCGGCGGTTGGGCCGTCGCATTCAAGATCGAGTCGCACAACCATCCGTCCGCCGTCGAACCCTACCAGGGGGCCGCGACCGGGGCCGGCGGCATCTTGCGCGACGTCTTTACGATGGGCGCGCGCCCCGTCGCTTTGCTCAACAGCCTCCGCTTTGGCTCGCTCGACGAGGCGCGCAACCGCTATCTGTTTGCAGGCGTGGTGCGCGGCATCGGCGACTACGGCAACTGTGTGGGTGTACCGACACTCGGCGGCGAAGTGGACTTCGCGCCCGGCTACTCCGGCAATCCTCTGGTCAATGCGATGTGTCTCGGCGTGCTGAAGGAGAAAGACCTGATCAAGGCCGCCGCCCATGGCGTGGGCAACATCCTCCTCGCCGTCGGCTCGAGCACCGGCCGCGACGGCATTCACGGTGCGTCGTTCGCGTCTGAGGAGCTGACGCACGAGAGCGAGCAGCGTCGTCCCCAGGTCCAGGTCGGCGATCCGTTCACCGAAAAGCTCCTGCTCGAAGCCAGCCTCGAGCTGATTGCCTCAGGGCATATCGTGGCTATTCAAGACATGGGCGCGGCCGGGCTCACGTCATCGTCCGCTGAGATGGCGGCGCGCGGCGGCGTCGGCGTCGAGATCGACTTGTCGAAGGTGCCGACGCGCGAGCCGGGCATGACGCCATACGAAATCCTGCTGTCGGAATCGCAGGAGCGAATGCTGGTCGTGGCGAAGCGCGACCGGGTGAAAGAGGTCCAGACGATCGCCGCGAAGTGGGAGCTCACCGCGACGCCCATCGGGAAGGTCACGGACGACGGGATGTATCGCTGCACCTGGCAGGGCAAAGTCGTCGTCGAGATCCCCGGACGGAAGCTGGTCGAGGACTGCCCCGTCTACTATCCCGAAGCCGCGGAAGATCCCCGAATCGTTGAGCTCCGAGCCGCATCTCCCACGCACCACGCACCACGCACGCCGTCAGACGCCTTACTCACGCTTTTGGATTCCCCACCAGTCGCGAGCAAGAAGTGGGTGTTTGAGCAGTACGACTCGACGGTCCAGGCGAGCACCGTCGTTGCTCCGGGTGGGGACGCGGGCGTGCTCCGCGTCAGGCACGAAGACTTCGGGATCGCCGTGAAGACCGACTGCAATAGCCGCTACGTGCGCCTCGATCCGTACGAGGGCGGCAAGGCGGCTGTCGCAGAGGCGGCGCGCAACGTCGCCTGCACCGGTGCCCGGCCGCTCGGCATCACCGACTGCTTGAACTTCGGCAGCCCCGAGCGGCCCGCGGTCTTCTATCAGTTCCGCGAAGCGTGCCGCGGCATCGCCGATGCCTGCCGGGCGCTCGGTACGCCGGTGACCGGCGGCAACGTCTCGTTCTACAATGAGAGTCCCACTGGTGCCGTCGATCCCACGCCAGTCGTGGGCATGATCGGCGTGCTCACCCGCGCGGATCGCGCAGTGCCCAGCTACGCTCGCGCGAGCGGTGACGTCGTTTTCGTGCTGGGCGAAACCCGCGCCGAGCTGGGCGGCTCCGCGTACTGGGAGTTCTGCCAGGAGTTCATGGGCGGCCAGCCGCCGCGCGTGAATCTCGAGGACGAGAAGCGGCTGGTCGATTTGCTCGTGACCGGCGCCGAGCGCGGACTGTTTCGCTCGGCGCATGATTGCTCGCAAGGCGGCCTGGGCGTCGCACTCGCCGAAATCGCAATCGGCGGGCCATACCAGGAGCATGGATTCGGATTAGACGTTGACTTGACCGCGCAGCACGCACCACTCACCACGCACGAATTCCTCTTCAGCGAGAGCCACGGGCGCGCCGTAATCACGTGTTCACCCGACCGTGTCGGTGCGGTTCAGGCGTTAGCCGGCGAGCTTGGCGTCCCCGTCTTCCGCGCGGGCACTGTCGGTCCGGCCGATGGAGCCTTCCGCATCAGGCTGCGAGACGGACAGGTCGAGGAGTCTGTGACGCGGCTCCGGGACGTATATTTCAGCGCCATTCCTCGACGCATGGGAGACTGATCACAGATGTGCGGCATCATCGGCGTGGCGGGCGTCCCGGACGCATCGCGCATCACCTATCTCGGGCTCTACAGCCTCCAGCACCGCGGCCAGGAATCGGCCGGGATGGTCACGGTGGACGGGGCTGGCGTCGCCCGGTCCCACCGCGGGATGGGTCTGGTGTCGGACGTCTTCTCGGGGACGGTGCTCGCCGGGCTGGGCGGCGACGTGGCGATCGGCCACACGCGGTACTCGACGGCCGGCTCGTCGGTGCTCGCCAATGCGCAGCCCATCCTCGCCGGGTACCGCGAAGGGCCTCTGGCGCTGGCGCACAACGGCAATCTCACCAACGCCGAAGCGCTGCGGTCCGATCTCGTGGCCAAGGGATCGATTTTCCAAACCTCATCGGATAGCGAAGTCCTGATCCATCTCATCGCCCGCTCCGAAGCACGCGAGCCCGAAGACCAGCTGCTCGATGCGCTGGAGCGCGTCGAAGGCGCTTACTCCCTCGTCGTCACCGTCGGACGGACGCTGTACGCCATCGTCGATCCGCGCGGCTTCCGACCGCTGTGGCTCGGCAAGCTGGGCACGGGCTACGTCGTCGCGTCCGAGACATGCGCGCTCGATCTGATCGGCGCGACGACGGTGCGAGAGCTCGAGCCCGGTGAGTTCCTGCGGATTCAGGGCTCGCCGCCGGAGCTCGATCGCCTGCCGTCACTGCCGCCCAAGCCTCATCAACGCTGCATCTTCGAGCTCGTGTACTTCTCGCGGCCCGACAGCACGATCTTCGGACGGTCGGTGGATCGCGTGCGCCGCGCCCTGGGGCGCGAGCTGGCGCGCGAGCACCCCGCTGCGGGCGCCGACTGCGTCTTCTCGGTGCCTGACTCCTCCAACGCGATGGCGCTCGGCTTCGCCGAGCAGTCTGGCCTCAAGCTCGAGCACGCGCTGATCCGCAACCACTACGTCGGCCGCACGTTCATCAATCCCACGCAGGCGGCGCGCAACGCGAAGGTGAAAATCAAGTTCAATCCAGTGCGTGAGGTGCTGCAGGGGAAGAAGGTCGTCGTGGTGGATGATTCGCTCGTGCGCGGGACGACCAGCCGCGAGCTCGTCCAAATGATCCGCCAGGCCGGAGCCAAGGAAGTCCACTTCCGCGTCGCCTCGGCGCCGATTACGGGACCTTGCTACTACGGCATCGACACCCCGACCAAGTCCGAGCTGATCGCCTCGAGTCATTCCCTCGAGCAGATTCGCCAGCATCTGGGCGTGGAGACGCTCGGCTACCTCTCGCTCGACGGCATGCTGCGCGCCGCCGGTGGGGATACGACCAAGTTCTGCCATGCCTGTTTCTCGGGCGAATATCCCACCGAAATCCCCGATGACACGAAACGGGCCCGCAATGCGGCCCCGTTACAAGTGACGCTGGCCGTGTAACGCTGCGATGTAGGGGCGCAGCATGCTGCGCCCCTACGTCATTACGCCTGCCTGCGTCGCGCGCCCCTACCCACATGACGTTTTGAGCGCCATAATCGCCGTATGTCCGTTGAGCGTCATGTCTACTTTTTCGGCAACGGCCGCGCCGATGGCTCCGCCGCGATGCGCGACATCCTCGGAGGCAAAGGCGCCGGGTTAGCCGAAATGGCCAATCTCGGACTGCCCGTCCCTCCCGGGTTCACGATCTCCGCCAAGCTGTGCATCACCTACCTCGAACAGGGGACGTTTCCTCCCGCGCTACGCGCTGAAGTCGACCGCCACCTGAAGCACCTCGAGCGGGTCACGAAGAAGGGTTTCGGCAACAGCGCGAATCCGCTGTTGGTATCTGTGAGATCTGGGGCTGCGGTCTCGATGCCCGGGATGATGGAGACGATTCTGAACCTGGGCCTGAACGATCACACCGTCCAAGGGCTGATCGCCGGCTCGAAGAACCCGCGGTTTGCGTACGACTCGTATCGCCGGTTCGTGCAGATGTACGGCGACGTCGTGTTCGACATCGGGAAGGGTCCGTTCGAGGAGGAGCTCGACAAGGCCAAGGCGCGCCGCAAGGTCAAACGCGACATCGATCTTCCCGCCGATGATCTCGAGGAGCTGGTCCACGAGTTCAAAGCGATCGTCAAAGCGAAGACCGGACAGGCCTTCCCTGATGATCCGCAACAGCAGCTGTGGGGCGCGATCGAAGCCGTCTTCAAGAGCTGGCACACCCGGCGCGCGCAGGACTACCGCCAGGTGAACGGCATTCCTGACAGCCTGGGAACCGCCGTGAACATCGTCGCCATGGTCTACGGCAACATGGGCGACGACTGCGGCACGGGCGTGGCATTCACGCGAGACTGCAGCACAGGCGAGCACGTGCTGAACGGCGACGTCCTGACCAACGCGCAGGGCGAGGATGTGGTCTCCGGCGCGCGTACGCCCGAGCCGATCCAGAAAATGAAGCGTGGCAACCTCGCCAAGATCTACCGCGAGCTCGACCGCCTGGCGACCAAACTCGAGAAGCACTTCAAGGACGTGCAGGACGTGGAGTTCACGTTCGAGCACGGCCAGCTGTACATGCTGCAGACGCGTCGCGCGCAACGGACCGGGATGGCGGCGGTTCGGACCGCTGTCGAAATGGTGGACGAGGGGCTGATTACAGAAGACGAAGCGATCCAGCGCGTGCCGCCGCAGGATCTGGATCAGCTGTTCCATCCCATGGTGGATCCACGCTCCAGTGTGACCGTGCTGGCCAAAGGGCTCCCCGCCTCGCCTGGGGCCGCGACCGGCGAGGTCGTGTTCGATGCCGACGAAGCCGAGGCGCTCAAGAAAAAGGGCCACGATGTGATCCTCGTGCGCCCGGAGACGTCGCCCGAGGACTACCATGGTATCGTGGCGGCGCGCGCTATCCTCACCGCGCGGGGCGGAATGACGAGCCATGCAGCGGTCGTGGCGCGCGGCATGGGTAAGACCTGCGTGGTGGGCGCGAAAGAGCTGGACGTCGATCCCGCCGCCGGCCGATTCCGCGTCAACGGCCGTGCGGTCAAGCGGGGTCAGGTGATTACGGTGGACGGTACGACGGGGCGCGTCATCCTGGGCGCGGCGAAGCTTGTCACCCCCAAGGCGGGCAAGGAGTACGATCGCCTGATGTCCTGGGCGGACGCGAAGCGACGGATGCGCGTGCGCGCTAATGCCGACATTCCGGCTGACGCCCGCCGGGCGCGCGAGTTCGGCGCCGAAGGCATCGGGCTGTGCCGTACCGAGCACATGTTTTTCGAGGGGGACCGCATCACGCTGATGCGGGAGATGATCGTCGCGGCCGACGAAGCGGGCCGCCGCAAAGCGCTCGCCAAGCTATTGCCGATTCAGCGACGCGACTTCGAAGGCATCTTCGAAGTCATGGACGGCCTGCCCGTCACGATCCGGCTGCTCGATCCGCCGTTGCACGAATTCCTCCCGCATACCAAAGCCGAGATCGTGGCGCTGGCGAAGCACGCCAAGGTCCCGGCGCCACAGCTCGAAAGGCTCATCGACTCGCTGCGGGAGGCAAACCCGATGCTCGGCCACCGGGGCTGCCGGTTGGGGATCACGTATCCCGAAATCACCGAGATGCAGGCGCGCGCGATCTTCGAGGCCGCGGGCCACGTGGCGGGCAAAGGAAAGAAGGTCACGGTCGAGATCATGGTGCCGCTGGTCGCCGATGTGCGCGAGCTCGTGAACCAGACGCAGCTCATTCGCAAAGTCGCGCAGGAGGTGTTCCATCGGGAAGGCCGCGCCGTGCCCTACCTCATTGGGACGATGATCGAGCTGCCGCGCGCGTGCGTGACGGCTGACCAGATCGCGAAGGAGGCGGAGTTCTTCTCGTTTGGGACCAACGACCTCACGCAAACGACGTTCGGTCTATCGCGGGATGACGCGGGACGGTTCCTGCCGTTTTACGTCGAGCACGGGCTGTTGTCCGACGATCCGTTCCAGGTGCTCGACCAGGGGGGCGTCGGCAAGCTCGTGGAGATGGCGGTGAAGCTGGGCAGAGGCACGCGGCACGATCTCAAGATCGGCATCTGCGGCGAGCACGGTGGCGAGCCGAGCTCGGTGAAGTTCTGTCATCTGGCGGGAATGAACTACGTATCCTGCTCACCCTTCCGGGTGCCGATCGCCCGCCTCGCCGCGGCCCAGGGGGCCCTCGAGGAGGCGGGCGTCGTCAGTCGAACGCGAGCTACCGTTTAAAGATCGCGGCGGCAGCACCCGCGATGCACACACCAATCAAGAACGAAATCGTCGCCACCAGATAGCCTGTGCCCTTAGACAGGCGATGCGTGGTCGATACCCCGATCGCCGTAATGACCAATCCCCAGATGCTGAAAGGATTCACGGCTTTCAACGCAGCACCCAGGAATCCCGTCGCGCCTGGCATTAGAAGATCGAGACCAAGTGCCGGCTGCATGTCTTGCGGCGAGGTGATCTGACCAACGCCCTGCAGATGCAGTACAACCGTTCCCACGATCGCCATCAGGATGCCGGAGGGGACCAACGAATACACGGTCACGCTCGCGAGTCTCGAGAAGCTCGCCTCACCCCCAAAGAGCGACACGAGAACCCAGAGCAGCCCGGCCGCGATCAGCACGATGAGCGCGAACGTAATCGGGATGAAGATGGCCCCGATCCACAGGAATTTGGACGGATCGGGTCCACCCGCGGGACGCGCCGCAAACTGCGCCGCCATGCCAGCTTTGAGGAACGGCAGGTTGACGAAGAAGAGCACCAGCTGGACCAGGCAGATCAGGGCGAAGGGCAGGAGGAAATCAGGAGCTACCCGCACGCGCTCGAAGACTGCGGTCGGCTCGTAGAGGACCTTGAAGACATCGAGCAGTGAGCTCTCGCCACCCTGCTCTACTGGGGCCTGCTGAATCCCTTGGCCCATTCGACCTCCGGTTGCGAGTGGACGTCAAGCAACTCCAAACGGCGCCCAATATAGACCGGGAAACGGGAAACGGGAAACGGGACACGGCGTTGGTGCGCTATGTCCCGTCAGTCGTGTTGTCGATCGGACGAAACTGACTCGATTCAACGTCGTGACGAATCGTCCGGCTGCGAGCGGTGCGCAGTCGTGAAGTCATAGGTGACGTGCGTGAGAGCTGCAACCGCTTGGCCATGTGCTCGGGCAGGCCGAAACAGCGAACGCGATAGGGCGCTCTTCGCGGCCTCTGCGAGAGCCGGATGCGGACTCGCGAGAACCTTGACGGAGCCGGCGCGGACACGACCGGTCGCCTCGATTACGGCTTGCACGACAACCTGACCCTGGATGCCTGCCAGGCGCAGCAAGTCGGGGGATGACGGGTCGGGGCCAGACAGTAGCGCGGGTGCCTGCTCGAGGCTGTTTGGCTCGGGCACCGAGGCGCTTGGTTCCACGGACTCGCGTTCCCGGCCGCGCTTAGTGAAAATCTGGATCACTCCAGCTGCGGCTTCTGGTCCATATAAGGTGCTGGCCGCGGATCCCTTGAGGATCTCGAGGCGGTCGATATCCGCGGGACTGATGTCACTGAGCGGATTCCCGCCGGCTCGCATGCCATCGATATACACGATCGGCTGGTTACTCGGGCTCACGCCGACCGGATCTGCCGGCCGCGGCGCTTCGCAAGCACCTACAATCGCACCCAGCGCGACGCTCACCGCGATCGCGACCCCCGCCCAGCGCCAACGCGGCACGTGGGCGAGCATGCGCCGAATGCGCGACTCGAGGAACGACGCCGGCTCACCGAACGCTGCGACCCCCCGCACCTGGACGCTGCGTCGCTCACCGACCCGAAGCAACAGTTCGCCGTAGGCCGGAGCGGAGCGCCCGGCCGCAAGTACACGCGCATCGCAATCCATTTCGACGGCCAGGCGCAGGCGCCGCCACTGCCACCACAATGCCGGATGCCAGGGGGCCACGAGCCACGCGACGAATCCCGCGGCCAGCAGCGCCGGATCCCCCGCGCGAACATGCTGCTCCTCATGCGCCAGCATCAGCTCGCGCTCCCCCGCCGGCAGCGCCAGCGCCCATTCGGGTAGCACCACACGCGGGCGCCACACACCAACGACCGCAGGTCCGATATCCCTCGAGACGAAGACCTGCCGGCCATCGAGTGCCGTGCGACGCCAGTGACGGCGCAGCTTGATGAGCCGAGTCGTGGCGACGACCATCGCGACGACCATCGCCAGCGACGCGATGCCCCAACCCCAGCGGAGCGGCAGGTCGAGATCGGCGAGAGAAAAGGCCGATGGTGGAGGTCGGTCGAGGTTGGTGGAGGTTGCGGAGGTCGGCAAACTCGGTCCGGACTCAGCTACGACAGGGATCGGCACCGCAAACGTTGCGAACGCCTCAGGGCGAACCCACGCCGCAATCGGAACGAGGTACGAACCCGCCAGTGCGATCACCCATGCCCAGCGCGTCGGTCTCCCGGCAAAGTGCAGCGCGCGTTCCAATGCGTGTCCCACGACGACGAACGCCAGACCGATTCCCACGCAATACAGCATCCAGACGGCGATCACTTGGCACCCCCTGCTTTGAGGCGTGCTTCGAGAAGCTTGCGTAACCGGCGCAGCTCCTCATCAGTGAGATGCTTGTCCGATACGAGATGCGTCATCAGGAGCTCGGGCGAGCCTTGGAATACTTTTTCGACGAGGCGACGCAGTGCGTTGCGGCCGGCGGCAGCGCGCTCGACCAGCGGGTGGTAGCGATGCGCGCGACCTTCGCCGGTGTGCTCGACGTACCCCTTGTGTTCGAGCGTGCGCAGGACCGTCAGCACGGTGGTATAGGCGAGCTTGTCCGCGAGCCGCTCGCGGACCTCGGCGACGGTGGCGTCGCCCAGGTCCCACAGGACGCTCATGACATCCAGTTCACGATCGGTGAAGGCAATGCGCATGGGCTCCGCCAGCTACTAATGTTGTAGTAGTTATACCCGCTGGGTTCCCTCCTGTCAACTAGGGATCTAGTAGTGGAAGGCATCGTGCCAGGGTCTTCCCGGCACGGTGGGGGCGGTGTAGGGTATGGAGAACGGACCCCATGATCGCTTCCCTCGTAGTGACGGCCGGACTGCTGGTCCAAGCAGCAGGCAGTGCGCACGCGCCGCGGGCCCCGCGCCCGCCCGACCCGGTCCGTGTCTGGCGTACAGACTCGATCGCGTACGTCTCGCTGCGTGAGCCAGGGCACCTCGTCCTGCTGAGTGTCGATCCGATCGGCCGCATCACCGTGCTCTTTCCGTTTGGACCCTATGACAGCACTGGAGTGGACGCTGGCGTGCCGTTCGCGGTACCCGTGCCGCCAGAGGCCCAAGGCAATCCCGCGACGCTCGTCGCGGTCCGGTCACGCTGGGCGTTCGACTTTGCGGCTCTACAGGGCGGAGCGGGCGGAACCTGGGATTATCAGGATGCCTGGTTGCTGCAGCCAACAGCGGGTGATCCACTGGGGGCGCTGCTCGACATCGCCGACCGTGTGACTGATGGGCGTCCGTACGATTACGGCGGCGTGAAATACTCGCGGGACGGTTCGGTGGCGGCACTCGGGGTGCCGGTCCAGCCGGACGTCTGCCTGAGCTGCGTGCGGCAGGGGACGCCGGTTGCCATCGCTCCGGCCCCGGTTCCAACCAGCGCGGTCGACTGCTCCAGCGCCTCGCTCACGAATGCGTTCTGCGGCGTGAACAGCGGCAGCGTCTCGATCACGAGCGCTCCCGCCACCGCTGCTGCGCAACAGGCGGCCTACCAACAGGCTGCTCCAGTCTACGTTCCCTACTACGTGCCGCTGATCGTGCATGGAGGGCGCCGGCGATTCGAGCCGTCGTTCCGTCCCCCTGCGCCCGCCCCTCGGCCATCGGTCGGTGCTGCATACCCGATCGCGCCGCGGCTGGTCGTCCCGTCGCCATCTCAGCTAGGCACATTCACAGGTAGGCATCACTAGACTGGAAAACGAAACGGGGCACGTGGTGACGTGCCCCGTTTCCTGACTCCCGTTTCCAGATTCCCGTCTTCATGGAGGCGCGGGGAATCGAACCCCGGTCCGAGCATGACTCCGATACCGCTCCTACGTGCGTAGACTAGGCTTTTTGGGTCTCGCTACCTCGGCGCCTTGTCAGCCCTGGTAGCAACCAGCCTCTAAAAACTCTTGCGTCACGTGTTGAGGCCCCACGTTACGCCAGCCCGACTTTGCGATACGTGAGCGCCGCCTCAGGCGGGCTGCCACTCACGCAGGTGCGTGAAGCCGAAGCTTACGCAGCCAGAGCCAGTTCAGAGTTGGCTTGTGTATAGTCCCAGTTGATTTACCAGGTGACTGAGAACCTGGGCACGCAACAGTACCCTCACCAAACCCGTCGAAGCCTGTCGCCCCCGTCGCCGCTTGCGCGGCAGGTTGTGGAGGTTGTCGAGGTGCGTGGAGGTTCTGACACCTCCACCATCCTTCACGATCCTTCACGATCCTTCACGATCCTTCACCAACCTGCATAACCTACGACCGTACTTTAGTACGGTCGTTGAGCAGATTCAACCCGATTACGCCCTGCCTGCTTGGCACGATACAGCGCGGCGTCTGCCGCAGCGTGCAAATTGAGCAGGTCGCCGATGGGCTGCGGGTACGACGCAATGCCACACGACGTCGTCAGCGGATACACCGAGCCACTCCACGTCAGCGGCCGCTCGGACACCGAGCGCCGAATGCGCTCGGCCACCTCTATGCCCTCGCGCAACGGCGTGCGCGGCAGCCACACCGCGAATTCCTCCCCGCCGATCCGCGCGACGACATCGCCGTCGCGGACCGCGGCCTCGAGCAGTCGCGCCACATGCTTCAATGCCGCGTCGCCCGCGGGATGGCCGAGCGTGTCGTTCAGCCGCTTGAAATGATCGAGATCAACGTAGACGAGGGAAGCGGGTTCCGGCGACCTCGGGCCATACGCTGCCATGGCCCGCTCGAGCTCCCGGCGATTGCGGAGCCCGGTCAGCGGATCGACCACGGCACGCCGCTCGGCGTCGTGCACCGCGCGCGCGGCCGCGAGCCGCGGGCCGAGGTCCGTGAGCAGCGGGCTGAGATCATCGAGCAGCGGCGCGTCTGGCTCGAACGGCGGCCCGAGTAACACCAGCGCGCCGACGACAATCGAACCATCGGTCAGCGGATAGGCCGTTCCGGCCCGCTCGCTGCGGCGCCGCTCCGGAACGCCGGGTCCGAACACATCCTCGCTCCCGCGCGTTGCGACGGGGATGCCGGTCGCGATCGCCCGCACGACCGGCGATTCCACGCCGAGCGGCGAACCCGCCAGCCGCTGATCGGCAGACGCGGAAACGGCGACGATGCGCGCGCTGTCCCCCGCCGCCAGAACCAGGGCCACGCCGCGATGCGTGATCTGCTCCCCCAGCTCGACCGCGGCACGGGCCAGACCATCTAACGTCTGTGCCCCCGCGATCACGCGCGAGACACGTCCGGCAACGATGCGGGCGCGTGGTACGCCGCTTTGTTCCTCGGCGAGGCGCATCCCGGCGACAAACCGGCGCAACGCACCCGCGATAGCGTCGGTCACCGCTTCGGCGGGATCCGGGCCGCCCAGGGCGAGCCCAGCGCCATACGGAAAATCGCCGACCGCGACGTACGTGGCTTCAGGATCTCGGACGAGATGTAACCGGCCATCTACCGAGGCGAGCTGGACGAGTGCCGCGCCGCGACGCCGGAACTCGGGCCCGACGTCTGGGTCGCCGAGTACTTCCAGCGAACCGTCAGCCACGCCAACGCCCCACCCTGCCTGCGCGCCATACGCCTGGCGTAACAGCTCCAGCACTTCGCGCAGGCCCAGCGGTGGCGGGCCGCGGCGACGCAGTCGTCCAGGCCGCCAGCGAATCGTCCAGCCGAGCGACAGCGCGATGCCACCGGCGGCAGCAACCAGGCCCCAGACGGACCCGCGCCACGCACCGATCGCGACGGCACCAAGTCCCAGCAGCTGCATTGCGAGCGCGACCCAGCGTCGCGCCAGCGCGCGTTTATGAATGATTGATGCGGCTCGCCGCCGCGGCGGCGCCAAACCCGTTGTCGATGTTGACGACGGTGACGCCTGATGCGCAGGAATTCAGCATGGCGAGCAAGGCTGCGAGCCCGCCGAATGACGCGCCATACCCGACGCTGGTTGGTACGGCGATGACCGGGACTTTGACCAGGCCGCCGACGACGCTGGGCAGCGCGCCTTCCATGCCGGCCACGACAATGATGACACTCGCGGCACGGAGCACATCCGTCTGGGTCAGCAGGCGGTGGATCCCGGCGACACCGACGTCGGTGAGACGCTCGACCCGGTTCTTGAGTGCTCGTGCACTGACGGCTGCCTCTTCGGCGACCGTGAGGTCGCTCGTGCCGGCCGTGCACACGAGCACGGTGCCGTGCCCCGTGGGCGCCGGTTCGGGATCTGGTGGGAGGTACGCCGTCCGTCCGAGCTCGTTGATTTCGACGCGGGGAAAGCGCGCCGCCAGCGCTCGCGATTGCGCCGTGTCAGCGCGCGTGGCGAGAAAGCTGCCACCCGCGGCCTCCAGCCGCTCGGCGATGGCGACCACCTGGCCGAGCGTCTTGCCCGGACAAAAGATCACCTCCTGATGCCCCTGGGTGATGGGCCGGAGGTGATCGATCGTCGCGAACGGCAGCGGTTCGAAGTTCATGCCGCAGATCTCACAGATCCAAACAGATATTCGCTGAAGATCTCTTCAGCCTCCCCCATCGACTCGATCGCAAACAGACGCTGGCGCAACTCGGACGCCCCAGGGAGACCCTTCGTGTACCAGCCGAAATGCTTCCGGAACTCGAGGGCAGTCTTGCGCGTGTCGCCCTGGAGCCGCAGCGCCAGCCGCGCGTGCTCGAGCGCCGTGCTGAAACGCTCCTCCGGCGTCGGATCGGGCCGCTTGGCACGGCCTGCGAGCAGGTCGCGCGCCTGGGCGAACAGCCACGGATTCCCGAAGGAGCCGCGGGCGATCATGATGCCGGCGCAGCTCGTCTGATTGCACATCGCCACGACGTCCTCGGGCGTCCGGATATCGCCGTTCCCGATGACTGGGATCGTGAGCGCCTGGGAGACCGCGGCAATCTCGTCCCAGTTTGCATCACCTCGGTACATCTGGGTCCGCGTCCGTGGATGGAGCGTCAGCGCCCCGGCGCCTGCGTCCTCACAGCGGAGCGCGATGTCAACCGGGTCACGCTGCGTCTCGTCCCAGCCGCTGCGGATCTTCACCGTCACCGGCAGACGGGTCGCATCCCGGACCGCGCGAATGATCCCGCGGACCAGATTCATGTCCTTGAGGCAGCCCGAGCCGCCATTGTTGCGGACGACTTTCTTCACCGGGCACCCAAAGTTGATGTCCACGAAGTCCGGCTCGAACAACTCCGTCACCATCCCCGCAGCCTTCGCCATGATCCCGGCGTCGGCTCCGTAGATCTGGATGCCGATGGGCCGCTCGACAGGCTCGAAGCGCATCTCCGCGAGCACGCGCTCGATCCCCAGCGAGATGCCGACGGACGAGATGAACTCGGACACGACGACATCGGCCCCGTAGCGGCGGCAGATCTGCCGGAACGGCGACTCCGAGACCCCCGCCATGGGGGCGAGGAAGAGCGGGAAGTCGTGCGCGACCGAGTAGGGGAACTCCATGCGGTGGAACGTAATAGCGCGTTGCGCGCGGAGCAACCAAGATTTACCTTTCGCGCGCGAATGCGCCTGCGCGAGTTCTTCTCCGAAGATGCCGTCACGCTCGAGCTCCAAAGCACCTCGAAGGACACGGTGCTCAAGGAGCTCGTCGGGCTTCTCAAGCTGGACGAAAAAGCCCAGGGGATGCTGTTCAAGATGCTGAAGCGCCGAGAGACGTTGGGCTCGACCGGCATCGGGCAACACATCGCGATTCCACACTGCCGGTCGCTGGTCGTGAGCCGTCTGCGCTGTGCGTTTGGGCGCAGCGCCAAGGGCGTCGACTTCAAAGCGATCGACGATCAGCCCGTCAACGACTTCTTCCTGATCGTGGCCCCACCGCTCGAAGTGTCCAACCAGTATCTCCCGGTGCTTGGCAAGATCGCGCAGTTTGCCAAGGAGACGGATGTGCCTGCTCGCCTGGCAAAGCTGAAGACGCCTGGGGAGTTTCTCACCCTTTTAGAAGAGAAGAACATCTAGAAGGGCTACACGTCGGCACGTCTGCACGTCGGCACGCAATCGAAAGGCCGATTCCGCAGCAATTCGATACTCCATGCGCTTGGGCCCTGCATCAATCTACGGTATGGGTGACTTCAAGAAGCTTCGCGTATGGAAAGCAGCTCGCGAATTCGTTGTTGTATCGAATAAAGCGATCCAGAAACTCCCGAGCCACGAGAAATACCATCTTGCCGATCAGTGGCGTCGCGCCGCGTACAGTGTGCCTCTCAATATCGCCGAGGGGACCGGACGCAAGGGAGCGCGCGAATTCTGTCGTTATCTCGGTATCGCCCTCGGGTCGCTGCACGAGATTGAAGCGATCTTGGAGCTCGTTGAAGGTCTTGAATACATCACCGGTGAGGAGATGACGGAGCTCAAAGCAAGGCGCGCCGATTGCGCCCGGATGGTATACGGGCTGATCCAGCGATTCCGTTAGTTCGTGCCGACGTGCCGACGTGCCGACGTGCAAATCAAACTATGGCGACCGTCTACCTACGCCCGCGCTATCCCGCGCGACCTCCAGTGCCTCCCTGGCCGGTGCAAACATGCTGTCGAGCGCAATCGACGCCTCGAGCTGACGGATTGCCGGCCCCCACAGTTTTGCCTTCATATAAAACTGCGCCAGATCGTACCGTGGGCCGGTCAGCTCAGGCGCGAAGGCAATCGACTGCAGCAGCAACTGCTCGCCGCTTCCCCAACGGCCCGCCGCAAACTCGTCTTTCCCCTCGAGCCACAAGGTCCGATAGGAGCGCGGCGCTTCGTGCCGCAGTGCCTGATAATGCGTCTCGTCATCGTGCCACGCGGGTACGCGGACGAGACTCCGCGCAGCTCCCGCTAGCACCGCGACCGCGACCACCGTGGCCCGCAGCCCTCGTGAGCGAATCACCATTGCAGCAGAGCCAAGCGCAAGGACGGCGCCGAACGAGGGGAGATAGAGCGTTCGCTCGGCGATCAGGAACTCGGTTGGCATGACGACATTGGCAACAGGCGAGATCGTGATCACGATCCAGGCGAGCCCGATCGCAACCCCCGGGATCGTTCGTCGGGTCCGCCACGCGAGGACTCCCAGGCCAATCCATGCGAGCAGGCCGAGCAAGTGCCAGGGCGTGAAACCGGTGGAGACGGTGAGCTCACCGGGCGAGTAATCCGCGGACAGACGCATTGGGAAGAGGAACAACCGCCACCATTGTAACGACAGCGGGAGCATCGCCCAGGTTCGCTCAAAGACGCCCAGGTGTTCAAGCCCCACTGCCAGCCCGCCTCCATAGAAGGTCCTGATGCCCACCAGGCCGTGCAGGACAAAGTACCCGATGATCGGGACCGTAGCGGCGGCCGCCGGCCGCCATGCCGGTCGCACGTTGTTGCGCCGCACCACATAGACGAGGAACACGGCCGCGGGAAGCGTCACCGCGATCTCCTTCGACGCAATCGCAAGCGCCGCACCGAGCGCAACGCCAAGGAGATAGCTGGGGCGATGTTCGGCGCGGATCGCACACAGCAGCGCCAGCGCGTAACCTGCCGCTGCCATCAGCTCGGCGCGGCCCACGACGTTGGCGACGGCCTCCACATGTACCGGGTGCACCGCAAACAGCAGCCCCGCGATCAGTCCAACGGACGGACCCGCCAACTCCCATGCGAGCAGCGCGAACAACCCGGTCGCGAGGGCGGCCCAGAGCACGTTGATCGCATGGAACCAGTGGGGGCTCGACGAGACGCGATAATCGATCGCCCACGAGGCAATCACCGCGGGCCGCCACATTACCCCGCCGAACGACGCGGGCCAGTAGGGCTCTGTGAGTACGGCGCCGGCCGACGGTGGATGCTCGAGCACCTGCCGATTCGCGACGACCCATTGATCGTCTGCCACGAACGCATTGCGAATCGAAGGCGCGGCCACGACGGTCGCAAGCAGCCCAGCGATTAGCGCGGCCTGCCACGGTCGTGTCGTGAGACGTGCCGTCGGGCCGTCGAGCGACGGCTCGTTCACTCCCACTCGATCGTCGCTGGTGGTTTGGAGCTCACGTCGTAGGTGACGCGATTCACACCCCGCACTTCGTTGATGATGCGGTTGGAGATCCGGCCCAGCACGTCGTGCGGAAAGGGAAACCAGTCGGCGGTCATGCCGTCGCGGCTCGTCACCGCGCGGAGCGCGACGACGTGGTCGTAGGTCCGTCCGTCGCCCATTACGCCGACCGACTTGATGGGAAGGAGCACGGCGAACGCCTGCCAGATCTGGTCGTACAGCCCCGCCGCGCGGATTTCCTCGAGGTAGATCGCGTCGACGCGGCGCAGCAAATCGAGGCGCTCCTCATTCACCGGACCCAGCACTCGGATCGCGAGTCCGGGACCCGGGAAAGGATGCCGGCCCACGATCTCATCGGGCAGTCCCAGCTCGCGGCCGACTTGGCGCACTTCGTCTTTGAACAGCTCGCGCAGCGGCTCGATCAACTTCCACGGCAGGTTGGGACGGAGTCCCCCCACGTTGTGGTGCGTCTTGATCGTCGCCGAGGGGCCGCCCTTGGGCGAGGACGATTCAATGACATCGGGGTAGAGCGTGCCCTGCACCAGGAACCCCACCTCGCCTTCGACGTGGCGGGCCGTGTCTTCGAACACATCGATGAAGGTGTGGCCGATGCGCCGGCGTTTTTCCTCGGGATCTCCGATGTCCTTCAGCTCCTTCAGGAACCGGTGCGTTGCGTCCACCACGCGCAGGTCCATGCCGAGGTGCGCGCGGAAGGTTTGCTCGACCTGCTCCCGTTCCCCGCGGCGCAACAGCCCGTGGTCCACGAACACGCAGGTGAGGCCATTGCCGATCGCACGGTGGACCAGTGCGGCGGCCACCGCGGAGTCCACGCCGCCGGACAGACCGCAGATCGCGCGTCCGGTGGGACCGACCAGCTGCCGGATGCGCGCGACTTCGTGATCGATGAAATGGCCCGGCGTCCAGTCGGGCGTACAGCCGCAGATGTCGAACAGGAAGTTGTGCAGCATCTCGCCGCCGCGCGGCGTGTGGGCGACTTCGGGATGGAACAACACGCCGAAGATCGGCTTCTGGTCGTGCTGCATGCCGGCGACCGGCGCATTGGCGCTCGTCGCCGTCACGCGGAAGTGGGGCGGCGGCTCATCCACGCGATCGCCGTGGCTGGCCCACACGATGGCGGTCGCGCGCGGCTCGAACCCCGCAAACAGGCCTCTGGTCTCGCGGATCACGATCTCGGCTCGGCCGTACTCGCGTGCGTTCGAGCGCGCGACTTTTCCCCCCGCCAGCAGCGCGATAAGCTGCATGCCGTAACAGATGCCGAGCACGGGCAACCCGAGATCGAGGATAGCCGGATCGGCCGTCGGCGCCCCGTCGTCGAATACCGAGTTCGGGCCGCCCGAGAGAATGATGCCCTTGGGATCGAACGCCCGGATGAACGCGATGTCCGATCCCGTGCTCGCGGGGTGAATCTCGCAGTACACGCTCGCTTCCCGGATACGCCGCGCGATCAGCTGCGTGAACTGCGAGCCGTAGTCGAGGATGAGGATACGATTCACGCTTTGTACCAGGTCGTCGGCTCCGACGTCTCGCCGCGGATCAAGTCGTCGAGGGTCTCGCGCTGGCGCGCGACGTAGTAGCGGTCGCCATCGACCACGACTTCGGGCGCCCGCGGCCGCTGATTGTACGTCGAGCTCATCACAAAGCCGTACGCGCCGGTGCCGAGCACCGCCAGGACTTCACCGGGACCGACGGCCACCATCTTGCGGTCGAGCGCGAGGAAGTCGCCGGTCTCGCAAATCGGTCCGACCACGTTCACCGTCTCCTCGGGTCGCTTGCCGTCGCGCAGCGGCAGGATCTCGTGATGCGCGTTGTAGTGACTGGGCCGCACGAAATCGGACATGCCGGCATCCACGATCACGTATTCCTTGCCGCCGGCGTGTTTGCGATAGAGGACGCGCGTGAGCAAGACGCCCGCATTGGCGACGAGGTAGCGTCCGGGCTCGCACAGCAGCCCCAGGCCCGAGGCGCCCACCGCGGGCACGACGGCGTCCGCGAACGCCTTTGGTGATGGCGCCTTCTCGTTGTGATAGCGGACACCCAGCCCGCCGCCAACATCGAGCGCCTCCAGCGTGTTGATGCCGGAGGCTCGGATCGCCGTGACGAGCTCGATCAGTTTGATGGCGCCCCGATGGTAGGGCGCCACGTCCGTAATCTGCGAGCCGATGTGCATCGCCAAGCCGCGCAGCACCAACCTCGGCTCGGCGGCAATCCGTTGGGCGACCGTCACGACCTCGTCGAACGGAATCCCGAATTTCGCGGTCTTTTCACCGGTCTTCGTATACGGATGGCTGTCGATCGCGACGTCGGGGTTGACCCGAATCCCGACACGCGCCGGCATCTTCAGATCGGTAGCGACTGCCGCGAGCGTCGCCAATTCGCTGGTGGACTCGATATTGATGAAGCCGACACCCGCGCGGATCGCCTCCTCGATTTCCGGGGTCGTCTTGCCGACGCCTGAAAAGACGATGCCATCCGGGTCAAACCCGGCGATGCGTACGCGCCGCAGCTCGCCCACCGACACGATATCAGCGCCCGCGCCGAGCTGCTTGAGGACACGCAGCACACCGAGGTTGCCGTTGGCCTTGACGGAATAGCAGATGCGATGCCGGATGCCGTGGAGCGCATCGTCGAGCGCGTTGTACTGCGCGCGAATCAGGTTGGCACTGTAGACGTAGACCGGCGTCTTGACGCGATCCGCGATTGCCTGGAGCAATCCCGGATCGAATCCTAGTACGCCTGCGCCCACACGGCCTCCGCCACGCTGGGCGCTCCACACCACATGCAGTTGCGTGGCGCCTCCTTGCTGCGGAACTCGGGATCAGGGAGCACACGGATCGTCGCGTTCGTCTGCTCCTTGATCTCCGCCTCGCACGACGGGCTGCCGCAGAATCCGCCGTAGGCGAATCCTCCACTGCCTTTCATAAACTCGAGGAACTGCGCCTTCGTCGCGCCGCGAATTGAATTCTTCTCGCGTCGCTCACGGGCCGCGGCAAAGAGCGCTGCCTGGATCTCATCCAGCGCTGTTGTGACGGAACCGGTGACTTCCTGGAGTGTCACAGGAGTCTTCCCACCGCCGCGCCGCGCCAGAATGGCCTGGCCGCTGGCCAAATCGCGGGGCCCGATCTCGAGCCGGACCGGCACGCCCAAGGCCTCCCACTCGAAGTACTTGGCGCCGGGCTTCATGGTGTCGCGGAGGTCGAGCTCAACGCGGACGCCGAGCTTTTCCAGATTGGCCTTTACCTGATTCCCGACTCCAGACACCTGACTCCTTTCATCGTCAGTCTTCCAAATCGGCACAATCGCCACTTGGACGGGCGCAAGCTGCGGAGGACACACCAGCCCGTTATCGTCCGAATGCGTCATGATCAGCCCGCCGATGAGCCGCGTCGACACGCCCCACGACGTATTCCACACGTAGTCGAGCCCGCCCGCCGCGCTCTGATACTGCACGTTGAACGCCTTGGCGAAATTCTGGCCGAGGTTGTGCGACGTCCCGGCCTGCAGCGCCTTGTTGTCCTGCATCAGCGCTTCGATGGCGTAGGTGCGGAGCGCACCCGCGAACCTTTCGCGCTCAGTCTTGACGCCGGTGATCACCGGCATCGCCATCCACTCCTCGGCAAAGCGCCGGTAAATCCCCAGGATCAGACGCGCTTCGCGCTCGGCGTCGGCTTCATCGACGTGCGCGGTATGGCCCTCTTGCCAGAGAAATTCCGTGGTGCGGAGGAAGAGGCGGGTGCGCAGCTCCCAGCGCACCACGTTGCACCACTGATTCAGCAGCAGCGGGAGATCGCGATAACTCTGGATCCACTTCGCGAACATCGCGTAAATGATCGTCTCCGACGTGGGCCGGACGACGAGCGGCTCCTCGAGCTCGGACGTGGGATCGACCGCGATCGCGCCGGCGCCCGCTTTCCCCGTGGCCCGCAGGCGCGTATGCGTGACGAGCGCGACCTCCTTGGCGAACCCCTCGACGTGCTCGGCCTCTTTCGCCAGGAAGCTCATCGGGATGAACAGGGGGAAATACGCGTTGCGGTGCCCGCTGGCCCGGAACATGTCGTCCAGCGCGCGCTGCATCAGCTCCCAGATCCGGTAGCCATGGGGCCGGATGACCATACAGCCACGCACCGGCGAGTAGTCGGCGAGCTGCGCCTGGGCGATGACGTCCCCGTACCACTCGCTGAAGTCCTTCGCGCGTGGCGTGATTTTCTGAGCTTGGGCCATTAATCAAAATATCCGTTGAGAAGCTTGCCGAGCGGTACTTTGGCTTCGGTGCCGGCCCGGAGATCGCGCACGACCGCGAGACCCGCCGTCCGCTCTTCCGGACCGATGATCACGGCCCGGGGTGCACCACGCGCCGAGGCGAGCTCCAGCTGCTTACGGACGCCAGCGTGCCGGAGGCCGTATTCGACCGAGATCCCGCGCTCGCGCAGCGCATGGGCGAGCTGCAACATCGTGGGCAGATCGTCGCCACCGACGGCGATCAAAAAGGCGCCGAGCTGGATCGGCGCCTTGGGCGCTACGCCGCGCTCCTTGAGGAGCTCGCCCAGTACAACGTCGCCCATGCCAAACCCTAGCGCGGGGAGGTCGAGCAGGCCATCGTAGCGCCCCCCACCCGCAATCGCCCGCAGCGACTTCTGTGCGTCGAACAGCTCGAAAACGATCCCGGTGTAATAGGCGAGACCTCGCACAATCGTCAGGTCGATCGTGACGAACTCACCCAGCCCCATCGCTTCGAGCGCCTGCACTGCTTGCCGTAACGGCTCGGCTGCCTCTCCTCCGGCGCCGAGGGCACCGTCCCCGGGCAGGGACGCGATCTGGAACACTGCTTCGGCTTCCGGTTTCCCGTATCCCGCCTCGTGCAACATCTCCTCGAGGACGTTCTTGGGCACGCGCTCACTGCGATCGATCGCCGCGAATGCCGTGGGGAGCTGGGACTCCGTGATGCCACGGCCGGCGAGCAGCGCTTTGAGCAGACGCCGATCGGAGATCCGCAGTTTGACGTCCTGGGGGCCCAGTCCAAACGCACGCATGACATCGACGGCGGCGGCCATGAGCTCGGCGTCAGCAAGCGGCGACGCTTCACCGATGATGTCCATGTTGAGCTGAAAATGCTCGCGCAGTCGCCCGCGCTGTTGGCGCTCGTAGCGAAACAGCTGCGGGATCGAGAACCAGCGGATGGGCTTCTTGAGCGCCTGGACCCGGGCGGCGACCATGCGCGCCAGCGTGGGCGTCATCTCCGGCCGGAGCGCGACCTCACGCTCGCCTTTATCCTTGAAACTATAGAGCTGGGCCACGATCTCGTCCCCGCTCTTCTTGGTGTACATCTCGAGCGATTCGAGGGGTGGGCCGTCGTATTCCTCAAAACCGTAGCGAGCGGCCACGCTGCGCCAGGTGGCGAAGATGTGGTTTCGGAGCGTCAGGTCTTCAGGGTAGAAATCGCGGAAGCCGGGGAGCGCTTTCCCTTGCATCGCAATAATTTAGTCCCCCCTACCCCACCGGCGCAAAACCGGGCAGCCGCGCAAACGCATCGCCCACCGTGTGAAATGATCCGGTAACGAGGACTGTCCCCGCACCCTGTTGAATGTCGTCGAGCGCGTGCGTGAAATCGGGATCGAAATGCGAAAGCGCGTCCAGGTCTTCGAGCGACCAGCGCTGCATGACGGGAATCGACGGCGGCACGGTCAGCACCAGCTTGTCTACGACCGGACGCAGGATCTCGAGCATCGCGCGCCAATCCTTGTCGTTGCGAATTCCCACGAGCGCATGGAGCGGCCGGCGGATCGGCGGATCGGCGGATTGCACCGCTTCGGCGACGACCTTCATGCCGTCCGGGTTGTGCGCGACGTCGAAGATCCATTTGCCGCGCATCTCGAAGCGCCCCGGGATGTACGCGTCTGCGAAGCTCGCCGGCAGACTCTTCCCCACCGGGCCGAAAGGCCGCGGCAGCGCATGCAACACAGCGTGCGCAACCAGCGCGTTGGCCACCTGGTGCTTGCCGCGCAGCCCCAAGCGTGTGTCCTTCCTCGGTCTCAGCGTCGTGTCCACCATGATGATGGGATGGGCCCCCCGCCGTTTGGCCTCCTTGACGATCTCGGACCTGATGTCGTGATCGGCTTCACCAGTGATAAAGGGGACGTTGGGTTTCGCGATCCCCGCCTTCTCGCGCGCAATCCCCTGCAGGTCACTGCCGAGGTAGTCCACATGCTCCAGCGCGATCTTCGTGACCGCGGTGACGAGCGGGGTGAGAACGTTGGTGGCATCCAGCCGGCCACCCAGTCCGACCTCGATGACGGCGATGTCCACATCCCGAGCCGCTAGGTCGGCAAACGCGATCGCGGTCGTCGCCTCGAAGAAGCTGGCATCGAGCCGCTCGATATGCGGTCTGAGCTGCGTGGTCCATGCGGCGAACGCGTCCTCGCCGATCGGCACGCCGTCTACGGTGATCCGCTCACATGGCGTAACGAGGTGAGGTGAGGAATACAGCCCGACCCGCCACCCCTGCGCCCGCAGCTCGTTGGCCACGAAGGCGCAGGTAGATCCCTTGCCGTTCGTGCCGCCGATATGGATCGTCGGATAGTGCCGTTCCGGATGGCCGAGGACGTCGAGCAATCCCTCGGTCGGCCCCAAGCTCCATTTGATACGACCGGCTTGTCGTGCGAAGAGAAACTGGCAGGCGTCTTCGAAGGTCAGTCGGCGGCCTCAGCCGGCCAGTGGCCGGTCATGTGCCGCAGCAGCTGCGCGGCCGTGTCCCGCAATTCACCACGGGGGACCACGGCATCGACCATCCCATGATCGAGAAGGAATTCAGCCGTCTGGAACCCTTCGGGCAGGTCCTGGCCGATCGTTTGTTTGATCACGCGCGGTCCCGCGAACCCGATCACCGCACCCGGTTCAGCGAGAATCACGTCGCCTTGCATGGCATACGAGGCCGAAACGCCGCCGGTGGTGGGGTTCGTGAGCACCGACATGAACGGCACGCCCGCGCCCTGCAGCTCGGCGATCACCACCGACGTCTTGGCCATCTGCATCAGCGACAGGACGCCTTCCTGCATGCGGGCGCCGCCGGACGCCGATACCAGAATCAGGGGCGTCCGCTTGTCGATGGCATGCCGGGTCAGCCGGGCGATTTTCTCCCCCACGACCGACCCCATCGATCCCCCCATGAAGGCGAAGTCCATCACGCCGAGGCTGATCGCCATGCCGTGCAGCCGTGCATAGCCGCTGCGGATGGCGTCGAGCGGCCCTGCCTTCTTGACGGCGGCTTGCACGCGGTCGGCGTAGTTCTCGAATTTCAGGGGATCTGCGGATTTCAACGAGGCGAACAGCTCGTGCCAGGACCCTTCATCCACCAGCAGGTCGATGTATTCCTGCGCGGTGATGCGGCGATGGTAGCCACAATTGGGGCACACGTTGAGCGCGCGAACGAATCGTTCGCGGATATCGACGTGGCCGCATTGATCACACTTTTCCCAGGCGTCCGCCGGGATCTCGAGCTTGACACGCTCGGAGGTGCGCGGCTTACGTTCCTTTTTGAACCAGGCCATTCGTGCCATAATAGTGACGAAGCGCACAATTTGGATGGGCGGCGAAGGGGACGCCAGCCCCGAGGCGCTAACCTATTGCCCGAGTTCAGCATACCCAGACTGTCGAGACTCCCACGCAACCCGCAGGGCAATACCCACGCCGATCGAGCAGACCAGGAGGAACGAGCCGCCGTACGAGAAGAACGGCAGCGGGATGCCGGTGATCGGCATCAGGTTGATCGTCATGCCGACGTTTTCAACGATGTGCGTGAAAAAGAGGCCGGCGATGCCGAAGACGCACAGGCTCGAGAACGGATCCGAGGCTTTTCGGGCCACGCCGAGCAGGCGGAAGAGCAGCCACGCGAACAGGGACAGCGCCACCAACACACCGACGAACCCCAGCTCCTCGCCGACCACGGAAAAGATGAAGTCGGTATGCTGCGCCGGGAGAAACGCCAGACGCTTCTGGGTGCCTTCCGTGAATCCCTTCCCCAGCAACCCACCGGAGCCCACCGCCACCTTCGACTGGATGACGTGCCATCCCGCCGCTCTCGGGTCCACGTCGGGATTCAGGAACGCGAGCAGACGGTTTTGCTGATAGGGCGCCAGGCGGTTCCAGAACGGCAGCGCCAGCACGCCGCCCAGCACGTTCAAGCCCATGATCGCGACACCTTCCCACAGATAGGGTCGCCACCACAGCAGCAGCGCGGCGAGCACGGCGATCCAGACGCCCCAGGCGACGGTCGAGAACGCCAGCACGAGCCCGATGACGGGGGACGCGGCGAGCAGCAGCAACGAAGGCTTCGTGCCCGCCCAAAACAGCATGAAGAACAAGATGGCGACGAACACGATCG
Organism: Gemmatimonadales bacterium; assembly: GCA_036505175.1. Taxonomy (GTDB): domain Bacteria; phylum Gemmatimonadota; class Gemmatimonadetes; order Gemmatimonadales; family GWC2-71-9; genus 20CM-2-65-7. The sequence continues at coordinate 25,784 of DASXTV010000052.1, forward strand.
CGCTGCCCAGGTCCGGCTGCTTGAGGACCAGGAAGCAGGGCAGGCCGGCGATCACGCCAGGAAGAAACAGATCGCGGAGCGTGGCAGGCGGCTCGCGCAGCGCGGCGAGCCAGCGGGCGAGCATCAGGATCACCGCGAGCTTCGCCAATTCAGCGGGCTGCCCGAAGCGACGTCCCGCTATCGCGAGCCACGACTTGCTGCCCGCTGCCGTCCCCGCGCCCGTCCCAATGAGGAGCGTCAACACGAGCAGCAATAGCGCGATCGCGTATACGAACGGCGTGGCCCATTCCAGCATCCGCGGGGACGTGCGGAACGTGACGCCGACCAGGATGAGCCCGAGCCCCAGCCACACGAGTTGACGCTGCCAAATCGTCGTCACGAACGTGGGGACATCCGTCTGACCGGCGGAGTACAGGGCCGCCAGCCCGTACAGCGCCAGCGCGGCGACCGAAACGACGAGCGCCTTATCGAGTTGGCGGACGCGTGACAGCACTGTCAATCGGTTTGGGCGGCGGCGGCGGGGCAGGAAGCGGCAGCGGGCGCATCGGGGGCAGGCGCAGCTGCAGCGGCAGCGTGTCCGGAACCACGACCGGGATCTGGAACGGCTCGGGCGCGGAATCGTTCGGCACGGTCACGCGCATCGTGGCCGCACGCTGCTCGTCGATGCCGAGATAGTGCGCGATCGTGCGAGACACGAGCGGAGCGACGGCCGTACCGTGGCGCGCGAATTCGATGATCGCCCCGACGACGATTTCCGGCTTGTCCGCCGGCGCGAACCCGATGAACCACCCATGATCCGGGCCGTGCGGGTTCTGCGCGGTGGCCGTCTTGCCGGCGATCGTCAGGTTCGCAATGCGCGAGCCGCGGGCGGTGCCCTGCTCTACCACGGCGATCATCGCGCGCCGCAGTGTGGCGAGCTGATCGGCGCTGAGGTCGAGTGATGCGCTCGCTTCGCCGCTGCTCACCGCGCGCCGGACCACGAAAGGTGTCCGCACCCGTCCGTCACTCGCGAGCTGCTCGTACAGGCGCACCATTTGCGCGAGCGTCTGCGCGTTTTCGCCCTGCCCGATGGCAAGGTTCAGGGCCACGGCGGAGGTCCACCGGCCGGGCCCGTACATGTGATCATAGTACTCAGGACCGGTAGGGAATTCGGAAGGAATCTCGCCGGGCAGATCGATCCCCGTCCGGCCACGGAAGCCCCAATCGTTGGCGTCCTCCAGCAGCGAGGTGACGCCCAGTTTGATGCCGAGCTGGTAGAAGTAGACGTCGCAGCTCTGCGCGATCGCTTCCGTGAGTGTCAGGTCACCGTGCCCGCGCGGGTCCCAGCACCGGAAGTAGCGATTCCCGTACTGCAGCCCGCCTCGGCACGGGATCGGCATGTGGCTGCGGGGGCCGACGATGCCGCGCTTCAGCGCCATGGCCGCGACCGCGAGCTTCCAGGCCGAGCCCGGCGGATAACGCGCCTGGATCGCCCGGTCGAGCAGCGGGTGCGCCGGACTCTCGTTGAGGGAGCGCCAGTATTCCGGCGAGATGCCACCCACGAAGGCGTTGGGATCAAAGCCGGGGGCGCTGTAGAGGGCGAGCACCTCGCCGGTGTTGGGGTTCATCGCCAGGACCGCTCCGCGCTGCCCCGCGGGGAAGTTCTTCGAGATGTAGCGCTGCAAATCGAGATCGATGGTGGTGTGCAGATCGATGCCGGGGACCGGCGCCAGGTTCGCCGCGGCTTCCGCTTCCCGGACCATCTGCCCGCGCGCGCTGACCTCCACGAAGCGCACACCCTCGGATCCGCGGAGCGTGTCGTCGTATTCGCGCTCGAGGCCGTCTTTCCCGACGAGCCCGCCCAGGCGGACCAGCGCGAACCGCTTTGTCGCGCGCTCGGCTTCGGTGACTTCCCCCACGTATCCCACGAGGTGCGCCACGACCGCCGTGTCGGGATAGCGGCGCTTGGGCTCGGCCTGAATGAGTAATCCCGGGATCGCGACGCGCCGCTCTTCGAGCGCGGACACGACCTTAAACGGCGCGTCTGCCAGCACGAGCGCGGGCTGGTACGGCGCTTTGCGTGCGCGTTGCAGCACGTGCGCGATTTCGGCGCTGTCGAGATTCGCGATCGACGCGATGCGCGCCAGCGTGGATCGCAGATTCGCTTCGGGTCCGGGCAACAGCGACACCGTATAGCCCGGTACATTGTCCGCCATCACGTGGCCATTGCGGTCGTAAATCACGCCGCGCGGCGCCGGCAGTGGAATCGGCCGCAGCCGGTTGGTCTCCGACTGCAGCTGATACTTGCCGTGACCGAGGATTTGCGTGCGGAAGAACGACAGGACCATGATGCCCAGCACGATCCACACGCCGGTGCGCGCCACGCCGAGGCGACGATCGAGCAGGTGTGGATGGAACCCGCTCACACCGACACCCCCAAGGCTCCTCCCCCCCCGCCGCCGCCGCCGCCGCCGCCGCGCCGATACGCCGTCAGCCACCCGCGGAAGAACCACAACACGATGACGCCCACCAGGGCCGTCGTCAGGCCCTGCAACGGCGACCAGACCAGGAGCTCCCACGCGACTTGCGAGCCCTGTAACCGCCCCGATACGAGCAGCACGATGAAGTTGCGCAGCCACGTGCCGGCAAAGAACAGACAGCCCTTGACGAACACGTGCTCGGCGAAGAAGACGGCCTTGGCCCACGACGAGGCGAATCCCACGAGCGTGTGTGCCAGCGCCCCGGCCCCGAAACTCGCGGGCGTCAGGGCGTCGCGCAGTAATCCGAGAATGAATCCCGCCGCCGCGCTCTTCCCCGGCTCCGCCCGGATCGTGTAAATGAGCAGCGCGAGGAGCAGGAAATCAGGCGCGACGCGGTCCCCACCCAGATGGCTGCGCACCGTGAACTGCAGCAGGACGAGCAACGTCATGATGACGGGGTAGCGATAGCGATCGGTTCGTCTCATCGCGGTGGAGCCTCGTTCGGCAGAACCGAGTCCTGCGGTACGGTAAACGCGTTACGGATGTCAGACCCGGCCGGACGCGAAGTCGTCAAAATCATCACATGCGACAGCTCGGCCGGATGAATCACCGGCCGCACAAGATAGGTGCGTCCCCATCCCTTTTCTTCGCCCGCGGGACCAATCACGATGCCGATCGGAATACCGCGCGGGAACACGCCGCCGAGACCAGACGTGACGATGACCGTCCCGGTGGGCACCTGCTGGCGGTATAGGACGCCTTGCAGCTCGAGCAGCCAGACTCCGGGCCCTTCCGCCCCATGCGGAGCGGCGATCCCGACGACGCTGCCGTCCGTGGCGATCGCGCTGGCACGAAATTCGGGATGCGCCCAGCTCAGGACCACGCTGGTGTGCTCGTCCACCGACGCGACCAGACCCACGAGCCCCTCGGGACTGACCACCGCCGCCAGCGGGCGAACGCCTTCGCGCCGGCCGGCCGAGACCACGAAACTGAGCGGATTCGTCGGCTCGGGCTGGTGCAGGATCTCGGCGGACACGTACCCACCGCCCAAGCGGGCGCTCAGACCCAGCAGGCCGCGCAGGCGGGCGTTCTCGTTGCGGAGCTCGGGAAGGAACGTGGCGGCGAGAGACATCGAATCGCGCTGCGCCACGACTGCGTCGTAGCGGTAGCGCGCCGCAGCCAGGAGCTCCGTCTGGCGCTGCAGAAAGAGAAAGGGTGCGAGCACGCTCTGCCGCAGTCCTTGGGCGAGCGGATCCCGCCATTGATTGGGGAGGCTCAGTGCCGCAATCGACAGGCCCACGCAGGCAACGAACAGGAGCGTGTCGCCCCGGGACGCGTAGCGATCCGTGCCGATCGCCATGCGGCTAGGTGGTCAGGACGTTGCGGTACTTCTCCGGAGCGTCGAGGATGCGCCCCGCCCCACGCACCACGCAGGTCATGGGGTCGTCGTCCAGGTGAATCGGCAACCCGGTCTCCTGCTGCAACAGCAGGTCGAGTCCGCGAATCAAAGCGCCGCCGCCCGTCATCACGATGCCGCGATCGACGATGTCGGACGCGAGCTCGGGCGGCGTGATCTCGAGGGCGCGACGAACCGCGTCGACGATCTGCTGAATCGGCTCCTGCACCGCCTCGCGAATCTCGCTCGAGTGCACGCGCACGATCTTGGGAATACCCGACACGAGGTCGCGACCCTTCACTTCCATCTCGCGCTCTTCCCCGATCGGCGCCGCCGATCCGATTTGAATCTTGATCTGCTCCGCCGTCGGCTCGCCGATCAGCAGGTTGTAGTTCTTGCGCATGAACTGCACGATCGCTTGGTCGAGCTCGTCGCCGCCGGTGCGGATCGACGTGTCCGACACGATGCCCGACAGCGCGATCACGGCGATCTCGGTCGTACCGCCGCCGATGTCGATCACCATGTTGCCCGTCGGCGTCTCGACCGGGAGGCCCACGCCGATCGCGGCAGCCATCGGCTCGGCGACCATGTAGACTTCCTTGGCGCCCGCCGATTGCGCGGAGTCGCGCACGGCGCGCTTCTCCACTTCGGTGATGCCGCTGGGGACACAAACAATCACCTTTGGTCTGACACGAAACAGATGACGATCGATGATAGTCTTGAGGAAGAAGCGCAGCATTTTCTCGGTGACGTCGAAGTCGGCGATGACGCCATCCTTCAACGGGCGCACGGCGAGGACGCCGTCGGGCGTGCGGCCGAGCATGCGCTTCGCTTCGAGGCCGATGCCTTTGACTTTGCCGGTCGCCTTTTCGATCGCGACGACGGAGGGTTCGTTCAACACGATCCCTTCGCCGCGAACGTAGACCAGTGTGTTAGCAGTACCAAGATCAACGGCGATTTCGTTCGCCGGGCTCCAGGCACCCATTTTTAAATTCAACCAGCGTGGCGGCACGTGATCGTCGGTAAAAGAGTGAGGCGGGTTGCTGCGAACGCGCACAAGGTAATGAAATGCGTAACCCCAAGCAAGGATGAAGCTTGACGGCCCTTTCACCCCCGGCTAGGCTTTCGCCCATGCGTCGCGTGACGCCCGACACAATTGCCGTGGTGGACCTGGCGGCGTGCGACCGTTGCGGCCTCTGTTTGCCGCTTTGCCCCCCCGAAGCGATCCACCTCGAACTGAACATTCTCACGGTCGACGACGCCACGTGCACAGGCTGTGAGAAGTGCATCGCTCCCTGCCCGGTGGGCGCGTTGACGATGGCTCCCCTAACTCCCAACTCCCAACTCCTAGCCCCTGCCTCTCATGCCTGACGTCGACATCCTCGTCGTCGGCGCAGGGCCGGCGGGTGCCGTCGCCGCGTGGTCCGCCAAGCAGGAGGCCGCGGGAGGGGCGCTCGACGTCGTGTTGCTGGAACGCGACCGGGCGGTCGGCGCCCCCGTGCGCTGCGCCGAGGGAGTCGGTGACGCGGGCCTGCGGGAGTTCGCCAATCCCGCCGGCGCGGATTGGGTCGCGCGGCGGATCACCGACGTCATCTTTCAGGCGCCCGACGACACCGAGGTCGTGCTTGCCGATTGTGGCGTCGGCTGGATTCTGGACCGCACCCGTTTCGACGCCCACCTCGCCGCCGAGGCCGCGGCCGTGGGCGTACAGGTGCTCGTTGGTGCCGAGGCGACCGGGATGTCGCGGAACGGAGACGCGCGCTGGCACGTGCACGTGAAGGAGCGCGGCCAGGAAGACGTGTATCGCGCGCGGGTGGTGATTGGTGCCGACGGGGTCGAGACGATGGTGGGACGCTGGGCGGGGCTCGACACGCGCGTACCGGCCCGCGACATGGAGTCGTGCGCGCAGTACGTGCTGCAGGGTATCGATTTCAATCCTGACGCCATTTACCTCCAATTCAGCAATGCGATCGCGCCGGGCGGGTATGCCTGGATTTTCCCCAAAGGAGTCGGCGTCGCCAATGTGGGACTGGGTCTCGTCGCGCTGAGAGCGAACGGGCGCACCGCACGGCAATACCTGGATGACTGGGTCGCGCGACGCTTTCCCACTGGTGTGTGCACGGGCTATACCGTCGGTGGCGTCATCGTGCATACGACGATCAAAAAGACGTACGGCGATGGCGTCCTGGTGGCGGGCGACGCGGCGCACATGATCAACCCGCTCTCCGGTGGTGGAATAACCAACGCGATGAAAGCGGGCCGGCTGGCCGGCCGCGCGGCCGCAGCCGCGGTGCGCGCGAACGACACGAGCGAACGCCGGCTCGCCAGCTACCATCGAGCCTGGATGGAGCTACTCGGCGAGGATCACCTCAAGTACTACCGGATCAAGCAGGCGCTCGAGAATATCGACGACGCGTCGTTCAACAAGTTGGCCCGGACGGTGAACAACATTCCCCGGGGAAAGCGGACCATCGGGAGGATCTTCGCCCACGCGCTGATCAAGCACCCACAACTGATCCCCGTGGCTGCGAGATTCTTTGTTTAGGTGGCCGGTGTCACGTGCCTGGTGTCAGGTCTGACACCTGAGCCCCGGAACCCGACACCTTGCATTATCGAGGTCCCCACCGCGCACCGATTCGCCGCATGCGCAACGACTCTTCCCAGCGCACCGAGCTCATCCTCGCGCAGTCCGAACGGGACATCCCCGACATCCCAGAAGTAGACGGGGACGCGCGACAACTGTAGCGCCTCGCCGTTCCCCTTCACTCCCGCAAACCCGAGATCGTAGCCGGCGCTGCGGGCATGTCCCAGGACGCGCTTGTCGACGGCCCCAAAGGGATAGGCGATCGCTCGACCGGCGTTCGTGCCCAGCCGGGCGGTCAGAACCTCACGCGAGCCTTGGAGCTCGGCCTCGACCGCCGCATCATCCAGCCACGTGAGGCGTCGATGCGTCGCGCCGTGGGAGGCGAACTCCAGGCCGCGTCCCTGCCACCGCTCGATCTCCTGCCAGCTCAGGTGTTGGAGGCGATTCCAGGTGTAGCGCACGTCCCACGTGTTTGTCTTGCCCACGTAATCGGTGATCAGGAACGTCGTTGCCGTAAAGCCGAGGTCGGCAAGGAGGGGATAGGCGTGTTCCGCGAGGGAGGCGTAGCCGTCGTCGAAAGTCAGTAAAAAGGTGCGTGGTGCGTGGTGCGTCGTGCGTGGGTGCGGGAATTCGTTGAGCGACAATGTCCGCCACCCCACGCGCGCCAGCGCCGTCATCTGCCGGGCAAAGACGGAACGGCCCACGCGAGTCACGCCAAGCTCGAGCGGGCCGCCGATGCGGTGGTAGCAGAGGACGGGGGGCGACTTCGTCAGTGCGGCCACATCCATGTGAATACCGCGCAAGTCACCAGCGCGAAAACCACGCCGTCGAACGTCGACTTGAGCGTCATGGCCCACG
>DASXTV010000053.1:0-1786 GCA_036505175.1 Gemmatimonadales bacterium
TCATCGCGGTTCCTTTTCCGGGATCGCGGCTGCGCACGGAGGCGGACATTTCATTTCCTTTGCGCCCAGTTTCCGCAGCAGCACCGCGGTGTGCGGTTGGGCAGCAAACGAATTGCCGTACTCAACACCGTCGGCGACGATCAAGGGCGTTCGTCCGTCTTTGGCGACCACGTCGAGCTTCGCGCCCTTGTCGAACAGGTACTGAACGGCACTGTTCGCACCCCGATACGCCGCCGCGTGCATCGCGGTCTCACCGAGGTCACTGACCGTGTTGACATCGGCGCCCAGTTCTTCCACGAGCAGTTTGACGGCTTCCAGTACCTGGCTCTCAGAAGCGCGGTCCTGGTTCGAGGCCCACGCGATGCCCGCGGCTGCCATCAGCGGAGTGGTGTTCTCTTCGGTGCCTATCGTGGGGTCGGCGCCATGGGCGAGCAACACGCGCATCACCTCGACATCGGCTGATTTGGCCGCCAAAAGAAACGCGGTTGCTCCGGCCAGGTGTCTGCGATACCTCGCGCCCGACCATCTGGGCTCCTCCATGGTGATTCGGCCGTTGACGTCCGCGCCATGAGCCAGCAGCGATTTGATGACGCGCACTTTGTCGATCTTCACCGCGATGAATTGGTCGCTGATGTGCCAGTTGGCCACGTGTACGGCGGCGTGCAGCGGCTTCCCGAAGATATTGCCCCTCGACACACCCTCAGAATCGCGCTCATTATTCGTGAGCTTCCTGTATTTGAGCTCCATCGGCTTGGCTCGCACGCCCTGCACCGTCAGCTCGGTCGATCCGCCCTCGACATTCGGGTCGGCCCCCTTGTCGAGCAGGAAATCCACGAGATCCGCATGCCCGTTGATCACCGCCACGAGCAACGGCGTCGCGCCGTCAGGTCTCGCCACGTTGACGTCCGCTCCTGCTGCCAGCAACGCGCGGACGGCAGCCATATCGCCTCGCCGCGCCGCAAACAAGAGAGGGGTCGCGCCACTGTTGGAACGAGCGTGGACATCGGCCCGGTGATCGATTAGTACTTGCACGACCGGCCCGTGCCCCGCGGCAGCCGCCCACATCAGCGCCGTTTGTCCGTTCCAGGTCTCCTTCGCGTCGACCTTTGCGCCGGCGCTCAGCAGCACGTTCACCGCGTCAGCGTTTCCAGTGCGCGCCACGAGCATCAGCGGCGTCTCTTCGGCACGCACAGCGCCGTTCGGATCCGCTCCGCCCTTCAATAACTGATCAATGACCGCGGCGTTGCCGTTTCCGGAGGCGAGCGCCAGTGGGGTCACACCGTAGGTGTTGGGCGTATCGACCTTGGCTCCGGCGCGGATCAGCAGGGCCGTCGTGTCCGCGTCCTCCAAGTACGCCGCCCAGTGCAACGCCGTCGCGCCATCGCTCTGGGGCGCGTTGACATCGGCACGTTTCTTCAGCAGCGACAGCACGGCCTGCTTGTCGCGGTGCTGTACCGCGTCGGCGAGCGGCGCGATGTTGTCGACGGGGCCGGCGGCGCCAAGGCTTGTGGCGTGTCTCTTCTGAGTGACTTCCGGCCGCTCCGCTCGCACCCCACCGCGCAGGCGTGCGCGGCGGGGACCCCGCGCTCGCACCCCACCGCGCAGGCGTGCGCGGCGGGGACCCCGCGTTGTCGCGGCCCGAAAAAATCGCGGTCGAAGGCTTGTTGTGAGTAGTACTCAATCAGCTCGGACGGTCCGCTAGATGCCCGGCGTTCGCGAAGTCGTCGAGGTGATGGCGAAGGCGCTCGCCGATCAACCCAACGACGTCCGCGTGACCGAGTCGCAG
>DASXTV010000054.1:0-1906 GCA_036505175.1 Gemmatimonadales bacterium
GCGCTCGCGGCCGCGGCCGAACCGGGTCCCGACTCGACGAAACACATTCACCAACGGCATCTCGAGGCTGGCATCGAGGATGTGATTGCCGGCAAGCGGGTGATGCGGCAGTCGCTCTTTGCTGAGGAGGAGCGCGCGGTCACGGCTGCGAGTCTCGTTCGCGGTGCAACCGTGGCGGACGTGTCGCGCCTCTTGATATACGCGCTCGCGGGCGCCTCTGCCGCCCTGATCGTCGCGCTGATCGCGCTCATGGTGGCGCTGGTCAAATAATGTGCACGCCCCCTCCCTGTGGGATGAAGATCGTGGCGATTCTTGCGCCGGGCCGGCTGGGGCGCTAGAGTCTACCGCAACAGAATGAGCGAGGCATCATGATCACGACATCTGAAAGCCAGTACGGCCTGACGGTCGGCACACCCACGATCAGGTCAGTGGGGCCTCTCGCCTTCGGCTGCGACCGGATCCTGTTCGTTGCCGACAATACCAGCGCAGCCATCTTCGCGATCGACGTCGGCGACGGCCAACCAGCGTCAGAGACGCCGATCGACGTCGAGGATCTCGACACGCGCCTTGCGGCTTATCTGGGCTGCCGGCGCGAGGACGTCTTCATTCGTGACGTCGCGGTCCATCCCAGATCGCACCAGGTGTTTCTGTCGGTGATGCGCGGGGGCGGAAGCGCCGCCGTTCCCGTGCTGCTCACCATCGACGCTGACGGCACGCTCGCTGAGGTCCCGTTGGTGCAGGTTCCGTTCGCGCAGACGACGATCGCCGACGCCCCGCCGCAGAACGACACCCGGCTCGACGCGCGGCTGGTCCAGGGCACGCGTGAAGGTGAGCTCATGGAGCCGCGCCCGGGATGGAAACTGCAAGTCGCCCGCGATCCGCTTCGCACAGTGACCGTGACGGACCTGGCGTACGTGGACGGCATCCTGCTCGTCGCCGGAGTCTCCAATGAGGAGTTCTCTTCCACGCTTCGCCGCATCCCCTTCCCGTTCAACGGCACCACCGCGTCCAATGGACTCGAGATCTTCCACGTCTCGCACGGCAAGTACGAAACGGCCTCTCCCATCCGCACGTTCGTGCCGTTCGGCCGCGCGAGCATCCTCGCCAGCTACACCTGCACGCCGGTGGTGCACTTCTCGCTGGAGGATGTGGAGGGAGGCACCCAAATCAAAGGCCGAACGGTCGCGGAGCTCGGCGCCGGGAACACGCCGCTCGACATGGTGGCGTACGCACACGACGGCGAGGCGTGCCTGCTCGTCTCGAACGTCCGTCATCCGCTGATGAAGCTGAAGCAACGCGACGTCGAGACGCAGGAAGGCCTCACGCACCCGCGCGAGCCGGTCGGCGTTCCACGCGAGATGCTGCCGCAGCCGGGCGTCAGCCGCATGGCGAACCTGAACGATCGCTATATCGTCATGCTGCAGATGGACGAGGGCGAGCGGTATCACCTCCGCTCTTACAGCACGGCGGAGCTCTAACCGCGCGATCGTGTTGACCGTAGCGGCCGGCTTCAGCCGGCTCTGGGCGGCGCGGCGCCGTCTAACCAGCCAAGGGGCTCCGCCCCTTGATATCTTCCACCCCAACGCGCCAAAAACGCGCGTTGGGGACCCCGGACCGGGCAGAGCCGGCGTCCCCACCGCGCACGCTTGCGCGGTGGGGTGGGGAGCCCCTCGGCAGCACCTTTTGGCGCGCTTCGCGCGCCTAGCCCGTTATGCGGTCGCACAGCGCGTACAAAATTCTCGTTCCGGGCCGCATAACGGGCTACAGACCCGGCCTACGAATACAGACGGAGGTAATCGTCGACCACGTCGTCCATCGAGCGCATGGGCGGTAACGCGGCACGCCAGCGGGGGATGATTTCCGCGGCGTTGGCAGCAACCTCCCGCAGCGCGCGCGCGAGCGCGCG
>DASXTV010000055.1:0-2231 GCA_036505175.1 Gemmatimonadales bacterium
TGGCCTTTACCACGCAGTCTGGGGGTCCGCCGGCGACGTAGTTAAAACTCGACGTCTTGTCGACACCGTTCAACCTGATCCAGCGGCTTCCCGCATTCAGGGAGTTGTTGTCGCACCACGCGAGCTGAATAGTGGGAAACTCGACGCCGACGTCACCCACGGGCTGGAGGAGCCGAATTTCCGGTACCGTTCCATCCACCGTGACATTGTACCAGCCGGCATCGGTGACGCCCATCCGGGACGCAGTCAGTTGGATCGTCCCCGAGCCAGCGGTGGGCGTGGAGTATTTGATCGTGACCCCCGTGGCCTGATAGAACGTGAAGTCGTACCCGTTGGGAGACCAGCAACCCGTGATGACGCCCGAGCAGGTCGGCGTGACGTGCCAGGTCTGCGTCTCGCTCACCCCGGTGTACAGAGTGAACGAGACCGATTTTTCCGTCGAGTTCAAAGGCACTGTCGCGGAGCCCCCGTCCGGGGTAACGCTGATTTGAGCGGTTAGGCGGCGCGCGGGGAAGAAATACGTGGATAACGGGAGGATGAGGGCGAGCGACCGGACGAAGCAGCGGCGTCGAGCGACCACGGGAGGCTCCGGACAAGGGGTCGCTCGGCGTCATTAGCACGGAGCGTACCGGAGCGTGGCATGGAGCGTCGTAGTGACGTACAACGACTTAGGCCGGCATCCCGTCGGCGCGAAAGTCCACTGCGTCTACTCCGTCTACCGTGACCGTAGACGACCTAGACTGCGTAGACTTGTCCGCTCGTCTGAGCATCCGAAGCGACAGGCCGTGGTCCTTTAGGGTGCGGAAGAGCCAAGCTCGGCTGATCCCAAAGGCGTCAGCCATCTTCGTAGCATCCCACCCGCGCGCTCTCCCGATTCGAAGTATGGCGGCAGGATCACGGAGCGACGGTGGCTGAGGCACGGGCAAAGTCTCGCACGGGTGAATCCCTCGAAGGAGTGGTTCCATCGCTACGGAAGTCTGGACGGCCCCGGCGTCGAGCGCACCCGCGTTTGCGAGAATCACGGCCCGCTCGATGACTTGCCGCAGCTGGCGCACATTATCCGGCCACGCCGCGCCACGCAAAATCGCTTCGGCCTCGGACGTCAATGTGCACCCGTGGGCGCCGGCGAAGCAGCGCGCCAGCGGCCCAATATCCTCAGGGCGATCGACCAGGGGAGGCAGCTCGATCGTGACGGCGGCCAGGCGCCTGAAGAGATCGCGACGCAGCGCCCCGCTCTCGAGACGCGTCCACACGTCCTCCTGTACAGCCGCCACGATTCGCACATTCACCGCGACTGGCTCATTCTCATCCAGCGGCCATACCTCCCCGGCCTCCACGGCGCGCAAGAGCTTCGCCTGACACTCGACCGGCAGGCTGAGGAGCTCATCGAGAAAGAGCGTGCTCCCGTCGGCGACGCGGAAGTAGCCGGGTCGGGACTCCATCGCGCCGGTGAACGCGCCTCTGCGATGTCCGAAGAGGAGGCTGTCGGCCATCTCGCGGGGCAGCGCCGCGCAATTCACGGCAACCAAACGCCCGGGCCGCGCGCTCCGCCAGTGGAGGTGCTGCGCCAGTAGGTCCTTCCCGGTTCCTGTGGCACCGACCAGGAGGACGGGCGCCTTCGACGTGGCGTAGCGCTCAATCAATTCTGCCGCTCGCCGAATTGCTGCCGACTCGCCGACGATCGGTGGGGGCGCCGGACCTCGTCCATTCCCGCTGCCGCTCACGGCCTTGTCTCCCTCCGCAACCTCGGTCCCGTCACACTATCCGCATCCGCGTCCGTCCGCAGGATCCTCGGCGTCAGGAACAGGTACAGCTCCGTCTCGTTCGTCCGCCGGCTCGCGCTGCCGAAGAGCCCGCCGAGAACCGGGATACTCGACAACACCGGCACCCCACCCTGATTGACATCCTTCTGCTGGTCGCGCAGGCCACCCAGCACGATCGTCTGCCCGTCTTTCACGAGCACGCGTGTGACGGCTTCGCGCGTCGATATCACGGGCGCGTCGAACGCCACTTCGCTCGTCGCCGCGTTGATCTCCTGCTGAATGAACAGCGACACGTAGCCGTCCTGATTGATCGTCGGGCGGACCGTGAGCTTCGTCCCCACGTCACGGTACTGAATCACCTGATCGCGGCTCGGCGCGTCGGTGGGGAGCGAACGACTCACCTGCACGAACGGCCGCTGCGAGCCGACCAGGAACCGCGCCTCCTGGTTGTTCGACGCGAGCAGCACC
>DASXTV010000056.1:0-128353 GCA_036505175.1 Gemmatimonadales bacterium
GTGACGCCACGCTGCTGATTATCGCGGTGCGGAGGGGCCTGACGACGTGTCAGGTGCGACGAAAATCACCAGCGTATCCGCAAAGCTGCCGCTCGCAGCGACGATGCGACCCGTACCGACGGTCTTGGACGTGACGTAGGCAAACCGCAGACTGTCCCGAAGGCCCAGCACGGCAGTATCGAGGTTCTGCCAGACGACCGCTGCGGTTGTGTCGTGCTGATGCTGAGCGTTTATGACCAACGCCTCGAGTTGATTGGTCCGGTTCACGAGCATCGAGCTTGCGCCGTTGATGAAGATCCCGCCCCGGAACGCCGAGAGTGTGACGTTGTGCGTCGTCTCGGCGCCCTGATTGACAGCCACGTTGGAGTCGAGCGCCGCTCCAAAGTTGCTCCCGGAAGGCGGATCGACACCCACGATGTACGTGCCGGGCAACAGGTATGCCAGGCGATAGTGGCCGGCCGCGTCCGTTTTGCCCGTCGAAACGACGAACCAATTGCTGGGGCCGCCACCCCACGCACTGACCGAGGCGTCCACCACCGGACCGAACGAACCGGTGCTCGAGTCATGGAACACCGTGCCCGCGATATTTCCGGTCGCCGCCCGGTTCACGGCGCGGATCCACGGGAAGAAGTCGAATGCGCCGTCGCCAAGCGGGTTGTAGACGAAGCTGCGCCCCACATCGAAGTCGAGGACGATCACCGCACCTGTATCCGGGATGGTGACCGGCGCCTCGACGAACGAGGCATACGACTCCTGACCCGCGCCGTTCCATCGCACGACAGCGTGTGATCCGTTCGTGAAACGAATGCCCGCCGAGGAGTCGACGTTGATGGTGACGAGCACCGCTTTGTATTGATCGGCGGTTACGGCTCCGATGCCCAGCGAGTCGGTGAGGCCCTGTTGCAGCGTGAGCAAGTCGATTTGCCGATGCGGTGCCGCGACCGTTACCCAGTGCATGCTGTCGGCCGAGGTCCCAGTGTCCGGGTGGGTCGACAGGGCGACGCTGACGATGTAGACCTGCACGCTCTGAACCGAATCGAACGGGAACGGATCGTCCGTGAGGAGAACCTTCGCCCTCGGCGTCGGGCTAGCGCCGCCCAGTACGGTGTCGTCTTTGTAGCACGCGGCAGCAATGACGGCGACGGCCAGCAAGGCGAGATTCAGTCTCGGCATCGTCAAATTCCTCCTGAGGGTGTTGCGCCGACGGCGCTGTTGTATTGAATACCCATATGGCCGTGCGCGGCGTCACCGTGCCGCGCGCGCTATTCCTTGTGACGTGGTGACTTACCCGATGGGTATAGACAAAGTGGAGCCAAGCGACGCAGAGCTGGTGCGCCGGGTCCGGACCGGCGACACCGCGGCGTATGGCGCCCTGGTTGCCCGCTATCGTGATCGCCTGGGACGTTACGCCGTCCACATGATCGGCGATCATGAAGACGCGGAGGAAGCGCTGCAAGACAGCTTCGTACGCGCCTATCGTTCCCTGGCGCGCTGCGATGATCCCGCACGCTTCGGCGCATGGCTGTACGGCATCCTGGTGAACCGCTGCCGCACGACGGGAGCGCGTGCGGCGCGACGCCGCCGGATGTTCGTGCACGACGCGCAAGCCTTGGACGGCGCCGCGCACACCGACCGGGCCGATCGCCTGGACTGGACCGACGCCGTCGATCGGGCTCTGGCGCGTCTGCCACGCGAGTACCGCGAGGCGTTTTTGCTGAAGCACGTTGAGGATCTGGAGTACGAGCAGATCGCCGAGCTGACCGGCGCCGGGGTATCGGCGCTCAAGATGCGTGTGAAGCGCGCGCGCGAGCAATTGCAAAAGTATCTAAGAGAGGCGGAGCATGTTTGAACGTGAGGATGACAGCGTCGAACGCGTGATTCAGCACTTGCGTCGCTCCGTATCGATCGATCCGGGGCTGGACGCGCGTGTGATGCGGGAGATCGCGCAGACGCCGTCCCCACGGCGGCGCATCTGGCCACCCCCCCGCCCCGTGTGGCCGTTGCTTGCGGCCGCGGCGGTGCTGGGAGCAATCCTCATCGCACGGCCGTGGACGCGGGACACCACGAGCGGGAGCGATGCGTTCCAATTCGTCTTGGTGGCTCCGCAGGCCGCGTCGGTATCGCTGGTGGGAGATTTCAATGATTGGGACCCCGCTCGCTCGCCCATGCAGACAGCGCATGGTGTCTGGGCAACCGTGGTACTGCTCGAGCCGGGGCGCTATCGCTACGCTTTTCTCGTAAACGGCGTCGAATGGCGCGCCGACCCCGGCGCACCAGCGTCGAAGGATGATGAGTTCGGAACGCCGAGCTCCGTGGTTACGGTCGGAGGGAGGGGGGAGGGATCATGATTCTCACCGCGCTGCTTCTCGCCACACAGGTTGCCGCCCAGGATCCAAGACTCGAGCGGCTCGATCCGGAGACGCGTTCGGCTGTTGCCGCCGTGGTGGATTCGGCACACGGCGTGGGGCTCCCTGTCGAGCCCATCATCCAGCGCGCTTTGGAGGGCACGACGAAAGGAGCGGCCGGACCGCGGATTGTCGCTGCCGTCCGAGGGCTCGCCGCCGACCTCGGCACCGCACGATCGGCCCTCGGCACGAGCGCCTCGACGCCGGAGCTCGAGGCCGCCGTGGCGGCGCTGCGAGCCGGCGCGACGCCGCAGATCCTCGCGCATCTCAGCGATATCCGCCGCCCGCCCCTCACCATGGCGCTTTCCGTGCTCGCCGACCTGGTCGCGAGCGGTGTCCCAGCGGACAGCGCCGCGGCCGCTGTGCTGGCGTTGGCACCAAAGGCGCGCGACGCCGATCTCGTGGAATTCCGTCGGGCCGTAGAGCGCGACATTGCGCTCGGTGCACCGCCCGGCACTGCGACGTCGATTCGAGTCAACGCGGGTGCTGCCCCGGGCTACACCACCAGCTCCGATCCCAACACTGCCGAGCACTCTAGCTCCCTCCGACCCCGCCGGCCGTAGTTGCGTCCACATTCCGTGCGGACCCTCGCGCTCATCCTGCTGGCGTGCGGGGCGGAGGCCAGGGTCCATACGGTAATCGCTCAAGTCACGGCCAACGTCGAAGCGGGCATCTCGGATGTTCTGTATGACGGATTCCTGGCGTCCGGCGCCGCGTCGATTTCACCGACGATACGTTGGGAACACCCTGGGGGCCGCGGCTTCATAAGCGCTCGCGCCACCTACCTGCAATTCCAAAGTGGTCGTCACAGTCTCGATGGCTCGGCCAACGGCTCCTGGTTCACGCCGTTGACACGGCATTGGCGCGGTGAGCTGGGCGCCGGTGCCGGCGCGAGCGACTACGCCAACATCGCGAGCTTCAGTCACGGTCAGATAGACGCCCGGCTCCACGTGATGGACGCCGACCATGGGGGCTGGTTCGGAGCCACGACCGGGCGCTCTTCCTTCGGCGGCGATCCCCGCCCCGTGACCGTGGTCGCGTCGGGCTTCTGGTTGCTGCGGACCGACAAAACAATGTTCATCTCGCTCGATCGCTCGTTCATTGGGGACACCGCGTATACCGATGTGCGGTCGTCAGGGCGCTGGATGATGCCCCGAATGGTGCTCGAAGGCATCGTGGGAGCGCGGATCTGGAGTCGCGGCGGCGGGCGCGGCGTGTTTGGAGAGGGCAGCGCGACGCTGACCATCGGACGCCAAGCGGCGCTCGTCGTGTCCGCCGGTCGTTATCCCACCGATGCTATCAGCGGCAGCATCGCCGGTCGTTACGTGACCGTCGCGGTGCGGCTCGGCACGATTACCGTTCGCCGGCCGGCCCCGCCAGTTTTCCCCGCCAACGTGCACGCAAGCGGCGCGCATGGCTCAGTGATCGCCACGGATACGCGTTTGGAAGTTCAGATCCGGCGCGATGACGTCCGCCTCACGCTGTACGCCCCCGGCGCGACGACAGTCGAAATCAGCGGCGATTTCACGGACTGGCATCCCGTGCCGCTGAGCCGGAATCCTGGGAAGGGCGACGCCTGGGGGGCCACATTCCGAATTCCGTCCGGTGTACACCGTATCAACGTGCGGCGTGACGGCGGGCCGTGGATGGCGCCAGGTGGCACGACGCGCAGCGCCGACGACTACGACGGCGAGGTCGGCGTGTTCGTCCTTCCCTAGCGGGCCCCACCAGCCAGCTGCAACGCCTCGGGGCGGCGACGCAGCGCCAGCATCGCCCACACACCCAGCGCCGGTCCGACCGCCAGCACACTCATACTCCAGCGCCAGCCGATGGCCGCCGCGACCTTCGGCAACAGATAAATCGTCGCGCACGTCAGCAGGAATCCGAGACTGGTTTGGAGCGTCAGCGCGGTGCCGACGTAATCACGCGGCGCAAGCTCGCTGACGGCGGCGGAGAATTGCGCGGAATCCGCGACGACCGTCACCCCCCAGAGCAGCAGCAGCGCGATCAGGGCGGGGAGCGACGCAGCAAAGGCCAGACCGACGAGAATCGCGCAACTCCCCGAGATGACCATCGAAACGCTGGTCACGGCCGTGCGGCCCCAGCGATCCGCATACTTGCCACCCAGCCAACACCCGATCGCTCCACTTCCCACGACGGCGAACGTCGCGAGTGCGGCGACTCCCGTGACGTCTGCCTGCCCGCCGCGACGCGCGTGCTCGCTGGCGGCGATGAAGACCGCCATCCAGGTCCACATCGCGTATAGCTCCCACATGTGGCCCAGGTACCCAAGGTTCGCCAGTAGCACCCCGCGATCCTTCAGAATGCGCGGGGCGGCGGCGAGAGAAAACCGCGGCGAAGGGGCGGCGAAGGGTCCATCATTCGGCACGAGGAGCACCAAGAGGCCTCCGACGATCGCACTCGCCGCGGCAACCACGAGGACCACGCGCCACGCCGTCGGCGACACCGCCCATCGCACGAGGTGCGGACTGGCCGAACCGAGCGTCAGCGCGCCGACCAGGATGCCGATCGCCAGTCCCCTTCCTTCTTTAAACCATCCAGCCGCGATCTTCATCCCGGGCGGGTACACACCAGCCAGTGCCGCCCCAGTGAGTAGCCGACAGGTGATTCCCATCGCGATACCGTTGGAAGCGGCAACTCCGAGTGTGGCAACCGCGGCCAGTGCGGCCGAGCCGGTGACCAGTCGCCGGGCTGATAGGCGGTCGGCGAGCGTGAAGATCGCACTCACCAACGCGCCGGCGACGAACCCGAGTTGCACCGAGATCGTGAGCCACGCTGTGGTAACGGCCGAGAGCTGCCAGACGCTCGCGAGCGTGGGAGCGACAGCGGACGCACTGAACCAGGGGGCCATCGCCAACAGCTCAGCGCCGGCCAGCACCGCCAGCACCCGTCGCGGATTCACAGCCCGGTAGGATGGTCCAGAAAAACCCAGGGCAAGTCGAACTTCCTCGAGACATGCTCCGCGAGCGCTTTGACGCCGACGGTCTCCGTCGCGTAATGGCCCGCGTAGAAAACGTTGATAGCAAGCTCTTCGGCGTCGAAAAACGTCCAGTGCTGCCCTTCCCCGGTGACGAACGTATCGAGTCCAGCGGCGGCTGCCTGCGGTATCAACGACCCTCCTGAGCCGGTCACGATCCCGACTCGTTGCACGCGCTCCGGGCCGAACGGGAAAAGACGCGGGGCCGTGCCGAGCGCCTTCGTCAACGCCCAGCTCAGCTCGTCGCGTTTCCCGTTGTAGTCGCCCCAGACGCCGGCCGCTGCTCCGTGATACGATCCGAAATCACCGCGAACCTTTATATCGAGCATGCGGGCAAGCACACGATTGTTGCCAACGTCGGGATGGCGATCGAGCGGCAGGTGAGCGGCGTAGAGGGCGATGTTTCCTTTGATGAGACCGGCAACCCGCCGATAGGCGGGACCTACCAGCGGCCGCAGGCCACTCCAAAACATTCCGTGATGGACAAGGAGACAGTCTGCGCGTTGCTCCGTCGCCAGGCGAACGGTGGCCTCGCACAGGTCCACCGCCGCGGCAAGCCGGGTGACGTCACCGGAGTTGCTGACCTGCAGGCCGTTCAGCGCTTCCGATGCGTCCGCCACCTCGTCGGCGAGTCGGAGATAGTCATCAAGAAAACGGACCAAGGTGTCTAGGCGCACTTAAGACACCGTAGTCACAGTATTAAGGCAGTTAGCCGACTTTCCACATCGGTGTATAGCGTAATGCACTAGCCTACAACTACTTAGAGAATCCACATGCTGGTGCGAGGGGCGTGTGGATATCTATGCCCGAGCGAGCGCTTGGCCAGTTCGCTGTGAGACCTGCGGCGGCTGACCCGCGTCCTCTCC
Organism: Gemmatimonadales bacterium; assembly: GCA_036505175.1. Lineage (GTDB taxonomy): Bacteria > Gemmatimonadota > Gemmatimonadetes > Gemmatimonadales > GWC2-71-9 > 20CM-2-65-7. Next base: position 6,270 of record DASXTV010000056.1, read on the forward strand.
CATCCGCAACACGCCGTTGATCTCTCCACCCTCCTGGATCAGCAGTTTCTTGGTATGCACGTCGCCGTGGACGACGCTCGTCGCCTGGAGCTCCACGCGTTCCTCGGCGTAGATGGCTCCGCGCACGTCGCCGCCGATAATGGCCTCGCGGCTTATCACGTCGCCTTCCACTTCCCCGCCCCGTGCGACCAGGACCTGCTTGGCCGCGCGGACCGTGCCGTTCACCGAACCCTCGATCTTGACGACGCCGTCGGCCGCGATGTCGCCGACGACGCGCATCCCCGCCCCGATGATCGATAGCCCGGGAACGCCTTCGCGACCGCCGCCGGGTGCTGCGCTCTTTTCTGAGAACACCGCCATCAGCGTCCCTCCTTCACTAGGTTGAGCGGATCGACGGACTTGTCGTCGCGTCGAATCTCAAAGTGCAGGTGCGGAGCTGTGGACCGCCCCGAGTTTCCCGACAAGCCGATGACCTGGCCTGCCTGAACGTCGTCGCCCTCGGCTGCGATCAGCCGTGACAGGTGACCATACATCGTCTCATAACCGGACGGATGCCGCAAGAGGACAAACAAACCGTAGTCGGTATCGTAGCCCGCCCCCGAGACCGTGCCTCCCCCCGAGGCGCGCACGGGCGTTCCAAGTGGCACAGCGATATCGATGCCGGGATGGGACTCGTCCACCACTCCCGGCCGAACCTGGCCCCGAGTCACAAACCCCTGGACATCGAGGGGCCAGTGCGATGGTGTCGACGGGCCGGTCTCGTAGCGGTTCGCGGCGCCGGGCAGCGCGGCCCGAATTGGCCCGGCGCGCATGGTGGTGACGTCAGTGGTTCGAGCGACGCTGCCCCCCCCGGCGCTGCGGGAGACGGGAGGCGCCTTGACGCCGAGCATTTGGCGCAGCTCCTGGTAGTTCGCCTCAGCGCGATTCAAGGCCGACGCGAGCTGTTGCACGCGACTGTTCTCGACGCGCAGGCGCGACACTTGTCGCTTGAGTCCCGGGACCAGCGCGGCGTTGCGCGTGATCGGTCCCGCGAATGCGAAAAACAACACGATCAGTACCGCGATGGCGCCGGCGCCCCACTTGCCCGCGATGACTGCCCAGCGAGGGAAACGGTACTGTTTGGATTCGAGATCGCCATCAGCATGGACGACGATCGTGACGCCGCGGGTGCCCCCCCGCCCCCCGCGTCCTTCGCGCCCCCCCCGCTCCCCGGTCCGTCCCGTCCCCTTCGTCATCCGTCGAACGGAGCGCCGAGGATCTGCTCGAGGAGTCGAGCGAGGTCGTCGTTCGAATAGAACGACACATGGATCTGCCCTTTGCCTTTCGCGCGCAACGTGACGCGCACGTCGGTGCCGAGGCGGCGGCGGAGGGCGTCTTCGACTCGCCGCACTTCGGGAGCCGCTCCCACTCCGCGTTTCATGCGCGGCCGCCGTTCGGGTGCCCGTCCACCGCGCACGCGATCCTCGACTTCGCGAACGGAGAGTCCCTGAGCCACCGCTTCGCGCGCGAGATTCGTGGCGATCCGCGGATCCTCTAATGCGAGCAACGCGCGCGCGTGCCCCACCGACAGCTGGGCCTCGTGCAGCATCTGCAGTACCACCTCGGGCAGTTTGAGCAGACGGAGCGCATTGGCGACCGTCGAGCGGTCGCGACCCACCGCGTCGGCTACGTCTTGCTGCGCGAGCTTGAACTCCGCGATCAGCCGTTCATACCCGCGCGCCTCGTCCACGGGCGACAGGTCGTCGCGCTGCAGGTTCTCGATCAGCGCCAGCGTGAGGAGCGTACGATCATCGGCCTCGCGCTGCACGGCGGGGATCCGTTCCCACCCCAGCTGCTGACACGCGCGCAGCCGCCGCTCGCCGGCGATCAGCTCATATCCGCCGTTCGCTCGGCGAACCACGACGGGTTGCAGGAGACCGGCTTGCTTGATCGAGGACACCAGCTCCTCGAGCGCCGCGGGGTCAACGGTCTTGCGCGGCTGGAAGGGATTGGGCTTGATCTGATTAACGGGAAGCTCGACGAGGCTCCCTTCGCGTTCGGCTTCTTCGCGGGTCGGCCCGAGGAGGGCCTCGAGCCCTCGGCCCAGGCGGCGTCTTCCTGCGGCGGTTTCCGTCATGCGGGCACCTCCGGGGGGGGCAGCGGGGGCAGCGATTCAATCGCAGGGATGCTTGGCGAAGGGGGAGCGCTCTGCTCGACCCTGCGAATCAGCTCTTGGGCGACCGCCAGGTAGCTCTTTGCTCCGACCGACTGCACATCGTACAACACGATCGGCTTGCCAAAGCTCGGCGCTTCGGCGAGGCGCACGTTCCGCGGAATCGTGACCGTGAACATGCGGCCCCCGAAGTACTCTTTCGCTTCTTCGGCGACTTGTTTGCAGAGATTGAGGCGCGCGTCGTACATCGTCAGCAGCACCCCTTCAATGGCGAGCGCGGGATTGAAATTCCGCTGCACGAGCTTCACGGTGTTCAGCAGCTGCGAGAGGCCTTCGAGCGCGTAGTACTCGCACTGAATCGGGATGATGACGCTGTCGGCGGCCGTCAGCATGTTCAGCGTGAGGAGACCGAGCGACGGCGGACAGTCGATCATGACGTAGCCGTACTCGTCACGCACGTCCCGCAACGCGTCGCGCATGCGCGTTTCGCGCGCGCTCAGATTCACCAGCTCGAGCTCGGCGCCCACCAGGTCCTGTGTCGCGGGGATGACGTCGAGATACGGGAAGTGCACGTGCGGAAATCGTGACTGGGTGAGCGGCGAGCTGTCGATGAGCGCGTCGTAGAGCGAATGGCGGATGCGATCGCGCTCGATGCCGACGCCACTCGTCGAGTTGCCCTGTGGATCGGCGTCGATGAGCAGCGTCTTTCGCTCAGCCGTTGCGAGCGAGGCCGCGAGGTTCACTGCGGTCGTCGTTTTGCCGACGCCGCCTTTTTGGTTGGCGATCGCAATTACACGTGACATTGTAAGTTGTTATCTTTAAAAGAGTTATATAGATCGCAAATTCAGGCGATTCTAATATACGCTCGTTTCACGTGAAACGAAAGAGCCGTAAGTTTCACGTGAAACTGCAACAATACGGCGCTAGGCGACTCTCCGGCGCCAGCGGGTCGCCTCGAGGACGAGGTTGTGAAGATCGCTCGGCGTGACACCCGGCACACGGGCGGCCTGCGCGAGTGAGCTGGGGCGCACGCGATCGAGCTTCTGCCGCGCCTCGGTCGCCAGGGTCCGCAACTCGAGATAGGGAAGGTCCGGGGGCAGAATAAACGACGCCAGCTCCGCGAGCCTCGCTGCGGCCTCGCGCTCTCGCGCGAGGTAGCCGTCGTACTTGATCTCGATTTCGGCCGCGACTACTGCCTCTGCTGGTGCGTCTCGGCCAACTCCCGCCGCCGCGAATAATGCGGCCAGCGAGACCCCGGGCCGCTTGGCGATGACGGTGATGCGCGTGCTCTCGGCGATTGGAACTGGCGACTCCGCCGGGCTGATCGTCGTGTCGCGCGCGAGCCGCAGCGCCGACTCCTCGTCAGCGAGCCGTCGCTCCGCGGCGCGCAGCTCACGATCAGTCAGCACGCCGAGCCGCTCGGCGAGTGGAAGCAAACGACGCAGCGCGTTGTCCTGGCGGAGCAGCAAGCGGAACTCGGACCGAGAGGTGAACAACCGATACGGCTCATCGACGCCCCGGGTCACCAAGTCGTCGACCAGCACTCCGATGTATGCGTCGTCCCGACCCATGACCACTGGCTCGGCACCGCGAATCCGCCGCACCGCGTTGATCCCGGCCACGACGCCTTGTCCCGCCGCTTCCTCGTAACCGGTCGTACCGTTGATTTGCCCGGCGAAGAATAGGTGTTCGACGGTCTTCACTTCGAGCCACGGCGTGAGCTGAGTGGGTGGATAGTAGTCGTACTCGATCGCGTAACCTGGACGGGTCATCCGGGCGCGCTCGAGACCCGGAACGGCGTGCAGGAACTCGAGCTGCACGGCGACGGGCAGGGAAGTGGAGAGGCCGTTGACGTACAGCTCACTCGTATCGAGTCCCTCGGGCTCGAGGAAGATCTGATGACGCTTCGCCGCCGGGAACTTCACGATCTTGTCCTCGACCGACGGACAGTAGCGCGGACCGCGGCCGCTGATGGCGCCGCCGTACAGCGCCGACTCCTTCAGATGACGCTGAATGATTTCCTTCACCTCTTCGCCGGCCCACGTGATCCAGCAGGGCAGCTGACGCGGTCGGTCGATGCGCTCGTGGAACGAGAAGCGGAACTCGTCGCTGTCGCCGTCCTGTCGCTCGACCTTGCTCCAATTCACGGACCGGCCATCCACGCGCGGCGGCGTGCCGGTCTTAAAGCGAGCCACTGTAAGACCAATATTCTCAATTACTTGCGCCATCTCGACCGATGGCTGATCGCCAGCACGGCCAGCCGGAATCTGCGTGTCGGTGCCCAGGTGAATGCGTCCGCGCAGGAATGTACCGGCGGTGATGATCACGGCGCGCGCGCTGAAGCGCCGGCCGTCTCCCGTCTCGACGCCAGTGATCCGCGTCCCGCGGGAATCGAAGAGCAGGTTGGTGACCATGCCCTGCGAGAGCTCAAGGGTAGGGAACTGCTCCAACAACGAACGGACGGCGCGCCGATACAACGTCCGATCGCACTGCGCGCGCGGCGCCCAGACGGCCGGACCCTTGGAGCGATTGAGCATGCGGAACTGGATCGTCGCGCGATCGGCGGCGCGGCCCATCAGACCGCCGAGGGCGTCGACTTCGCGGACGACGGTACCCTTCGCGATGCCGCCGATGGCGGGATTGCAGCTCATCTGCCCGATTGTATCGAGGACGGAAGTGAGCATAAGAGTCTTGGCCCCGAGACGCGCCGACATTGTGGCGGCCTCGGTGCCGGCATGACCACCCCCAACAACGATCACATCAAAGTCGATAGACATTCCGAGAAACTACTTGGCGAGGACCTGCAAAGGCTAGACGTCGAGACGTCTAGCGGGTTCTAGCGGGAGGTGGGAGGTAATCGGGAGGCGCTCGCGGTGATCTTTCTGAGCAGACCGAAGAGTGTCTTTCCCGTTTCCGTCGCCAGAGCTTCCAACCGTCCAAACTCTGCTGGCTCGATATACTCGAGCTGGCGAGCCAGTCCGAGGGCCGTCTCAACTTCGGCTAATGAGCCGTGAGCAGTATCGAGGAACTTTCGATATTCACGCGAACCGCGTCGCGCGCTGCCTTCCGCGATGTTCAGCACCACGCTATACGAAGCCCGCCGAAGCTGATCTGCTAGTCGAGCTTGTTCGTAATCGGGAAACCTTTTCGATGCCTTGGAGCACTCGATCGCCAGCCGCTCCGCGTGCTGCCATGCCTTGAGGGTCTTGTATGGTGCCATGGAAGGAACAATGGCACACAAAACCAAAAGCACGACACCGAATTCACGCGTGCCGTGCCTTTCCGATGCAGTTCGCTGAATCCTACCGCCGCTAGACGTCTCGACGTCTAGTCTTTGCATGTCCTAATGGAATCAGGCAGTTCTGACCCAGCGAACAAGCTCCTTCATCGTCGGTCGCTTTCCAGTCATCAGAATGCCGACCCGATAAATCCGCGCGGCGATCCAGGTAACTCCCACAATTGCCACAGCCAGTATTACCAACGATAGCGCCAGTTCCCACGTCGGCATGCTTCCCGCCGTCCACCGTACGGGCGTCGCGATCGGGGTGGTGAACGGCACCAGCGACAGCGTGCGCGCGAACACCGAACCGGGATCATTCGTGAGTCCGAGGATTGACAAGTAGGAAATCATCAGCAGGATCGTGACCGGCTGCTGGGCCTGGCGCGCCTCCTGTTCGTTACTCGACATCGCACCGACCGCCGCGAACATGGCGGAGTACAGCAAGAACCCGCCGAGGAAGAAGGCGATGAACACCGCCATCGTCGAGGCCGGGATATGCGGCAACGACATCGTCTGGACGTCGCCGGGATTCGCCCCGAGTGCCCGCGCGATGGGACCGCGCAACGAAAGCAGCACGCGCGCCGACACCGCCCAGATGAAGAACTGGAAGAACGAGACCGCGCCGGCGCCGAAGATCTTGCCGAGCATGAGCTGGAACGGCCGCACCGACGACACCAGCACCTCGATGATGCGGGTCGTCTTTTCCTCGAGCACCGAGCTCATCACGTTCACGCCGTACAACAGGATGGCCATGAAAAGCAGGATCGCCATGAAGTACGCCGTGAGAAACGACTGCGTGGCGTTTTCCGAGACCGTCTTACCATGAGCTATCTTCTTTTGTTCCAATGTGATACGGATCTGCGCCCAGTCCACGACCTCTGGATTCACGCCCTTCTGCTCGAGCCGCACCTTCACGACCAGCCGACCCAGCGTCCGCTGCAGGGCCTCGATCGTCTGCATGCCGAGATTGGACGCCTGATACTCTGCTCGGCCCGTCTCGACCAGGTCGTTCGTCACGATCAAGAACCCGTTCAGCTGTTTCGTTTCAACCCGATCTTTCAGCGAATCGATCACATGGGGGCCGGCGGGCGCCAGCGTGGCACGGAAGGAGTTGCTCGCATTCAACGCGTCGACGACGCGCTCGCCGAACCCGACGCTCGAGCTGTCGACGACAGCCACGTTGCGAACGGCGCCGCCCAGCGACTGGACGATCTGAAAGACGATGATGCCGCCGAAGAGCACCGGCCCCAGGATCGCGGAAACCCAGAACCACTTGGTGCGCACGCGCTCGACGAACTCGCGGCGAATGATGGCCCACACCTTATGCACGGGCGGCCATCCTCTCGGATTCCGTTCCTGGGACCGCGGCCGCGGTGGCGGCCTCCGGCCCGACCAGATCCACGAAGATCTTGTGAAGGGAGGGACTCGCCAGCTCGAAGCGCGACAACCGGGCGCCGGAATTGACCAGCCCCCGGAGGATCTCCTGCGCGTCGGCCGCCGGGGCGAGCTCCAGCTCTGCCTGCTGGCCAAAATCCTGAATCTTGGCGACGAGGCGCCGATCGCTGAAAACCTGCTGCGCGGCACCCTGGCTGCCGTCGAACGCGACAATCACGTGCTGGCCACCATGTGTCCGCTTCACCTCAGCTAATGTGCCGTCGATGAGCTTCTTGCCGCGCGCGATGATGCATAGCCGGTCGCACAGTTGCTCGGCGTGCTCCATGATGTGCGTCGAGAACAGCACCGTTTTCCCGCGACGACGGTAATCCACGATGGTGTCGCGTAAGACTTGCGAATTGACCGGATCGAGTCCGGAGAACGGCTCGTCGAGAATCACGAGCTCGGGATCATGCAGCACCGTCGAAATGAACTGCACCTTCTGCTGCATCCCCTTGGACAGATCCGAGACTTTGCGCAACCGCCAATCGCCGAGACCGAGTCGATCCAGCCACTCGAGCGCGCGTACACGAGCCGTGCGCCGCGACACTCCCTTCGCTTCCGCCAGAAAGACGAGTACGTCCAGCACGCGCATTTTGGGATACAACCCGCGTTCCTCGGGCAGGTAGCCGATCCGCGCTGAGTGAGTTCGGCCGCCCGCGATGGTTCCGAGAAGACGCACCGAGCCTTCGTCCGGCTCGTAGATGTCCATGATCATGCGCAACGTCGTCGTCTTGCCGGCGCCGTTGGGGCCGAGCAAGCCGTAAATGATGCCGGAGGAAACCGTGAGGGACAGCGCGTCGACGGCGGTGTGTCCTGCGAAGCGCTTGGAAACGCGATCGACGACGACGGGATCTGACATGACCCACAAAACTAGGGGATACGGCGACGCTAGGATACTGCGACGCTAGGATGCTACGACGCTAACACGCCGAACAGCCCCCCGGCTTTGCGAACCGCAGTGACCAGCGCGTCGATGTCGTCGACGTCATTGTAGATGTAGAAGGACGCCCGCGCGGTCGCCGCGACGCCCAGCCGGCGCATCAGCGGCTGCGTGCAGTGATGGCCGGCGCGAATGCAGACGCCGTCCTTGTCGAGAATCGTCGCCAGGTCGTGGGGGTGAATGTCGCCGTATGTGAACGGCACCACGCCCGCACGGTGATCGCGCGGTCCATACACCGTCACGCCTTCGATCTGGGACAGCCGCTCGATCGTCAGGCGGGCGAGCTCCTGCTCGTGCTGGGACACCTTTTCCATTCCCAGCTGCTCGAGATAGGCGATCGCGGCGCCCAGCCCGACGGCGGCCTCCACGTTGGGAGTCCCGCCCTCGAACTTGTGGGGGATCTTGTTCCAGGTTGAGTGGTCGTCCCACACCCGCTCGATCATTTCGCCGCCGCCGTGGTAGGGCGGCATCGCCTCGAGCAGTGCTGGCTTGGCGATCAACGCCCCGCTACCCATGGGTGCGAGCATCTTGTGGCCGGACAGCGCGTAGAAGTCGCAGTCGATCGTCTGCACGTCGACCCGGAGGTGCGGGCTGGACTGCGCCCCATCCACGACTGTGACCGCACCCGCCGCGTGGGCCAGTTTGGTGAGCTGAGCAGCGGGATTCACGGTCCCGAGCGAATTCGAGACATAAGGGAAAGCGACGAGCTTGGGCTTGGCCTCCAGGGCCCGCCCGAACTCGGACAGGTCGATCCGCCCATCCTCCGTGATCTCGACCATCCGGAGCGTGGCGCCCTTTTCCTGACACAGGATCTGCCAGGGGACGATGTTCGAGTGGTGGTCCATTGCCGTCACGACCACCGTGTCGCCTCGCCGCACGTTGGCCCGGCCCCAGGACGCCGCTACCAGGTTGATCGACTCCGTCGTCCCGCGGGTGAACACGACGCCTTCCCGCGCCCACGCATTCACGAACCGGGCGACCGCCGTCCGGGCGGCCTCGTACGCCTCCGTCGCCTCGACGGCGAGCGCGTACGCGCCGCGGTGCACGTTGGCGTTGTGGAAACTGTAGTAGTGAACGATGGCGTCGATGACCTTGCGCGGCTTCTGACTGGTCGCCGCGTTATCGAGGTACACGAGCCGGCGCCCGTTCTCTTTCTGCGTGAGAATCGGGAACTCAGGCCGGATCTTGGCGGTGTCGAGCATCAGAAATCTCTGGCCGACTCGGTGGTCACGGGCTCGGCGCGATTCTGCAGCGCCGCGTGCAGCGCGTGCCACGCGAGGTTCGCGCACTTGATGCGGCTGGGAAAAGCACGCACACCCGAAAATGCGGCCAGCTTACCCGGCGCGTTGGCACCGCCGGCGAGCATGTCGCGAAACGCCGCAAACATCGTTTCGGCGGCCGCGGTCGGTTTGCCCTTGACGGCCTCCGTCATCAACGACGCGGACGCTTTGGAGATCGCGCAGCCGGAGCCCTCCGGCATCTGAAACCCGATGTCGCTGATCGTGTCGCCATCGAGCCGTACGTACAGTTGAATGCGGTCGCCGCACAGCGGGTTGTTGCCCTCCGCTTTGCGGTTCGCCGATTCCAGTCGCTTGAAGTTCCGCGGATTGCGGTTGTGATCCAGGATGACTTGTTGGTACAGCTCGCCGAGGTCGCTCATGACTCCGCCAGGCGACCCCGTACTATGGCGTCGAGCTGCGCGCGCAGCTGCGCGACCTCCATGCGACCGAGGATCTCGGCGGCAAAACCATACGTCAGGAGCCGGCGCGCCTCGTGCTCGCCGACGCCGCGGCTCTGCAGGTAGAACAGCGCGCGCGGGTCGAGCGGCCCCACCGTCGAGCCATGCGTGCACCTCACGTCATCGGCGTAGATCTCGAGCTGCGGCTGGCTATCGGCGTGTGCACCGGTCGACAGCAGGAGGTTGTTGTTCGTCTGCTTCGAATCGGTCTTCTGGGCGCCAGGCCGGACGATGATGCGGCCGGTGAACACACCGCGCGAATGCCCGTCGAGCACGCCGTTGAAGTACTCGTGGCTCTCACAATGATCCGCGGCGTGGTCGATCGTGGTGTGATGGTCGGCGTGCTGCGCGCCGGCGAGCAGGTAGAGGCCGTTCAGGATCAGCGTTCCACCCGGGCCCGCCATGACCGCGCCGATGTCGTGGCGCGCCAGGGCGCCGCCGAATGCGACCGTGTGCAAGTTGACCGTGCTGTCCCGACCCTGGTGCGTCTGGGTGGCCGCCACGTGATAGGCCCGGGGACTCTCGCGCTGCACGCGGTGAAAATCGACCCACGCGCCCTCACCCGCTGTGATTTCCGTGACCGCGTTGGTCCAATAGACGTCGTGCTCCAGAGACGCGTACGTCTCGACGATCGCGGCGCGCGCCTCACGCTCGATCACGACCAGGTTGCGCGGATGCGTGACGACCTGTTTCCCACCAGTGGTCAGGAACAGCAGCTGAATCGGCTCGGCGACCGTCACCTTCGCCGGAACGTGGACGAACGCGCCCTCCGCGACGAACGCAGTGTTCAGCGCGCAAAACGGGCGGTCTTGAAACTCGGCGTACTTGCACAGATGACGGCGCACGACGTCCGGCTCATTGGCAATCGCCTGTGCCAAACTCTCCAGGCGAACACCGTCGGAAGCAGGCGTCGAAAGCGAGCGTTGGAAGAAGCCGTTGACGAAGACAAGACGATGCCCCGAATCACCGAGCAGGAACGGGTGGATCTCGGCAAAACTCGGGACACGCGCGGGCGGATACGCGAGCTCGAAGGCGGTCTCAGCAATCGGCGCGACGCTCGTGAAGCGCCACGCCTCCTGTTTCATGTTGGGGAAACCGAGGTCGCCGAAGCGCGTGATGCCGCCTTCGCGCAGGTCCTTGAGCCACGCGGGAACCCGGGAGGCGCCGTTCGTCGCCCATGCCTGGTACGAGCCGACGAGCCGTTCTACCGTGCTTGATTTGACTGCCATCGTCACGACACCATTACGCCATCACGCAGCCAGTCGTAGCCTTTTGCCTCGAGCTCCAAGGCCAATTCGGGGCCGCCGGTCTTCACGATGCGGCCGTCGGCGAGGACGTGGACGACATCAGGCTTGATGTAGTTCAGCAGGCGCTGATAGTGCGTCACGATGAGGAAGGCGCGATCGGGGATGCGCAGCTGATTCACCGTCGCGGCGACGGTTTTCAGCGCGTCGATGTCGAGGCCCGAATCCGTCTCATCGAGAATCGCGAGCCGCGGCTCCAGCACGGCGAGCTGCAGGATCTCGTTGCGCTTCTTTTCGCCGCCCGAGAAGCCCTCGTTCACCGGACGGTTCATCATCGAATCGTCCCAGCCGATCGCTTGGAGCTTCTGTTCGAGAAACTGCAGGAAGTCGATCGGATCGAGCTCCGGTTCGCCCCGTTCCCTGCGCAGCGCGTTCAACGCCGACCGCAGGAAATAAGAATTCGTGATGCCGCGAATCTCGACCGGATACTGGAACGCCAGGAAGACACCGGCACGCGCGCGCTCCTCCGGTTTCATGTCGAGCAAATCCTTGCCCTCGTACTTCGCGGTCCCGGCGAGCACCGTGTACGCCGGATGGCCGGCGAGCACCTGCGCCAGCGTGCTCTTGCCGGACCCATTCGGGCCCATGATCGCGTGCACTTCGCCGTCGCGAATCGCGAGATCGACGCCCTTCAGGATCTCGTTGCCGGCGACAGCAGCGCGAAGGCCTTTGACCTCGAGTAGCGCGCTCTTTGCCATTACCCGACGCTTCCTTCCAGACTGATGCCGAGCAGGCGTGTGGCCTCCACGGCGAATTCCATCGGCAATTCCTTGAAGACTTCCTTGCAGAAACCGTTGACGATCATCGAGACCGCGTCTTCGGACGACAGCCCGCGCTGCCGCAGATAAAAGATCTGATCCTCACCGATCTTCGATGTCGACGCCTCGTGCTCCATGATCGCCGTGCTGTTGCGCACGTCGATGTACGGGAAGGTATGCGCGCCGCACTTGTCGCCGATGAGCATCGAGTCACATTGCGAATAATTCCGCGCGCCCTCGGCGCCCTTCATGATTTTCACGAGACCGCGATACGTGTTCTGCCCGCGGCCCGCCGAAATACCCTTCGACACGATCGTCGAGCGCGTGTTCTTGCCGAGGTGAATCATCTTCGTGCCGGTGTCGGCCTGTTGCCGATGACTGGTCACCGCAACGGAGTAGAACTCGCCGATCGAGTTGTCGCCCTGCAGGATGCAGCCCGGATACTTCCAGGTGATCGCCGAGCCCGTCTCGACCTGTGTCCAGGAGATCTTCGAGTTGCGGCCGGCGCATTTGCCGCGCTTGGTGACGAAGTTGTAGATCCCGCCCTTACCCTCTTCGTCGCCCGGGTACCAGTTCTGGATGGTCGAGTACTTGATCTGGGCGTTGTCCAACGCGACCAGCTCGACGACGGCCGCGTGCAGCTGATTCTCATCCCGCATCGGCGCCGAGCAGCCCTCGAGGTAGCTCACATAGCTCCCCTCGTCCGCGATGATCAGCGTGCGCTCGAACTGGCCGGTCGACGACGCATTGATGCGGAAGTAGGTCGACAGCTCCAGCGGACAACGCACACCCTTCGGCACGTAGACGAAGGAGCCGTCGGTAAACACCGCCGTGTTGAGCGCTGCGAAGAAGTTGTCGTTGTGTGGAACGACGGTGCCGAGGTACTGCTGGACCAGCTCAGGATGCTCGCGGATCGCCTCGGAGATCGGACAGAAGATCACACCGTACTTCGCGAGCTCCGCCTGAAACGTCGTAGCGACCGAGACGCTGTCGAACACCGCGTCCACGGCGACACCCGTCAGACGCTTCTGCTCTTCGATCGGGATGCCAAGTTTCGCGAACGTCGCCACCAGCTTCGGGTCGACCTGATCGAGCGAGTCGAGCTTGGGGAGCTTCTTGGGAGCGGCGTAGTAACTGATCGCCTGATAGTCGATCGGCCCGTACTTCACATTGGGCCAGTGGGGCTCGCTCATCTTCAGCCAGTTGCGGTAGGCCTTCAGGCGCCATTCCAGCATCCACTCCGGCTCGCCCTTTTTGGCGGAAATCAGCCGGATCACATCCTCATTCAGGCCGGCCGGCACGACCTCGGATTCGATGTCGGTGACAAAGCCGTACTTGTACGGTTGCTGGACGTGGGCTTCAATACTCGTCATCAAGGCTCCCGAAGTCCTTAATGGACATGAACTTGGCCATGAAATCGACTGCTTAGATGGGAATCCTAATGGTTTTGTCGGGATTGTGCAACTGCATGAGGCGTCGAGCAAAAGCGTCTAGCACAGTCGTCTAGCGAGGGCGTATTTGCTTGACGTTTTTGTTCGACGCCTCTGCTAGACGCCTTTCCGTCAGTAGATGTCGCGATTCCACTCCCGGACCAGCCTTTCGTAGTCGTCGGGCGTGTTGATCTGGTCGGTCACTGCGGGATCGTCCACCGGAACGTTGACAACATCCTTTTTGTGAGCGTGCAAAACCGCTCGCGCTCCCTCCTGAGTCGCCGCGGGACTCTCGAGCAACTCGGCGAACAGCGCCGATCCCCAGATCACGGGATGACCCCGCCGCTCAGCGAACATCGGGACGACCGCCGGCGAGCCCTTGCGGCGATGCACCTCGAGGATGCGCTCGACGGTAGTCACGCGAACGTGCGGCAGATCGACCGGCCAGACGAGCACGGCGCTGGGTTGGACGGGTTGCAGGGCGCGCAGGGCGCCTCGGAGGGAGGCGATGGGCCCCGTTTCAGGCTCCGGATTCTCCACGATCATGCAGTCATGACCGGCCAGAACAGGCTGGATGCGGGGCGCGTCCGGTCCCAGGACGACAACTCGCGTCTTGACCTCGAGGGCCTCCAAAGCCTCCAGAATTCGGACCACGAAGGGGAGGCCGAGGAAGTCCAACAGGGCCTTGGGAGAGCCCATCCGGGCCGACCGACCAGCCGCCAGCACGACGCCCGCTAACGACATAAGGGCTATGACGCTACGTCGCTAGGCCGCTCTGCCGCTAGAGGCAGTTGCATGCGGGGCGGAAAGGGGCAATTTTGGCGCGCCCACATGGCAGCCCGACGCATTCGCCAACTCGGCGACCCGATCTTGAGGGTCCGCTGCACCCCGGTCGAAGACCCCAAGTCGCCGGCGGTGCGGCTGCTTTCCGACGACCTGCGAGACACGCTCCGCACCGCCCGCAAGAAGTACGAGATGGGGCGGGCGCTCGCTGCGCCACAGATCGGCGCCCCCGTCCGCGTGGTGCTGGTCGAGGTCGGGAAGTTCCGCGCGACGATGATCAATCCGGAGATCACGGACGTGGGGGCCGAGGACTTTCAAGTCTGGGACGACTGCTTCTCGTTTCCGAATCTGCTGGTCCGAGTGACGCGCGCCTACCGAGTGACGGTGCGCTACACCGACTTGAAGGGGAAAGTGAATACAATGGACCTCGAGGGCCCGATGGCGGAGCTCCTGCAGCATGAGCTCGACCATCTCGACGGCATTCTCGCGTTGGATCAGCCAAGCGGGCTCGACCCCTTCGCCTACAGGGCCGAGTGGGAGAAGACCCACAAGCCCACTGAGCGGTACGGAGCCCCCCGCCCACGCGAGGTCTAGGACCCTACTAGATTCCAGCTCATCGACAGGGGTGCCCGCCGGCGCGGTGCCGCGGGCTGAGATCACACCCTCAGAACCTGATCCGGTTCGTACCGGCGAAGGGAGCTCAGTATGACCTGCCGTACCCAGATGTTCTTCGCCCGCCAGGGCACGATCACTCCCGAGATGCATCGTGTGGCCGAGCGGGAAGGGCTGCCGCCCGAGACCATTCGCGACGAAGTCGCAATCGGCCGCCTGATTATTCCCGCGAACGTCAATCACCTCGCGCAGCGTCTCGATCCCATGGCGATCGGCAAGGTCGCCAGCGTCAAGATCAACGCCAACATCGGGAATTCCGCGGTCGAGTCGGACATCGACGGCGAGCTCGAGAAGCTGCACCACGCCGTGCACTACGGTGCCGATACCGTGATGGACCTCTCGACCGGCGGCAACATCGACGCGATTCGCGAAGCGATCATTGCCGCCTCACCCGTGCCCATCGGTACCGTCCCGATCTATCAGGCGATCGAGATGGCGGGCGACGTCACAAAGCTGACGGCCGACGACATCCTCGAGAACATTGAGCACCAGGCGCAACAAGGCGTCGACTACGTCACGGTGCACGCCGGCATTCTGCGCGAGCACGTCGGTCTCGCCCTCGGCCGGGTGACGGGGATCGTCAGCCGCGGCGGATCGTTAATGGCGTATTGGATGACGCAGCACGGCAAGCAGAATCCGCTCTATGAGCATTACGACCGGCTGCTCGACATCGCGCGCGAATATGACGTCACGCTGTCGCTCGGGGACGGGCTGCGGCCTGGCTCGATCGCCGATGCGACCGACAAGGCGCAGCTCGCGGAGCTCACCGTGCTCGGCGAGTTGACCGAGCGGGCGTGGAAGCGGGACGTCCAGGTGATGATCGAAGGGCCGGGACACATCCCCATGCATCAGATCGAAGTGAACGTGCGGCTCGAGAAGGAGCTGTGCCACGAGGCGCCGTTCTACACCCTGGGACCGCTCGTCACCGACGTGGCGCCGGGATATGACCACATCACGTCGGCGATCGGCGCCGCGATGATCGGATGGTTCGGCGCCGACATGCTCTGTTACGTGACGCGCAAGGAGCACCTCGGCCTGCCGAACGCCGAGGAGGTGCGCGAAGGGGTGATCGCGTACAAGATCGCGGCACACGCGGCCAACATCGCGCGGCGGCGTCCCGGCGCGACCGAGCGCGACGACGCGCTGTCCCGCGCGCGCTACGCATTCGACTGGAACGAGCAGTTCCGCCTCGCGCTCGATCCCGCGCGCGCGCGCGAGCTGCACGACGAGGCGCTGCCGGCCGAGTACTTCAAGAGCGCCGAGTTCTGCGCGATGTGCGGGCCGAAGTTCTGCTCGATGCACATCACCCGTGAGATCGAGCGGTCGCTGGGGTTACGCGAACCACAGAAGAGGGAAAAGCGCGAACCGGTGGGGGCTGACTAGCCCAGCCGCGGAAAGCTTCGGGCCGCCGGCCGCGTGAAGTGCGTCTGGAGCGGGGTGATCTCGATAGCGAACTGGGTGACGTCGAGGACGTACCGATCGGTCACGCCGCGACGTACGAAATCGAGCGTGTAGGATCCGTCAGTGATGCCAAGGGCGGCCCGGAACACCGCCGGGCCGAGCGCCGTCAGGCAGATCTGCGGCGTCTTGATGGCACCTGACATCGTGACGCGGATCGACCGGCCTTGCACCTGGAGGTCGCTCTCGATCTCATAGTTCATGCAGGGGTAGATGGTGTCGCCCTGAACGAACAGCACGATCTGCCGCAGGGGGCCGGGCGACCAGTAGTCCACCTCTCGCACCTCGAACGTCAGATCCTTCGCCGCCAGAGACGACTCCAGGATACCGCACGCGGAAAGCGCGCCGAAGGCGAGAATTGGCCAGCACAGGTGACGCGTCATGGCTCCTGTGTGGCTACCCCGTCAGCAGGATGTCGCGTCACATCGCCGTTTGCAGCCTACGGCGTCCCGCGTTCCGCGTCGGCAATGGCGCGGTCGATCATTTGGCGGTGCTGGTCGTCGGTTACGTGATCCCGAATCGTGCGCAAGGCCGCCAGATGCGCCGTCTTCAATGCCTGGTCTGACGGCACAGCAACATCCGGTCGCACACCGACGCGCTCCCAGTTCGTCTTCGTGATCGGATTGATCGCCCGGCCGGTTGGGACCCAGACGGCGAAGTGGTCGGTGACGCGCTGCACGCCGCCCGGATGTGCGCCGCCACCCGTCGTGTCACCGACGATCGTCGCGCGCTTGCGCGTCTGCAGGTTGTAGCAGAACTCCTCGGCGCCGGAGAACGTGTTGCGACTGGTGAGGACGTAGACGGGCTTGTCGGGACCGTAGCGGGTCCCTGGAATTTCGCGGTGTGTGTAGAAGTCATCGGTGCGGTTTCGGGGCCGCCAGTAGAGCGAGTTGAGGAGCACCGTGTCGGGCCCGAACAGATAGCTCGAGACCTGCGCGACCATGAACGGCGATCCGCCGCCGTTGCGCCGCACGTCGATGATCAGCGCATCGGTGTTGCCGAGGAACGTGAACGCCGCCGCGGCGACGTCCTTCATGTCCTCGACGTCGAAACCGAAACTCCGAAGCTCTAAGTATCCGACGTTGCCGGCCAACCGCTCGACGCGCTCGAATCCGAAGTTCACGCGGCGCCCGAAGGCACGTGCCTCCGCGCGGTCCTGCGGACTCGGTCCGGCGTCGTGATCGGACGCCACCGGGAGGATCCCGGCACTGTGACGGATGCGCAGATGGCGGTCACGACTCACGGCTTGAAGATGGGACGTGAGCGACTCAGCGAGCTCTCGCCCGCTGGTGATCCGATCGTACTCGCCGCGACGCTGGCGCGCACGGATCGCGCGCTCCATGCCGAGCGCGGTATCTGGAAAGACGTAGGACTGCTTGAGCTTGTTGAGTACGCCGTCGATCACGGCGCGGCGCTCGGCCGCGTCGATGGTGCGATCCGGCTGGTCACGATCTTGGGCCACGAGTGGCGCGGCAATGCAAACGGCAGCGAACGCGAGAGTCCAGCGCACGGCGAGTGCTCCTGAGGGGTCCCCTCTAGTGACGCATGAGTCGAGGCTTTGGTCGCGGCCTTACCACGCGATGCCGTAATCCTCGCCATGATTCGACGAGCCGCCCCAGAACGAGCCGTGCTTCCAATCGAAGAAGATCGCGTTGATGGGCCCGGACGTTCTGTCGTCGAACTCGAGCTTGTAACCCATCGCCCACAGCTCCAGACGAGTCCATGACGGCGTGTCGTCACGGAGCGTCAACCGGCCTGGCTCCGTTTTATGCTCACCGAAGGAATTGCGCATCTGATAGCTCGTGATGTTGGCTGCCTCGACCGCCTGCTGCACGTTCATCCCAAACTCGACGACGTTCAGGAAGCATTGCAGCAGGTTCTGATCCTGTGTGTCGCCGCCCTGCACCGCGAACGCCAGGAACGGCTTCCCGTCCTTCATCGCAAGACTCGGCGTCAATGTCACGCGCGGCCGCTTGCCCGGGACGATCACGTTGAAGGGATTGTCCGCGCTGTCGACCACGAATTGCTGCGCGCGCTGGCTCACGCCGATGCCGGTGTGGCCCGCGATCACCGCCGGAATCCAGCCGCCCGACGGTGTCACCGAAACCACCCACCCCGATGTATCTGCCGCTTCGATCGATGTGGTACCGCGACGGAACGCTTCATCGAACGCCGCGAGCGCGGCCGCGTCATCGCCACCCTCGGAGGTGGTCACCGGCCGAGGAGACCAACGCTGGAGCAGCGGCAAATAGGGGTTGGTGCCGCCCTGGAACGGATACGGATCGCCCGGTTTGATATCCGGATCGTTGCGGTCGGGATTGATCAGCTTGGCACGCTCGCGCGCATACTCCTTCGACAGCAGTCCACGGATCGGCTCCTCCGGTGGAAATGCGGGATCGCCGTAGTAGAAGTCGCGATCCGCAAACGTGAGGCTCATCGTCTGGTAGAGCGTGTGGATGTAACGCGTGCTGTTGTAGCCCATCGACTTGATGTCGAACCCTTCGAGGATATTGAGCGCCTGCAGCATGGCGGGGCCCTGCGACCATTGCGGGAGCTTGTAGACCTCGATCCCACGATACGTCGTCATGAGCGGCTCTTCGATCTTGACGCGCCAGTTCGCAAGATCGGCGAGCGTGATGAGGCCACCTTCCTCCTGCACCCCGCGCACAAACTCTTGTGCGATATCGCCCCGATAGAACCGATCGTAGGCGGCCATGATCGCATCGTGCCGGTTTTTGCCACGACGCAGCGCGTCCTGCTCGGTCTCTACCAGCTTACGCAGTGTCGCCGCGAGCTCGGGCTGCCGAAAGATCTCGCCGGCCTCGGGCGATTCCCGCGCCTCGCCGGCGTGGGGCAGCATGACGGCGCGGGAGTAGCGCCACTGCTTGAGCCAGCCTTTGTTGCGCTCGATCGAATTGGCGGTCTCTTCCTCAATCGGATAGCCATCCGCCATGCGGATCGCCGGCTCGAGCACGTCCCGCAGACTCAACTTTCCGTACTCCGCGAGCATCACCATCAGCCCACCGGGTGTGCCGGGTGTGATCGCCGCGAGCGGACCATACTCAGGCGGAAACCGCATGCCTTTGGAGCGGTAGAAGTCAACCGTCGCGCCGGTTGGTGCCACGCCGAGGGCGTTGATCGCGATGACCTTCTTCGTTTTCGGATTGTAGATCAGGGCCTGGGTCTCTCCGCCCCACGACAGCACATCCCACATCGTCGTCACGGCCGCGAGCATCGCGCACGTGGCGTCGACGGCGTTGCCGCCCCTCTGGAACATCATCGCGCCGGCTTCAGCGCCGAGCGGCTTACCGGTGATAGCGACCCAGTGGCGGCCATGCAAGGCCGGCTTTTGGGTGCGCTGTGCGGCGAGTGTTGTCGGAAGAACGAGAAGAGCGAGTAGTAGGCAGCGACGGACGGCCATCGGTGCTCCGAGAGAGGATCGACTGGAAGGTACCGCAGCCGGACCGCCCGCTCAATCCAGCCGAGCCTCAGCCGCCCGAGCGTGACCCTCGAGTCCTTCGACCCGGCCGAACCATGCGGCATCCTCGAGCAGCGGGCGCGCCGCGGCACCATCCTCCATGCGCAGCCAGGTGCGTACCCGCAGGAACGTGTAGACCGATAGCCCGCCTTTCACTCGTGCGGTGCCGGCGGTCGGCAGCACGTGATTGGGGCCGGCACCGTAATCGCCGAGCACCTCGGCGGACCCGGCGCCGATGAAGAGCGCGCCGAAATGGGTGAGTCGCGGTGCGACGGCGGCCGCCTCCTGCAAGAAGAGCTCCACGTGCTCGGGCGCGAGCGCATCGCACGCGGCAATGCCCTCCTCCACGCTCGCCGCCACCACCGCGCCGCCGTTCGCGAGTGCCTGCCGCGCGACTGCGGCCGTCGAGAGCACAGCAAGCTGACGGCCGAGCTCCGCTTCGACACGATCGGGAAGATTCGGATCGAGCGTCACGAGGATGGGCAGCGCGTCGGGGTCGTGCTCCGCCTGCGCGAGCAGATCGGCCGCGATCACCGCGGGAGAGGCCGCAGAGTCGGCGAAGACGACCAGCTCCGACGGACCCGCGAGCATGTCGATTGCGACGCACCCCGAGATGAGTTGTTTCGCCGCAGTCACGTAGCGGTTGCCTGGGCCGACGACCACGTCGCACGCAGGCAGGGGGCCGGCACCGAACGCCAGCGCCGCAATTGCCTGGGCTCCGCCGGCCGCCAGCACACCGTCAGCGCCGGCGACGGCAGCCGCGGCAAGCGTCATCGGCCCCGGTTTCGGGCTTGCAACCCAGATTTCTTTGACCCCGGCTGCCCGTGCAGTCACCGCGGTCATGAGTACTGAAGATGGCAACGGATAGCGCCCGCCGGGCGCGTAACAGCCGGCGCGCTCCAACGGGGCGATCCAGTGCCCCGCCGCACCACCCGGCAGTCTGACGGTCACGCCTTCGAGCGCATGTTTCTGCGCTTCGGCGAAGGTCCGGATCCGTTGCGCCACACGCTCCAGCCGCGCGCGATCACCCGCCGGTAGGCTAGCGAGTGCGCGATCGAGCGTGGGCCGCTCGATGAACAACGGTCCGCCGGCTGCGACGTCGCCGAACCGCTCAGCGTACTCGCGCAACGCCGCTTCGCCTCGGGCCCGCACCGCTTCCACAATCGGCGTGGCGACGGCAAACGCCTCCGCCGGTATCGCGGCAGCACGACGCGATACGAGCTCGGCGACCGAGCGGCGGGGCAACAGACGCGCGCTCATCCTTTTCGAGCCATTGGTCGCCGGCTCAACGCGCGGTGACGGCGCGCCAGCTCCGCACGCACGTCGGCCAACGTGCCCCCTCCGCGGGCCAACGCGACCAGCGCCATGTAGAACACATCCGCCGTCTCGCGCACCACATCTCCGGGCGACTCGGCCTGCGCGAGTTCCTCGGCCTCCTCACGAAGCTTCGCCGCGAGGAGGTCGCGGTCGGCCAGCAGTTGCGCCGTTCCCGATCGCTCGACCGGGCGCGCAATCCGGTCGGCCAGCGTGCGCTCCAGATCAGCGAGATCGAACTCGGAAGGCCAGCACGAGCGGCGATTCAGGTGACAGAACCCCGCTCCGCTTTGGCGGACCGTCAAGCGCAGCGCGTCGCGATCGCAGTCGAGATCCACGCGCACGAGCTGCTGCGCGTTCCCCGACGTCTCGCCTTTGACCCAGAGTGACCGGCGCGAGCGAGACCAATAGATCCCGCGCCGCTCGGCCACGGCTCGCGCCAGCGATTCCCGCGTGCTCCAGACGAGTCCGAGCGTGCGGCCCGCGTCATCGCAAACCACGGTCGGCCAGACGTCGCCCGGTAACGGCTTCGTGAGCGACGCGGCCACCGCATCGCCGAGCGTCAGTTTTCCGGTATACAGCGCCATACCGACCTGGCTGTCGGCGCCCATGCGATCGAGCTCGGCAATGTCGGCGGCAGTGGTGATGCCGCCCGCCGCCGTGACGCGAGCTCCACCCGCGGCGCCGACGACCGCCTCCACCGCCGTGCGGTCGAATCCTCCCATCGCTCCTTCCTTCTCCACTTGAGTGAACAGGAAACCGCCGACGACGGGGGCGAGCGCCCGCACGCGCTCGACCACGGGGACGCCGGTCTTCGTGCGCCAACCGTCCACGACCACCTCACCGCGTTCGGCATCGACCGCGGCGATGACGCGCTCGCGTGGCAAGGCGGCGCAGAATTCCGGTGTTGCGGCCGTGCCGATCATCACCTGCGTCGCACCGGCATCGAGCCAGCGGCGCGCGTTGTCGAGATGGCGAACGCCGCCCCCGACGCGGCACGGCGCGCGGCGCACGAGATCGCGGATCAACTCTGCATTCGACCCCCGACCCAGTGCGGCGTCGAGATCCACGACGGCCACATCACCAGCGACCGAGAACTCCTCCAGTCGCGCGATGGGATCGCCGCCGTCCAGGACGAATTCCTTGCCATGCCGCAGCTGCACCGCGCGCCCAGCCATGATGTCGATGCTTGGTACGATCATCGCCGCACCTGAATCCCGCGGACTGCAAGGTCCGCCTTGATGCCATCCACGGTGTCGTGGCCGTCGTGAAAGACGGAAGCGGCGAGCACTGCGTCCGCGCCGGCGGCGAAAGCGGCCGCGACGTGTTCCCGCGTCCCGACCCCGCCCGAGGCGATGACCGGCACGCGAACCGCTTCCGCGACCGCGCGCAGCAGCTCGAGATCATGTCCCGCGCGCGTGCCATCGCGATCCCAGCTCGTGAGCAGGATCTCGCCCGCGCCGAGCTCCTCGCCCTCGCGAGCCCACGCCACCGCGTCGGGTCGCGCCGACTCTCGGCCCCCCACCACCAGGACCTCCCAGCGATCCGCGGCGCGGCGCGCATCGATCGCGAGGACGACACACTGGCAACCGAACGCCTCCGCCAGCTCGGTCAACAGCTCGGGGCGACGTACCGCGGCCGTATTGACGCTCACTTTGTCGGCGCCAGCCGCGAGCAGACAGCGCGCGTCGTCCACACTGCGAACGCCGCCACCCGCCGTCAGCGGAATGCGGATCGCCGCGCGGACTCGCCGCACCGCGTCGACCTGTGTGTCGCGCCCCGCGGCGGAGGCCGCGACATCGAGGATCACGATCTCGTCGGCGCCCTGCGCTTCGTAGCGCGCCGCCTGCTCGGCGGGGTCGCCGGCGTCGCGCAGGTCCTGGAACCGGATCCCTTTCACCACTCGGCCGTCCCTCACATCGAGGCACGGGATGATCCGCCGCCGCAGACCCGACGCCCCGTTCGCTACCGGCGCGGGGCGGGCGGTTCGCCCTGTCAGCCACCGCTCGAGGAGCGCCGCGCCGTAGACACCGGATAGCTCGGGGTGAAACTGGCACGCGAGCGTGTGCCCACGTTCGAGCGCGGCGATGAATGGGACGCCGTGCGTGCTCCAGGCCGTCGTCCACCCCGCCGGCCCTTCGCGCAGCGCGTAGGAGTTCGCGTACGCCGCGACGCCAGGAGTCAGCAAGCGCGCTTCCGGTTCTGGCGTCACGCTGTTCCAACCGAGGTGCGGGATCCGCACGTGCGATGGCAGCCGGCGACAGCGTGCTGCGATGAGGCCGAGTCCCGCCACTCCAGGCGTCTCTTCACTCGCTTCGCACAACATCTGCATGCCGAGACAAATGCCGAGGATCGGCGTGCCGCGTGAGGCGTGATCCCGAATCACGGTTTCAAGACCGCGGGATCGCACCGCCGCCATGCCGGCGCCAAACGCGCCGACACCGGGCAAGACGATGCGAGCGGCGTCGCGTACGATCACAGGATCGGCGGAGACGACTACGCCCGCGTTGAGGCGCCGAAACGCGCCGGCAATCGACGCGAGGTTCGCGACGCCAGAATCCACGATTGTCACGTCACTCACGGCGCGCGCCTCCGAGCGTGCCTTTGGTGGACGGCACGTCGTCGAATCCCGACAGGGCCACCGCCTGACGCAGCGCGAGCGCGGTCGCCTTGAACGCGGCTTCGGCGCGGTGATGGTCGTTGTCGCCCTTCAGCACGTCCACGTGCAACGTGGTCCGGCTCGCCGTGGCGAGCGAGCGCAGCACATGAGCGATGTTCTCGCACGCGAGCCCGCCGATCGCCTCCCGGCGCAGGCCGAGCGCGATGTCGGAAAACGCCCGGCCGGAGAGATCCACGACCGCTCGAGCCAACCCGTCGTCGAGAGGTGCGAGGGCCCAGCCGAACCGGTTTATACCGCGCCGCTCTCCCAGCGCCCGATCGACCGCTTCCCCCAGCGCGAGAGCGCAATCCTCAGCCGTGTGGTGATCGTCCACCTGCAGATCGCCTTCGCAGGCCAGCGTCAGGTCGAAGCGGGCGTGGCGACCCAGCGCGTCGAGCAGATGGTCGAGGAATCCGATGCCGGTCTTGATCGACGTCTTGCCGGCGCCGTCGAGATCGAGCGCGACGCGAATCGATGTTTCGCGTGTCGTGCGGGTCACCGTCGCGGTACGAGCGCTCATGGCAGCAGCTCCTCGAGATCCGCCACTCGATCCAAAACGCGGGCCGCGCCGGCCTCGGTCAATGCCGCAGCAGTCGCGGTGAGGTCATCGCCGGGCGCCACGACGCCGAGCGGTACCACGCCCGCACCGGCGGCCGCGCGAATGTCATCCGGCGTATTGCCCACCATCCACGCGCGGCGCACGCCGAGACGCTCGAGTGCGAGTCGGACGGGCGCCGGATCGGGTTTGCGCGCCGCGTCCTCCATGCACACGACCGCGCGGAACAGGTCCGCGATCTTCATGCGCTCGAGAAACCAGCGTGCCTCGTCGCGCGGCCGCCCCGTCACGACGGCGAGTGGCAACCGCTTCGACAAAGGCGCGAGGAGCGCCCGCGGTACGATCAACCGCTCGCGCTCGCGGAGTCCAGGCGAACCGGCTACGCCGAGGTACAGGTCCTGGAAGCGCGCGGTCACGGTCTCGAGATCGGCCTGGCCGCCACCGGCAGTGACGAGGCGGTGTGTCACGATCCAGTCGTTCGCGGCGTCGCCGGCGCGTAATGCGCTCTCGATGTCCTGCATTGTTATCGTCACGCTGAACGCGGCGGCCGTCGCGATCATCGCGGCGCGTTGCGACTCTCGCACGTCAGCGAGCACGCCATCCAAGTCGAACACGATTGCCTGGGGTGCCAGTACCGTGTCGAGCGCGCTCGTGAGCCGCTCGAAGTCAGCGGGATCACCGGGCAGCGTAATTCGCAGACTCGTCTCGAGACCCGCGCGACCGGGGAAGTCGCGCACAAGAATCCCTCGAGCGCCGAGTCCGTCACGGACGAACGCCGCCCGCGGGCCGAAGTCGGCGAGGACGAAGTTTGCCTGCGAGGCGCGTGCATCGACGCCACGCGCGCAGAGTAGTTCCCGAAGGTTGGCTCGCTCCGCGCGGACCTCCGTCACGTGAGCGCGCAATGCTGCGTCGCCGCGTCTCAGCTGGGACAGCGCGAGAGCGAGCGATGGCCCGGCGACGGGATATGGCCCGCCCGCGGCGCGCAACACGGCGATCACGTCCGAACTCCCGAGGGCGTAGCCCACGCGGCACCCCGCGAGACCCCAGGCCTTCGACATCGTGCGGACGACGACCACGTTTGCGAGGTCGAGCACGGCAGGGTCGATATCCTCATCCGCGTACTCGATGTAGGCCTGATCGATCAACACGAGGGACCGCGGCGCTGCGGCCGCGATCCGTCGCACATCATCCCGCGATGCGACGCCGCCTGTCGGATTGTTGGGCGACACGATGACCACCAGTGCGATGCGGTTGTCGAGGCGCGCGAGGATCTCTTCGAAGGGGAACACATCCGTGAACCAGGGCACGCGCACGAGTGGCGCACTGGCGAGGGCTGCGAAGCGCTCCAGCATGTCGAAGGTCGGCTCGGGCAGCAGCACCGCGCGATCGGGCCCCGCGTACGCTCGGCAGATGCGATCGAGTGCCTCGTCCGCGCCCGCGGTCACGACGACACGCTCCGGACTCACGCCCGTCCGAGCAGCGAGCGCCGTCTCGACTGCCGTGGCATCTGGGTAGCGGCGCAGCAGCTCCGGATCCAGGGCTGCCAGCTCGGCGAGCAGAGCTTGTGGTGCTCGAGGCCCCTCATTGCTGTTGAGACGCAGGACGCTCATGGCACGATCTGCGAGAGCGTGGAGACCACGACGTCGGTGCCGCCGGCCGCTTTGACCGCGGGAATCACCTGCGGTAAGAGCTCACGCGGCACGGCCGCTTTCACTGCGTATCCGGTGTCGCCAAACAGCCGCGATACTGTCGCCTGCCGCATCGAGGGCAGAACCGCCACCACCGCGTCGAGACAGAGGGCCGAGGCGTTCACCTCCAGCATCACGCGGCGTCGCGCCTCGAGCACGGAGTTGATGAGCAGCACGAGATCTTCGATGATGCGGCGTCGTACGGGGTCATCGAGGGCCGCA
This sequence comes from Gemmatimonadales bacterium, assembly GCA_036505175.1. Classification (GTDB taxonomy): domain Bacteria; phylum Gemmatimonadota; class Gemmatimonadetes; order Gemmatimonadales; family GWC2-71-9; genus 20CM-2-65-7. Next base: position 32,139 of record DASXTV010000056.1, read on the forward strand.
CGGTGCGCATACAGACGCGTGGACGAGCGCATCAACACGGCGACAATCCCGAGGCCGTTTGCCTCGAGCGTCGCACCGGTCGCGGTGTTGTCGACAATGACGTCGGCGTCTTCGGGGGGAAACACTTCGGTCGCGCCGTAGGAGCGGACGAACTCGGCGCAGAGCCCCTTCGCGTCGATCCAGCGACGTGTGAGCCGCTCGTACTCGGAGGCGACGACAAGTCGGCGAGCGGGGAGCCGGCCCTCCTCGAGCAACGCGACGGGAGCGGCCGCGACGAGCTGTACCGGATCGAGCCCGGTGTCGAGCAGCTCGACGACGTCCGCTTCGAGCTCGGCGACCCAGTCCGCGCCCGCGAAGCCCACGTCGCGGCTGCCGAGCGCGAGCATCTCCACGATGTTCTGGGGCTTGAGCAGCTTCGCTTCGGCGCCGGGCAGCGACACGTCGGGGCGATAGCCCCGGGCACTGGGACGCACACGAATGCCCGCGTCGCCGAGGAGGGTGAGCACGTTCTGTTCCATCCGGCCCTTGGGAAGGCCGAGTCGGATAATCGACATCGATCTGCTCCGTGTTAGCCGAGCCAGATCCCCCAGGTTGTCCGATGCCGCCCCCAAAAAGCACGACGCCGGCCCTGGGGGGCCGGCGTCGGTGATGATTCAAGATTCTACACGCCTCCGGCTATCCCCCGTGGACCGAGTGACCGTGGTGATGCCGGTGCGAAGAAGTACGCTTCATTGACCGTGATATAGCGCACTGGCGAAACTGTGTCAATGCGTTGGGGCCACATTCGCATGATCGCGATCGCCGGCATACTCCCGCTGTTGTTCCTCATCATCTGGCTCTTCACGGTACGCATGCCGGGACCGGCATTCGCGGGTCCGCTGCCGCCGCTCACCCCGAATCAGGAGTCGATCCGGGTGGCGCTGCAGCACCATGTCCAAGCGCTCGCGCACGACATCGGCGTGCGTAGCGATAAGACCTATTCCAACGTCGTGCGGGCGTCCGCGTACATCGAACGCCGCCTGCAGGATCTCGGCTATCAGGTCGTTTCGGACGAGTTCACCGCCCGCGATCGCAGCTACCGCAATCTCGAAGCGACCCTTCCGGGCACTCCAGGGCACGCGCACGAGGTCGTCGTGGTCGGCGCCCACTACGACACCGCCGAGGAGGCGCCGGGCGCCGACGACAACGCGAGCGGCGTCGCCGGCGTGCTCGAGTTGGCTCGTGTGTTCGCACAGACCCGCCAGGCCCGGACGGTGCGCTTTGTGTTCTTTCCGAATGAAGAGCCGCCGTGGTTCCCAACCGCCGCCATGGGCAGCCGGCACTATGCGACGGCCGCGCGTTCGCGGAACGACCAGATCGTCGCGATGCTGTCGATTGAATCGATCGGCTACTACGACACGGAGCAAGGCAGCCAGCGCTACCCCTTCCCGCTGAACCTCGCGTATCCCGATGTGGGTGACTTCATCGGGTTCGTATCGAATCTCAAGTCCCGCTCAGTGCTGCATCGCGCGATTGCGGCATTTCGCGCGCACGCCACGCTGCCGACGCAGGGGGCGGCGGCACCGGCGTGGGTCCCGGGCGTCTGGTGGTCGGACCACTGGTCATTTTGGAGGGAAGGATATCCGGCGATCATGATCACCGACACGGCGCCGTACCGGTATCCCTTCTACCACACCCCGCAAGACACACCCGACAAACTCGACTACGACCGCATGGCGCGCGTGGTCCACGGCCTAGCCTACGTGGTGCGCGCTCTCGCGAACTAAAAGAGGAGCGCGAACGCGCGGACGGGAAAGCTTCCCATCCCTTTCACCTTGGGCGGCACGGCAAAAAAGCGGAAGCCTGCGTCGGGAAGCGCTGCCAAGTTCGTCATGTGCTCGACGATTGCCACGCCGGCGCCGAGCAGGATCGTATGGGCGGGACGGCTGCCATCTTTGTCGTCATCGATGTTGAGCGAGTCGATCCCCACGAGCGCCGCGCCGGCTTGGGCGAGATACTCTGCCGCGTCGCGCGTCTCGAAGGGATGCTGCCCAGCGGAGTAGGTGTCGGTGCGCCAGTGCGTGTCCCAACCCGTGTGCACGAGTACCGCTTTCCCTTTTACGTCCCGGCCCTTGAAGCGCGACGCGTCGATCGCACGAGCGCGCGCGTCGGTGGCGCGCACGACCATGCCCGGCAGATCCGCCACCGCTTCCAACGGGTAACCCGCGACGTCGCGACCGTCTCCGTACCGATGGAACGGGGCGTCGATGTAGGTGCCGGTGTTGGCGAGCAGCTCGATCTTCCCGATCTGGAAGGTCGTCCCCGGCGCGTAGCGAGCAGTGGAGGCATCGCGCGAGAGCCAGTCGCTGATCGCGGGGGCGGGCAGGCCGCGGTAGGTGACCATGCCGTGCTCGATCTCGTGACTCAGGTCGATCAGGCGGGCCATATACGTGACAATGCCTTGAGGAGTTGACCCTCGGGGCTCGAGCCGTCCGGAGCTTCCGCGAGCACCGTTGCCAGGCGACGACGCAAGAGCGGGTCCCGGGCAGCCTGCGCGGCAAATTGCACAGTCAACGGAATGAACCAGGTGGCCTGCCGTGCACCCGAGCCGGCGCGGGCGACGGCGGCGTATTGCTCAAAGAGCGCGAGCAGGAAGGCACCCTTGGACGGGAAGTGGCGGTAGATCGCGCCCTTCGTAAATCCGGCGGCCAGGGCGACCTCATCTAGCGTCGCGATCTCGAAGCCACGCTCGGCGAACAACTCGAGCCCAGCGGCAACGAGGAGGGACCGGGTTTCGGCCTTGCGACGCTGATGAATGATTCCCACGAGTATCTAGGATACTGACTGGGACCTTTGGCGCAAGCAGCTAACCTGGTAAACTAGATACCATCAGGTATCGGAGATACCGTTTGGTCCCTTGACTGAGCTAAACGTCAGTCTAGGTTTGCGATTCGCCGCCCCGCATGCTCCACGGTAACGCGCTCAGGAGAAGGAATGCCGTACATCATTGCCGAGCCGTGCATCAACGTCAAAGACCGCTCCTGCGTCGACGTCTGTCCGGTGGACTGCATCTACGAAGGGCCGGACATGCTCTATATCCATCCCGACGAGTGCATCGACTGCGGGGCGTGTGAGCCGGAGTGCCCCGTCACGGCCATTTTCCCCGAAGAGGACACTCCGCCGCAGTGGAAGGACTACATCGCGAAGAATCGCGACGTCTTCCAGAGCGAAAACCCACCCGGCAAGCCGCAGCGCAAAGGCTCGTAACTCAGAGCTGCGCGAGGAAGGCGCTCAAGGCGGCGTTCACCGCCTGTGGTTGTTCCAGCGGCGACAGGTGACCCGATCCAGCGATGACCGTGAACTGCGCACCCGGAATGGCGCGGGCCATTTCCTCCATTCCCGCGGCCGGCGTGATCTGGTCGTCGTCGCCCGCAACCACCAGAATCGGAATCCGAATGTGTCCAAGTAAGGGCGTCGAATCGGGGCGGTCGCGGAGCGCGCGCAGCGTCACGATCATTCCATGCACTGGCTGCCTCTCGATCATTGTCGTCACTTCCCGCACGACCGCCGGTTGACGTTCGAGCGTGACCCGCGCGAGCAGCTTGGGCACGAGCTCCGCAGCGATCGCCCCCGGGCCCTCGCGCTCGGCTTTTGCGGCCATGGTGTCTCGCCCGCGTTTTGCCTCCGGGGTGTCCGCAGTCGCTTTCGTGCTGCAGAGAATGGCTGCGCGCACACGCGTCGGGAACGCGCGGAGCAACTCGAATGTGATGTAGCCGCCCATCGATTGACCGCACACCACTACCTGGTCGACCTGCAGATCGTCGAGCATACCAACAAGACCGGTCGCCTGATCGGCGAGCGAGTACGGACCTGCTGTAGCGGGAATATTCACCAGGCCCGCGCCCCACAGGTCCGGTACCACGCGTTCCCAGCGCGACAGCGCGGCGATTTGGTGTCGCCACATCGCGTTGTCGAACGGGAAACCATGAATGAAGAGTACCGGGAGATCGATCATGGCCAGGCAAAGGTATGCCAGAAAATGGCGCGTTGCGTGCCATTGTCAGTCTTCAGGAAATAGCTGAAGGCCTTTGCCCCATACGTCGGGTCGAGACGCACGGCGTACTCTGCCGCGAGCGCGCGGGCCCGCTCGCCCTCCCGCGTGGGATGGCCATACCCCTTCCCCATTGCATCGACCACTCGGACGCGAATCGCCGATCGCGGAACGTTGAACTCGATCCCGGTCTGACGGATGAGCGCGGCGGTTTTGCGCGCGAGTCGCAGCGTGCGCCACCGATTCGCAACGATGCGCGGCGCCACGCGCACGGCGACGACGTTGGTGGACCAGCCGAGCCACGCGACGCCCAACGCGATACCCGCTGCCGTGCCGCCGGTCCCGAGCGGCACGACGATGGTGTCGGGCGCCGCGTCGAGCTGCGCACCGAGCTCGAGTGCGGCGAGCAAGTGTCCGACCACCGCCCGTGGATCCGCGCCGCCTCCGGGAATCCAATGTGGCTTTCCTCGACCCAGGTGATGCGCCGCCCGCCACGCGCGCACCAGCGCCCACGGCAAGGTGATCATCGCCGACGCACGAACCACACGGTCCGCTGCGGCGGTCGTTGCCGCCAGGATTCTCCGACTCGCCTCGGTTTCGGTTTGCGGAAAGAGCGCGACGGCTGTCCGATGGCCCAGCGTTCGAGCGCACCGCGCGGTCGCGAGGCAATGGCTCGATCCCGCGCCGCCGACCGTCACGAACACCGACTGCTCCGGCGCGCCGGCGAACAGCAACTCGAGACCGCGCACCTTATTCCCGCCGCTCTTGTCTTCGCGTTTGAGCCACAGCGCCTGCAAGCCCAGTGCTCGCGCGAGCAGCGGCTGCGCCTCGAGTGGTGTCGGCCAGTCGCCGAGACTGCACGGCGCGAAGGCGGTGCGTATCTTTGTGGCCAACGCTACGGAGCGATCCATGCAAGTGACCACCGATTACATACGTCATGCGGCGCGAGCCGCCCGCAAATGCGCGGGCGATCCGCTGGGCGGGGCCCCTCAGGCTCCCGATCCGGAATTCTACAGGACGTTAGCGAAGGCGCTGGAACAGATCGCCGCCGGGATGGAGGCGCTAGGGAAGCAGGAGTGAAATACGTCGACACGCCGCAGGACCTAGCGGCGTTCATCGCTGCGGTGCGACGGGAGTCGCGGGTCGGCGTCGACACCGAAGGAGCGAGCTTCCACCGCTACCGCGATCGCATCTACCTGCTGCAGATCTCGAGCGCGACGCAGAACGCGCTCATCGATCCCGTCGCCCTCGCCGCCACCGACCTCGGCCCCGTGGGCGCGCTGCTGGCAGATCCACAGCTCGAGAAGGTATTCCACGACGCCGACTACGATCTCCGCGTGCTCGACCGCGACTACGGCTTTCACGCCGTTCGCTTGTTCGACACGCGCGTCGCGGCGCAGCTCGCCGGCGAGCCGGCCATCGGACTGGCCGCGCTGCTCGAGAAGTACGTCGGCGTGAAGCTCGACAAAGAGCACCAGAAGGCAGACTGGTCGCTCAGGCCGCTGACCCCCTCGATGCTCGCCTATGCCGCCGCCGATACTCACTATCTGCTGCCGCTGCGCGATGCACTGGAGCAGCGCCTCCAGGCGTTGGGACGACTCGCCTGGGCGAAGGAAGAGTACAAGCAGCTCGAGGCGCTGCGCTGGACCGGCGGGGGGGCGGGACCCGCGGCGGGCACGGACGACGACACCTATCTGAGGCTAAAAGGCGCGAAAGGATTGAGCCCACGCAGTCTCGCTGCGCTCCGACTGTTACATCGCTGGCGGGATAGTGTCGCTGCGCGAGACGACAAGGCACCGTTCCGAATCATCGGCAACGACGCGTTGATTGGGGTCAGTCGCGCGCTTCCAGCACAGCGCTCCGACCTCACGCACATCCGGGAGCTGCCCAACTCGCTCGCGAGGCGTCACGGCGACGCCCTGCTCGACGCCGTGGCACGCGCGAAGCAGCTCAGCGACGGCGAGCTGCCACGGCTCGAGCGCCGTCCGCGACCGCAAAAGGATGCCGGATTCGACGCGCGTCTGGAGCGAGTCAAAGCGGTGCGGAACCGTGTTGCGACGGAATTGGGACTCGACCCGGGCGTGCTCTGCGGCAGGACGACGTTGGAAGCGGTGGTGCGGGCGCGGCCCGTGAATCACGCGGCGCTCGAGCAGGTCAGTGAACTGCGGCGCTGGCAGATCGACCTGCTGGGCGAGGCCTTGCTCGAAGCGCTGTGCTAGAACCCCATCATCGCGCGGATCTTCGGATCGATCCGCTCCGGGGTCCAGTAGGGCTCCCACACGATATCGATATCGACGTCCTTCACGCCGTCAATCGCGCGGACGACCTTGTAAATGTCATTCGTGATCATCGGCCCCGCCGGACAGCCGGGCGAGGTCAATGTCATGTTGATGCGGACGAGCCCGTCGTCGACTTCGACGTCGTAGACCAGGCCGAGGTCGACGATGTTCATGTCGAGCTCGGGGTCTTTCACCTGGCGCAACGCCTGGCGGACCGATTCAGCACTGAGCACTGCAGTCGTCACAGACCGTTTCTCCTCCTGGCGAACCTAGCGACCTGGTATGCCGCGCACCAGACAGCGCCGCCGCACCGCGATCCAGGCGTAGAGCCGACGGGCGATTGGCAGCACACCGGGAATCCAAAACAGCGGAGCCAGCCACCGCGTCCCGGGAAAGAGCCGGAGCAGCTGCGGAACGGCATCCGCCCCCGTGTACACACGCCCATCAGGAAAGATCAAGTGCATCGCCGCGGCCAGCGCGGGGAGCGCAATCCCAAAACGCGCGACGGCAGCTCCGTCCTGGAACGGCACAAACCGCAGCACGTGTTCCCGATCCCAGCGGCGCAGCAGTTTCACCGCCTTCTGGCACACGCCGCAATCGCCGTCATAGATCAGTGTCGGATCCTTCCGATCTGTGAGATCAGTGGCCGGCATCGACGGCACGTGCTGCGGCGTCGGCCACGCGCCCGCGTATCTCTTTGAGCTTCGTGAACGACCTGCGCGCTTTGGGATCGAACGCGCGATTGGTCAGCAGCAACACAAAGAGATCCCGGTCGGGATCGATCCACAGCGACGTGCCGGTCCAGCCGGTGTGCCCGTAGCTGTGCGGACCGAACAGCGTCCCGGCGCTGGACGTCTCCTCACCCGTCGGGAGCGCTTCCCATCCCAGCGTGCGCGCGCTGACCCCACGACGCGCGGGGACTGCAATCTGGGTGAACTGATGGATCGTTTCCTTCTTGAGAATGCGCGGATGGTCGGGCAACGCGCCGGCATTCAACATGAATTGGGCGAATCGCGCGACCCCAAGGGCCGTGGCGAAGACGCCTGCGTTGCCCGAGACGCCGCCGAGCTTCCAGGCACTCGGGTCGTTGACGACACCCGCAATCGGATGCCCGTGCCAAAAGTTCGTCGGGGCAATCCTCGGTTCCAAACGCTTCGCCGGCCGGAACAGCATCTGCTGATCGAGGCCGAGCGGAGCGTAGATCGCGCGCGTGACGAATGCATCAAGGGTCTGACCACTCACGTGCCGAACGATCTCGCCCAACAGAATCGCGTTGAGATCGGAGTAGACCATACGCGTCCCGGGCGGTGCCAGCGGTGCGGTGGTCAGGACCATCCGCAACGCCGCCGCGCTATCTGGCGCCTCGCGCAGGGGCAGTGTCGCGCGCAGACCCGACGTATGTGTCAGGAGATGCCGCACCGTGATGCCCGACGTACCAGGACTATTGAACTCGGGGAGGTAATGGACTACCGGACTATCGAGGACAACGTTTCCCTGCTCCACGAGCAGCATCAGCGCCGGCGTCGTGGCCACCACTTTCGTCAGTGAGGCGAGATCCCACAACGTGCTGTCGATGCTGACCGCCGGGCTCGTCGCACGCCAAGTCAACCGGCCGTAGCCATTCGCGAACACGATCCTGTCGTGGCGTCCGACCACCAGCGCAGCACCCGGAAACACACCCTCTCGAATCGCGCCACGCACCGCGCTGTCGAATATCGTCGAGTCAATGGATGCGTGCGCGGGAACAGCTGTTTGCAGCAGCAGCACCGACAGGAGGGCTACGACCAAATGCCTGGGATCCGCCGGCTACAGGAGGGGCAGCGCCCGTCGGCTCCGACGCGCTGCTGCTTGATGACGTAGCCGTAACGTTCGATCAGGAGGTCCCCGCAATCGGGGCAATAGGTGTGCTCCCAGCGGCCGACCCGCCCCGGGAGATTCCCCGCATACACGAACCGCAGGCCGGCCCGCCTGCCGATTTCGCAGGCGCGCAGCAACGTCGCAACGGGTGTGTTGTCGGGGTCCGTCATCTTGTAGTCCTTGTGGAACGCGGTGACGTGCCAGGGGATCTCCGGCGACACGGAGGCGATGAAATCCGCCGCGCGCCCCAGCTGGGCGTCGTCGTCATTGAACCCGGGCACGATCAGCGTCACGATCTCGAGCCAGAAGCCCCGCGCGTGGACCATGCGGATCGCGTCGAGCACGTGCTGCAGCACGCCGCCCAGCTCGCGATACCGCTTGTCGTCCATCGCCTTGAGATCGATCTTGTAGCAATCGGTCCACGGCCGGATGTAGTCGAGCACTTCGGGCGTCGCGTTGCCGTTCGAGATGAAGGCGGTCTTGAGGCCGGCCGGACGCGCCACCTTGAACACGTCGATCGCCCATTCAGCGGTGATCAGCGGCTCGTTGTACGACGAGCCCACCATGCGGGCGCCGTGCCGCCGGGCGAGCGCGACGAGCGCGTCGGGCGTCACGTCGCTCGGCATTACTCCTGCCGCGTCGTCCCGCAGCGCTTGCGACGTGAGCCAGTTCTGGCAATAGCCGCAGTGGAAGTCGCAGCCGAGCATCCCGAAGGTGAGCGTGTCGCTGCCGGGGAGGCAATGAAAGAAGGGCTTCTTCTCGGTGGGATCGCACTGCAGCGCGGCCACATAGCCGGCCGGGGTGAAGAGCGTCCCTTCCTTATTGAACCGGACTTTGCAGATGCCGCGGCGCCCCGGCTTCACGAGGCAGCGGTGGCCGCAGGCAAAGCAGCGCACGGCCCCTCCGTCCAATTTTTCGATCAGCTCTGCTTCCCGGACACGCGTGTCCAGTGTCTGCGCCAGCGATGGAGGAGGTGCGACGTGCTGCAGGAACGAGGTGATACTGCGAGGGCTCAGCGCAAACTCCCCGGTGTCAGCTGATACAGCAGCAGCACCGTCCGTACGTCGCGGTCCGACAGATCCCGGACCTTCGCGGTCGGGAACATGATGTCCGTCGAGTCCTTCGAGTGATCGAGCCCCAGCACGTGCCCGATCTCGTGGGTCGCAACGACGCGGATGTCATCCTGCTCCATGGGACGCCCCTTGGGGTCGAACGTGGCGAGTGTAATCGTCGCCGACTGGATACGCCCGTTCTCGTCCCAGGTGACGTCGGTTTGTCCCGTGCGTTCGATCTCGAACTGGATGCGCCACTTCACCGTGACTTCGGCATTGGTGGAGTCGCCGTCGAACTCGAACCGGACCGGCACGCCGGCCCTGGTCCAGATTCCAAAGCCCGCCCGGATCGCGTCGAGAAATGACGGCTGGAAGTTGGCGGCATGGGTCGGCGCGAACCACACGCGAATCGGCGCGGTGGTGCGATTGTCCCAGCGCCGCAGCATCGAATCCCCGCTCGCCTCGATCATCTCGCCCAGATACGTGGTGGAGCCGCTGGACCGGATGCGGCGCCGCGTCTCCGAGCGCGCCAGCAGGTCGATATATGTCGGCTCCCGGCCGCCCGGACCGGCGGGCACCGCGGTCCCCTGCGACGTCGTCGTCGGCGATGTTGGCTGCTGGGGGGACATCTGGGCCGGGGCCGCCGGCGGCGGCTCGGCGACCCTCAAGGGAGCATCCGCATCCCGCGTCGTGAGGGGCCGAGGCGCTGGTCGAAACGCGTCCCAGAAAACGAACAAGACGATGAGCACTGCCGCGGCGGCGATCATTCCCGTAAGCCTGCGTTCCATGCTCGCAATATGTGAAGATCGGAGGCCGCGCCGCTAGCTTTGCACTTCGCACGTCCCTATGATTGTGGCCCGCATGTGCTTGGATCATAGGTGATCGCGCTACCCGCGAGGCAGATCGTCCGCTGGCGCGGCTGGGTCATCGGCGCGTGGGCGGTGCTCGCGCTGTTGTTCGTCCCGAAAGCGACTCACGTGCAGCGCGTCCTGGCCGTTCGCGGCATGAACGTCGAGCAAACGGAATCCGCTCGGGCGTCCCAGCTCATCCGCGAAGCGTTTCCCAATCCGATCGCGGAATACGTGGCGATCGTGGTGCACGGCCCGGTGCGCTACACGAACCCGCGATTCGAAGCCGTCCTCGATTCGGTCTCCGCGGCCCTCACCCGCCAGCCGTATATCAGTCAGGTCGTCTCGGTCCGCTCGATCGGCGAATCGACGTTCGTCAGCCCCGACCGCCAGACCACGTTTCTGATCGCAGCCCTGACGCCCGCGAGCACGAGCGATGTCGGGCGGACCGTCGTTCCGGAGTTGCGCGAGACGGTGAGCAGTACGCTGGGCCGGCTGCCTCACGCCGACGGCTTCGACGTGAAGGTCACCGGCAACCCCGCGCTCGATTACGACGTCCGCACGATCAGCGCGGAGGATACACGCGCCGCCGAAGAGCACGCGCTGCCGTTGACGCTCGCCGTGCTGGTGCTCGCCTTCGGCGCGCTCGTCGCCGCGACGCTGCCGATCATCGTCGGCGTGCTCGCGATTACCATCGCGCTCGGCATCGTCGCCGTCGCCGCGCAGTTCCAGACGATGTCGGTCTTCGTGCTCAACATCACCACGATGGTGGGTCTGGGCGTCGGCATCGACTACTCCCTGCTCATCGTCACGCGCTTCCGGGAGGAGCTGAACCGCGGCCTGTCACCCGTCGATGCTGCGGTCCGCACGATTCAGACGGCAGGCTCGGCGGTGGTGACGTCGGGACTGACCGTCGTGGTCGGATTCGGAGCGCTGATCCTGACGCCGCTCACTGAGACGCGCTCGGTCGGGGTCGGCGGGTTGATCGTCGTCGCGGTGGCGGTATTGCTCGCGACGACGTTCTTACCTGCGGCGCTCGCCTTTTTGGGCCGCGATATCGACCGGCCCAAGTGGCTCGCGCGCATGCTCGCCTGGATCCACACGCCGCAGGGCTGGGAGCGCTGGGCGCGCTCGCTCGGGCACCATCCCTGGCGCGCGATTCTCGGCGGTGGGCTCGTGGCGGCCCTCCTGACGTTTCCGCTCACGCAAATCAAGATCGGCCTGCCGGCGCGCAACTGGTTTCCGCCCGACGCCGAATCGGGACAAGGCCTCGCGGCGCTGCGCGAGATGGGCGCCAGCGGCGTCATCCAACCGCTCCGCGTCGTCGTCCAGCTGCCGCCCGGGGAATCGGCGTTGTCGGGCCGCCGGCTCCCGGGGCTCAAGGCCTTGAGCGACTCGATCCGCAACGACCCGCGCGTGCGCGAAGTGCGCGGCGTGGCGACGCTCCGGCCCGGCATGTCCACACTGCAGCTGGCGATTTTCTACGGCGATCCGGAAGCGGTGCGCGAGCGCTACCCCGAGTTCTTCAATGCCTACCTCAGCGCAGACCGGCGCACGACGCTGATGGACGTGATCGCCGTGGACTCCGTGTCGTTGACCGGCATGATGGACCTCGCGCGCCACGTGCGCCGCACCATCGCGCGCAGCACCCGCCTGCGCGGTCTGGAAGTGGTCGTGGGGGGCTTTGCGGCATCGAGCCTCGATCTGCAGGAGAATCTGCTGGGCCGCTTCCCCGGCATCGTCGCGATGATCCTCGGCGTCACCGCGATCATGCTGTTGATCGCGTTTCGCTCGGTGCTCGTGCCACTCAAAGCGGTCGTGCTCAATTGCGTGTCGGTCAGCGCGGCCTTCGGCATCACGGTGCTCGTGTTTCAGCACGGCTATGGCGCCAGCTTCTTTGGTCTCGAGGGACCGACGGAAGCGATTTTCGTCGTCGTGCCGGTGCTCGTGTTCGCGACGGTGTTCGGGCTGTCGATGGATTACGAAGTGTTTTTGCTGACGCGCGTGAAAGAAGTGTTCGATAAGACCGGGCGGAACGATCACGCGACCATGGAAGGCCTCTCGACCACGGCGTCGACGATCACGTTCGCCGCCCTGATCATGATCATTGTCTTCGGCAACTTTGCGTTCACGCGCGTGCTCGCCGTGCAGTTCATCGGATTCGGACTCGCGCTCGCCGTGCTGCTCGATGCCACGTTGATCCGCATGGTGCTCGTCCCTGCCATCATGCACATCGCGGGACGGTGGAATTGGTGGCCGGGTGTGCGCGCGCCGCGCCGAGATGTCGAGGAGATTACGTAGGCGGATCCAACAGGCGCAGCTTCTCGCCCCACACATCCCAATGCCAGGCTGCCACGCGGATGCCGGTATCCGGATCTTTCAGCGGTTTGTATTGCAGCCAGCGGGCGTGAAACCCCAACGTGCGACCCAAGGCGAGCAGCCGTTCCTTATCAGAGCTGACTAGGTGGACCATCGGCTCGTCCCGGATCTTGTGGCGGTGAAGCCAAACGCCGCCGTTCAGGGCGAAGCGCATCCCCTCACGGCGGCGTTCGAATTCGCGATAGGGCGGATCTAGGTGCAGGTGATCTTGCCCTCGGCTGTGGCGGGCGGGACGGGCGACGCGTTGCCCTGATACAGCACGCATTTGCGTGGCGTCTGCGAGTGCACCGCCTCGGCTGACCAGCCGCCGGGGGTGGCCTCGAGGACGTTCAAGGTCACGCCGGTGGAGGACCGGAACCTATTGAGAGCGGCCAAGCTGGTCGTGTAGAAGGCGCTATCGTAGAAAAAGCCCTCTTCCGCCGTCGCCAGATTCTTGAGGTCGGACTTCATCTGGGCGACGTACGCCTTCTGTTTCGTGTTGGAGAGCTTCGGGATCGCGATAACCGCGAGCAGCCCGATGATCACCACCACGATCAAGAGCTCGATGAGCGTAAAACCGCGTGCCTTCACCGCATTACTCTCCGGCGCGAAAGGGCGTCGACCGGGAAACACCCTGGAGCGACGCCCCTATTGTGGGCACTCCCCTCCGTTCCTGCAAGAGGTGTGCTTAACCCTTGGCGTCGATCCAATTCTTTCCAGCACCGATAGTTACGACGAGCGGCACGCGTAAATCCGCCACCCCTTCCATCTCGCGTTTTACAAGGGCTCCGGCATCTGACCGCTCTTCCTCAGGAACCTCAAATACCAGCTCGTCATGGACTTGCAGGAGCATCTTGCCGCGGAGTTTGGCCTGCGTCAGCGCCGCATGGATCCGGATCATCGCGATTTTGATCAGATCCGCCGCCGAACCCTGCAGCGGAGAGTTGGTGGCAGTTCGCTCACCGAAGGCGCGGATGCTGAAGTTTCTGTCCCGGAGCTCCGGTATGTAGCGGCGCCGACCGAACAGGGTCTCCACGAAGCCCCGCTGGCGTGCCTCATCGACGGTCTTGTCCAGCCAGGCACGCACGCCGGCGAAGCGCTCGAAGTAGTGCTTGATGAATGCCTTCGCCTCTTCGAGGGTGATCCCGAGCTGGCGCGACAGCGCCAGCGCCCCCTGACCGTAAATCGTCGCGAAGTTGATCGTCTTCGCGCGGGCCCGCATCTCGCCCGTCACCTGTGCTTCCGGAACGCCAAAGATCACCGCCGCCGTTTGCCGGTGAATGTCGCCGCCGCGCTGAAACGCAGCCACAAACGCCGGATCCTCCGAAAGGTGCGCCAGCAACCGCAACTCCACTTGCGAGTAGTCGGCGGTGAGCAGGAGACGACCGGGCGGTGCGATGAATGCGCGCCGGATCTCGCCGCCGCGACGCGTGCGCACGGGGATGTTTTGGAGATTCGGATCGGAGGAGGAGAGACGTCCCGTGGCCGCGCCGGTCTGATTGAAGCTCGTGTGGACGCGGCCGGTGTCCGCCCGGATGTATCCCGGTAGTGCGTCCACGTAGGTGGACTGCAACTTCGTGAGCTCGCGGTACTCGATCATCAGGCGTGGCACCTCGTGACCGAGCGCCGCGAGCTGCTCGAGCACTTCCACATCCGTCGATGCACCCGTCTTGGTTCGCTTCTGCACCGGCAGTTTTAGCCGCTCGAACAAAACCGCCCGCAACTGCGGCGTCGAGTTGATGTTGAATTCTCCGCCGGCAGCGCGGTAGATGTCGAGCTCGAGTGCCCGCAGCTCTTTGCTGAAGCCGCGCGACATCTCGCCCAGCAGCTCGCGATCCACGAGAATGCCGGTCGCTTCCATGTCCACGAGCACCGGGATGAGCGGGATTTCGATTTCATCGAGCAGCCGCGCGAGATGGTGCGCTTCGATATCGGAACGGAACGCCTCCTCGAGCCGCAACACCATCTCCGCCTGCGCCGCCGACACGCGCGCCGCGTCCGCCGGCGGCACCTGGGCAAAGGTCCGCTCAGTTCCGCCACCCTTCCCTTTTCCCAGCAGCTGCGCGGTGGCGGGGAGCTCGACGGAGAGATGCTCGCGCGCCAAATCGTTGATGGCATGTGAGCGGTTTCCCGGATCGAGCACGAAGCTCGCCACCATCGAGTCGTAGGCGACGCCGGCGAACGGGACACCGGCGCGCGCCAATGCGACCCACGCAGCCTTGATGTCGTGCCCTGCTTTGCGGACGGTCGTATCGGCGAGGAGGGCACGGAGCGGGGCGAGCGCCTCACTCGAGAGGGGCGGCAGGTTGCGGGGCGGCGGCGCCGCATCGAATTCTCCCTCGCGCGCTTGATGGCCGAACGGGAGATACCACGAGCGGCCCGGCGCCACGGCGAACGAAATGCCCGCGAGTCCCGGCTCTGTCTGTAGCGAGACGAGGCGCGCGCCACGCAGCTCGCGCACCATCGCTGGGAGGTCGGCGGGATCGTCGACGATCCGTGGATCCGCGAGCTGCGGTGACCGGGGGGAGGGTCCTGAAGGCTGAGCCGCTGGTGCGGCGGCGGCGGCCGGCTGCGCGGCGCCCACCGACACCAGATCGCCGAGTTTGGGGACCAGGGTGCGGAATTCGAGCTCAGTGAACAGCGTCGCCAGGGTATCAGTGTCGGGTGTGCGGACGCGCAGCTGCTCGAGATCGAGCGCCACCGGCACATCGCGCCGCAGCGTGACGAGCTGGCGGGACAGGCGCGCATTGTCGCTCTGCTGCTGCAGCGCTTCGCGCGGGCGCTTGCCGGGTATGTCTGCCGCGCTGGCGAGAATCGCATCCAGATGCCCGTAGGTCTCGAGCAGTTGCACCGCGGTCTTGTCGCCGATGCCCTTGACGCCGGGAATGTTGTCGGAGCTGTCGCCGACAAGCGCCAGATAGTCGACGACCCGTTCGGGCGGCACGCCCAAGCGCTCGCTTGCGTTCGATTGATCGACCCACTGTTCTTCGACCGCCGCTTGTCCCCCGCGTCCCGGATTGAGCAGCGCGATTCCCTCACCGATCAGTTGATAGAAATCCTTGTCTCCCGAGACGATGACGGCTTGCATGCCGAGCTCGGCCGCGCGTTGGGCGAGAGTCGCGACGACGTCATCGGCCTCGTAGCCGTTGATCGCGATGACCGGGATGTGGAAGGCGTCGAGGATCTGACAGACCCGCTCGAGCGACCGGTCGAAGTCCTGCTGCAGCTCCTCGCTCAACTTCTCGCGCGTCGCCTTGTATTCCGGGTACTGCTCCTGGCGAAAGGAGACGCCGCGGTCGTGCACCCAGCCGATGAATTCGGGATGATAGTTCTCGTAGAGGCGGAGCAGGAAGTTCGTGATGCCCCACACCGCCGACGTATTCTCGCCGCTCTTGGTGGTGAGCGGCCGCGCGATCATGGCGAAGAACGCGCGGTAGATGAGCGCGTACCCGTCCACGAGGAAGACGAGTTTCTTCCCGGCCGAGGTAGCGGGGACTGGGGGCGCTGGGCGCGGCGGCATGGGCGGAAAAGTAAACCCCGGGGCCATGCCCCGGGGTTACCAGCGGTCGGATGAAGGGCGCGCGTTAGACGCGCACGACGTTCGTGGCGTGGAGCCCCTTGTCCCCCTGCTTCACTTCGAACTCCACCACCTGACCCTCGGCGAGCGTCTTGAAGCCGTCCATTTGAATCGCCGAGAAATGCACGAACACGTCTTCGCCGCCTTCCTGTTCAATGAACCCGTACCCCTTGGCGTCATTGAACCACTTCACCTTTCCCTTGATCACGATCCGCCTCCTGCAGAGTCTGTTACTGGGCGCCCAGCATTGGGATGCCTGCCCGGCCGTGGTGCCGAGCGGCGTAGAAATGATCCGCGCTCCGGAAAACTGTCAACCGGGGTTTCTACGGGACGTACAGGGCGCGATACAACTCGCGATTGCGCAATAGGCTGCGCACATAGCCCCGGGTCTCCGGATACGGAATCAGTTCGATGAAGCGATCGGGGTCCGACGCGCCGGCGCGCTCGAGCCAGCGGCGCACCGGTTGCGGGCCGGCATTGTAGGCGGCGATCGCCGCGTCCACCCGCCCGAAGCGCTTGAGCAGCTCGGCGAGATGCGCGGCACCGAGGTGGAGGTTGAGATCGGGGACCGTAATCCACTCCGGATAGAACGCGACGTCCAATCCGCGCGCCATCAGGGATGCCGTGCTCGGCAACAGTTGCGCGAGTCCCCGGGCGCCGGCGGGCGACAGTGCCTCGACATCGAACACGCTCTCCTGACGCACGAGCGCCGCAAGCAGCAGCGCGTCAACGCCGAACTCCTGCGCCTCCGCTTCCACCGCGGCGCGGTTGGGCCACGGGAAAATCGCGCGGAGCACGCGGGTCTCGCCCGGCGCGAGCAGCGCCGCCTGCCAGCCGAGCCGGACAGCGGCCGAACCGTAGCCGCGCACGCCCAATCCCTCGCTCCACGCAAGGAGTGTCTCGAGATCGGATGACGGGTGCGCCAGGACCACGCGGACTTCAGCCTGCGCCTCGCTGTCGAGGCCGGCGAGGAGCAGCGTGTCGATCCGCGCGAGGCCCGTCGCGACCGCGGCCGGCGGCGCGGGTGTCACCGCGGAGGGGGCGGGGGAGGCAGCAAACGACAGTGGAGGGAGACCAGTCTCGCGGCGGGCCCGCATACCGTAATAGCCGAGCGAGTCCTCATGGGCCAGGGCGAGCCAGATGCTGCGCGCCTGCCCCGCATCACCACGCGCCTGCGCCATCTTGCCGAGCCAGAATCGCGCCGCGGTGCGCTGCGGGCCGCCGGCGTCGATCTCCGCTTGATACAGCGCCGCGGCGCTGTCTGGGTCACCGGCGGCCTCCGCATGCGCCGCGAGCCGGAAGCGCGCGAGGGATGCACGCGCGTCAGCGGCATATCGTTTGATCAGCTCCCCGTACCAGCGGCCCGCCTGCACCCAATCGTCGCGGCTATCCTGCAAGTCGCCGAGGATGTACAGCGCACCCGGGGCAGCGCTGTCGGTCGGGTAGCGCTCCGCGAATCCGGAGAGTGCGGGGATCGCTGACGAATCAGCGAGCCGCACCAGCACGCGCGCGCGGCGGTAGATCGCGAGGGGACGGGAGGCGGAGTCGCGCGCCGCGGCGACGTACGCACGCACCGCATCCCGCAGTCGCCCGGACGCCACCAGCAGCTCGCCATACAGCAGGAGCGTCGCCGCACTCGAGTCCCCGGCGCGCAGCGCGTGCTCCACATGAATCCGGGCATCGCGCACCGTCGTGCGGCGATTCAGCGCCCGCGCCAAGGCGACATGCTGGTCGGGGCCACGCGGCGACAAGGGGCCGAGGGCCAAACTCACGGCCGCCGCTGCGTCATCACTGAGCGGGTCGCGGGAGAGCAGGGCGTAGAGCATCGTGCGAGCGCGAGCTGAATCGCCGGTCGCGAGGGCAAGCCGCGCCGCCTCGAGTGCCCCCCCCTTCCCTGCCGTCGCGAACGCTTCGAGCGCCCGCGTGGTATCGCCGGCAAGCAAGAGTGAGCGCGCCCGCGCGATTGGCACCTCGCGCGCGGCGGGCATCGGGAGCTCGGCGAGGAGCTGGCTGGCAGCTGCAGTATCGCGGCTGACGCGCGCCTGCCGCACGCGCAACCACATGTCGATACTCGCCAACTTTCCCCCGGCGCGCGCCGCAGCGAAGGCGGCTGCCGCGCTATCCGGCTGCCCCGCCGCATCGAAGGCGACGCCCGCGCGCACCGCCAACAGCGGCACGCGGGCGGCGGGGGCGCGCGCGCGCGCCGTCTGAAAGTGCGCCGCCGCCTCGGCGAACCGGCCGACGCCGAACTCCGCCTGCGCCAGCACGGCCAACGCCTCACCGTCGAGATAATCGGGGAGCCACGGTTGGCCGGCGAGCAACGTCCGAGCGTGCTCGTAACGCTTGGCATGCACTTCCGCTTTCGCGCCTTCGACGATCAGAAATGCGTTCGGATTCGGGTCACGCCGCGCGGCCGCGAGCAACGTCTCGGCGGCATGCCAGGGACGCCCCGACAGGCGCAGCGAATCCGCGCGGTAGGTGGCGGTGTGGTCGGGTGGGACGGCGGTCTGGGCCCGGCTCGACGACGCCAGCAACAAATCCCCAGCGAGCGCCGCCATCCAGAGGGCGCTGTAGTGTCTCACCGTCTGGCTTGCCTCACCCGCATCAGCACGCGCTGATACTCGGAGCGCGACGTCGGCGTCAGGCGATAGCGGCTGAACCCCGTCTGATCCTGGAAATACAGGACGAGCCGTTCCGCCGCGTAGGTCCAGCGCAGCACCCGCACGCCATTGCGATCGATGCCGTTCGAGAGATCGAGCATCTCATCGGGCTCGCCCAGCGAGATGAACACCTCACCACGCTCCGTCAGCCATCCCGGCCCGCCTTCGTCCTGGAATCGGATGTTTGCCTGCTGCACCCTCCGAAAATAATCATCGATGGCTTCATTTTCGGGGGTCATCGGCACCGGATCGGTGGCCTTCCAGAACTCGCGCCAGACCTCGGGGCGATGCTCCGCTGAGGCACGGCGCAGCGAATCCACCCATTCCTGGCGCGCGAAATAGCGCAGCAAGCTCATCATCTCATCGAAGTTCGTGATCACCCACTGGTTTGAAAAGCTCACCAGGAAGCGGGTGCGGGTCGTATCGCCACCGCCTGCCGGCAGCGTCTGCAGCTCGGCCTGCCCCACTGGCAGCTTCGCCGGCACCACGACGATCGTTGCCGATGCCACGTCGCTGCCGCCGGACAGCGCCACGGAGTCCCGCCACAATTCATGATCGGCGCCGTCGACCACGCGCGCCACGATCTGCCTCCCGCCCGGCGCCGCCCCCGCCCCCGCCCCCGCCCCCGTGCCGTAGCGCTCGACATAGAAGCGCATCGAATCGGGGCCGTACGGCAACGTGGCGCGTGGATTGGCGACCAGCTTCGGAATGGCGTTGCGCGCCGTCCGGCCCTCGGCCGTGTAGACCGCGATGGGTTTCGTCATCGCGGGCGTCGCGAAGCGCGGGGCGGTGTCGGCCCGCTCGGCGCGGGCGAACGCAGGGCCATTGCGATCGCGCACCATCGCCATGACGTAGTAGACGCCGGGCGCCAGCGTGAAGAACTGCTGGAAGATGACGCTCTCGTCGGTGCGGAGCGTCTCCTGGAAGCTGCGCACGCGCACCTGCTCGTCGCTGCCGAGCTGCCGCACCGGCGCGAGACTGGTGCTATCGCGGCGGAATGACGCCTCCACGTGGTATTCGGCGACGAACTCCGCGCCGCGGCGTTGGAAGGTGAGCGTCTGATTCGTCAACGAGACAGAAAACAACGCGAGGGTGGAGTCAGGAGTGGGTCCGGCGAGATAGCGCACAGACGCGACGAACGGCAATGCGCCACCGCCGACGAGCGCGCCCATCGACCGGTATACGGACGATGCGTCGAACAGACGCGGCGCCAGGTTCCCGCGCCTGGGTCCGGTCGCGGGGCTCCCCGCGAACGCTCCACAGCCAGTCGAAAGAACAGCCGTCAGCACGAACGCTATGTGACGCATCACTTGCCGAGCCTTAAATCGAGACGTTAGTTTCGCGCACAAACCCAATGGCTCTCGAAAACCTGGCCGGCAGGTCAATCGCCGGCTACCGCCTCCTCGAGCGCATCGGCGAAGGAGGGACGGCGGAGGTGTACCGCGCGGAGCACCCCGAGCGCGGCGCCTGTGCGTTCAAGGTATTGCGCGAGCGCCTCAGGGGCGACCCCATCGTTGTCAAACGATTCCTGCGGGAAGCGGGATACGGATCCCGCGTCGTGCATCCGGGTGTGGTCCGCACCTACGACTTCGGCGAAGCGGACGGTCTCTACTACCTCGCCCTCGAGTGGGCCACCGGGGAGCCGCTCGCCGACTTCCTACACCGGGAGGGCCCGCTCGCTCCCGCCGACGCCGCCGCGCTGGTGCGCCAGCTCGCCGACGCGCTCGCCGCGGCGCACACCGCCGGCATCATCCATCGCGACTTGAAACCGGAAAACATCATGTACGATCCGCGCGCGCGCAGCGTGAAGCTGCTCGATTTCGGCATCGCGCGCGACGCCGAGCTGCCGCCCGACGAGCGGCTCACGCGGACCGGTTTCTTCGTCGGGACATTGCAGTATGTCGCGCCGGAAGCATTGTCGGGTGAGCTGGTGGACGGGCGCGCCGACATCTACAGCCTCGCGAAAATCGCGTACTACATGCTGACGGGGCGCCATCCGCACGACGGGCGCAGCCCGCGCGAGTTGTTTCAGCAACTGTTGAGCGGGAAAGCGACGCCGTTGTCGGAGGCCAGCGATCGCAAGTTCTCGCCCGCGCTCGAGGCCGCGGTCATGAAAGGTCTGGCCCGGCAGCCAGGCGACCGCCAGCCGACGGTCAGCGCCTTCGCCGACGACCTGGAAGGGGCCCTCGCCAAGAGTCCAGACGCCCCCAAGTCGCGCGGACTATTCGGAGCGCTCAAGAACATTGTCGGCAAGCGGAACAGTGAATAGTAGTAGCGACTACTACTACCTCAGAAACACGCTCAAGGATCTCCTCCTGGCGCGCTCGGTGAAGCGTGGCGATTTCGTCCTCGCGTCGGGCCGCCGGTCCTCCTTCTATATCGACGCCCGCCTCACCACGATGTCCGGCGATGGGCTCGCCGTCGTGGGCGGGCTCGGGCTCGATCGCATGGCGGTGCGGGGCTGGAGCCCGCGCGCCGTGGGCGGTCTCACGCTCGGCGCCGATCCCATCGCCTACGCGCTCGCGCTGACGGCACGCCGCCGGGGACAACTGCTGGACGCGTTCACCGTGCGCAAACAGCCGAAGGACCACGGGACCGGCCAGCGCATCGAGGGCTGCTTTGCGTCAGGCTTCCCGGTCGTCATCGTTGAAGACGTGCTCACCACGGGACGCTCGGCCCGCGAGGCGATCGGCGCCGTCGAGAGCGAGGGCGGGCACGTGCTGGGCGTGATGGCCGTGATGGATCGCGAGGAGGGCGGTCGGGAGGCGATCGAACGCGACGGGTATCTCGTCGAGGCGTTCGTAACGGCTTCCGATCTTGGCCTGGGGGCGCCCAAGTGACTGAGCCCACGCGCCGCCTTTCTTTCGCCGCGCGCGCCCGCGGCTGGCACGACGATGCTACCGCGCTCGAACAGCGGTTCAAGGATCTCGAGACGTTCGAGCGCAGTCACCGCCGCCGGTGGGCACTCGCGGCCGCGCTGTTCGTCCTCGGCGTGCTCGGGAGGCTGGGCGGGATCAGCAACGCGTCATTCGGCACGATCGTGTTGTTCGCCGGTGGCGCTGCCATCATCAACGCGATCGTCGGGTTAATCAACGAGCGCGGGTGGTATCGCTGGTGGTTCATCTATTTGCTGCCCCTGCTCGATGTCCTGCTGGTCAATGTGCTCGTCGTCTGGTTCGGCCATGGCGGTATGGTCGCCGCGCTGTTCATCGCGGTGCTGCCGTACGCCTTCGATCAGGGACAAGCCGTCGGAGACTTCCTCGTGCTGGTGGCGTCGATCGCCTACCTGTTGGCGAGCTGGGCGCATGGCCAGCTGTATCCCGGCGGCTCTGGTCTCGACACGACGGCGTATCTCGAGACGGGGGTGTTCATCGTCGTCGCGATGGCGCTGAAGCGGATTCCCGCGACGCTCATCCAGCGCATTCGCCGCGCGCGCAGCGTGATGGGCGAAGCAGAGCAGGGGTACCTTGCGGTTCGTGCGGCCGCCGCGGAAGCCGACGAGCTCGGCTTCCTCGAGAAGAGCTTCAACCGCATGCTCGAAGAGATCGGCACCACGATCTCATCGGTGCAACGCGAAGCCGACGAAGTGGCCGCGTTTGCCGAGGAGCTGGCTGCGGCGGCGGAGCAGCTGCACGCCACCACGGAATCGCTGACCCAAACGTCGCAGCGCCTCGCCGGCGACCTCGGTAATCAGCGAGGTCTGGCAGACGGCGCGCGCGGCGAAAGTGCCAAAGCGGCCGACCAGGCGGAATCGCTGCACGTGCGGGCTGAGCTGATGCAGGTCGATGCGTCGCGGCTCGTCGGCACGGCGGAGCGGGGACGTGAGCGCGTCGCGCGCGCCAGCGCCACGCTGCGCGCGGTGGGAGAGGAGGTGCGCGCGACGGCATCGACGGTCGCGGGTTTGTCGGGGATGTCGGAGCGGATCGGCGTGTTCGCGCAGACGATCGCCCGCATCGCGCGGCAGACGCACCTCTTGGCCCTCAATGCGGCGATCGAAGCGGCGCGCGCCGAGGAGCATGGGGAAGGCTTCGCGGTCGTTGCGGACGAAGTGCGGACGCTGGCTGCCGAAGCCGGCAAATCGGCCCGTGAAGTCGCGGAGCTGGTGAGCGATCTGCGCACGGGCATCGAGGCGGCCGCACGCGCGATGCAGTCGGGGGAGACGAAAGTCCGAGACATCGGCGCGGTGGCGGCGGAGGCAGACGGCGCATTACAGGAGCTGCATCGGGGCGTGCAGCTGATGGGCGATCTGGTCAATGCGACCGCGGAGGTCTCGCGCAGCCAGGCGCACCGCCTGGCTGAGCTTGCACAATCGCTGCAGCAAGTCGCCAGCATCTCGACAGCGTCATCCGACCGCGCCAACAGTACAGCCGCCGCCACGGAAGCCCAGATCACGGCTATGGGCGAATTGACGGCAACATCTCAGCAGCTCGCGCAACTGGCCGAGCGACTGCGCGGCGGGATTGCCAGGTTCTCCGTCCTGCGGCGCGACCAAAGCACCCTCGAACATCAGGTACGACCCGCCGCCGATTGAGGTAATTCACCCCGCCCGGGAGGCCGCTACGGCGCTCGGGCCTTGGTCCCACGACCCCGCGTTGAAGGGGTGAAACGCACGCAGGGACTCCCGGTACGGGGTGATCAACAGATCGATGTATCGCGCCAGCGCGACGTCGAACGGAAAACGGCGGCGAAACTCTCCGGCGGTGATGCCGAGAACCGCGCGCAAGTGCCGGCCAAAACTCTGCGGTGATGAATAGTCCATCCGGTAGGCCACGTCCGAGACCGAGAGGCCGGGGTTCTGAAAAAGGAAAGCGGCGTGGATCAGCCGCATGCCCGCGAGGTAGCTCTTGGGGGAGGGAATCCCGGCGCGATGAAAGCGCGACATCAACGTACTGGGCCGCACGCGCAGATGGCGAGCCAAGCCGCGCACCGTGCTGAGCGCCGGCGCGAGCCGCGCCACCGCCTCAAAAAACAGCCGCGTTTCCTCCGACGACGCGCCCAGGGCCGGGATGAGCCGTGCCAGGACGCGTGCCGCAACCGGCGAGGCGGGATGTCCGACGAGATCGCGCAGCCGGCGCCAGCCGTCGGGCTCGGTACAGTCCACCGCGCTGCGTACGCCAGTGGCGCCCAGGCGCAGCAGTGTTTCCGTCGCCTCCCGGTCGTGCCGGGAGACCAGCGCGACGGCGGGAATGGCGGGGAACTCGCGCACGAAGCGCGCGACGCCGGGCAACGCCTCGCCGTGGCAGCGATGCACGGAGATGATCACGGCGTCTACGCGCCGGCGGCGCGCGACGTATAGCGCTTCCCGCAGGGAGTCGGCATGCAGCGTGTCGAAGCAGCCATCACCGGCGGCGTCGATGCGCGGGCGCTCAGGAGCGGGGAGAACCGTGCACACGGTGACCATGCGCCACCATGGTAACGGGGGCGTTTCAACAGCCGGTCATCGGCGCCGCATTGCGCGGAACAGGACGGTAGGTGAATTTCCCAACGGAGCCTGCTCAAAAAAATGCTCAACCGGACCCGCGTCGCCCTCCTCGGCATCGGCGCACTCGCACTTGGCTGCGACGCGTTCCCCAAGTTCCAGCTGCAGCTGCAGCAGGAGATCCAGCGGGAATTTCACATCACGAATGCCATGGTGATGGTCGTCGATAGCACCTACATGGTGGTCGCGATCTTTGACGATAAGCATTCTGCATTCGAGCAGACAGAGCTCGCGGCGTTCAAGGAGCAGGTGGCACACTACGCGGTGACCCACTACCACCGGTCAAAGCTGCGGACCCTCGGTGTCATGGTCGGGCGAGCGACGCGCCGCGGTTCGGACCGTGACCCCGAGGCCACGTTATTCGTGCCCGAGTATCACCCCGACGGCACAGTGCGCCTGGCGATGATGCCCCCGCAGCGGGAGCGGACCAAGGCCATTAAGAAGGAATGAGTTCGAAGCGCCTGCTGATCCTGTTCTCGGTGTTGGTGGCGCTGCTCACCGTCGCCGGAGCGGTGAGCTTCGTGGGCTACGCGCGCCGCCATGCGCCCAATCCGCAGCTCGCCGCTGTTGCACCTTTTGACATCTTCGTGTCCGGTCTCGAACCCTGGCGCGTGCGGCTGGCTGAGGGCGTCACGGCGCAGCTCGACAGCATGCCGCCGCTCGCCGCGGTGTCCCAGGCCGTGGTCCGCGAGCGCTGGCGCGGGCAGCCGGGGGGAGGGGGGCGCCCCGAGCTCGCGGCGGTGGACCTGGCGCGCCGCACCAGCGCCGGCCTGGCGATCTATGGGCGCCTCGATCCGATAGCGGCAAGTCGCGATTCGGTGCGCGTGCAGATGATCGTGGTCGATGCGGGCGATGGGCGCGTGCTCGTCACGAGCGACCGGCCGTGGCCCGTCGCAAACCTCGAGGCGCTGCCCCGGGCGCTCGCAGAGCAGGTCCGCCAGAACTATCGTTATCCGAGTGACTGATCCCTTTGCAGAGTTGAACGCGGCCCTGCCCGATCACTACGTCATCGATCGGGAGCTGGGCCGTGGCGGGATGGCGCTGGTCTACCTGGCGCGCGACATACGCCACGAGCGCTTCGTCGCGCTGAAGACGTTGCGGCCCGAAATCGCCATGGCCCTGGGGCGGGAGCGGTTCCTCCGCGAGATCAAGCTCGCCGCCCGCCTGCAGCATCCCAACATCCTTCCGGTCTACGACTCGGGCGACGCGCGCGGAACGCTCTACTACGTGATGCCGTTCGTCGAAGGCGAATCGCTGCGCGACCGGCTGGACCGCGAGCCACAGCTGCCGGTCGACGACGCGCTGCAGATCACGCGCGAGGTTGCCGAAGCGCTCGCCTACGCGCACAGCCACGACGTGGTGCACCGCGACATCAAGCCCGAGAACATCATGCTCTCGGGCGGTCACGCGATCGTCACCGATTTCGGCATCGCACGCGCCGTCAGCGCCGCAGGCGGCGACAAGCTGACCCAGACGGGCCTGGCCATCGGCACGCCCGCGTACATGCCCCCCGAGCAAGCCTCGGGGTCGGGACAGGTGGACCGCCGCAGCGACATCTACAGCCTTGCCTGCGTGCTCTACGAGACGCTGGCCGGCCAGCCGCCGTTCACCGGACCGACGGCGCAGGCCATCATGGCGCGCCATTCACTCGACGCGGTGCCGCGACTCAAGATCGTGCGCGACGCCATTCCCGACGAGCTCGAGGTGGTGATCGAGCGTGCGCTCGAGAAGGTGCCGGCGGACCGGTATCAAACATCCGGAGAATTCGCCAAAGCGCTCACCGAGGCGAGCACCGGGCACGTCTCGCGCGTCACCGCAGCGCGGCGGTCCACGCGCGGGCGAATGGCCTGGCGACGCCGGTCCACGACGGTAGCCATCGGCGTCGGGACGATTGTGCTGATCGCGGGCGCCTGGTTGGTGTTCGGTCGTCACCGGAATGGCGGAGACGCTGCCGGCGCCGCAGGCCTCACGAAGAATCGCATCGCGGTGCTCTACTTCAACGACGAGAGTCGCGACAGCTCGCTGGGGTATCTCGCCGACGGTCTCACGGAAGCGTTGATCAATCAATTGAGCGCCATTCGTGCCGTGGATGTCGTGTCACGCGGCGGCGTCGCACCATTCCGTGGACATGAGGTTGTACGCGACTCCATCGCCCGCGTCCTCGGGGCGGCGTACGTGGTAGATGGCGAGGTCGAGAATCTCGGCAGCCGCGTGCGCGTCACGATTCGCCTGGTGGACGGAGCGAGCGGCGCCGAGGTGCGGCGCCAGGCCTTGGAGCTTCCGGCGACCTCGCCGCTCGCGATTCGAGATTCGGTGGCCAAGCAGGCCGCCCTGTTCTTGCGCGAGCGACTCGGTGATGAAATCCGTCTGAGCGAGGAACGCGCGGAGACACGCAGCGTCGACGCCTGGACACTGGTGCAACGCGCCGAGCGCGCGCGCAAGCATGGCGAAGCGGCGCTGACCCACGTCCCGCCGGACAGTTCGTTCGCCGGATTTAATCACGCCGATTCACTGCTCGCCGCTGCTGAGCGCGCCGATCCCCAATGGATCGAACCTGTGCTGCAGCGGGGACAGTTGGCCCTGAACCGCGCGCGCCTCGTGCAACGTCAGCCGCAGGTTGCGGCCAGATGGATCGCCGTTGGGAGGGACCATGTGAACCGCGTGCTGCGTCGCGAGGCGAGTAATGCTGCAGCCCTGCAACTACGCGGCAGCCTCCGGTACGCGCGGTGGCGACTCAACCTCGATTCCGACCCCACGCGGCGCGGAGCGCTACTCGACAGCGCGCAAGCCGATCTCGAGGCCTCCGTTCGCATCGATCCCCAGCAGGCAGCAGCTCAGGCCACGCTGAGTCATCTCCTGTATGCACGAAAGGACGTCGTTTCCGCGGTCCTGGCTGCGCGCGCAGCGTACGAAGCCGATGCCTACCTGCGCGATGCCGAGGTGATCCTGGATCGCCTGTTTTACGGATCCTACGATCTCGCGCAATTTGGGGAGGCGCAGCGCTGGTGCGCCGAGGGGGGCCGTCGCTTTCCGCGGAGTTTTCGCTACTTCGACTGTCAGCTCTGGCTGCTCACGATCCCGAACTCCGATCTCAATATCGCGCACGCCTGGCGCCTGGCTGGTCAGGCGGACAGTCTGACGCCTGCCCCCCAACTTGCCTTCCGGACCCGGCAGCGGGCCATCCTCGTGGCGAGCGTCATTGGACGAGCGGGGCGCACCGACAGCGCCGAGCATGTGCTCAGCGCGGCGCGCACCACCGACGCGAAGATCGATCCGACGCAGGAGTTGGTGGGGTATGAAGCGCTCGCGCGTGCGCTGATGGGGCAGGACGATCAAGCCATGGTGATTCTGAAGCGCTACGTCGCCACCAATCCCGACCACTCCTTCAAGCGCAACGGCATGGTGCACTGGTGGTGGCGCGGCCTCGAGCGCCGTCCCGACTTTCAGGCGGTGCTGGCGACCGAGCACTGACGACGCGAACACGCAAAACGCGCATCTTTGCCAATTCTGCTGGTGCGTGAGTGATCCAGATCACCAACATCGTACGACAACTCCTTGCGCGCCGCGCTCAAACGCGGGTAGAATCGCTATGGCGCCCAGCCCTGAGCTTTTCCGTTCAGTCGTCCGCCGCAGGAGAGTTGCGCGTATGAAACGTGTCGTTCGTTTTACGCTGACCGCAGGCGCGGTCGCGCTGGTCTGCGCCTGTAGAAGCGACAGCACTAATCCGCCGATCGGTCGTCCACTCGCATCCTTCTCCGACGGCGCGCACAGCGGCAATCCAGATTTCTTTTTCCTCCCGCCGATTTTCAAGGATCCCAGCAGCAATCCCAACTTCAGTCCGGGCGAATTCAACGCCGGCGTACGCCCGAGCGTCGAAATCTGTGAGCTCGCTCTGCTCGTGCCGCCCGCGACAACCCGCTCGTGTGGAGCGACGATCAAGACGTTTGCGCCAGCCGATGTCAGCCTGGACGCGACCAATCAACTGTACCAGGTCAATTGGAATACCACGGACTCGCACCTGGACGTAGCGAAGGAATACCGCATCCGCGTGTTGTTGGGCACGACGGAGCTCGGCTACACCGACGTCGATCCTGTGGCGAGCGCGACCGGGCTGAAGCGAGTCGATACCGGTGAGTTCATCGGGCTGGTCGATGGACGCACACTGCCCATCAAGTTCCGCATCGAGAACGGCGCCGCGTGCAACGGCGGCGATTGCGACTCCAAAACGATCGATCTGTCGCAGGGCGGGTTCGTGGTGCTCGCGACGACGGGCGATCGCGTGGACATTCCGGCCCAGCAGTCCGGCCAGGTCGTGACGGTCACGGTGCAGCAATGCGCCGACCTTGACATCGATCTGCCCCTCTTCGGGCACTGCCTCCGCGCGACGGCGGATCCGCCGCTGGCGGCGCGCCTGGCGCCGGACGCGACGGTGTCGATCTGTAGCCTCTTCCAGACGCCGTTGCCGCTCGTCCATGCCCAACAGGATCTGGTAACGCTGCATCGCCAGGACGGCGAGCTGGTGGTCGCGCTTCCCCACTCGAACGACTTCTGCCCGCCGCAGATCGGGCGCGCGCCGAGTAACTCGTCAACCAGCCTCGCTGCGCGCGGCTGGCGGGCGCTGCGCAGTGCCGCGGCGTGGCTCTTCAAGCCTGCGACGCTTCACGCAAGCATGATGGTGCTCGATGTCGGCGCGGGCGGTCAGACTGACGGTTTCAGCGACTTCCAGTTTGCGCTCCCGGCTAAGATGGAAATCTCCTCGCTCGCCGATCAAGCGACGACTCCGATCACTGCCGTGCCGAGTGCTCCGGAGGTACTGGTGACCGACGCCGATGGCAATCCCGTCGCGGGCGCGCGGGTGCACTTCCAGATCACGTCGAGCGGCGGCGGCAGTATCGCGCCGGCGGCGGGGATGGTCGTGAGTGATGGATCAGGACACGCCGCGCTCACGCAATGGACGCTCGGCGTCGTGGGGTCGCACGAGCTGCAAGCCTACGGCAGGGGCATCGCCGATCCGGAGGTCAACGGACCTGCCGAGGGATTCGATCCGTTCGCCCCGGCGGTGCTCCATGATCCGGGCGAGGACGAAGCGCAGCCGCCGGCCTCGCTGGGCACGGGTCACTTGACGTTCTCGGCGACGGCATTGGCCCCGTTGCTGGTCCGGCCCGTCTCCAGTGGCCTGGCATCGCAGGGAGTCACGCTGCCGCTGACGCAGCTGAACGGGATAACGATGCAGAGCGGCGCGGCCGTGCAGCTTGAGATGTCACCGGCGGTCACCGGCACGTGGTCCAGCTCCGATCCGCTCGGCGCGGTCGGCAGTGTCAATACTACCGGGCTCGTCGTGATGGTGCAGGAAAACGACGACCCGGCGGTGGCGCACGAGCTGGTCGTCACGGCGAGCGGGACGAGTGCGATCGGCGCCATCAAGATCAACTCGTACAACTTCGATCACTTCCCGCGCTTCACGACCGCCGTCTGGCGTCCGGTCGTGGGTGCCGCGACGTACGAGGTGGAGCTGCAATTCGGCAACGGGTGCACCGACGGAACCGCGGTCTGCACCCTCTGGTCGCCGGAGTTCACGTCCGCCCCGACCACGAGCCTCGGATTGGCGTTCGCGTTCGTAGGAGCTCAGCCCGGACGCTGGAGGGTCATCGCGCGAGCTGCGACGGGCGCCGTACTCTCCACCTCCGAGTATGTCTACTTCGTTTACTTGCATTAGCTCATAGCCGGATGCTGACCAGGGCGGCTTCGCAAGGAGCCGCCCTTCCTTTATTCCACATTCCACTATTCCTATTCCACATTCCACTATTCCACATTCCACGGCTCAGCACGCCTCCAATCCTTGGAATTAGATCTTCTGGTTGAGGGGCCTTGAATCTCTGGCCCGATGGTTCTTCCGCGCCCTCCGCGTTTTTTTGCTAATGCCGTGCACGTTATCCAACGTCGGGAATAACCTACGATGAAGTGTTGCTCGAACTATCTGCGGTTCGTGGCGATCGTCGCGTTTGCGGCGGTCGGCTGTCATGGCGAGCGGAGCGATTCGGCGGGCCCCAGCGCGCTCATCCTGGACGGTAATCACAACGGTAACGCGTTCTTCTTCTGGCTCCCGCCAATGCAGAACCAGCAGGCGCCTGCGGAGCAAGTGTTCTCCAGGCAGCTGAGTCCGACCGTGACAATTACCAATCTCTGCAGCGGCGACGTGATCCGCACGTTCGCGGGATCGGACATACAAGTCGACGACGCCGACTACCACACCAACTGGCACACTACTGATGACAATCTCGATTCGACCTGCACGTATCGGATCGCCACACTGACTGGCAGCAGGCTGCTTGGCGTGGCTGATGTGGATGTCGTGGATGGCGGCAACGAGCTGAAGAACGTGGACACGGGCGAGTTCATCCCGCTGCTCGAAGATAGCACCCTCCCGCTCAAATTCTTCATCGGGATCGGGTCGCAATGTGAGCGTGTCGACTCCGACTGCGGCGAAGGCACGGCGCAGCCGGGAGAGACCACCACCATCGTGACGAAGTATGGTCAGGCCGGGGTCGTCATCCCGGCCGGCGCCGTGGACCAACCGGTCACCGTCATTATCGAATCCGCGGACGATCGCCCCTGCATCCCGGGGTTGCCCGCACCGGTGTTCCCGGGGGAGACCGGCCCTCTCGGCAATTCCTGCTACGACTTCCATACGGATCCGCCGCTCGCTGAGGTCAACGCGACCCCCAAGTTCAATACCGGCGTGACCGTTGGTATCTGCGCGGAAACCGGCGCTCTCGATCACGCGACGCGGGACCTGCTCCAAATTTTCCAGCTCCACGTCGGCGCAGACCCCCCGATCCGTGCATTGAACAACGTGCCCGCTCCGTTCCTGCGGTGCGATCCCGCGTACCCCTTGCTGGGATCCCGTCGGTCTTTCCTCGGAGCGGTTGCGGCGAGACTCCGCTCACTGGTCCTGCCACGGCCGCTGTTCGCCAGCACGAGGGTGGCCCTCGATGTGGGCGCCGGCGGCCAGGCAGATATGTTCAGCCGGTTCAGCTGGGCGCTGCCCAGCCAGATCGACTTTGATTTCGATCAGATGCCCGATATCGGATCGATATTGCCGGGTGCCACTGTGAACTCGGTGTATTCCCGGCTCGGCGTAACGTTCAGCCGCAGCAATCCGCTCGGCCTGTGCCCCGGGACCGCCGTGTATGCCAATGACTACGGCCTGAATGACTACGGCCTGCTCGGGTTCTACTCGGGCCAGAACAATATCAGCGTGTGTCCTCTGGGGATCGCTTCCGATTTCAGTCAGTACGGGTACGGCACCATCAAAGCAATGTTCGTCGTACCAGCGGCCGAGTCATGCATCGACGCCACACCGACCGGGTTTCACAACCTTTTGCCCGGTGGCGTGGCGTTCATCGAGGCACTCGATGGCAACGGCAACGTCATGAGCCGGACGGAATCCACGACGGAGCGCACGTCGCAGCAACTCTGCGTCAGGGGCACCGGGATCGCGGGGGTGCGATTCGCGGGTAAGGGCTCGGCCTACGCCATTTTTGACAATCTCCGCTGGACACGAGTACTCCCCGACAGCCTGTAGAGCCGTAGTACCCTTCCTTTTTGGTAGTACCCTTCCTTTTTCTGCGCCCGGGCCGCCTATTCTGGCGACGTGGCTCGCGATTTGATTGGCCGGGTGCGCCAGGCGCTGGGCGACCGCTACAACGTCATCACCGCGGTGGGGCGGGGGGGGAATGCCACGCTGTACGGCGCCTTCGACAAGGACGGGCGCCAGGTCGCGATCAAGGTGCTGCATCCCGAGCTCGCGGTGTCGGTCGCCGCCGATCGCTTCCTGCGTGAGATCCGTTGGGCCGCGAAACTGGACCACCCGCACATCGCGCCGCTGCTCGATTCCGGCGAAACCGACTATCTGCTCTGGTTCGTGATGCCGTTCGTGGCGGGAGAGACGCTGCGGCAGGTGGTGCGGCGCGAGCGGATGCTGCCGATCGACCGCGCGGTCCGCGTCGCCACCGAAGTGTTGGACGCGCTCGGCCACGCCCACGACCACGGCCTCGCGCATCGCGACATCAAGCCCGACAACATCGTACTCTCAGCGGACGGCGGCGGCGCAATTCTCGTCGACTTCGGCATCGCGCGCGCGATCGCCAGCTCGGGAGAAGACCGCGTGACGCGCAGCGGCTTCGTCGTGGGCACGGAAGAGTACATGAGTCCCGAGCAGGCGGGCGGCTCTCCCGAGATCGACGGCCGGACCGATCTCTATTCGCTCGGCGTCGTGCTGTTCGAGGCACTCGCCGGCCGGCCGCCGTTCTCCGCGGCCAGCGCTGCCGCGGTGCTCGACATGCAGCAGCATGCGCCACCTCCCGATCTCCGCAAGCTGCGGCGTGATGTTCCCCGTGCACTGAGTGACACCGTGATGCGGGCCCTCTCCAAGGCGCGCGAGGCGCGCTGGCAGACGGCGGCCGACATGCGGCAGGCACTGCTACCGTACGCGCTGGTGACATAACAGGTGCGACCGCGGTCGCTGGTGGTCGTGTTGGCGCTCGCCGGCGCCCAGCTCGGCGCACAGGCTCGTCCCCGCGCGCGCGAGCTCGGCGTTCCCTTCGACGGCACGCCGGGTCCGCTCAACGCGATCACAGACGTTGCCGGCGTCACCGTCGGGCACAGTACGATCATCACGGGCCAGGGGAAGCTCGTCGTCGGGCACGGTCCGGTGCGCACCGGCGTCACCGCCATCTTCCCGCGCGGCGCGACCAATGGCGATCCCGTCTTCGGCGGCTGGTTCACGCTGAACGGCAACGGGGAGATGACCGGGACAACGTGGCTCGAGGAATCGGGATTCCTCGCCGGGCCCGTGATGATCACCAATACGCACAGCGTGGGCATCGTGCGCGACGCGGTGATCGAATGGCTGGTAAAAAAGGGATTCCAGTTCGACTGGTCCCTGCCGATGGTCGCCGAGACGTGGGATGGATCGCTCAACGACATCAACGGTTTTCACGTCACGAAGCAGCACGCGTTCGCGGCCCTCGACAGTGCGCGCGGCGGGCCGGTGGCTGAAGGCAATGTCGGCGGCGGGACCGGCATGATCTGCAACCAGTTCAAGGGCGGCATCGGGACCGCCTCGCGGCGGCTCCCGGCGGATCGTGGCGGGTACACGATCGGTGTCCTCGTGCAATGCAACTACGGCGCGCGCGCGCGCCTCTCAATCGCCGGAGTCCCCGTGGGCCAGGAGATCCCCGATCTGCTGCCGTGCTACGATTCCCTGCCGGGCACCGCCCGGACCGGCCGCCGCTGCGCCGATGCCGACAAGGGATCGATCATCATCGTGATCGCGACCGATGCACCGCTGTTGCCGCATCAGCTCAAGCGTATCGCCAAGCGCGCGGCGCTCGGCGTCGGCCGTCTGGGCGGGACTGGCGGCAATCCATCCGGGGACATTTTTGTCGCGTTTTCGACCGCCAACCCCGAGGCCGCGAAGCCCGACGCGAACGTCAGCGTGATGATGCTGCCGAATGAGCGTATCAGCCCGCTGTTCGAGGCCACGATTCAGGCGACTGAGGAAGCGATCGTCAACGCGATGGTGGCGGCCGAGACGATGACGGGGATCAACGGCATGCGGGTGTACGCGCTGCCGCACGACCGGCTGCGCGCCGCGCTGCGGAAGTACAACCGTTTGGTCGAGCCTCGCGAGTGAAGACCCTGTGTCTGTTCCTGCTGCTGCTGTGTGCGGCCTGCCAGACGGAGGCGCGTCGCCTGCTCGTCGTCGACCTGACGCTGGCCGATCCGCTGACCCTCGAAGCCACGGCGGCTCCGTGGCATGCGGCCGGGTATCGCGTGGAGTACCGCCGCTTCTATCCGCATCTCGCCCGGGCGGACCTCGCTCGCTACCGCACCGTACTCGTCCTCGGGGGACGCGAGCCCGAAAGTCTCTCGGACGCGCTCACGATCGGCGATCTCGCGATTCTCAGCGAGTGGATTCGCCGGGACGGCGTCGTGGTGCTCGGATACGCCGAAGGCGGAGGGACGCTCGACCGCTGGAGCATGAACCAGTGGCTCATGGCGCAGGGCGCCGGCATCGCCATCGGTAGCCAGCTCCTCGACGTGCCTGCCGCTCCCCTGCCGCATTCGGCGCTCGACAACGCCGGCTTCGCTCCATTCCCGGCGGGCCATAATTATCCCCTGCACATCCGCGATCGCAGCCAGACCCTCGCGCGTTCCAGCGAAGCAGCGCTCGTCGCGGCCAGCCGAAGCCAGGATGGCCTGATTCTGGTTGCGAGCCGCGGCCTGTTGGCATCGGCCGATGCCGATCCGCGTACGCGCGACTTTCTCGTCGCGCTCGCCCGTTGGACACGCCGCCCCGCGGAGTGGGCCGGCATCGCCGCGGCCACACGCCCCGCACCGCTGCGGCTCGCGAGCGCACCGCAGCAGCTCACCGTGCACCCTCCGCCGCTCGCCCCACCGGCCGGGTCCGCGCCCATCGTTCTGCCTCAACCCGTCTCCACCAGCCGCGAGGCCCCGGCGGCCTCGGTCGCGCCCGTGGTCCCTGGCTGGATCGCGCGTCAGGGCATGCGCGTCTTATGGAGCCGCTTCACGCTGTGGTCGCTCGATTCGTTGCTGCGGTTCGTCGACGTGGCGGCGCTCAACACACTCGCCACGACTATTCCGCAGGCCGCACTCGCGGACACGGTGAGTACGCGCAACCTCTGGAAGCTCACGAGCGAGCGTTTGCAGGCCACGAGTATCCGCTGGTTCCCCGCGGTCGCCTTGTTCGCGATCCCCCCTCCGCCGCAGGGTGCCGACGAGGTGGATCGGCACGGTGTGCTGACCAGGATCGCCTGCGGGCTCGATTCGCTCTACTGGCGCGGCGCGTTGCGGCCCGCGTATCGCACGTTGACGCGGCTGGGCGGCGCGCGGCCCGAGGTCGTCGCCGGCGTCGCATTGGATCTGGACAGCGCCATGATGTTCTTCCGCGGCAGCGGATTCTGTGACGCGGACTATCGCGTGGGCTTGGCGGCATTGGGTCTGGACGGCGCCGAAATGGAGCGGCTCTACGCGTTGCCTCCAGCGGTGCGCTACGATACGCTGCTCGAGCGCGGCTGGTTGAGCGGCTACTTCGCGGCACTCGAGACCGCGGTCGCCGAGCGCGCCGCCGTGCTGCGCGGCGAGCTGCGACGGCTGCATCCGGATCTGCGCTTTGCGTTCCACGCGAGCGAGGTGCCGACCGACTGGTTCACGCTCGGCTTGTTGCGCGGTTTCTCGAGTGTGGACGCGCCCGTCTTCCTCTGGCTCCGAGAGCGGCGCGCACGCGCCCTGCTGCGACGCTATCAGGAGCGTGACGTGTTCGCGCTCTCGGCGCTCGGTTTGGAGCCTGATCGGGCCACGTTCGCGCAGGCCGAGTGGCCGCGGTTGCGATTCGCGGCGTTCAGCGAGCACGCGGGGTTTTGGCTGGATGGCGCTGCGACCGACAGTTTAGGCCGCGTGATTCGACGGTTTGCCAAGTGAAGGCTTGCCGGGGGGCCCGGCGGCCGGGTAATTTCCCTCCTGGAAGTGGTGGGGCCGATGGTCGCGGGTGGCCGGCTTGAGGGGTCACCCGAGGAAAGTCCGAGCTCCACAGGGCAGACCGCCAGGTAACGCCTGGGCGCCGCGAGGCGACGGAACAGGGCCACAGAGAACAGACCGCCCTTGTATCCAAAGGGTAAGGGTGAAACGGTGGGGTAAGAGCCCACCGCGCGTCCGGCAACGGGCGTGGCACGGCAACCCCCGGTCGGAGCAAGGCCAAATAAGCAGCGAGACCCGGCCCGGGTCGTTCGAGCTGCGGGTAGGCCGCACGAGATGGCTGGCGACAGCTATCCCAGAGAGATGACCATCTGCTCGTACCAACGGGTAAACAGAACTCGGCTTACGGTCTCACCACTTCCACCTCTGTGACCACGAAGCCGCCTCTGACTGGTCCCTCCAAATCCGCTCCCTATCCTCCCCACTGGGAGAATGTCGCCGACCTCCGAGTCTTTCGAACCAGCGCTCAAGAGTGGGAGAAGCTCATCGGATGGCGAACCGACATGCTGAAACGCGGATGGAAGCTGCTCAAGGTGATGAGCGAGGAGACCGAGGTGGTCGCCATCTTCGGACGCACCAAGACTAAGGAATAGCCGATGCGTCGCGTGCTGTTCGTGGCGGCAGCAGTCACTGCTCTCAGCTGCACGCCGAAGAATCCTTCGTCTATTCCCACCCCAGCGAATCCGCCGGGCGCTCCCCCTCCCGCTCCGCCGCCGGCGGCACCGCCGCAGGCACTCCGTTTGGGGCCGAGCGCGCTGCGCTACGTGATGCATCAGGTCATCCATGTCGACCAGCAGTTGCCTGACCGTCAACTGCGGGTCGACTATGGGCTGCGCATCTTTTTTGCGGTGACGATCAGTGGGCCAGCAGACAGCATCGGCTATCGGACGACCATCACGATCGATTCGATCACGCCCGACTCGGGCGCGACCCCTCCACCGGGTGTCAACCTCGGCGTCGCGAAAGCACTCTCGTTCGCTGGATGGCTGACTGCCACTGGTGAATTTCGCAATCCGGTCGCATCCGATACGATGGTAGCTCAAGCGCTCTCGCCCGTGGTCGGCTCGTTCAAGAGTTTCTTCCCGCGGCTACCGGCATCGGGGGTCGCGATCAACGCGTCCTGGACCGATACCGTCACAACGAGCGACCGCTCGGCTGGCAACGTCACGCTCACGAGCATCAACCGCTCTCACGCGGCCGCATGGGAGGACCGGAACGGCACCCGCACCGTACGCGTGGAGGTGACATCCACCTTTACGATCAAAGGCAACGGGGAACAGTTCGGCCAGCCGTTTGAGGTCGCGGGGACAGGCGTGCGCAGCGGTGTCGATTACGTCGCCGTCGACGGACGATACATGGGCGGCGAGTCGCACGATTCCACGACCATGACGATCACACTGCCCATCCAGACGATGACGATTCCGCGGACGCAGGTCTCGAAGACGACGGTCACGGTGCTGCCCTAATGGGCGGTTTGGCGGTTCGGCGGTTAGGCGGTTGGTGCCTAATTGCCGCCGCGTTTCTAGCCGCCCAACCGCTCAACCGCCTAACCGCCCAGGTCGTCCCCAACCGCGCCAACGCCTACCTCTTTCCCACCGATGTCTCGGATGCGCGCGCCATCTCCGTCAATCCCGCGGGGCTCGGCGTGCAGCGCGAGGCGTCGGTCTATGCCGAGCTGGCGGTAGGCGATCCGGGAGCAAAGGGACGGCTGCGCCAAATCAATGCCGGCTTCAACTCCCGCGGGCTGTCGTTCGGATACCAACGCGACTTGTTCGACAACGGCCTGCGGGGCAGCACCATCCGGCTGGGACTCGCGGGAGGGTCGGGCGGGCTGGCGGTAGGCTTCGCCGTCGCGCGTTACGGGGGCAGCGGCGCCAATGAGACCGGCTGGGATCTCGGCATGTCGTACGTCGCCCACCCCGGACTGACGGTGGGCGTCGTGGCCGCGAACCTCGGCCAACCGATCGTACGGGGGGTGCGGCAGCGGCTCACGTTCGTTCCGGGCGCCACGTGGCATCCGAACCCCGTGCCCGTTCTCGCCGTCTCCGCGGCCGCACGCATCACACCAGATTCCGTGGGGTCGTACGCGTTTGGCCTCCGCTGGCGGACCCCGGCCACTGGACGCCGGCCGATCGAGATTCTCCTGCGGCTCGACACCGATCGCGACCTGGGCCGCGCAGCATTTGCAGTCGGGTTGTCGATCGGCGGGCAGAATCGCATCGGCGCCGTCGCCACCACGCCGGGTGACGTCTCCAGCATCGACGGCGCGAGTCTATACGGACTGGCGACGCGCCTGCCCGGACCGCGAGGTCATTAGGGAGACCGCCGCGTGCGCGCGCGGACGCGCGGGCGCGCCGCCCGCTTCGTCGAATCCTCCTCTGGTCGCTTGAGCTGTGGCCCGAGCTGCACCATGTCCCGGAACGACAGGCTGCGATACACCGTGTCGGCCAGGGCCCCCGCCCTGGAGCCCAAGCCGTAGATCACCAGCCGAAACGCCAATCCACCATGAATGATCATGTCCATATCCTGGCGCACGCTGTCGCGCGCATATGAGCGCACTTCGTGCGGCGTCACCACCACCGTCCGGCGCCGCGTGAGCAGCAGCAGCGTCGTGTCTTCCTGGCCGCCGGGTTGATAGGCGAAGAGCACGACGTCGCCTGCCGCCAGCGCTCGCCGGGCCCGCAGCACGCGCGCCAAGCTGTCGGGAATCGGGGCACGCGCCGCGACGCGCGGTGGCTTGCTGAACACCGAGTAGGCGACGACCGCCGCGCCGGCGACGAACGCGATGAAGAGCAGACAGCCCGCCACACTCAGGCCGAGCAGCGACTTGTAGAACATCGTCGTCAGCCGCCGGCGCAGCGGCACGCGCACGCGGTCACGTGCCGCCGTGGGCAGCGCGCCTACCAAGGCTCGACTCACCTCGCCCGCGGTCTGGAAGCGCTTCGCACGATTCTTGTCGAGCATGCGATCCAGCACCACGGCCATTTCTTCCGGCACATCGGGGCGCTCGCGCCGGATCGGAGCGGGCGGTTGCGTGAGCTGCTGTGCGAGAATCGAGGCGGACGAGGGGCCGTCGAACGGCGGCGTCCCGGCGAGCATCTGGTACAGCACGATGCCGAGGGAGTAGATGTCGGACCGGCCGTCCAAGTTGTCGCCGGACGCCTGCTCGGGGCTCATGTACTGCGGCGTCCCGATGATCATGCCTTCGCTGGTGAGCTGCGACGTCCGTGGCGCCGCCTGGGCCGCTTGTGCGGCCTTGGCGATGCCAAAGTCGGTCACCAGCACGTGGCCGCTCTTGTCGAGCAGGACGTTGTCCGGCTTCACGTCGCGGTGCACGATGTCGTGGCTATGCGCGTAGGCGAGGGCATCGGCCACTTGGCGGGCGATCCGCGCAGCGTCGCTGATGGAGAGTTTCTGGTGACGCTCGAGGAGATCGCCCAGCGACGGGCCGTCGATGCACCGCATGATGATGTAGAAGATCTCGTCCTGCCGGCCGACCTTGTAAATCGGGACGATGTGGGGATGCTCGAGCCGCGCGACGGTCTGCGCTTCCCGCAGGAAGCGTTCGGCGACGTTGGGCGACGGCGCGAGCTCGACATCCAGGACTTTGACCGCGACGTCGCGGTTCAACGCGTTGTCGCGGGCGCGGAACACGGCCGCGAAGCCCCCCTGACCCAGCAGCGGGCCAACGGTAAATTCCGGACCAAGCGCTTGTTGCAGGCGCTGCTGGAGGGCTTCGAGGTCCATGGCGGTGCAAAAAGGTAGGATTGCAACACGCGTTCTGCTAGGGACGAGCGCGCTGTTTGTCGTCTGGTTGTTCGCGGTCTGGCCGCCGCCGCTGTGGTGGCGGACTCACGACCCGCGCTGCACCGCCATGATGCGGTTACGTGCCGACGTGCAGACGTGCCAACGTGTGGCCCTCCACGTGCACGACGGCACGCCGCTCCTCCAGCGAATGGTCATCATCGCCGAGGACTCGCGATTCAAAACGCATCACGGGATCGATTTCATCGAATTGCGAGACGCATGGGCCGCGGGTGGACATCGGGGTGCGAGTACCATCACGCAGCAACTCGCCAAG
Organism: Gemmatimonadales bacterium; assembly: GCA_036505175.1. Lineage (GTDB taxonomy): Bacteria > Gemmatimonadota > Gemmatimonadetes > Gemmatimonadales > GWC2-71-9 > 20CM-2-65-7. Next base: position 71,919 of record DASXTV010000056.1, read on the forward strand.
AATCTTTATCTATCGCCCTCCCGCTCGATCTTTCGAAAGCTCAAGGAGGCGGTGACGGCGCTGCGGCTGGAGCTCGCGTTGAGCAAAAACCGCATCATGGAGCTCTATCTGAGTACCGCGGAATGGGGGCCGGGCATGTGGGGCGCGGACGCGGCGAGCCGGGCCTACTTCGGCGTCACACCGTCACAACTGAGCGATGCACAGGCCGCCGCGCTTGCCGCCACCCTGCCGCAGCCTCGGACCTCGAATCCCGCGTTTCGTCCGGCACGCATGCTCGAACGCCGTGATCTGATTCTGGCCCGATACTACGGGGGAAAGACACCAGTCCCGCCTGCTCTGGAGGACTCGATACCAGAGATTCCACAAATCGTGCCACCGATTCTTCCCCCAATCCCGGACACGCTGGTCATTCCTGATACGACACGGGACCACCCAGACTCGGGTGGTCCCGTTGACTCATTACCAATATCCGCGGTGCGTCTGTTGCCTAGCAGTGCAGGTCCTCGCTTTTCAGTCTACAAGCCGTAGCGGCATCACCAGCGCCATGTACGACGCCGGATCGTTCCATCCCACCGGTTCTATAGTCGCCGCGCGCTCGGGCGCCTTGAACGTGAAGCGCACCTCGTCGGTCGGCATGTACTTGAGGATCTCGAGCAGGTACATCGCGTTGAATCCGATCTCGAGCGGCTCGCCCTCGTACGTCACCGCCAGCTCGTCCTGCGCTTCACCCAGGTCCGGTGTCTGCACCGAGAACTTGACGTTGCCACCGGAGAAGGCGAGGCGAATGCGATGGGTCTGGTCACTGGCCACGACGCTCATGCGGCGCAGCGCGGCGGCCATGGCCGCCTTGTCGACGGTCGCCTGTTTGTCGTTTTCGCGCGGGATCACCTGCTCGTAGTTCGGATACGGGCCTTCGATCAGTCGCGAGAACACCAGCGTGCCGCCCGCACGGAAGCCGATGTGGTTGTCGCTCTTGGCGAGCTCGATCTCGGCATCCGCCGCGTACAGACGGCGGATCTGTTCGAGCGCCTTCGGTGGCACGATCAGATCGGCCGTCGATCCGCCGGTCGCCGGCACATCCATCTTGGCCAGCCGGTGACCATTCGTCGCCACCATCCGCATGCGATCGGGCCGGAGCTCCCAGAGAACGCCGTTCAGGATCGGGCGGCTCTCCTCGGTCGAAGCGGCGAACGCCACATGACCGACCAGCTTGTGTACCACGCCGGCCGCCGCTTTCCAGGCCTTCTCGAACTTCACGGTGGGGAACGACGGATACTCTTCGCGCGGCAGGCCGAGCAGCTTGAACTTGGAGCGGCCCGACTCGATCGAGACGCGCGCCTCGCCCGCCGCGGTCACGCGCACCGGGCCCGACGGCAGCTCGCGGGCGATGTCCACCAGCTTCTTGGCGGGCAACGTTACCGCACCGTCCGCATCCACCTCGGCGGGCACGGTGGTGCTCACGGCGATGTCGAGATCCGTGCCCGACAGCCGCAACCCACCGGCTTGCCTCGAGGCCTCCACCAGCACATTGGCCAGCACGGGCAGCGTCGTTTTGGCGGGGATGGCCGCCGCCACCGCCGCCAAGCCTTCCTGCAGCTGTTCTCTCGTGATCGTGAACTTCATGCCGGGCGCGTCGTCTCCAAAATGAGGAAAGTCTTACTACGGCTCCTCTATATAGAAATACTAGTAGTAGTAGTAGACATCGGGGATATGTGGGCGATGTCGCTAAACCGCAACCAGTAAGTCACCTGTCGTCCGTCACACAATGTTTGTGCACTGTTGGGATTGTTGGTGAGCTGGGGATATTCGTGACGCTTTCCCCAATCCCCAAACCCATGCCCCTTTTCCCACAACTACAGTGCGGACAATTCCTGGCGCGCCATCTCGACGCGCTCTTTGAACGTCCGGTCGCGCATCATCTGCCGCTCGACCTTATCCACGCTGTGAATCACCGTCGAGTGGTCCCGGCCGCCGAACGCTTGGCCGATCTCGACGAGCTGCATGCCCAGCATGTCGCGCGCAAGGTACATCGCCACCTGGCGCGGAATGGTGAGCGTTTTGGTCCGGGCCTTGGAGCGGAGGCCTTCCGGCGTCACGCCCCAGCGACGCGCCACCACTTCCTGCACGCGGTCGATGCTCGGCGCCGACTGGCTGCCGCTGCCGTATCCGGATCCCTCTTCACCCTGGCGGATCTTGTCCGACAGCGCTTCGCGCGCCAGCTCGATCGTCACCTCGCGGTTCTTGAGCGAGGCGAACAGCAGCAGCTTGATGATGCAGCCCTCGAGCTCGCGCACGCTCGAGCGGATGTGCTCGGCGATGAAGCGCAGCACGTCGTCCGGGATCGTGAGCTCGAGATGATCCTGCTCCGCCTTTTTCCGGAGAATGGCGATGCGGTGCTCGAGATCGGGATGTCCGATGTCGGCCACCATCCCCCATTCGAACCGGGAGATCAGCCGGTCTTCCAGCCCCGGAATTTCCTTGGGCGGCCGGTCGGAGGTGAGCACGATCTGCTTGTGCGCCTCGAACAGCGCGTTGAACGTGTGGAAGAACTCCTCCTGGGTCATTTCCTTGCCTTCGAGGAAATGCACGTCGTCGACGAGCAGGAGGTCCACGTCGTTGCGGTAGCGGCGGCGGAACTCGGACATCGTCCGCGCGTGAATCGATTCGATCACGTCGTTGATGAACTGCTCCGCACCGAAGTACTGCAGTCTGGTCTCGGGATTTCTCTCGAGCACCGCGTGCGCGATGGCTTGCATCAGGTGCGTCTTGCCGAGTCCCGTCGCGCCGTAAATGAAGAGCGGGTTGTACGTCTTGCCCGGGGCCTCCGCAACCGCGTGCGCCGCCGCGGCCGCGAGCTCGTTCGACTTCCCGATCACGAACGTTTGGAACGTGTAGCGTTCGTTGAGCGGTGTGGTCGCGACCGGGGAGACCGTGGCGACGCCCGAGCTCTCGCGCGGCGCCACGAAGAAATCCATCTGCGGCCGCCGCTGCCGGTCTTCCTGCACGCGGAACACGACGGTCGTCGGCCGGCCGAGCACCCGCTCCGCGGCGCGCGCCAGCAGCGATGCGTGCTTCGATTCATTCCACTCAGCGGCGAATTGATCGGGCGCGCCGAGAATCAGGCGGCCTTCGTCGAGCGCGATCGGTTCCGATGGCTCGAGCCACGTGCGTACCGTCGCCTCGGGAAGTTCGCGTCGAGCTTCGTCGAGGAGACGTTTCCAAGCTTCGTTGACCGATTGCTCCATTACGATTCGAATTGAGGAAGGACGTCGAGCAAGGGCGGCCCGAAAGTACGAGTCGCATGTGGAAAAGTCAACCTTGACCGGCGCGACGCGAGCCGGGTAACTTTCCCGGCCTTACACGAGGAATTTATGGGTCCGACGTATCGGCCGCGCAATCGGCGGCGCATCAATAGGCATGGATTTCGCGCGCGGATGAAAACCGTTTGGGGCCGCGCCACACTCTCTCGCCGGCGCAAGAAGGGTCGCAAGCGTCTCACCGTCCGTATTCCATCCAAACACCGGAGCCGGTAAACGAGCGAGCGGTACCCGCGCCGCGTACGCATCACGCGCGGCTCGGAGCTCACCACCTGCTGGGAAGCGGGTCGCCGCAGGCGTACCCAGCATCTCGATCTTGCCTGGCGTCACAGTACTTTGGGTCACGCGCGTCTCGGGCTCATCGTCCCGCGCCACCAATCGTCGGCCGTGGCGCGCAATCGGCTGCGTCGCCGGTTGCGCGAGATCTTGCGGCGCGACGTGCTGCGCAACCTGCCGTCCGTCGATCTCGTGATCCGCGCGCGGCGCTCGGCCTATACCGCCTCGTTTGCAGTGCTGCGCGCCGAATTGACCGGAGCCGTGGAGACGCTGCCGTGACGCTGCAACGACTGCCGCGTCTCGCCGTAATGACACTCATCCGTGGCTACCAACTCACGCTCTCGCACCTGGTCTTCACCCAGTGCCGCTTCGAGCCGTCCTGCTCGCGCTACACGTACGAAGCCGTCGAGCGCTATGGCGCGCTCAAGGGCTCGTGGCTCGGGATCCGGCGGATTCTCAAATGCCATCCGTTTCATGCCGGCGGGTATGATCCCGTTCCGTAATGGATAAGAAACGCCTCCTCCTCGCGTTCCTGCTCATGATGATCGTGGCGGTCGCGCCCTCGATCATTTGGCCGCCCAAGAAGTCGGCGGATCGCCGGATCGCCGGATCGCCGGATAGCGTTGTGGTCCGTGATTCCGCCCGACCAGCTGAGCGCGTTGCGCCGCCATCCGCCCAACCGCCGATCCGCCCATCCGCCGATACCGGCCGAACGGTATGGGCCACCTCGCCACTCTACCGGTTTGGTTTCTCGACTCGAGGGGCCCGTCTCGTCTCCGCCGAGCTGACGCAATACGAGTCATTTGCCCCGGGCGACTCTGCCAAGCCGGTGCAGCTCGTGCCGCCGGGCGACGCGTTTCTGCGCCATCGTCTGGTCCTGCCCAGTGGCGATACGGTGTCGCTCGACGATTGGGATTTCCAGCCAAGTCCCGACGCGTCTGGAGGGGGTGTCACGATTGACGCGGGGCAGGGAGCCAAACCGCTGCGCTTCGAGGCGGAGCGGCGCGGGTCGCACGTGACGCTCGAGTATCGCTTCGTGCCGGAAGAGTACCGCTTCGACGTCCAAGGCTCGGTGACGGGACTGGGCAGCGGCGGGGCAGTCTTGCTGATCGATTTGGCGGACGGCCTGCGTTCCGCCGAAAAAGACACACTGGACGACTACCGGCACTATGCCGTTGTGACGAAGGCGTCCAAAGCCGAGGGAACGAATTTTTCCAGCATCCGGCCGGCGCAGCGCGTCCTGCTCAACGGCCCGTTCGAGTGGGTCGGCGTCAAGTCGAAATACTTCTTCACAGCCGCACTGGCACTAGCGGAGGGTCAACCGACCTTCGCCGGCGCGATCGCCGTCGGCGGTCCCCGCAGCGGCAAGGCCGCAACGCGCGCCACCGTCACGATCACGATGCCGGTGCAGGCCGTCGGCACGTTCCGGTATCAGGTGTACGCGGGACCGCTCGATTATCGCCACCTGTCACGCATGGGCCACGACCTGAGTGACGCCAACCCGTACGGCGGCATCCTCCGCGTCATCATTCAGCCCGTATCGCAGGTCGTCGTCACCATTCTGCTCTGGATGCACGAGCGGCTGAACCTCGCGTATGGCTGGGTGCTGATTCTCTTCGGCATTGTCGTTCGCATTGTGCTGTGGCCCTTGAATCAGAAGGCGATGGAGTCGGGGATCCGCATGCAGGCGGTCGCGCCGCTGCTCAAAGAGACTCAGGACAAATACAAGACCGAGCCTGAGCGGCTGCAGCGCGAGATGCTGCGCATCTACAAGGAGCACAAGGTCAATCCGTTCGGCGGCTGCTTGCCCATGCTGCTGCCGCTGCCTGTGCTGTTCGCTCTGTTCTTCGTGTTTGCGAACACCATCGCATTCCGCGGTGTGCCGTTCCTGTGGCTGCCGGATCTGTCGCGCCCCGACCCGCTCAAGATCATTCCCATCATCATGGGTCTGTCGATGTTCGCGCTGTCCAAGGTGGGGCAGATGGGCGTGCCGCCGAATCCGCAGACCAAGATGATGGTCTACTTCATGCCGCTGTTCCTGACGGTGCTGTTCCTGAACTTTGCGTCGGGGCTGAACCTGTACTACGCGGCCCAGAACATCTTCAGCATTCCGCAGCAATACCTGATCGCCAAGCGCCGGCTGCGCGAAGCGCCCGTGACGGCTGGCGGCGCGCGCGTGGTGACGCCGGTCAAGACGTAGACTGCTCTCCGACCCCATCGTCGCGCTCGCGACGCCACCGGGTCGCGGAGCGCTGGCCCTGATTCGTCTGTCGGGCGTCGGATCGTTCGACCTCGCCGCCCGCTGCCTGCAACCCTTCCACGCCGTCCCGCCGCGCACCGTCGTCCGCGCGCGGCTCCTCCACCCCGAATCGCACGAGCCGATCGACGATTGCCTGGCCGCCTGTTTCCCGGCTCCACACTCCTACACGGGTGACGATCTCGTCGAGATCTCGACACACGGGGGGCTGATCGTGCCGGCCGCCGCGCTCGCGGCGTTCGTGGCTGCGGGCGCTCGTCCGGCGGCCCGCGGCGAGTTCACGCGCCGCGCCGTGCTCAACGGCAAGATGGACCTGCTGCAGGCGGAGGCGACCGCCGATCTGATCGATGCGGGGTCGCCGGCGCAGCGACGCCGCGCGCTGCAGCAGCTCGACCGCGGCCTGTCCGACCGCCTGGCGGCGCTGCGCAGCGAGATTCTCGAGCTCGAGGCGCTCATCGCCTATGACATCGACTTTCCGGAAGAGGATGAGGGTCCGGTTTCGCCGGAACGGGTGCGTGGTGCGTGGCGCGTGGTGCGTGATCGCGTGGCGGATCTCCTGGGCACGGCGCCGGAAGGCGAGCGACTGCGCGAGGGCGCGCTGCTCGTCATCGCCGGCCGGCCCAATGCCGGGAAGTCGTCGCTCTTCAACGCCCTGCTCGGGACCGAGCGCGCGATCGTCACCGAAATCCCGGGGACCACGCGCGACGCCATCGAAGCACACGCGGTGATCGAAGGCTTCCCGTTCCGCATCGTGGACACGGCGGGGCTGCGCGACTCTGGCGAGCGGATCGAGCAGCTGGGCATCGAGGTCAGCAAGAAGTACCTGGGCGCGGCGGATCTCGTGTTGTACTGCGAGGAGCGCGACGATCCTTCACGCGATCAGTTTCTCGCGCAGGTGCGCGCACCGGTGGTCGTGGTGCGAACAAAATCAGACCTCGGCCCATCAGCCCATCCGCCCAACGGCCTATCGGTGTCGGTCGTGACGGGCGCCGGTCTCGCGGAACTCCGGCGCCAGCTCGCTGCAGTCGCCTTCGGGCGCCTCCTGGCACTAGGCGATGTCGAGCCCGTGGTGACGCGCGCGCGGCATCGCACCGCACTGGAGCGCGCGCTCGCCGAGCTGGATGCGTTTTGGTCGGCGCGTGCGGGCGGCGTCGATGCGGCCGCGACGGCCACCCATCTCCGTGCCGCGGTTCTGGCGCTCGACGAGTTGATCGGGGCCGTTACACCAGCGGACGTGCTCGACCGCGTGTTCGCGGCGTTCTGCGTGGGGAAGTGAGGCCTTCGATCATCGTGCGCGCCTTGCAGCACGATGGTCCTGATCGGAATGTCACGGTCCCACGAATTTCTTCGTCGTCCCCCGCAGCGCGCTGGCACCGGCTTTCGGCCGCCACAGCGCCGTCTGTTCGATGAGCGCCGCCAGCTCCATATCGCTGGCGGTGACGCCACCGGCACTGTGCGTCCAGAGCTTCACCTGGACTTTTCCCCAGCTCACGGCGAGGTCGGGATGATGGTCGGCGGCTTCCGCGAAAAACCCGATCGCGTTCACGAGCATCAACGTGGTGGGCCAGCCGTCGGTCTGGTAGTCACGCACGATCGCGCCATTCTCGAGCCGCCAGCCAGGCAAGCGCTTCAGGCGATCGGTGATTTCTGCGGTCGACAGTTTAGTCGAGGGTTTCACGGTAACTCGCTGATTGGCCGAAGTTCTCTTCGACTTCCACTTCGATCGTCTTGAGGTGTAGCGAACCGAGCTCGGCGCGCACCCGACCGGCGAGGTACTGCGCCAGCATTTCGACGGTCGTGTTGGGGATCGGCAGGATCACGCAGTCGCCGGCGGGAAAGATGTAGCGCGGCTGACCCTCAAAGGCCACGCGCACGCTGCCATTGTCCTCGGAAATCGCCAGCTTGGGGTTGTCGCGCGGCAGGAGCACGCGGTGATCGAGCTCGGCCGTGAGGCTGCGCATCACCTGCTTGACCGCGGAAAAATCCACGACGAACCAGCTGTCTTCCTCCAGACCGCCTTCGACCACCAGGCTGGCTCGATAGTTATGGCCGTGGAGTTTCTCGCAGCGATGGCCGGCGAACGTAATGAAGTGCGCCGCCGCAAAGACGAGATCTTCCTTGGTGATTGCTACTTTGAATTCGCCGCGAGTCGTCATACTCCGCGTAATCTACTCGGGCGGGCTAGCCTCGCCCGTCGCTAGGCGCCACACCTCATCGGCCAGCCACTCCAGCCGCTGCTGGGCGTAGTCGAGCTCGGCCGGCGTCATGGTCTTCACGCGGCGGGCGATTTCCCGCGTATGGCTGAGGAGCTCATCCAGGACCTCCCGGAGAGGCCGATTGTGACGGCGCTCCGGGATATGCGGGGACGACGAGCCTGGAGCAGAGGGAGCGGAGGACCTTTTCCCGCGCGTCGTCACGCCGTCTGTATACCCGATGCCCGATCGTCCGCCTGGCGCAGCTCCTCGACCGCCGCCCGCACGGTCGACGCCGCGCCGTGCTCGGCGAAATAGTTCTCCACCAGGCGGAGGCCGAGGTAGTAGCCGGAGCGCTCGGGCAGCACCTTGCCCGCGAGCAGCCGGGCGGTGGGGCTCATGCCGCCGGACAAGTAGCGCAGCCGCAGGCCGAGGCCTGTCGAGTCGAGGTCGGTGATAGAGGCACGGCGCAGGAAGGCGTCCAGCTCGCGCAGCCGGCGATACTGCCGCCGGTTGTAGCCGAAGTACTCCCACGGCTCGAAACCGGGCGCCACCGCTTGTGACGCGGCAATCGCCGCCCCTTCGTTGACGACGAGCTCGCGCAACGTCGCCCGCGAGCCCATCTCCCATCCATCGTAATAGCCACCGAGCTCGCCCACGAGGCGCCGCATCGCCGCGCGGCTCGTGGGCGACGTGTAGCGCAGCGCGTGTGCGACCTCGTGCGCGATCCACAGCGGCAACAGCTCGGGCGCGAGCCCCACGCCGTAGGTCTGCGCGTTCGCCCGCCCCGTGAAGTGCTCGAGACAGACGAACGCGATGCCGCGCCCGCCCACCACGAGCTCGCCCGCATTGGCCGCGCCCACGCCGACCATCAGGTAGAGATCCACGGGGCAGTCGGCTTCCAGCATTTCGGTAGCGCGCCGCAGCGCCTCTTCGGCGATTTGGGCGACGTCCACATCCTCAAGCAAGCGCTTGAGGTCGGCGCGATCGGCGCGCAGCGCCGTGTCGATGATCGGCTCGGCGTGCGGTGACGCTGGATCGATCACGTAATTCTGCCAATACGCGCTCAACACCGGGCGATGGCGATCGAGATACTCGTGGTATGCCGCGGAGCGATCTGGTGCGGCCAGCGTCGCGAGGAAGTCCGGAACGAGATTGACGAGCATTCGCTGGTTGCCGCCCCAATTTGGGAAGGCCTGCAGCGGATATCAATCTCGAATGTTACGACCTCCGACTTGACACTACGCCTTCGGCGGCGTACGCAACCGGCGGCTGATTTCGGCGAGGAACTTGCGCTCGGCCGGCGTCAGACTCTCCACGCCGGTCGCAATGATCTTGTCGAGCACGCGATCGATCTCGGCGCTGGCGCGTGCGTCGGGCTCGCCACGCGACTTGGTGCGCTGCGCGGATGGAGAAATGGCGCCGCTGCGGCTGATACGCGGTGGTTGCGACACCAGCACGCTCGACTCGGGTGGCTGCCGGCCACGTCCCGCCCCGCGCGTGGCCCACCAATCCTGACCCTTGAGAAAGAGGAGCGCTGCGGCCACACCACCCAGGTGAGCGACGTGCGCTATGCCGTCGGTCACGCCGATCAACGCCAACGCCAGATCCAACCCGATAAGGAACGTGACGAGCCATTTCGCTGCAATCGGGTCCGGGAGCGGGAAGATGAGCACGGCATCGTTCGGCCAGTACCAGGCGAAGGCAACCGCCACACCAAGGACGGCGCCCGACGCGCCGATGATCTGTTCCACGGGCACCAATTGCCTCAGAATGAACGACGACGCCGCCCCGCCGATACCACAGAGGAGATAGAAGAGGACGAACACCCGGCCGCCCATCCGGTCTTCCACCGACGGGCCGAAGAAGAAGAGGATGAGCATGTTGAGCACGAGGTGCAGAATCCCCCCGTGCAAGAACATGTATGTGACGAAGGTCCACGGGTGATCCCAGGCGGTCTGCGGCGCAAATGCGAACGCGTTGGAAAAGTCTGGATTCGTGAACAACGTGCTCTGAACGAGGAACACGAATAGGTTGGCGACGAGTAGTCGCCTCACCCAGGGGGTCAAACCGTACATCCGCTGCGGGCCCATCTGTGTTTTCCTCGGCGTCTCGGCGTCTAGGCGTCCAGTTTTTATCCCCCCTTTCCGGTCCTGTTGTTCCGGGCCAGGCTCGCGATACGCTCACAGAGCTCGGGAAAGGGGATGCCCGCCGCCTGCGCGGCCTGAGGGAACAGACTGGTGCGGGTCATTCCCGGCAGGGAGTTCGCTTCCAAGCAGAAGATGTCTCCCTCGGGGCTCACCCGGAAGTCGATCCGTGAGTAGCCGCTGAGCTTCAAGGCGCGGTGCGCCATCAACGCATACTCCTGCAATTGTCGGGCTAGCAGCATATCGATCGTCGCGGGGAAGGTCTCATCCGACATTCCGGGTGTGTATTTCGTCACATAGTCGAACAACTCGTGCTTCGGGACGATCTCGCCCACGGGCAGGGGCACCTCCCCCAGGACCCCTACGGTTAGCTCACGCCCAGGAATGAACTGTTCAGCCATGACCTCATCGTCATAGCGTTCCGCCAGTCTCACCGCATTCTCCAAGTCCTGCACCTTCTTGACCAAGGTCAATCCGACGGAAGAGCCCTGTTTGGACGGCTTCACGATCACCGGCCATCCCAGGGCCGTGCTCACATCCTCGGCGGTCACCGGCGCCATGAACCACGCTGGGACCGGAACGCCCATCGAGCGGAACAGGCGCTTGGAGAGGTCCTTGTCCATGGCCAGCGCGCTGGCGAGCGGTCCGCTGCCGGTATAGGGGATGCCGATCACATCGAGCACCGCCTGCAGCGTCCCGCCCTCCAGCGCCCCGCCGTGTACAGCGAGCCACAGCACCTCGGCCTCACGCACTGCGGGCAGCTCGGCAAGGCCTTCGGATAGCATGCGTTGCTGGCGTTCGGCAAGCTGCGCGACGTCGGGCGGCGCGGCTCCCACCGCGCCGCCCAGCAACTCACGCTCGCCCCGCTCGTCCAGCAGGCCGCCGGCGGTATCGACCACGCGGACGTCGTGGTTGCGGCCGCGCAGCGCCGCCACGATCTGGGAGGCGCTCGCGAACGCGACCGCGCGCTCCGCGGTCGCGCCACCGGTGAGCACGGTGACCCGCATCAGCGGATGCCTGCCAGCTGGTGCAACAGGTCGTAGCGCGTGACGATGCCGACGACTTTGCCGTTGCGTCGCACCAACGCCGCCGGCGTCGTGCGCGACAGCAGCGTGGTCAGCAGCGCGACCGGCGACTCGCCGTCGACGACGGGGAACGGCGCGTCCATGACGTCCCGCACGGCGCTGTCGAGGATCTTCGGCTGCCCGATCGCGCGCGCCATCAGCGCCTGCTCGGAGATGGCGCCCACGCCGTCTTCCCCATCCAGCACAGGCAGCTGCGACACGTTGTAGGTCGACATCAGGTTCAGCGCCTGCCGCACGGACGCCTCAGGCGCCACGTGAATCAGCGGCGGCGCGTCGCTGTTCTTGGCGGCCACGAGCCGGGCCACGGTGGGTCGTTCGTCCTCGATGAGCTGGTTCTCGCGCAGCCACTCCTCGTTGTAGACCTTGCTGAGGTAGCGCTCGCCCGTGTCGGCCAGCACGGTCACGATCAGCGCCTTGGGGTCGTCGAGCCGGCGCGCGACCTCCAGCGCAGCCTCGACGTTCACGCCGGTGGATCCGCCGACGAACAGTCCTTCTTCCTTGGACAAGCGGCGCGCCATCTGCATGGCGTCCTTGTCGCTCACGACCACCCATTCGTCGATCACATCCCAGTGCAGCGACGTGGGAATCTTGTCGCCGCCGATGCCTTCGACTTTGTAGGGCTGGCCGTCGGTTTGCTTATGGGTCTTGGCGTAGTCGGTGTAGATCGACCCCACCGGATCACCAGCCACCACACGGATCTTGGGATTCTTTTCCTTCAGGTATTTGCCCGCGCCGCTCACCGTGCCACCCGTGCCGGGCGCGCAGACGAAATGGGTCACCTTCCCGTCGGTCTGCTCCCAGATCTCGGGACCCGTGGTTTGATAGTGCACGTCGGGATTCACCGGGTTGTAGTGCTGGTCTGCGAAAATCGCGTTGTCGTGCGCCGCCGCGATAGCGCGGCCCTTCATGATGTAGTTGTCGGGGTGATCGGGTGGCACGGCGGTTGGCGTGATGATCACCTCGGCGCCGAGGGCGCGGAGCAGCCGCGCTTTTTCCTGGGACATCTTGTCCGGCATGGTGAAGATGCAGCGATACCCCTTCACCGCGGCCGCGATCGCCAATCCCACACCGGTGTTGCCCGATGTGGCTTCGACGATCAAGCCGCCCGGCCGGAGTCTTCCCGCGCGCTCGGCCGCCTCGATCATCGCCAGCCCGATGCGGTCCTTTACCGAGCCGCCCGGATTGAAGAACTCCGCCTTGGCATATACCGGCGTGCGGATCCCCCGCGTGACCTTGTTGATGCGGATCAGTGGCGTCCAGCCGATCGTCTCGAGGACGTTGGCGTACGGCTTAGTGTGCTGTGGCACTCGTATCGGGGCGCGCCTTCGTCGTGTCAGGTCGCGTCGTATCGGCGGGGGTGGGGACGGGGACGGGGACGGGGGGGCGCGGCGGGGCGGGCGGCGCGGGGCGAACCCTGGTGGTGTCTGCCCGCATGGTATCGGACGGGACGACCGTCGGGCGGGGTCTGGGTCTCGCGGCGGGCGGCGGCACCGTTGCGGGAGCGGGTGGCGCAGGCAGCTCCACTCTTCCCGTGCGCGTCGTGCCCACCTGGCGGAATTCCACCGGCTGCAGGAACGCCGTCGCCACCGCAACGCCGTGCCGCTTAGCCGGAGCGAATCGCAGTCCCGCTGCGCCCGCCAACGCTGCCGAATCGAGCGCGGGATAGCCGCTCGGGTCCGCCACGCGGGTCGATTCGGGAATCAGCTTGCCCGTCGAGTCGACGAAGAGCTGTAGCGTCACGTCTCCTTCGACTTTTTGGTCGAACAACGCCGGCGGATACGCGATGGGCACGTCGGGGTTCAGAGCCACCGGGGCCTCCGACTCGGGCGGCGGCGCAGCCTGGCTCGTTTGGGCGTCGGATCGCGATGAGGACCCGCGACACGCCATCGCCCCGAGGAACGCAACGGTCGTCAACTGCAACCGCATCTCACGAGCCTCCATCTTTGCGGCGCTTCTGCCAAGCCGCGAGTCGGTTCAGAGCATCGATCGGCGATAACGTGTTGACGTCGAGGCCGTCGAGCTCGAGCAGCAGTGGATCCGACGCGGGAACCGCGAACAAGCCGAGCTGTGCGGCATCGAGCGGAGAAGGCGGCTGCTGCTTCGCCACGTGATGACCCGCCTCCAGCAGCTTGAGTACCTGCCAGGCGCGCGTGACGACCGGATCGGGCAGTCCGGCGAGGCGGCCCACGTGAATGCCGTAGGAGCGGTCGGCACCACCCGGCTCGAGACGATGCAGGAACACGATTTCCTCGCCCACCTCGCGCACGGCAACGTTGAAGTTGCGCACGTGCTCGAGTTCTTCGGTGAGCTGCGTGAGCTCGTGATAGTGCGTCGCAAAGATCGTCTTGCAGCCGATGGTGTTGTGCAGGCACTCGGTGACCGCCCAGGCGATCGCCACACCGTCGTAGGTCGATGTGCCACGCCCGATCTCATCGAGTAACACTAGGCTCCCGCCGGTTGCGGCGTGCAGGATGGCGCTCGTCTCGCTCATCTCAACCATGAACGTGGACTGGCCACGCACCAGGTTGTCGGAGGCGCCGACGCGCGTGAACAGCCGATCCACGGTCCCGATGCTCGCACGGCGGCAGGGCACGAACGATCCCATCTGTGCCAGCACGACGCAGAGTCCAACCTGACGGAGCACGGTGGATTTGCCCGCCATGTTGGGCCCCGTGAGCAGCACGACCCGACCGGCCTCATCCAGCGTCACATCGTTGGGGATGAACGCCTCCCGCGGCATCATCCGCTCGACCACCGGATGACGACTGCCCTCGAGCTGGAGCGCGAATTCGTTGGTCACATCCGGCCGCGCGTAGCGCTCGCGCTCGGCGACGTCCGCGAGCGCGGCCCAGACATCGAGGCGCGCGAGGACGCCGGCGGTCGCCTGTACCCTGGCGACCATCTCCCCAACGCGGCGCCGGAGCTGGTCGAGCACTTCGCCTTCCCGCACGGCGATCCGCTCCTCGGCGCCGAGGACCTTCGCTTCGTACTCCTTCAGGTCGGGCGTGACGTAGCGCTCGGCTCCGGTGAGCGTCTGGCGCCGCTCGTAATCGGCCGGGATCCGCTCGCGGTGGGTATGTGTCACCTCGATGTAATAGCCGAAGACCTTGTTGAATCCGACTTTGAGCGACGCAATGCCGGTGCGCTCGCGCTCGCGTGATTGCAGCGCCGCGATGTACTGCTTGCCGCCATCGCGCGCGGCCTTCAGATCGTCGAGCTCGCGGTCGTAGCCAGACTTGATCGCGTCGCCATCATCGAGCTGAACCGGCGGCTGCTCGACGAGCGCCCGCGACAGCTCGTCGCCGAGATCGGTCAGCAGGTCGAGCTCGTGCGCAGTCGCTTCGAGCAGCGCGGACCGCTCGCGGCCGTCACACCCGCCCAGTGCGCCCGCCACGTCCGGCAAGCGCAGGATCGAATCGCGCAGAGCGCCCAGCTCGCGGGGCGTGGCCCGCCCCAGCGCCGCTCGTCCCGCCAGGCGCTCGAGATCGCGCACCCCGTCCAGTGCTTCGCGCAGCCGCTCGCGGCCGCGACCATCGCCGACCAACACCTGGACTGCGTCGAGCCGGGCGTTGATGGCAGCCGGGTCCACCAGCGGCGCCAGCAGCCAGCGGCGCAGCAGCCGCCCACCCATCGGGGTCAGCGAGCGGTCGATGACTTCGAGCAACGTCGCGCCTTCTGCCCCGGCTCGCAGCGGCTCGACGAGCTCGAGATTGCGCCGCGTCATCTCGTCGAGGGGGAGCACATCGCCGCGCCGCACGATCGTCGGATGCGCCAGGTGTGGCAGGCCGCCGGGCTTGAGCTCGCGCGCGTAGCGGAGCAGCGCGCCCGCGGCGCCGAGGGCCGGCCGGTCGTCCGCGCTGACGCCCAGGCCGTCGAGCGAGGCGATGCCGTAGGTGCGCATCAGGTCTTCGCGCGCGAGCTCGGGGTCGAACTCCCACGCCTCGCGTGCCGTCAGCGTTGGAACGAACGCGTGGACCGGGACATCCGTCGGAACAACGAGCTCCCGGGCCTCGTAGCGCGCGAGTGCCGACTCTACGTCGGCAGCGGGGACGACCTCGAGGATCAGCTCCCCGGTCGTGATGTCGAGGGTAGCAAGCCCCGCGGCTGGGCCGCGGGGATCCACCGCGACGATGTAGTTATTCCGGTTGCGAATGAGCCAGTCATCAGCGAGCACCGTGCCCGGAGTGACCGTCTCGACGACGGCTCTGCGGACGACGCCCTTGGCGAGCTTGGGATCTTCGATCTGCTCGCAGATCGCCACGCGGTGCCCTTTGGCGATGAGCCGCCGCAGATACTCGGTCGCGGCCTTCACGGGAACACCCGCAAGCGGAACCTCAGCCGCGCCGCCGTTATTACGCGACGTCAGAGTCAGACCCAGCTCGCGTGCGGCCAGCTTGGCATCGTCCTCGAACATCTCGTAGAAGTCGCCCATGCGGAAAAACAGGATCGACTGGGGATGACGGGCCTTGATGTCACGGTACTGCTGCATCAGTGGCGTCTCTGGGGGGGTCAGCGCCGTCACGGCTCGTCCACCACGAATGGCTGCCCGCCGACTTTTTGCTTCAGGCGCGCCTGTGCGCGCTGCGCCTCCTCGCGCGTGGCGTAGCGACCGATGCGCACTTTGAAAAAGCCGGTCGAGTCCCGTACGACGCGCGCGTCGAAGCCCATCACCTTGAGCCGGGTGAGCATGTCGTCCACCTGAACGGCGCTCTTCACGGCCAGGATCTGCACCGCGTAGGCGTGCGGGGCCGCCGAGGGCGGGGGGCGGGACTTCGCTCCGGTATCAGCCGGGGGGGCTGTGGTCGGTGTCGTCGGCGACGGCGCGCTGCACCGCGACGCGTAGAAACTCACCTGATTCTTGAATTCGACGTCGTCTGCGGCGCCATCCAATGCCTGCCGGATCAACTCGCAGCCGCGTGTCTCGTTTTTGAGCTCGAAGTAGGAGCGCGCGGCGGAGAAGCTGGCGCGCGGCCGCAACGGCGAGTCGGGGTAGTCGCGGTTCAGCCGTTCGGCGGCCTGAACCGTCTGCGCCGGATCATGTTGCGCGAAGTAGAGCTGCGTGAGCAGCAAGAGCGCATCGTCGGCCCAGGGGCCGGCGCCATATTCGACGACGATGCGGTTGAGATTGCTGGCGACCGTCTTCGCGTCCGGGGCGATCTTCGCAGCCGCGAGCAGCGCTTGCGGAAACACGGAATCGCTCGGCGACAGCGTCGCCAGCAACCGGCGCACGATGGCACGGCCCGAATCGGCCTGGCCCAATTGGGCGAGACGAAGCGCTTCGACGAGGCGAGCGTCTGTCTGTGCGGAAAGTTGGCATGTTGGAATGATGGAAAGAGCTATAATGGGAAGCATCCTTCCAACATTCCAACGTTCCATCTTTCCGCCGTTCACGCCGCCTCTCGTTTCGTCGCCGCAAATCCGAGCACCAGCTGAGTCACAATCCCCCGGTCATCAGACACCGTTGCCGTCTTCAACGCATTGTCCGCCGCCAGCGCGGCACGGAGCGCGCCGCCCAGCTCCCGCGCGGTCCATACGGCGCTCCATGCGGTCCAGCGCGCCGCTTCCTCTTTATAGCTGCGCATGCCGTACGGCCTGACGCTCTGCATCTGCCGATAGATCGTGTCCGGCAGGCGGGCCGCGTGTACACCCCGATCACGCTCGGCTCGGGCCAGCGCTGTTCCCACTAGGTGTGTGCCGAGGAGTGACACGATCTTGACGCCGCTCATGCCTGCCTGCTCGAGCACCGGCTCCACGAGCTGCGCCGCGCGCGCGATGTGGCGTGCGAGCGCGGCTTCCACCAGATCAAACACCGTTTCGCCGCGGCGCACACCCACCAGGCTCGAAACATCCTCGGCGGTCACGGAGCGGCCTCCCCGCTCAGGCCCGGCACTCACCGCGGCGAGCTTCTCGAGCTCGCGGCTGAGCGTACTCAAATCATTGCCGACCGCCTTGAGCAGCAGCTCCGCGGCGTCAGGGGCAAGCGTGATCCCCAGCGTTGTCGCCCGATGCTGCACCCAGCGCGGCACGCGCTCGGCAACGAGCGGCTCCAACTCGACGGATGCCGCCGCACGGACAATTTCGGCGTCGGGCTCCTCGCCGGCTGCGACGACGAGCACAAGCAGTGTGGTCGGATTGGGCGACGCGAGGTAGCGAATCAGCTCGTCACGCAGCTTCGTCTTTCGCTTGCCGAGCTGCTCCACACCGCGAATCACGACGGCGCGCCGGTCGGCCAGCATGGGCGGCGTATTGACCAGCGCATGAAACGATTCGGGCGTCAGATCTGGGGCGAAGCGGACATCCAAATTGAAGTCCCGGTTTGACCCTACGGTTGCATCCACGAGCGCCCGGATGGCCTCGTCCTTGAGGACATCTTCGTCACCGTGCAGCAGATAGACCGATTCGGGGACGCGAGCGCCCTTCTTGAGGCTGCGAAGGAGCGCATCGAGGGTGAGCGCCGCCATCCAGCGAAGTTACCGCGCCCCTGTGCCCGGAGAAAGGCCGAACCGACGCTACCGTGACGCCGAGGCAGGTTGGAAAAGCGTGCCGTACGGATAGGGATTTCCGCTGACGACACGGGCGCGTGGATCCTGGAAGGAGACGAACGGCAAGCCGGCGCTGGCGACCGGTTTTGGAAATGCGACCGGCGGAAGCAACGGCGCTCGCACGATGCGCGGACGTTGGGCGAGCTCCAAGACGAACACCGCTAACGCGGCGAGCACCAGCATCGTTGCCGACACACCTGCCTGAGCGGGGGACGGAGACCGCGGCACCCGCCGGCGCTCCACCGCCAGACGGGCGTCGAGGCGTTGTCGAAAATCATGTGAGGGGGCGATGGGCGATGCGGAGTGCAAGGCTTGGACGGCTTGACGTATGGTGGCGTCGTAGCGGCGACACATCGTGCAATGGACCATATGCCGGGCAAAGCGACGCACATCCCGGGAAGACGTAATCAGGCCGTCCCGGAAATCGGTGTGGCGTTCGAGGAATTCCATGCACCGCATGGGACAAATGTACCACCCCGGCCACGGGGTGTTCCGCGGCCGGGGCTCGGACCGGCGAAGTTGTAGCTAAACGAGGATGGGGCCGATGAGCTGGGCGAAGCTGTTTCGTGCCCGATTCAGACGGCTCTTCACCGTCCCCAGATTGCACCCGGTGATTTCGGCGATCTCCTGGTAGCTCTTCCCTTCGAGCTCCCGGAGCACGAACACCTCCCGGTGGTGTTCTGGCAGCCGCTGGACGCACTGGTCCACGGCGTCTTTCAGGAACCGCTTGCGGTACAGATCATCCGGCCGCGCCGTCGTGTCCTCGAACTGCAACGGCCGATGATCGGCATCCCAGTTCTTCTTGATCGTCTGGAACAATACCAACGGATTACGGCTGCGGTTGCGCAGCTCGTTCTTGGCGAGGTTCGACGCGATCGTGTAGATCCACGTCGAGAATTTCTTGGTCTGGTCGAACCGGTGCAGATGGCGGAAGACCCGGATGAACACTTCCTGCACGAGGTCCTCAGCGCGCTCGCGATCACCGATCGTCCGGTTGACGAAATTGAGAAGCCGTGTCTGGTAACGGTCGACCAGCGTCCCAAACGCCTGCGCCTCACCCGCCAGGTGCCGCATAACGACCTGACCGTCCTCCAGCTCGTGCAACGCTTCGCGCTGCAATGCTCGCTGCGAATCAACGGCCGGTGTGGGACGTTTCGTCGTGGTCCGCATGGCTACCCTTATGTTTCGGACGGGGACGGCCAAGACACTGCCCTGATTTACGTTATGAGCACTTGGCACAATCCGTGCCCTCCACGTTAATGAAGTAACTCATTATCGGACAACGGCTTGCGATTCGCAGCGAGATGCGAAATGGCAATATTGTCCCAGCCTGGGGACGCCGCAATTACACATTTGATCTAGATCCGAAGAACGGGAGGACTAATGCTCCAGGGTGAAACCAGCCACGAAAAGGAGCGCCAAGGCGGTCTTTGCGTCCGAAATCACGCCGCTCCGGATCAGCTTGAGGACCTCCGATAGCGGCTGGGGCGTCACCTCGATGAATTCGTCCGGCTCGCGGGCGTGCTTGTCCGCGGTCAGGTCTGCTGCCCAAAACAAGTGAATGCGTTCGTCCGTGAAGCCGGGCGTTGTCCATATAGTAGTAAGACGCTCGAGCCGTCCGGCTTTCACACCGACCTCTTCGAGCAGCTCCCGTTGCGCGCATGCCTGCGGGTCTTCCCCCGGGTTCAACCGCCCCGCCGGGATTTCGATCAGCGATCCGTTGGTTGCATACCGGTACTGTTGAATGAGGAGAATCGTCGGGTCGGGGCCGTGGGGATCTGACGCGAACGGCACCACCGCGGCTGCTCCGGGGTGACGGATCATTTCGAGCTGTCCCGTGGAGCCGTCGGGAAAGCGTACCGTATCCAGGTCGAGGTCGATGACGCGGCCGGCGTGGATCCGTTTACGGTCGAGCTGCATCAGTGGCTCCCGTCTTAGCGCTGGAACAGCCAGGTGAAGGGCACCTTGAACCCTTCGGCGAAGAGGTACCCGGTGTTGCGCCGCACGTTGGCGTGAATCGGCGATCCCGTGGCTGGAGACGTATACGGCGTCAGTCCCAGGCGTCTCGCAATGATTTGCAATCTCAGCATGTGAAAGCCGTCGCTGACGAGCAGGACTCGACGGCTGTCTCGCCCATCGAACCACCGCTTTACCTGTTCGATCGAAGTGAACGTGTCGTGACCGGCGAGGGGGACCACTGCGTTGTCGGCGATGCCGAGCCGCACCAGGTAGTTACGGCCGACGTCGGCTTCGTTGAGGGTATCGCGCGCGCCGACGCCACCCGTGACGAGCACGGTCGGCGCGAGGCCTCGCTGGTAGAGCGTTGCGGCGTGATCGAGCCGGGCGCGAAACACGGGCGAGGGCCTGCCATTGTACTGCGCGGCGCCGAGCACCACGATGGCGTCGGCGCCGGTAGCCTCATCATGAGCGGCCTGGAGGGCGACGGAGACCACGACGGCCGCCCATCCGAGCGCCATTAAGAGGATTGCAAGAGCTATCCCGCCGAGCGCACGCCGTCCGGTCCAGAAGGGCATGCCACAAGATACTCAGGGACGGGTGAGCAACTCCTCGAACAGGTTGAGCGCCCGCGGGTCGTCCGATTGACCCAGCCAAAAGATCGCCTTGCGCCGCAAGTCGGGGTCCTTGTTCTCCTTGGCGATCCGAATCAGCGCCGGCACCCCTTCGTCGTGCGGCCGTTGGGACAAGGCAAATACCGCCGACTCCCGCACCTCGTGGTCCGCCCCACCGTCATCGACGATGTCCGTCAATCCCCGGGTGGCGGCATCGCCCGCAGCCTGCCCCAGCCAGAAGACCGCCGAACGCTGAACCTTGCGTGAGACATTGGTGGCCCGGGCGATCTTCAGGAGGTCCGGCCAGATCGTGACGCTGTCGGCGAGCACGGCGGGGAAGATCGCCTTCTCGGAAGCGCGGCTCTCATCACGCAACGCCAACCCGAGCAAGAAACTGGTCGCGTCCTTCGTGCCGACCGTGCCGAGGTCCGTCGCCGACGTGTTAGCGCGCCACTCGCCTCCGACATACACGCGGAGGTCGGTGATGCGCCCACTGCTCTTGCTGAGGGCCACACGCACCGGGCCCGAATCGCACGGCATGTCCCAGTGGTCGTGGTCGTTCCAATTGCCGTCGACCTGGCGGTTGTGGCAATTCCCTTTGTCACAATCCCAGCTGATCATGTTGCGGCCGTTGCCGTAGACGCCCGGCTTGGCGGCGAAGCTGAAGCGCACCGAGCCGTCGGGCGCGCTCGCGACACGCCGCTCGAGCGATTGCGCGTGGGCCGCAGACGCAAGCGCGAGCGCCACCCACGCACCACTCACCACGTACCACGCACGGGTTTTCATTGGTTTATCAGCTCCTGGAGATACGCCGCCGCCCGCGGACTGCGCGACTGGCCGATCCAGAAGATCGCTTGCTTGCGGAGCTCGCGGTCGGGATCGGATTTGCCGATTTGGAACAGTTTGTCGAGCGCGGCGTCTTCGCGGCGCTGGGAGTATAGAAAGATCAACTGGTCCCGCATTTCCCGGTTTTTCATGCTGTCGTAGAGCCTGACGAGGTCGGCGATGTCTGCCTTATTCCCTCCCTGGTTGGCCCAGAACAGTGCCTTCTTGCGGATCTCGATGTTCTCGCTCTCATCGAGCGCGATGTCCATCATCCAGCGGTAATTGGTCTCATCGCGTATCTGCGACAACGAGAAGATGATGTGCTCCTTCAATTCGTCATTGTCGACCTTCTTGAACAGATCTTTTAAGAACTGCGCGTTTTGAGCGGAGCGGTTCTGCGACAGCCCGAAGACCGCCTTTTTCCTGAGCTCGAGCGGCCGATCAGCGCGCTCGGCATAGGCGCGCAGAATGGCCCCCGCGCGCGGGCTGCGGTGCTGAGAAAGGGCAAAGATTGCCTGATCCTGAGTGTCTTGATCCGTCTTCGAATCGCTGAGAATCGAGTCGAGCGCCGCAACCGTTTCTTCTCCTGGAACCTGTGAGAGCCAGAACACGGCCTGCTTGCGTACTTCACGGTCCGGGTCCTGGCGGGCTGCGTCGAGTAGAATCTTGGCGGTTTCATCGCTGCGCTTTTGCGATACGATGAACACCGCCTTGCGCCGCATGATCTCGGAGCACGGATCCCGCCGCTTCAGCACGTCATGCAGGATGGGGATGGCACTTTCGGCGTTCATCTGGAGCAAGGCCCCCAGCGCGATTATGCGCGGGTCGTCCTCACCGTAGCCCTCGCATCCCGCCGGCGTCTCGTCATTGCCTTCATCGCGCTCCCGGGCGCGGTCGCGCGAGCGACCTTTCGAATTGTCGGAGGAACGGGCGGAGTCGGCGCGCGCTTGATTGCGCTGGGCGGCCTCCGCGTCGCCGCGCTGCGCCAGCACGCCGTCGATCCGCGCGGCGAGGTTCTCGGCGTCACGCACAGCTGCATCCGGATACGTCTGGCGCAACCGGGCCAACTGGCTGACCGCTGTCTGCAGGTTCTTCGTATCGCCGGTGCGATACAGCGCGAATGACGACCAGTACAGGGCCTCGGGTGCGCGCGCGGAACGCGGATAGCGGGAGATCACTTGCCCGAAGGCGGTGATCGCGTCCTGATAGCGGTTCCGGTTCAGCGCGCGCCGTCCCGCCTGATAGAATGAATCCGCCGGTTCTTGCGGAGTCTGATCTTCCCAATCGTCGTCCCCGAATGCCCCGAGGGGCGCGATCGCCGTCGCGGCGATCTGCAGCTGCTGCGCCGCTAGTGCCATCGGCGCCTGGGCAATCATCAGGGGCGCCTGCACGGCAATCGCCTCCAGCTGCGGCTGCGCCATCACGAGCGCGGCGGCGGCATTTTGGAGCTCTGCAGCCGCGATGGTCATCGGCGCGATGGTAACGGCCTGCACATCCGGCAGGGCGATCGTCATCGGGGCGAGCGGTGTCATCGGGGCGATCGTGACCGTGGGCGTACGCCGGTGCTTCCGGGCGGGGGGCGGCGCGACGGAGTCCTGCGCGAGCGTGGTGACGGCGAGCAAGAGGGACAGGAACGACGACATCAGAGGGCTCCTTGATTGCGCGCCGCAACGGGCCCGGCAGGAATCGCCGAGCGCAACTTGGGCAACACGTTGGATTGGTTCATGCCTTGCCGAATGAGGTCGGTTTCATTCGCCTCGCCACGCGTGCCGAGCTGGGCGATCTGCACGAGCACCAGCTCGAGGTCCTCGAGCAGCGAGCGCAGGCGCTGGTCGTTGCCCGCCGGCGAATCGAGCATCAGCTGCGTCGTGGTCAACAGGTCACGCGCCTGGTTCGCAAAGCGGGCGCCACTCGCACCACCGCGCGCATCGGTGCGGAACGATGTCAGAAACGCTTCGGTGCGCGACAGGTACTGCGTCGCGGCGATTGCATAGACCAGCTCGTTCTGGGAATCGGTCGCGGCAGCGACCGGAGTGCCGCTCGCAACGGCCCGTTGATTGGCGGTCCAGCGGCCGATTCCGATCCCGAGGACCAGCACGGCGGCGGCTGCGACCGCCCAACGCATCCAGGGCCGCAGCTCGATGACGCGCTTGTTTTGTCTGGCATCCTGGATGCGGTTCCAGATCTCGTCACGGGGCGTGGTGCGTGGTGCGTGGTACGTGGTGCGTGCCACGTCCTTGAGCCACTGTTCGAATTTGGGATCTTCGTGTTCCTGCATCATTGCACCCATTCTCCTGCGAAGTCTGACAGCGCCACGCGCAACTTCGCTCGCGCGCGCGACAACTGTGCCTTCGACGTGCCGGTCTCGACGCCCAAGGCGGCGCCGATCTCCTCGTGTGTGTAGCCTTCGACATCATGCATCAGAAACACCGTCCGGTAACCCTCCGGTAAATCATCGATCGCCTGCTTGAGCCGCACTTTCAAATCCGGTTCGGCGTGCCGTTGCACCACGCCGATGTCGTGCGCGTCGTCGATGTCCGCTTCTCGCTGCCGAAACCGCTTCACCTTGCGCAAGCCGTTCAACACGACCGTCGTGGTGATCGTGTGGAGCCACGTCGAAAACGCGGCATCGCCACGGAACGAGCCAAGCCGGTCGAACGCGCGAATGAACGTTTCCTGGGTGAAATCCTGCGCGAGGGCATCGTCGCCCGCGAGCCGGAAGGCCAGGCGGTACACGCGGTCCACATGGGCGTCGTACAGCGCGCGCTCTGCGGCGCCATCCCCGGCGCGGACGCGGGCAATGAGCTGTGATTCGTCCACGACGCTCCGAGGTGACGGACTGGGCTCGTAACTACTGATGGGACACGGGGAACGACAAAAGGGTTACGTGGCGGGAAGTCCCTTGGTTACAGCGTCTTCAGAAAGGCCAGCAGCGCCGCCCGCTCCCCGGGGGGGAGCGCGTGGAAGAGGTCGCGTGACCGGGCAGCCTCCCCCCCATGCAGCTCGATCGCTTCCTCGGGGGTCTTGGCACGGCCGTCGTGCAGGAACTGCGGCATCAGATGCAGGCCCATCAATGGCTCGGTGCGGAATTCCGTCGGCGTCGCCAACCCGAGACAGAGGTCGCCCAGGTCGGGGCCCATGTCGTGCAGCAACAGGTCGGTATAGGCGGCGACCTGTTTATGACGCAGGGCCGCGACGGGGCTGTCGCCGGTCGTCAAAGTCGGGACGTGGCAGTTCGCGCACCCCAGGTGCTTGAACACATCGCTCCCCTCGCGGGCCTCGCGTGAGAACTTGAGCGGTGCCGGCGGCGCGAGCAGCCGCACGAACGCGTCCGCCAGCTCCGCTCGCTGCTCGGTCAATTCGGGATCCGGCGCGGGATCGGTGCCGGCTGGAATAGGAGTCCCGGCGACCGTTTCCTCCGTCGGCGAGGCGGGCGTCGTGATGCCTTGCTCCGCGGCGAACGCGCCGTCGTTGAACTCGCGCAACGTCGGGACCAGCGCCTTGCGCCCGAACCGCCCCAGGCGCCCATCGAAGAACCGGTTGGGGCGCCCGGAAATGCCGTCATGATTGCGGTCGTCGGGATCCGCGTACGCGAGGATCTCGGAGTCGGGGACGGCGTCGAGCAGGCCGAACCCGAAGACGTCAGGGATGGTGCGCGCCGCGATGGCGGTCGCCGCTGCGGGAACAGGCTCGCTGTCGATGCCGAGCGCAGTGTGGAGGGCCGCTGTGACGTGATTCTGATAGACGGGCCCGCCCTGTCCTGCCAGCTCGTCGCACTGGCGGGCACCGGCCGGGGCGACCTGATGAAAGGCGGTCGCGTGCCGCTCGACTTCGTCGCCGGTCCCGCCCGCGACGGGGTCCTCGTGACACTCCGCGCACCCGTTCGCATTGAACAACGGGCCCAGGCCTGTCTCAGGCGTGAAGACGCTGTCGAACACGAGCTTGCCCTGATCGAAGCGGTTGCGCTCGGAGGCGGAGAGGCCGCGGAGCGGATCTCCGGGCTTGAGTGGCCGGCGACAACCGGTGGCTGCCAGCATGATCGCGGCGGCGAAGCTGCAAACGATGGCCCTCCCCCCCCCGGGGCGGACCGTCATGGCGAGGGGATTACTCCTGTTGCCATGCGTCCGATTCGCTCGATCGTGTACGCGACGAGCGCACCGGTCCGATTGCCGAATGTCACACGGACCACGTCCCCAGGCTTTAGGTCGCTGAGTGCGAGCTGGTCACTTCCAGCGGAGGACGTCGTGACCGGCACTGCCGCGGGCACCTGGAGGCGTACCACGCGCAACGCCATCCCCACGCCCGTCGTGACCTCGAGCGTGCGAGCGCGCGCATCTACGACGCGCACCGCGCCGCGGACGCTATCGTGCGGCGCCTGTTGAGATGCCGCTAATGTCGGAGCGACAGCCACCAGCAGGGACGACAATACCAAACGAAACATGGAGCCCTCCTGGCAACGAACGGCCTAGTATACACCCGAATCATCGGGCGGGTCTACCGCGTGCCAAAGAGCCGGTCGCCGGCGTCTCCCAAGCCCGGAAGGATATACCCCTTGGAGTTCAACTCGCGATCGAGGGAGGCGGTATAGACCGGCACCTTGGGATGGGCGTCGAGCATGGCTTTCACGCCCTCCGGCGCGCACACGAGACAGAGAAAGCGAATCTTCTGGGCTCCCGCGCGAGCCAGCGCGCTGACCGCGGCGACCGCCGAGCCTCCCGTGGCCAGCATCGGGTCGAGCACGAAGAATGCGCGGTCTGCTTCTCCTGACGGGATTTTGAAGTAGTAGTCCACGGGTTGCAGTGTGGAATGGTCGCGGTACAGGCCGATGTGGCCGACGCGAGCCGAGGGGATCAGCTGCGAGATGCCCTCCACCATGCCCAGCCCGGCGCGCAGGATCGGCACCAGCGTCAGCTTCTTGCCCGCCACCTGACTGCCGGACGTTTTCTCGAGCGGCGTCTCGATCTCCACCGATTCGAGCGGCAGGTCCTTCGTCACCTCATAGGCCATCAGCATCGCGATTTCGTTCACGAGTTGTTTGAAGTCCCGCGTGCTCGTGCGCTTGTCGCGCAGGATCGTGAGTTTGTGCTGGATCAACGGGTGCGAGAGCACCGTGAGGTTGGGGAATGCCATGGGCGAGAAGTCTACGCTTCCGGTTGCGAGCGCGCGACCGGCGGCTATTTTCTCCGTCCCCTCGTTGAGCGTTGGAGGATCACCATGCGTAGCATCCTGTTTAGGCTCGCGGCATTCACGCTGTGCGCGACGCCGCTCACCGCTCAGTCCGTCGACAGTCTTGTCGCCAAATACATCCAGGCGTGCGGTGGCTTGGCCCGCATCCAGGCGCTGCAGACGCTGCGTCGCACCGGGAAATTCACCGGCGGCGGCGGGTTCGAGGCCGTCGTAGTCCAGGAGAACAAGCGCCCCAACAGCGTGCGCCAGGAATTCTCCATACAAGGGATGACGGGCATCAACGCCTATGACGGCCACATGGGGTGGAAGATCGAGCCCTGGCAGGGCAAGCGCGATCCGGAAGCGCTGGGTGAAGAAGAGATGCATGGCATTCTCGACGATGCGGACTTCGACGGCCCACTCGTGAACTATCAGGCCAAAGGCAATCGCGTCGAGTTTCAGGGAATGGACCAGATCGAGGGGAGCGACGCGTACAAACTCAAGGTCACGCGCCCGAACGGCGACGTCAGCTTCTACTACCTCGATACCGAGTATTACGTCCCGATCAGAATCGACACGCAGCGCATGATCCGCGGCGCCCCGCAGGAATTCGAAACGTCGCTCGGCGATTACAAGCAGGTGAATGGCGTGTATCTGCCGTTCTCATCCGAGTCCGGGCCGAAGGGCAGCAGCAGCACGGATCGTGGCAAGATCACCTACGACAGAATCGAGGCCAACGTACCGCTCGATGATCAGCGGTTCGCACGGCCGGGGGCCCGCCCATGAACGCCCTCCTGCTGCTTCTGATTGCCCAGCAACCGGCGGTCAGGGTCGACTCGGAAACGATCTCGGGCCTCGGCGCGCGCAACATCGGCTCGGCGGCGATGAGCGGACGCATTGCGGCGCTCGACGCCGTGCACGAGGGCGCGCGGCTGACGATTTACGTCGGCGCGGCGAGCGGCGGCGTGTGGAAGTCGACGAACGGCGGCACGACGTTCAAGCCAGTCTTCGACAAGCAACCGATCCAGTCGATCGGCGCCGTGACGATCGATCCGAAGAACCCCAAGGTGATCTGGGTGGGCACGGGCGAATCGTGGATGCGAAACAGTGTGTCGATCGGCGATGGCGTCTATCGCTCGGACGACGCCGGTGAGAACTGGACGAACATGGGGCTCAAGAACTCCGAGCACATCGTGAAGATCCTCGTCGATCCGACGGAGACCAGCACGATCTACGTGTGCGTGCCCGGCAAGCTCTGGAGCGATAGCGACGAGCGGGGCGTCTACAAGACGACCGACGGTGGAAAGACGTGGACCAAGGTGCTCAAGGGCGCGAACCTGTCGACCGGCTGCTCGATGATGTCGATGGACCCGGCGCATCCCAAGACCCTTTACGCGGGGATGTGGGATTTCCGGCGCCGGGGCTGGACGTTCCGCTCCGGCGGCGATAGCGCCACCGCGCCGAGTGCCTCTGGACTGTTCAAGAGCAGCGATGGCGGCGCGACCTGGAGCGAGCTCACGCCTGGCAGCGCGTCGGGCTTGCCCCCCAAGCCATGGGGTCGCGTGGCGGTGGCCGTCGCTCCGTCGAAGCCGGACATCGTGTACGCGTTCATCGAAGCGGTGCCGCCGCTGAACGCGCTCTATCGATCCGAGAACGGCGGCAAGACGTGGCAGATGCTCGATCGCAGCCAGAATATGATTTGGCGGCCGTTCTATTTCGCGAACCTCATCGTCGATCCGCGCGACGCCGATCGGGTCTACAAGCCCGACGGCGGTTTGATCGTCAGCACCGACGGCGGGAAGAGCTTCAGCGGCATTTCGGGCAGTGCGCACGGAGACTTCCATGACGTGTGGGTCGATCCGAACGACACCGATCACTTGATCACCGGCGACGACGGCGGCCTGTGGTTCTCGTACGACGCCGGGAACAAGTGGGTGAAGAACGAGAATCTTCCGGTTTCGCAGTTCTATCACGTCAGCGTCGACATGGCACGGCCGTACAACGTGTACGGCGGCCTGCAGGACAACAGCTCGTGGGTCGGGCCGTCGGAGTTTCCGGGCGGGATCACCAACCACCAGTGGGAGAATATGTACGGCGGCGATGGCTTCTGGATGTTCGCCGACCCCACCGATCCCGACTACCTCTACGCCGAGTACCAGGGCGGAGAGATCGCCCGCGTCAACCGCAAGACGCACGAGGCCCGTAATATCCGGCCGCTGCCCCGCTACCAGGAGAAAAAGCTCCGCTTCAACTGGAACACGCCGATCCATATCAGCGCCACGCAAAAGGGAACGATCTACATCGGCGCGCAGGTGCTCTTCCGGTCGAAAGACTTTGGCCAGACCTGGGAGCGTATCTCTCCCGACCTGACCACGAATGATCCGCAAAAGCAGAAGCAGGAACAGTCTGGCGGCGTCACGGTCGACAACTCTGCCGCCGAGATGCACACCACGATTTACGCGATCGCGGAGTCGCCGCGGGACGGGCAGGTGATCTGGGCGGGCACCGATGACGGGAACCTCCAGGTCACGCGCGACGGCGGGAAAACGTGGTCGAACGTCGTGGGCAACATCGCAGGGCTCCCGAAGAATGCGTGGGTGTCATCCGTCGAGGCGGGGCATTTCGCAACCGGAACGGTGTACGCGACGTTCGACGTGCACATGTTCGGCGACATGCGGTCCTACGCCTACAAGTCGACCGACTTCGGCGCCACGTGGACGCCGCTCGTCGCGCCCGACAGCCCGGTACGCGGCTATGCGCACGTCATCAAGGAAGACTTAGTCAACGGCAACCTGTTGTTTCTGGGGACTGAGCTGGGGCTCTGGGTCTCGGTGGACGGTGGGAAGCAGTGGGCGCATTACAAGGGCGGCGACCTCCCGGCCGTCGCGGTGCGCGATTTGGCGATTCATCCGCGCGACCACGACCTCGTGATCGCCACCCACGGTCGCGGGATCTGGATCGTGGACGACATCACGCCGCTCAGGGCGCTGACCCCCGAGGTTCTCGCCAGCCCGGTCGCGTTCCTTGCGGGGCGTCCGACGGTGCAGCGCCTGCAGGCCGGCGGCGGGTGGGCGAACGGCGACGCCATGTACGTCGGGCCCAATCCGCCCGGCGATGCCGTGATCACATACTACCAGCGGCGCCGGCACATCTTCGGAGACATGAAGCTCGAGGTCTACGACGCGAGCGGAAAACCCCTCGGCACGATGCCGACGAGCAAACGCCGTGGCTTGAATCGCGTGACGTGGTCGATGCGACTGGCGGCGCCGCGCGTGCCGCCAGCGGCGAGTGCCGCTTTCGGCGCGGCCTTCGGCCCGCGGGTATTGCCGGGGACCTACACAATCAAAATGACGAAGGACACCGCGACGTATAGCACGCAGCTCGTGCTCGTGCCCGACCCGCGCAGCACGCATACGGCGCCGGAGCGCCAGGCGGCGTTCGATTTGGCGCTCAAGATGTCGGGAACGCTCACCGACATGACGGTCGCGGTGGAGCGCATGAATGGCGTCCGCCAGGCGCTCGATGAGCGCGCCGGCAGGCTGACGGCCGGTGACGCAGTGGCGAAGCGGCTGCGCGCCGCATCCGCGACCGTGGATGCGCTGCGCAAAAAGATCGTGGCGACTAAAGAAGGCGGCATGATTACGGGTGAGGAGCGCCTGCGCGAGAATCTCACCGATCTGTACGGCAACATCGTCTTCTACGATGGTGGTCCGTCGCAGACGCAGACCGAGCGCGCGGACGCATTGGCGCGGGAACTCACCGATGTGGTGCGGGACTTCGATGCCTGGGCTGCACGCGATCTGGCCGGCATCAATGCGGCGCTGCGGGGCAAGCGGCTGGAACCGATCGTGCTGGAGCGCCGGGAGGCGGCCGGCCAATAGACGCGCGTAGGCCAGCCCGGCGAATCGGCGGCTAGGCGTCTGCTTGGCGTCTAGCCGCCTACTTTTACGCGTCGACGAGAGCCTTGGGAGGTTTACATGACCACGAGTAACAATGACCTGGATCGGCGCGAAGCGTTGAAGCTGATCGCCGGCGGGCTCGGCCTCACCGCGTTGGGCGGGACCGCGGCCTGCGCGCCCGCGACGAGCGCCGCCTCGTCCTCCTCCTCCCTGTCCCAGCTGCCGAGCCAGGGATCCGCACCCGAACGGTTCCTCGCCGCTCCGCCCATAGACACCGTCCGCATCGGATTCGTCGGCGTCGGTGGGCAGGGGACCGCGCACGTGGAGAACCTGCTGCGGATCGAGGGGTGCGTGATCAAGGCCGTGGACGACATCGTGCCCGAAAAGGTCACCAGGATCCAGGACCTGGTCGAGAAGGCGGGATTCCCCCGCCCGACGGGCTACTCGCGCAGTCCCACCGACTTCGTCCGCATGTGCGAGCAAGAAGAGCTGGACCTGGTGTTCCACGCCACGCCCTGGGAGTGGCACGTCCCGATCTGCCTCGCGGCCATGCGCAACGGGAAGCACACCGCCACCGAGGTGCCCGCCGCGTACACCGTGGACGATTGCTGGGCCCTGGTGGAGCACGCCGAGAAGTACGGCAAGCACTGCGTCATGATGGAGAACTGCAACTACGGCCGGATGGAGATGATGGTGTTCAACATGGTCCGCCAGGGCGTGTTCGGCGAGATTCTGCACGCCGAGGGCGGCTACCTGCACGACCTGCGGTCCGTGAAGTTCAGCGCCGAAGGTGAAGGGCTGTGGCGCCGCGCGCATTCAATGAAACGCAACGGCAATCTCTACCCGACGCACGGGCTGGGTCCGGTCGCCAACTGCATGGATATCAACCGCGGCGACCGCTTCGCCTCTTTGGTCTCGATGAGCGGCCCCTCCCGCGGTCTGCAGCTGTACGCCCGCGACCACTTTCCCGACGGCTCCCCGCAGCGGCAGGAGCACTACGTCCTGGGCGACATGAACGTGAGCCTCATCAAGACGGCAAACGGGCGAACCATCTGCGTCACCCACGAGACGAACCTCCCGCGCCCGTACAGCCGGGTCAACATCGTCCAGGGCACGCGCGGCTTGTTCCAGGGTTACCCCGATCGCGTTTACATCGAAGGGCGGAGCAAGCCGGACGAGTGGGATCCTGCGGAAGCGTACCTGGCGGAGTTCGATCACCCGCTGTGGAAGCAGATAGAGGAAAAGAGCAGGGGCGCCGGGCACGGCGGCATGGACTACCTCGAAGACTACCGGCTCATCAAGTGCCTCCGCGAAGGCCTTCCCACCGACATGAACGTCTACGACGCGGCGGCGCTCAGCGTCGTCACACCGCTCTCCGAATGGTCGGTGGCCAACGGTGGCCGTCCCGCGGAGTTTCCGGATTTCACGCGCGGCCGGTGGAAGACGTGGCCGCGGTTGGGGATCGTCACGGCGTGACCGACACAGGTCCGCGCGCGCTGGTGACGGGTGGAGCGGGGTTCGTCGGCTCTCATCTCGTCGATCGCCTGCTGGCGGACGGCTACCGCGTTTGCGTGGTGGACGATCTGTCCACGGGATCGACCAGCAACGTTGCAGCGAATGCGCCGTTCCACCGAGTCGACATCTGCGCTGCCGCGCTGCGTGACGTCGTCGTCACGTTCAGGCCGGAGGTCGTGTTTCACGCGGCCGCGCAGACGGACGTACGCCGGTCGATTCGGGAGCCGGAGTTCGATGCGAGGGTGAACGTGCTGGGCGCCCTCAACGTGCTTCGCGCGGCCACAACGGGCGGGGCACGCCGCATCGTCTACGCGTCGTCGGCCGCTGTCTACGGTACCCCTCCCCCCGGTCGTGTGGCGGTGTCGGAAACCGACTCGACGCGTCCCATGTCGGAGTACGGCGCCAGCAAGCTCGCTTTCGAGCACTATCTCAGCGCGTACGCGGCCCGCGGGCTCATCGAATACGCCGCGCTGCGATACGCCAATGTCTACGGCCCGCGGCAGCGTTCCGACGGAGAGGCCGGCGTCGTGTCGATCTTCACGCGCCAGATGCTCGCCGGCGAGCCGGTGACGATTTTTGGCGACGGCAAGAAGACGCGGGACTATGTGTATGTGGGCGACGTCGTGGAGGCGACGATTCGGGCAGCAGCCGGGCCTTCAGAAACCGTTGCCAACGTCGGGTGGGGGCGGGAGGTGTCGGACCTCGAGCTGTTTCGCGCCGTGGCGAGAGCGACGGGATACGCGCGTGAGCCGATCTACGCCGCGGACCGACCGGGTGACATCGCGCGGATCTGTCTCGACGCCGCCCTGGCACAGCGGACTTGGGACTGGCGTCCGGTCGTGTCGCTCGAGGACGGGGTGCGGCGGGTCGTGGAGCACGCGCGGAAGTAGGGCATGACGGCGCCCGCACTGGTGATTCTCGCGGCCGGCGTCGGGAGCCGTTTCGGCGGGCCGAAACAGCTGAGCCCCGTCGGGCCGTCCGGCGAGACGCTGCTCGATTATGCGATCTATGACGCGATGCGCGCCGGCTTCACCCGCGTCGTGCTCGTTATAAGGAAAGAGCTGGCCGCTCCGCTGAGCGAGCACATCTCAGACGTGACCGGAGACGTCGTGCCCGTGGATTTCGTCGAGCAGCGCGTGCCCGACGCGCGGGTGAAGCCGTGGGGCACGGCCCACGCCGTGCTCGCCTGCCGGGATGCCGTCGACGGCCCTTTCGCGGTGTGCAATGCGGACGACTTTTACGGCGCTGGTGCCTACCGGGTGCTCGCGGAGCACCTCACGGCCGAACATGCTTCGCCCGTGCATGCCCTCGTGGGCTACCGGTTGGATGAGACGCTCTCGGAGCACGGCGGCGTTGCCCGGGCGGTGGCATCGTGCGGGCCGGACGAACTGCTCACACGGCTCGTCGAAGTGCGGGACGTACGCCGCGTGAACGGCCGGATTCGGGGTGTCACGGCGGCCGGCGAGCAGCGCGAGTTCACCGGCGGGGAACACACCTCGATGAACCTGTGGGGCTTTGCGCCCGACGTCTTCGCGGTGCTGGAGGACCAGTTCGACGCCTTTCTCACGACGTCGCACCGCGCGCCAGATGCCGAGTTTCTCTTGAGCACGGCGCTCGACGACCAGGTGACGGCGGGCCGCGCCCGGCTGCGCGTGTTGATCGCGCGCGACCGCTGGTTGGGGATGACCTTTGCCGCCGACGTGCCGGCGGTGCGCGCCGCGATCGGCGCGCTCGTGCGCGCGGGGACCTATCCGGCGGACTTGCGCGCCGCATTCACCCACCTCTGAGGCTACGGTGCGACTGAACACGATCGATTGGCTGGTGCTTGTGCTCTACGGCGTCGTGTGTGTGGCCATCGGACTGGCGGTGGCGCGCCGCGCCGGCTCAGGCCGCCAGGAGTTCTTCCTCTCCGGGCGCCGGTTGTCGTGGTGGCTGCTTGGGGTGTCGCTCGTCGCCACGACGTTCTCGACCGACACGCCAAACCTCGTCACCGATCTGGTGCGCACCGGCGGCGTGAGCCAGAACTGGGTGTGGTGGGCCTTCGCGGTGACGGGGATGTGCACGGTGTTCTTCTACGCCAAGCTGTGGCGGCGCTCCGCGGCCCTCACCGACATCGCGTTCTACGAGCTGCGCTACTCGGGCAAGCCGGCGGCCTTCCTCCGCGGGTTCCGCGCGATCTACCTCGGCGTGTTTTTCAACGTGATGATCATGGCCTCGGTCAATCTCTCCGCGACCAAGATCGCCGGCGTGATGCTCGGCTGGGATCGCTCCACGGCGGTGCTCGTCGGCGGCGCCGTCACCGTGATCTACGCCGCAAGCTCCGGCCTGTCGGGGGTTGTGCTGACCGACTTCGTACAGTTCGCGATCGCGATGGTCGGGTCGGTGCTGGCCGCCGTCGTGGCACTCAAGCTCCCTCAGGTCGGCGGATTGTCGGCGCTATTCGCACACCCTCGGGTGACTGGGCACTTGTCGCTCTTGCCCGATTTCTCGGACTGGACCACGGCGGCCGCCGTTCTGGTGGTGCCGCTCGCGGTGCAGTGGTGGAGCACCTGGTATCCCGGCGCCGAGCCGGGAGGCGGGGGCTACGTGGCGCAGCGGATGCTCGCCGCGCCCACCGAGCGCGACGCCATGCGCACGACCCTGCTGTTCAACGTCCTCCACTACGCGGTGCGGCCCTGGCCGTGGATCATCGTGGCGCTGGCGTCGCTCATCGTTTATCCCGACCTCGCCTCAATCGCCGCGCGGTTCCCGCATATCGACCAGGCGATCGTGCGCAACGACCTCGCCTACTCCGCGATGCTCGTCTATCTCCCGCACGGCCTCCTCGGCCTGATGATTGCCTCGCTCGCGGCGGCTTACATGTCCACCATCAGTACGCACCTCAATTGGGGCGCGTCCTACGCCGTCGAGGATTGCTACCGCCGTTTCGTCGCGCCCGACAAGAGCGAGCGCCACTACGTGAACGTGGGGCGCGCCGTCACGGTGGGACTGATCGTGCTCGCGTCGGCGTTGTCGCTCTGGCTCCACAACTCCTACCAGGCGTTCCAGATTCTGCTCCAGATCGGCGCGGGGACCGGACTGATCTTCCTGCTGCGCTGGTTCTGGTGGCGGATCAACGCGTGGAGCGAGATCGCCGGCATGGCGATTTCCTTCGTGGTGGCCGTGTACTTCCAGTTCGTGCACACGGCGCTCGGGTTCGCGCCGCTCGCCCCGACGCTCTCGCTCGTGATCGGCGTCGCTATCACTACCATCGGGTGGCTGGCGGTGACGTTCCTGACGCCGCCCACCGACCGCGCCACGCTCCGGGCGTTTTATGACCGGATTCGGCCCATGGGCCGAGGCTGGGACGGCGCGGTGACGACCCAGCCGGCGAAGCCGGGGGAAAGCGTGACCGCCGCATTCCTATGCTGGTTCCTCGGCGTCATCATCATCTACGCAGCTCTGTTCGGCACGGGATACGTGTTGTACGGGAAACTGGTGCCCGGGATCGTGTGCCTGATGGCCGCGGGCGCGGCGGCGTGGGGGCTGTTCCGCGCCCTGCCGCGAGTTGGATTTGAATAGGGGCTAGGGGTTAGGGGCTCGGGAATTCCTCCCCAAGCACTACCTCGACCCGATTCCCTTGCAGCAGATTCAACTATGACACGGCACGCTCCTCCAAACCCGGGCTGGTGACCTGAGAACTGTCCTCCTCGCGGTCCTGGCGTTGTACCTGGCGCCCGGCGTGGCTGCCGGGCAATGGCAACGCACGCAGATCGATGCCGCGAAAGTCCCCGCGCCGCAGCCGCACTACCAGGCGGAGTACACGTTCGATGTGGCGAGTGACTCGCTCGGGTGGTCGCAGCAACAAAACGGCTTGAACGTGTCGTTCGGTACGACCGATGAGTTGTACATGCGCAGTGAGGTTCCAACCCTCCCAAAGCAATCCCGCCTCTGGGCTGACACCGGGTGGAAAGGCGAGCGGCTGAATGCGCAGCTGTTGATGTGGTCGCGGGATACGGTGAAGCAGATACGGATTACAACCAATGACCTCGTCAATGCCAAAGGCGGGGTGTTGAGCAAGAGCAATCTTCACGTGAACCTGGTTCGCTACGTCCTGTCGAATTATCCCTATGGCGCCGCGCCGCGGGGCTGCGATGCGACGGACACCGTGTATCTCGTGCCCGATAGGCTCGAAACCCTCGAGCGGTTCGATCTCCCCGCTCGCACGGTCAGACCCATCTGGGTTTCCTTGGACATACCGTCCGGTACCGAGGCCGGTGTTTACCAGGGAACGATCGACGTCAGCTCGGAGAACAGTCGTGCCGCATTGCAGGTGAGCATCCGCGTGCAAAACCAAGTCCTACCCAGCCCGCGCGATTGGAAGTTCAGGCTCGACCTGTGGCAAAACCCGTGGGTCGTGGCGTGGTACTACAACGTCCAGCCCTGGTCCGACGAGCACAAAGCGCTGCTGAAGAAGCACCTCCAGCTCTATGCGGCGGCCGGGGGCAAGTACATCACCACCTACGCCGTCCATTCCCCGTGGGCCGACAATTCGTACATGATCGAAGGCGCGATGATCGATTGGACCAAGCGTCCCGACGGTACCTGGAAGTTCGACTACGACATCTTCGATCAATACGTCCAGCTCGCGATGGACGTCGGCGTGGATAAAGCCATCACCATCTACACGCCGGTTCCCTGGGGCCACCGGTTTCGCTACCTCGATGCCAAAACCGGCAACTACGTCTATGAGGAATGGTCACCCGACTCCGCCAAGTTTCGATCCCTGTTCCCGGTGTTTTTGGACGATCTGAAGGTGCATCTGGAACAGAAGGGATGGTTCTCCAGGACCTACCTCGGGATCAACGAGAACCCGATGCCGATCACGCTGGCTGCGATCAAAGTGATCAAGGATCACTCCAGGTCGTGGAGGATCACGTACGCGGGAGATTGGCATCCGGAGCTGGACAGCTTGCTCGACGACTACTCGCCGGCCATCACCAGCGAGCCCAGCCCGCCGGAACTACGCCAGCGCTCGGCGCGAGGGGCGACCACCACCTATTATGTCGCCTGCTTTCCGCCGAGACCAAACACTTTCGTTTTTTCGCCGCCGATCGAGGGTCGCTACATCGGCTGGTACGCGGCGGCATACGGCTACGACGGATTTCTGCGCTGGGCATACGATGCCTGGCCCGCGGATCCGATGCGCGATGCACGGCACGCGATATGGCCCGCCGGCGATACGTTCCTCGTGTATCCCGGAGCCAATAGCAGCATTCGATTCGAGAAACTGCGCGAAGGCATCGTGGATTATGAAAAGATGCGGATACTGCGGGCGCTCGCGTCCGCGTCAACCGATCGCAAGATCAAGAGCCAGATGCGAGTCTTGGAGAATCACCTGGCCACATTCGTCGGCGATCGCGACTACAGCAAACGCAATTACGATCAACGGCGCATTACCGATGCCGTGCAGCAGGGAAGGCGCATGTTGGCAGCGTTGAGCGACGCCCTGTCGCGGTAAGTGACTCCCGCGGGTGGGGCTGGGAGGGGCGTCGTCTGCACGGAGTTTCACGACTACGTCTTAACGCATGCACCGATCCCCGCTGGTCCGATCCCGACCGCGTTCGATCCCGACGGGGTTTACCCGTACGTGAGCTATGTCGAGACTTCACACCGACCCGTACTGAAGCAGTACGGGTTCGTCGCGTTGGAGAACGCGAAGCTCCGCGTGACAATCTGTCCCGACCGAGGCGGACGGGTCACCTCGATCGTGCACAAGGCGTCCGGCAAGGAAGTCCTCTATGCGCCCGACGTCATCCGCCCGACGCGCATACTCCCCCGGTTCGGGTTCGTGGCCGGCGGCATCGAAGTGAGTTTCCCCATTTCTCATTCTCCAACCCAGAACGATCCTGTCCTGCATCGCATCGATCGTACCCAGGAGCGTGCCTACGTGACCTGCGGAGAACGAGAGCTGCGATTCGGCATGCAGTGGTCCGTCGAGTATTCCCTGGGGGCCGGCGATGATTTCTTGACCGAGCGCGTCGTCTTTCATAACCCCGGCAGGGCGGCGCATCCCTGGATGTCGTGGTCGAATGCCGCGGTGCCCAGCGCTCCGGATACGGAGTACCACTTTCCCCGCGGCCAGGTCCTGGCCCACTCGTCGACACTCGGCGTCATCGAGTGGCAAGACGCAGGACCCAGGCGCGAAGCCGATATCAAGGAAATGACGGGCTTTTTTTGGCAGACCAAGGACGTGAATGCCTTCGGCGCGTTCACGCCGTCGTTCGGGACGGGACTCTATCACGTCGCCGATGCACGGGCCGCGCCCGGAATGAAATTGTGGAGCTACGGGGTCGGGAAGGACCGCGCGTGGGCGACGCTGAGTAGCGACCAGGATCAGCCGTACGCGGAGATCCAGGGCGGACCCATCACCGATCAGTCCACCAAGCTGCACTTAGGACGCCAGGAAACTCGATCGCACGAGGAGTTTTGGATTCCTTCGGACAAACCCCTCGATATCCACGCTCTCACGATTCCGCAGGTAGACCTGAGACCGGTCAGAGACGTTCCGCTGTTCGATTGGGCGCGGCAGGACGAGGTGAAGGTCTGGAGGGATCTCGTGAGCGCCTACGAATCGAAAGGAAGACTCCCGCAGCCGCCCGAGATCGATCGCTGCCTGTGGCCTCCCTCCGGTATGGAGGAGCTGAATGCGCCTTTCAAGTGGGCAATTAAAAACACCAATGATGCAGAGAAAGGTCATTGGAAGTTCTACCACGGCACGTGGCTGGCGGGCCGAGGGAAAAAGCAGGAGGCGATCGCCGTGCTGTCCGAGACGCGGGGCATGGGCGTCGCCAACGCCTTGCTCGCTCGGCTGCTCAAAACAGTGGGCGATCTCGAAGGCGCCGCACGAGCCCTCGAATCCATTCAGGAGAAATGGTTGCAGCTACATCCCCAGATCATCGTCGCGCGCGATGATGTACTACGCGCATTGGGGACGCACACGCTGGCCGAACGCGAGCGCTGGCTGAGCCGGGTGGACGCCCTTCCCAACGAGTCGATCATCGAACGCCGCGTGCAGCTCCTCATCGACCGCGGAGACCTACAAGCGGCCAACACCCTCCTGCTGTCTACTCCATTCCAAAAGGTTCATCAACGCTATGTCCGCACGGCCCTGTGGAAGCAGTTATGCGAGAAACTCAACGAACCTTGGGAGCCAATCCCTGCGGAGCTGGGGGAGGATCAGTTAGCTCCGTTTGGAGCCTATCGAGAGTTTGGGTGACCTTGCGGCGTATCGGAATCGGGTGCACGCTAATCCCCTCGGACGCGCCCGATGTCTCTCGAGATCCGCCTCGCCAACCAGCTGCTCCCGCCGCTCTCGTCCGGCGAAGACACCAGGACCGACGCCGACGAACGCGCGTGGGTTGATCGCATCCGCGCCGGGGACTTGGACGCGTTCGAGGCGCTGTATCGCCGGTACTGGGAGCGGCTCTTTGCGTTCGCGTTCCGCTACCTGCGCTCGAAAGAAGACGCGGAGGAAATCACGCAGGAGGTCTTTTTTCGGATCTGGCGCGGCCGAGAGCACTGGGTCCCCGCCGGCGCCGTGCGGAACTACCTGTACCTCGCCGTCCGCAACTCCGCACGCGACCGATTGGAGCGCGCCGCCGTGGCGCGCCGCTGGCGAATCGGTCAGCCGACCACGGCGGCGAAGATCCAATCCAACCTGGAGGCGGCGGATCTCGTTGCTGCCGTCGAACGAGCGCTCGCCGAGCTCCCCGCCAAGCGCGCCGAGGTTTGCAAGCTGCGGCTGATCAATGAACTGAGCTACGCCCAGATCGCCCAACGCCTCGGCATTTGCGAGAAGACCGTGGAGACGCAGCTCGCTCGCGGCCTGAAGTTCCTGCGCGACCGCATGCGCTCGTGGGCTCACCCCGGGCTTGCGCCCGGGGTTAGAATCTCGGCGCCTGCCGAGGGCTCGGCGGCGAAGACATTGTCCTTGCCCGAAGCCCCGCGCGGGGCGTAAAAGCGCTCTCGCAGAACAGCTAAGACCCGCGGCGCTCGGTCGACAGAGCAGAGCGCTACGATCGATCCACCGAACCCGGCGCCCGTGAGTCGCGCGCCGGCCGCGCCGGCTTCCCGCGCCAGCTCCACGAGTTGATCCAGCTCGGCACAGCTCACCTCGTAGTCGTCCCGGAGACTCGCGTGCGAGGCGTCGAGCAGGCGCCCGAACGCCGCGAGATCGCCTCCCCCAGCCGCCATCGCCGCCTCCGCTTGCCGCACGCGTGTTCCCTCTGTGACCACGTGGCGAAACCGCCGCGCGAGCACCGCGGAGAGGGTCGAACGCGCCACCTCGAGCAGCTCCTCGACCGAGGCCGCCGCCAGGAGGTCGGAGTAAGTGGTGCGCTCCGGCCGGTCGAGCCGCTTCGCGACGAGGCGCCGCGCTTCGTCGCATTGCCGCGGCCGCTCGTTGTAGGCCTGCCGCGCCGCCCCGGATTTCTCGGCATGCACCAGGCTCTGAGCGACGATGAACTGCCAGCCCTTGGGCACGGCCGTGGGAGTGAGCCTGAGCGGGTGGAAATCGATCCGTGACGCGCACCCCGCCCGCGCGCCGAGGATGATCGCCTGGTCCATCCCGCCGCCCGCGGTGCCGACGTAGCGCTCACCACGCGCCAGGAGGTCCATCAGCTCGAGCGGCGCGATCGACTCCTCGTTGGCGTGCAAGATCGCGAGGGCGGTTGCTACCACGAGAGCGGACGAGGAGCTGAGTCCGGCAGCGATCGGGAGGTCGCTCTCGACCAATGCGTCGACGCCCAGCAGGTCGGAGAAGCGTTGGACGAGGGCTTGGGCCGCCGCCCGGGCGTAATTGCTCCAATCCCCGGCCGACGCCGGCGGGATGCTGCCCGTCACCGTGAAGTTGCTGGGCGCGAAGCGCGGATCGCGGCTGGCGAGACGCGTTTCTCGATCTGCGCGCGGGTGAAACGTCATGCGGACCGAGCGGCCGATGGCCATCGGGAACACCGGGAGGCCGCAGTAGTCGATGTGCTCGCCGATGAGGTTCACTCGACCCGGCGCGCGCACCACGAACGAGGCCATAGGGGCTAGAATGTAGCGTATGAAAATTCCTCGAGTCGCGATTCCGGCGATGGTGGTGACGGCAGCGTGCCACAGCAGTCCGGCGGCCCCGCTGCCGCCCGGTGTCGCACCCGCGCTCCACGTTCAGGGCAGCCAACTGGTCGACAGTGCCGGCCGGGTTGTGCACCTGAGGGGCGTGACGACGGGATGCCCACGATTACGGGCAGACGTTCAAGAGCCGCTTCTCGGGATGACCATCCGATGGTTGTTGGCCGCCGTCCACCTGCTCGCACTCGGTACGGGACTGCGGTGTGCAAGGCCGGTGACCGAGCCTCTTGCAGCCCGGTAGGTGCGGGGACTCACGCCAAATTCGGCGCGGAACGCCCGGTTGAAGTTGGAGACGTCGCCAAAGCCGGAATCGAGCGCGACATCGATGATCTTTCGGGGCTCGGTAATGAGTCGCGTCGCCGCATCGCGCAGCCGCGCGCGGAGCACGTATTGGTGCGGCGTTACACCGGTCAACCGCTCGAATGTGCGGAGAAAGTGGTAGGGACTGAGACCGCTCTCTCGCGCCAGGTTGCCGAGTGCGAGCTTCGCGTCTGGGTGGCGATCGATCTCCCGCACCGCCCGCGTAACACGCGCTTCCGCGTTCCGGGGCAACGTGTCCTGCGCCGCGGACTGCTTGGCCGCGAGTCCTGCGGTCTCGACGGCTAATCGCACCGCGAGTTCTTCCCACGCAATGTCGCTCGCGCCGAGCACGCCGGTGCACGCGCTGGCCAGCAGCGGCGCGAGCGGGCGCACCGGCGGCAGGCGCGGCACCCGGAATCCTGCGCCGGCCAGCTGCTCGAAGTAATCCGGGTCATACCAGAACACGACGCACCGATCGCCCTCGGCATGCTCGTGGCCGCATTCGTAGGTCAGGCCAGGGTTGCCGAGCATCAGCGATCCCGGGGCCATGAGGCCGGCGCCGAGCGGAGAGCGGTATTGAAAGCTGCCCGCGAGCACCATTGCGATCGCGTAGAGCGCGTGGCGCTCTTCGAAGGTGCGATCCCGGGGCCCGGATGTGCAGAGGACATCGGCGACCGCCCATCCGTCGCCCGTGGCGATGGTGCGCGGCGCCGTACGACCTGCGTCTCCCAATGCGCGCCGGCGCGCCAGTGCGTGCTCCAGGGCCACCGCAATTTTTGCCAAGACTTGCCTCCCGTCCGTCCTTATCGTGCGGCCTCACCCCAACTGGAGAGTCGCATGACCAGCAGCACCAGTCTCGCAATCGAATCCCGCGTCCTGAGCGAAGCCTGGGGGCCCGGCGCCTGGCACGGCGCGGACCTGAAAGCGGCGATTGCTGACGTGAAGCCGGCGGACGCATTCTGGAGGCCCGCGCCGGGCCGACACAACATAGCGGAGATCGCACTCCATCATGCCTTCTTCGCCCGTTCGGTCAGATCGCAGATCTCCGGACGGCCGGCCGAGCCATTCGTCTTGCCCGGGGACGAATGGTTCGTCGTCAACGACGAAAAGACGCTTCCTTGGGCGAAGATTCAGGCGACGCTTGAGTCAGAGCAGAAGCAATTGGCCGACCTGATCGCCTCGGTCGAAACGGTCACGACCAGTTCGCCACTCGCAGCTACGGAGCGGTTCAATCTGGTCCTCGGCATCGCCTGTCACGCAATCTACCACGCCGGTCAGGTGCAACTGATCAAACGGCTGCGAGCTGCCCGGTAGTTCCGTGCAATCCGGCGTGGGGGGGAGTTCGCGACCGCCAAACCGATCCGTCGCCTCCCCCCCCCCCGTGATCAGCACATGTCTCACGACTGCACTCGCGCGACTTGAGGGGCCAGCATGCGGTACATCACCGGCGTGACGATCCGCGCGAGCAACGTCGACGAGATCAATCCGCCGATGATCACCCACGCCAGCGGTGCGTAGAGCCCGCTCCCCTGGAGCGCGATCGGCAACAGGCCGCCGATAGCGGTGAGGCTCGTCAGCACGATCGGCAGGAACCGGACTTCACCGGCCTTCCGAATCGCGTCCTCGAGGCTCATCCCCTCGGCACGCAGCCGATTCGTCAGGTCGACGAGCAGAATGGACGTCTTGAT
Source organism: Gemmatimonadales bacterium (assembly GCA_036505175.1). Classification (GTDB taxonomy): domain Bacteria; phylum Gemmatimonadota; class Gemmatimonadetes; order Gemmatimonadales; family GWC2-71-9; genus 20CM-2-65-7. The sequence continues at coordinate 114,854 of DASXTV010000056.1, forward strand.
CTCGATTCCGATCAGCGCGACAAACCCGATCGTCGCGGCGAACGAGAGCGTCTGTCCGGCGAAGAGGAGCGCCAGCACGCCGCCGGCCATGCCCAGCGGGATGACCGACGCGACGATCAGCGTGGAGCGGAATGTCCGGAACTCGAGCACCAGGATCGCCAGGATCACGAACGTCGCGACGATGATCGCGCCGCCCATGTCGCCGAAGCTGTCTTGCCGGCTCTCGATCTCTCCCGCCGGCGCGATCCGATATCCCGGCGGCAGGCTGACCTGCGAGAGGCCACGCAGGACCTGACGCGTGACGCGATCGGTGTTGAACCCCGTCCGCACGTTCGAGGTGACCGTCACGCTGCGGATGCGGTTATGGCGTTGGATTTCGGACACTGCACGCTCGAACGAGACGTCCGCGACCTGCGAGAGCGGCGCGAGCGAGCCGTTGAGCGAGGTGACGTAGACCCGCTCCAGCTCCTCCGGGCTCGGGCGCATTCCTTCGGCGCGCGCCAGACGCACCACGATCGGCCGCGCGTCGCCGGCGCCCTCCCGCAGCTTCCCCGCTTCGAGCCCCGCCAGGCCGAGCCGCACCGTGCGGTCGATCTCGACGGTTGGGATGCCGAGCAGACCCGCCTTGCCGCGGTCGATCGCCACCCGGAGATCGGTGCGCGCGAGCCGCACGGGGTTCGTCACGAACTCGGTGCCAGCGGTCGCCTTCAGGACGCTCTCGACCCGGCTGGCGATGGCACGCAGGGAGTCGAGCTCCGGCCCCTCGATGCGCATCGCGATCGGCGCGTCGATCGGCGGACCGTTCTCGTACTCGCGAAGCGCGAGCTCGGCGGCGGGGTAGCGCGCCAGCTCCGCCCGCAGCGAATCGAGCAGCCGCGGCGTGGTCTTGGTGTCGTAGTGGCTCATCAGCACGAACAGCTGCCCGATGCGCGGGTCGTCGGTGCGCGAGGAGACGTTGTAATACACGCGCGGATTGTCGTGCCCGACCGACGTGTAAATCGCCTTGACTCCCGGGGCGCGGCCGAGCACCCGCTCGGCGTACCGTGCGGCTGAGTCAGTCGCGGCGATGCTGGCGCCCTCGGGCGCAGTGATGTCCACGTGGAACTGCGGTGTCTCGGCCTTAGGGAAGAGCGAGAAGCCCACGACCGGCACGAGCGCAAAGCTCAAGACCACGAACGCGCTCGCCAGGAGCAGCGTACGGCCGGGCCGGCGCAGCGCGCGGTCGAGCAGCGGCGCGTACGTGGCGTGGATTCCGCGGTCGAACGCGCGGAGGAAGCGGTTTCCCTCGGGCCCTTCGTCCTTGCCCAAGAGGAGGCTCGCGAGCCACGGGATGATCGTGAGCGAAACGATGAGTGATGCCAACACCGCGAATACCACCGCGACCGGCAGCGAGCGGATGTAGCGGCCCGGGCCGCCCGGCAGGAAGAGCAGCGGGACGAACGCGAACACGAGCGTCGCCGTTGCGCCGAGGACCGCGACCCAGATCTGCTGCGTCGCGAGGATCGCCGCTTGCGTGCGCGAGTGCCCGGCGCGCCGGTAGCGGGTGATGTTCTCGACCACTACGATCGAGTCGTCGACCAGCAGGCCGAGCGCGATCACCATCCCCACGATCGATAGCTGGTTGAGCGTGAAGCCGGTCCACGCGAGCGACGTCACGGCCATCGCGAGCGACAGCGGAATCGAGATCATCACGACGAGCGCCGCCCTGCCGCCCAGCGGCAGCAGCGTCAAGAGCACCAGCCCGAGCGCGATGAGGAAATCCTCGCCCAGCCGCCCGAGGCGGTGCGAGACGTTCGCGGCCTGATCGAAGCCGCGGTGCAACGCGACGCCGGGCGGGAGCGTCTGCTCGAATTGATCAAGCCCCTCGTAGATGTGGTCGCGCACGGCGCCGACCGTCGTTCCCGCCCGCTGCGTCGCGGTGATGAAGACAGCACGCCGGCCGTTGAAGCGGGCGCGATACGTCGAGTCGGCGGATCCCCAGCTGACGCGGGCCACGTCGCCGACGTGCACCAGCCGGCCGCTCCCGCCGCGGACTACCGTACCGCGGATCTGATCGAGCGTTTCGTAGCTCCCCGACGACCGCACGCTGAAGCTGCGGCGCCCGACGTCCACGCTGCCGCCTGGAATGTCGGCGCTTTCCCCGCCGATCGCGCCGAGCACCTGGCCGACCGGCAGCCGCAGCGCGGCGAGGCGGCCGAGATCCAAATCCACGTCCACCTGCCGTTCCGGCGCGCCCCAGCGCTCCGCGTTGCGTACGCCGGGCAGGGCCGTCAACCGATCCTCGAGCGCCTCTCCCAACGAATCGAGCGTGGCGTACGACGCCAGCGGCGACACGAGAGCCACCTGCACGATGTTCACGTCCAGCGTGCTCGCCTTGTAGATGTCGAGCCGCGCGACCTCGGGCGGCAGCCCGGTGCGCAATGCGTTCACCTCGCGCACGACGTCGTCGTACTTCTTGTCGGCGTCTTCGTTCGCCTCGAACTCGACCTGCACCCGCGCCACCCCGGGACGGATGTTGCTGCTGATGCTGCGCACGTCGTCCAGGCCGTGGAGTGTGTCTTCCAGCTGCTTCACGACGAGTCGCTCGAGGTCGCCCGCGCTCGCCCCGGGGTAGACGGCAACGATGGTGAACGTCGGGAAGTCGATCGGCGGATCTTCGCCGCGAGAGATCGTCAAGAGCGACGTCAGGCCGAGGGCTGCCAGCATGACGAAGAGGACGACCGTGAACTGCCAGTTCTTGACGGAGAACTCGGTGAGTTTCATGGCCGGACCATTACGGCGCTGCGGTCGTCGAGGTAAGCCGCGCCATCCGTGACGACGCTGCGCACGCCCTCGAGCCCCGACACCACGGCGACGCGGTCGCCCGCGAGGAACGCGATGCGTACCGCGCGCCGCTCGGCGCGGGTACCATCCGCCGAGAGCGTGAACACCGTCGCGCGGGAGCCGTCGGCCTCGAGGACCGCGTCGATCGGCACGAGGGAGAGGGCGCGGTCGGCGCGCGGGTCGATCGCCACCGCACCGACCAGCCCGCTCGCCAAACCAGTCGCTTGCGGCAGCGTCACCTCGACGCGGTACGTCCCGGTCAGCGGATCGGCCGCGGCCGCGATCTCCGTGACGGTCCCTTGGAGGACTTCATCGGGCAGGGCATCGAAGCGCACCACCGCGCGGTCGCCGCGCTGCAGGCGGACGACATCGCGGTCGGCCAGGGCTGCGCGGAGTACTACGCCGCGCGACCGTGAGCCGAACACCAGGATCGCCGTGCCCGATTGCACCAGTTGTCCGGGCTCCCCGTTGCGCCGCAGGATCACGCCCGCCGCCGGCGCGACGATCACCGCGTAGCGGCGGTTGAACGTGGCCGTCTCGAGCTCGGCAGTAGCGACATCACGGCCCGTTTGGGCGTTCTGGACCTGCTCGAGTGTCGCTACGCTGTCGTTATACAGTCGCTGGGCTCGCCCCAGGTCTCGCTCGGCTTTGTCGGCCGCGCTACGCGCCCGCGTGACGCCGGCGTCGATCTCGCTCAGGTCGAGCGCCGCCAGCGTGTCGCCGGCGCGGACCGCCTGACCTTCGTCCACCAGGATCCGTCCGATCACCCCGCCGACCTTGAAGCTCAGGGGCACTTCTTCCTTGGGACCGAGGATGCCGGTCGCGCTGACGGGTCGGGCGATACGCTCGACCGTGACCGGGGCGAGGCGCACCTCGACGGCGTCGTGCGCGGGCGGCGTGGCAGCGCGGCCACGGCCGCAGGCAGCGAGGACCAGAGGCAACAACAGGGCGAGGGAAGTACGGGACATGGCGTTGCTCCTTGGGCTAGAAGTCGAGGGGCCGCAGCGCGGCGGCGCGCTCGAGCTCCACGTAGTGAATGGCGTATCCGTATGCGGTGACGACGCGGTTCAGCTCGGCCGAGGTCAGGGAGGTGCGCGCGTCGACGAGCTCGATGGGACTCGCGACGCCCTCCTCATAACGGCGGTGGACCAGCTCGAACGTGCGGCGCGCGGCCTCGAGGCGATCGTCCGCGGTCGCGATCGCTTCGTGCGCGACGACGGCTGCGTCGTACGCGACGCGGACCTCGAGCGCGATGCGATCTTCCAGATCCTTGCGCAGGGTGCGCGCGCGATCGACTTCGTAACCGACCGCGGCGCGACGGGCGGCGTCGCGCCCACCCTCAAACAGATTCCACGACACGACGATCGACGCGACCCAGTAGTCCTGGCCAGAGCGAAACTCGATGTCGCGTCCCTGGAAGCCGTAGTCGACGCCGAGCGACACGCTCGGCAGATACGCCGCGGTGGCCGCGCGTACGCCGGCCTGCGCGGTGCGGATCCCGGCGTCCACCTGATGCAGCTCCTCCCGGCCCTTCAGGGCGAGAGCGACCGCGCTGTCGGCGCCGATGATGAGGGGCAGGTCGAGCGCGCTGTCGGGGATCGCATCGATCGCCGATCCTTCCGGCCGGCGCAGGATCTGATTCACGACGCGGGCGGCGGCCGCATCACGCTGGCGCGCCTCGGCGAGGCGCTGCTCGATGTCGCTGCGGTCGGCGCGGGCGCGATAGACCGCCTCGGGGGTCGCGCGCCCGGCGGCGACGAGTCGCTCGGCGACGCGTTCGTTCTCGCGCACGAGGGCAAGCGACGCCGTGTAGATCTCGACGGCGCGGCGCGCGCTCGCTTCGGTCAGGTACGCGGTCTGCACGTCGGCCGCGAGCCGGCGGGCTGCGGCGCCGAGCGCGAAGCGCTCGCCGTCATGGCGGCTCCGGGCCGCGGAGTAGTTCGCGAGGATCGCGGCATTGAAGAGCGGCTGTCGCAGCTCCAGGTGCGAGTCGTGGCGCTGCGGCAGCGTGATGTCGAGGTTTGTCGGGAAGCGGTTCTGGCCGATGATCCCGTTCAACGCGGCGTACGCCGGGTTCACGAAGTCGCCGATGTTCGGGACGCCGTCGAGCCGCGAGTAGCGCGACGCGAGTGTGAGCGACGGGAAGAACAGTCCGCGCGCTTCGCGCACATCCGCGGCGCTGCGGCGTTCGGCGAACCGTTGGCCCTCGAGGCCCAGGTTCGATCGGATGGCTTCGGCAACGAGGCCGCCGAGCGGGTCGGGTCGCTGCGCGGCGAGGGGTGCGGGTACGAGCACGCCGACGAGCAAGCTGAACAGCGTAACTTTCGTTAACATTGTTAAGTCACCTGTCAAAAAAAAGGTCCGATGGCTCACAAGGTTCCCTCGCGTGCGAGCCCCTTCATCATCGCATCGTGCATCTCGCTCGCAGTCTCGCGTATGTCGCGCCATTCCACCCAGTCGTCGTGCTCCTTCGCAATGCGTAGCGAGACGAGGCCATGGCAGCCGGCCCAGAGCATTTGGGCGATCTGCTGCGCGTCCTTCAACTCCGGCCGGAAGCGCCCGGCAGCGATCGCTTCTGCGCAAGACTGCACGAGGAACGCGTAGGCGTCCTGGCTTGGATCTCCCTGGGTGATGCCCTTCGAGTCCTTCATCGCAGGGTGCGGCGTCATGAACATTAGGCGGTAGTGCATCGGGTGGGTCAGACCGAACTCGATGTACGCCCGGCCGGTGCGACGCAGCCGCTCCACGGGATCCGATACTGCGCCGAGTTTCTGAAATGCTTGAGCGAGGGCCCGAAAGTCCTGCGTGGTCAGCTCCGTGAGGAGCGCTTCCTTATTACGGAAGTGGTGGTAGATCGCCGTGGGCGTATAGCCGATGCGGTCGGCGATCGCGCGCATCGTCGTCGCTTCGTACCCCTGGCGTACGAACATCTCGCGAGCGGCCTCGAGGATGTTGTGGCGCATCTCGCTCCGTTCGCGTTGGCGACGCTGCAGACTGGTTGTCGACCGAGTTACCATAACGTTGTAATAACATAAAACGACGTTAAGTTCCTGTCAACCGAGGATCGGGGCGCACCGTGAAGGTCTGGGTAGACGCTCGGCCGCTGACCGTCAACCGCGCCGTGAACGTCCCGGTGAGCCGCGTGCCGTCGCCGCGTCGCGGTCCACCCCCGCCTCCAACCCCGCCGGAAGCGGCGGGCTCCGGCGGTGCGACCGGCCGCCAGACGACCCGGTGCATCCCTGGCGTCGGGGAGAACATCTCCAGCATGGGCTGCCAGAGCGGCGAGACGCGCGGCAGTCCGCTTGTCCCGCGGCCACCACGCGGCGCGGTCCCCGCGGTCCCAGAGTCCGGTTCAGCGGGCCACTTCTTCAGGACTTTACCCGTGGCATCGAGGATCTCCAGCGTCACCGCGGCAGCTCCAGACTTGAGATAGAAGTCGATGCACGCGCCGTCCGGCGGATTCTGCGCCTGCGGCTCGTCGCGCTGGAGCGGCGTGCCGTTGTCGTCGCCGGGGATCACGTTGATCGCGTCCGCGGGCCGGAACAGCCAGGCGTCGGCCTGGAGGACTTCGTCGGTCACCTGCCGCAGTGCGCTGATGTCGTCCATTACCCAGAACCCTCGGCCGTGGGTGGCGACGATGAGGTCGTTTCCATACACGACGAAGTCGCGCACCGACGTCACCGGCAGATTGCGCTGGAGCGCCTGCCAGCGGTCGCCGTCGTCGAACGACACGAACGCCCCGCGCTCGGTCCCGGCGAACAGCAGCCCGCGCCGCTGCAGATCTTCCTTGACGACATGGACGTACACGCCGTCGGGCAGGCCTGTCGTGATGCGCTGCCACGAGCGGCCCTGATCGCGCGTGCGGTAGATGTAGGGGGCGAAGTCCTGGAGCTGGTGGCGGTCCACACTCGCATACGCCGTGTTCGCGTCGAAGTGCGACGCTTCGATGCTGGTGACGCGGCTCCACGCTGTGATCGCCGCCGGTGTGACATCGCGCCACGTCGCGCCGTCGTCGGCCGTGACCTGAATCAGCCCGTCGTCGGTACCGATCCAGATCAGCGGCGCGCGCAGCGGCGACGGAGCAACGGCGTAGATCACGCCACGCTTGCCATTCTGATCGGTGGCCGCCGCGGCGGTCGTATCGAGATTCGGTGGGATACCTGGATCGGGTCGAGTCAGGTCGCCGCTGATCTGCTTCCAGGTGCGCGCGCCGTCGCTCGTCTTGAACAGGAATTGGCTGGCGTAGTACAGCGCGTGCGGGTCCGCGGGCGAGAGCACGAGTGGCTGGGTCCAGTCGGCGCGGTCGGTCTCGCTGCCTTTTGGCGCCGCGGTGTTGGGGATCTGGAGGTTGGTCTCGAGGTCCCAGCGGCTGCCCTCACCGCCGTAGATCACGCCCGGATGCAGCGGGTCGCCGGCGGCGTACCCGCTTTCGCCGACGGCGCCGATCGGCTCCCAGTCGCGCATCGAGATTTGCGCGAACTTGCCGCGTGAGCGCACCGCCACCGCGCCCGAGTCCTGTTGCGCACCGACGACCCAGTACGGGAACCGGTAGTCGACCGATGCGTGGTACATCTGCGCCGTGGGCTGGTTGAGCCACGAGCTCCAGCTCATGGCGCGCGGATCGGCAGTGCGCGCGTTGCGCGTAATGATTGTGCCCTGGTCGCTCGCGACGATCAGGATGTCGGGGTTGTCGGGATTGATCCACACCTGGTGGTAATCGTCGCCGCCTGGTGAGCCGCGGATCACGTCCCAGGTGGCGCCGCCGTCGCGGCTGCGATTCACGGCGACGTTCGGCACGTACACGATGTCGGGATCGCGCGGATCGACCGCGATCTTCTCGAAGTACCAGCCGCGGCCCCACAACGCCTGGTCGGCGCCGACGCGCCGCCAGGTCGCACCGGCGTCATCCGAGCGGAAGACGCCGCCTTGTCCTGGAGGCGGCGGCGAAGGACGGCCCGGCGCCTGCGGCGCCGGGGGCGGCGCGTTGGGGTCAGGTACGAGGCAGTCCACCACGGCGTACACGCGTCGCGGATTGGATGGCGCCACGGCGATGCCGGTCCGTCCGATCCCCGCGGCCGGGAGGCCCGTCGTGAGCTGCTGCCACGTCGTGCCGCCGTCGGTGGACTTGTGGATCCCGCCACCGGGGCCGTTCGTGGGCGCGTACACAAACCACGGCGGGCGGCGCGTATTCCACAATCCCGCGTACACCACGCGCGCATCGGTCGGGTCGATCACGACCTCGACCGCGCCGACGTTCTCGTCCTTGTAGAGGACTTTCTCCCAGGTGCGGCCGCCGTCGCGCGAGCGGAACACGCCGCGGTCCGGGTTCGCGGCATAGAGGTGACCAATCGCGGCGACGAAGACCACATCGGGGTTCTTGGGATCTACGGCGATCTTGCCGATGTGCTGTGTGGCACTCAGGCCGAGGTGGGTCCACGTGCGGCCGGCGTCGGTGGATTTGTAGACGCCGTTGCCGAACCCCACGGAGTCGCGCAGCGTGGACTCGCCGCTGCCGACGTAGATGACGTCGGGGGCCGACGGCGCGACTGCCAGCGCGCCGATCGAGGCGACGGGCTGGTCGTCGAATATCGGGAACCAGGTTCTGCCGGCGTCGATCGTTTTCCAGACCCCGCCGTTCACGTGGCCGAAATAGAACTCGTCTGGCCGGCCGGGCACGCCGGATACGGCGTCGACGCGGCCGCCGCGAAACGGGCCAAGCATGCGCCAGTCGAGGCCGATGGGGACATCGAGGAGTGTGGAGCCAGGAGTCTGGGGGACCGGCAGATGCTTCGACACCTGGAGCGCTGAGAGGGCGACGCCGGCCTGAGCGACGCTGGCGAGAAAGTCTCGGCGAGAGGTCATGTGTCCCAATAGATCGCCCACTCCAAAAACGCGCAACTCAGAATCCGCGCCGCAGCCTCCGAGTCGATCAATGGATCTGCCCGCGCGCATGCAAGATTTCGAGCACGGCACGCGCCGCAGGCGCGCACGAAGCCCGATCGGCGTGAGTCAGCCACGCCAATTCTTCGACCTCGGCTGCGGCTTGCAATTGCTCCATCGTCCCAATCGGGTCCGCAACATAGCAAATCATGCGCACCGTGGTTCCGTGGCGATGACCGTGCGCCGGCGCCTCGACGAGACCGACGAAAGACAACGTCTCCGGCCGCAGCTCGAGCCGTAACTCTTCTCCGACTTCCCGTGCAAGCGTCTTCCAGTCACTTTCTCCCGCCTCACGCTTCCCACCCGGGAGATAAAAGACGTCCCTGCCGCGGCTGCGGGCTGCCAGCACCCGCTCATCGCGCATACAGACCCACGCGACGACGTCGATCACCGGCTGCTTCGTGTCCGTCCACTTCGCCTCGGGCTGAGGTTGGGAGCTGAGGAGTCTGCGGAGCAGGCCTTCGGCGCTCGATTCCATCACGAGCATCGTCCGGTATGACTCGCGCAGAAATCCTTCGACGACGACGTGGTCGAGGAAGCCGCTGAGATCGTCGTAATAGCCACCCACATTGAGCAGGCCGCAGGGCTTGCCGTGGAGTCCGAGCTGCGCCCAGGTCCACACCTCGAAAAACTCGTCCAACGTGCCCGTGCCACCCGGCAACGCCACAAATCCATCGGCGAGATCGGCCATCAGCGCCTTACGCTCGTGCATGGTGTGAACCACGCGGAGCTCCGACAAGCCGCGGTGCGCGATCTCCCGATCAACGAGCGCGCGAGGAATCACGCCGATCACTTCGCCGCGGCACTCGAGCACGGCATCCGCGAGCGACCCCATCAATCCGACGCGCGCACCTCCGTAGACTAGGCCAATGTCGTGAGCCGCAAGCAGGCGACCGAACTCGCGAGCTGCCTCGATGTATTCCGATCGCCTGCCGCCGCTCGAACCGCAGAACACGCAGATGCGCACGTGGGAGCCCTTTAGCCTTGGCGAGAGTCCCGCAGGACGTCAGCGAAGCAGAATCCGTCACGTGACACGATATCGCCGACCCGCAGCGCAATCGGCTCGCGGAACATCGGGCCGGCGAAGCAGAAGGTATGAAACTCGCCTCGTTCGCCGCACGGATCGATGTCGAGAGGTAAATCGGCGAGCAGCGTCGAGTCGTACGCACGTCCCGCAAATGTCTCGGGAAGCTTCTTGCTATCGATGCAGGTCACCACCGCTTTCAGCCCACCGTCCAGCATGGCGCGCGCCAGTGCGGGGGGCGTATCGCGGGGAGAGCACCACAACGGGAAGAGCGGCTCGATCCCCGTCGGCGCCAGTTGGCGGACGCGATAGTCGCGGATGTCCTCGAGAAACAAGTCGCCAAACGCCACGTGCGTGATACGCGCCGCCACAGCCTGCTGCAGCACACCAGACATCAGCCGCTCGTAATCGCTATTTGAACAGGGCCAGGGGAGCGGTACAGACCACAGGGGCAAGCCGGTGGCCGCAGCTTGTGCAGTGACGAGCTCCGACCGCACCGCATGCATCGCGACGCGGTCGAAGGCGGCGTTGAAGGTGGTTAGAAGACCAACGACGTCGAGCGCCTGACGGCGCAGGACGTGGAGTGCCCAGGCGCTGTCTTTTCCGGAACTCCAGGAAAGCAAAACACGGCGGCCGCGGCCCATTCCCGCTCCCTGCCCACGAGGGATCCGATACCGGGAGCGCGTCTGGCAGGTCTTCTGGCTCGGGAATCATTCTCCGGGGACGCCTTCCCGCGACTTCTGATGTCGCAGTGGCACGAATGTCCCCTTCGTCATCCCTTACAGCGGCGGGGCCGCCCCGGACTTACACCGGGTTCCCTCTCGCGCGCCGGAACTTTGATCCGGCGACCAGACGCGCGTACGTGCTTTCCAACTTAGGAGGCTGGCCGTCCCCTCGCTACGGGGTGACGCTGGCGAAATACACCTCGAGGTTCGTCGGATACGTGCCGAACGTCTTGCCCGGCCCCGTCCAGGTCATCGCGGCGCTTCCTGGCAACGAGACGATGCCGTCGTAGTCGCCGATGAAAGGCCGCACGCCGGTGGCGCAGGAAGAGCAGGGGACACCGTACGCCGCCGGATCCCAGCTCGTCTTCGTGACGCGCGTGGTCGACCACGTGCTGCCGCCGTCTGAGCTCGTGATGTAGGAGACGTCGAACAACGTATTTCCGGTGTAGCTGCGGTCGTTGGTCATCAGATCGATGCGGCCGCTGCCGGGCTCCACGCTCAGCTCGACGTTAATGCGATCTCCGGACGCTGGTGCCACCACGGCCGGCGTGGTCCACTTGGCGATATCGCTGACGTTCGCGTAGGTTAGCAGAATCTGCGCCTTGCCGTCCACGATATCGGTGTAGGCTACGTACAGACGGCCCGTGGTCGGATCGAATGCGGGAGCGGGATAGGAGCCAGGAGCCCGGAACTGGGAGCCAGAGATGTTGAAGCAGTAGGGCGGATAGAGGCAGACGGGATTCTGGAACGTCGCGAACTTGAAGGATTTACTCCACGTCGCGCCATGATCGGTCGAGACACTCACAAACATCGCCGTGCCTTTGCCGCCCTGCACCGAATTGTCGAATGTCAGATAGGCGTAGCCGGTCGCGTTGTCGACCACGACGCGCGCATCCTGATCGCTGCGGACCGAGCCGCTGGACACTTTGACGGGGAGCGCAAAAGTGTTGCCGCCGTCGCGCGAGACGGCGATGAAGATCGGCGAGTGCCCACTGAATCCCGTAAAGTGCGCCCACGGCACGTAGATCGTGCCGTCGTTCGCGACCGTGATGGACTCGTGATCGGGGAATTGTCCGTTCGATCCTCTCGCCTTCCCTTCGCCCTGGAACGCGCTGACGAGCGTGAGGGGATGATCAGGGCCGCCCGCAGTCCAGGTTTGGCCGCCGTCGGTCGAGCGGCTGAGCCAGAGCGCGACGTTTTTGCCCTTGTAGCCGAAACAGGTGAAGTACGCGGTGCCGCCGTCCGGACTGAACGCCACGGCCGGGTCGCCCGCGAAATCGTATATCCCGGTTCCCGGGACGGATGGATCGTCCGTGAACGCCGTGATGCCGGGGATGAAGCCGTTCGGCAGCGTCGGCGTCCACGTCTTGCCGCCGTCGAACGACGCGTTGACCCCGCAGCCATCGTTGTAGTTCCAGTCGTTGTTGCCGGTGATCATGTTGCTGGGATTGGCGGGATTGACGGCCAGTGGGGTCTCGTTTTGCGCGGTGGTATCGCGGCTGACGTTGACGACCAGGGTCGAGCCGGAGCCGAGGGCGCTGAAGCTTGGCGTGCCGAGCGTGGTGATCGGGGCCTCGCGGCAGGCGACGAACAGGACGGCGGTGCATGCGAGCGGCGTGAATAATCTTGTTTGACGGCGCATTAACGGTCCCCGAAGAGAATCGAGAGAGGGGTGAATAGACACGCGCCCTCGCGGGGACGCAAACCAAGCGTTGCTAAGGCCGACGGCCCAACTGCCCGCTTGCCCAAAGCCCCGCCTGCACTGAGGTCTCCGCTGTGGGACCCTCGAACGCCTGCACGAGGATTGCGGGGCGACTGCCCTGGTTTACGGCCACGAGATGCAGGATCGCGATTGTGCCGTCGGCGGGCGTGTACTTGAGCCGGAGTTGAGCGCCACCTGCTTCTCCACCGGAGCTCAACTTGATCGTTCCGCCTGAGCGGGCGTTGAACTGGTCCACCCAGTTTTGCAGCACGTCCATCGCGTCCTTTTGCATCGGCCCCCCCCCCCTCCTAGCACCAAGCTTCGAACGACCCCGCCTCGAGTGGCCGCAGGCGCACCGCCCCACTGGGGTCCCGCTCGACCAGTTGGAGTGCGTGAGCGGGCAGCCAAGCCGGGTAGTGACCCGCCGAACCCCACCCGCTCAGGTCGTACGCCTTCCGGCCGTCTACAACCTGGAGCAGTGCGATCCCTGCCTGCTGCGCGGCCGCAACAGCTTCGACCTCGAAGTCAGCCGTGGACACAATGACACCGAAATCGGCCTTCGCCGTCGCTACGCGCGGCCGGAACTCCTCCACAATCGCCTGCCGTACCGGGATGTCCTGGCGGTAGCACGCGATCAGCGCGCGCTTGCGCCAGGCGCCGCGGCTAAGCGGGGCCAGAAGTTCCAGAACGAACCCCTGTTGCGGTTCGGGAAGCTCGCTGCGCCGCTGGACGCGGGGCTCGCCGACATCCAGCCCGACCTTGCGCAACTCGCGGACGACAAGGATCTGGAAATACTCCGGGGTGACGTCGGGCGGCGCGCCCATGGCACTAATCTTACGGGGAAATCTCGCCCCTTGACGGCGGCGGTTGCAGCGGCGAGAAATGAGATAGAACCCCACCTGAGGTCGCCATGCGCCGCGTCGTCGTCGCTCGCCTCGCTGTACCCGTCGTCGTTTTCGCAGGCTCTGCTGAGCGTCCGCTATGACTTCCATGCAGGTCAGCCGACGCGAGTTCCTCCGTGCGACAGCCGGTGCCGGCGCCGGCACCGCGATCGGTGGTCTCGTGGGACTGGGTGCGACCCTCGCACCGGCCCGCGCCGCGGCGCAGGAGTTACGCCTCAAGGATGCGAAGGCGGTGCCGAGCATCTGCCCCTTCTGCTCCGTGGGATGCGCGACGCTGGTCCACGTGAAGGGCGACCGCATCGTCAACATCGAAGGCGATCCGCGCAGCCCGCACAACGAAGGCACGCTCTGCCCCAAAGGCGCCGCGATCTATCAGCTCCACGT
>DASXTV010000057.1:0-6064 GCA_036505175.1 Gemmatimonadales bacterium
ATTGCCCTCATCAACTCGATCGGCAACCTCGCGGGCTTTCTCAGTCCCTGGGTGATCGGCTGGATCATCGATCGCACGCGGTCGACCGATCTTGGCGTCTACGCCCTCGCCGCGATCATGTCCATCGGCAGCCTGCTGGTATTGACGATACCCGCGCGGATCGTCAACCGCTGAGGTTGTCATCCCGAGCGCCGTAGGCGCGAGGGATCTGCTTTTATGACGTTTGGAGCGCTCCCCATTTACTCTCCGGTGTCGCGCCCCAAGATTATGCGGATGCGCGCACTGCTCACGCTGGCGACCGCTGCAATTCTGCTCTTCGCAATGTCCTGCGATGAGGCAACGCGACCGCGGCCGCCGCGGCAGCCATTCAACATGTTGCACGCCTACGCCTCAACGACGCACGACACGCTCTACTCGTTTTGTGGGATCGAGGGCGTGCTCCCTGTCCCAGTGGCGAGCCTTCCCCCCTGGCACGGCCAAGCCACGGTTTGGGTAGCGCGGTGGGTTGCTACGACTCACGGTGTTCCGGCGAGCCGGGAGACCCACGTCACGGTTTCGTTTTCGGTGACGCAGGACTCCAATGCATTGGTGCTCACCCTGGGTCCGCCACTCGACACGACGCTGACCGGCTCCGTCCTTCAGGCGGAGCTCGATCCAACGAACGGCACCTGGACCTGCCCCGCGAAACTGCCATTTCGTGATGATGCGTACCTGGTCTCGCACGGCTACCAAGCCGCGCCGACGCCGAGTGGCAACTGGTCCCTCAGGTGGATGTTAGGGCTCTAGGGAGCTCCACCTCGCCATCGTCCCGCGCAACGACGCCCACTTCACAGTTCGCTCACCCAACGAAAGCAGATCCCTCGCTGCGCGCGCTAACGCGCGCTGCGCTCGGGATGACAACGCGCCATGTCTCTTGTTGGGGGTCCACACGCTAAAGCGTTGGCCCGGTAAACCACTGCGCTTAAGCGCGGTGCTCTATTGGGCCCACTCTTCAGAGTGTGGACCAAATGCACCTGACACCCTCCTTATCAACGAAGCGAGCGCGCTTGTCATCCCGAGCGCCGCAAGGCGCGAGGGACCTGCTTTTGAGGCGCCGAACGCGCGCGTAGCGAAGGACGGCTACTGCCGTCCCCCCAACACCGCCTGCAGCTGCCGCAACAACTCCTCGAGCCGCCGCAGCTCCTCCCCATAGCGCGCCCAGTCCCCCGCCCGCTGCGCCTCGAGCGCTCGGCGGAATGACTCGTTCGCACGCCGCGCGAGATCTGCAGCCCGGGCATCCACCGCCGGCGCGGCCCCCGCGGCCCCCGCGGCCCCCGCGGCAACCCGCTCCGGCGGGCGGGTCTCCGCACCGGCCCCGCGGCCGAACAGCTGCGCCAACCCCGCGTCCAACGTCTCCTCCATTACGACGCGGTTCTGATACGCCACCACCACGCGCTTGAGCTCGGGAATCCGCCCGCCCTGCGCGCGCAGATAGAGCGGCATCACGTAGATCAGCGACTCTTCGATCGGAATGACGAGCAGATTCCCGCGGATCACCTGCGACCCGCCCTGATCCCACAGCGCCACCTGGCGCGCGATCTCCGTGTCCTGATTGATGCGGTTGACGATCTGCGTCGGCCCGAACACGAGGCTCTGCTTGGGAAAGCGGTACACGACCAGCTCGCCGTAGTGCGCGCCGTCGTTCCGCGCCACCATCCACGACGCCAGATTGTCCTTGCCGCGCGGCGTGAACGGCACCATCAGAATGAACTCCGCCTGCTTTTCCTCCGGCAGCCGCATCACCATGTGGCGCAGGAACGGGTCCGGCCGCTCCGGCGCGATCGACAGCACCGGCTTCTGCCACTGATCCTCGCGATGATAGAAGATCTCCGGCTCCGCCATGTGATACGTGCCGTACAACTCGCTCTGCACGTGGAACAGGTCCTCGGGATAGCGCAGATGCGCGCGCAGATCGGCCGGCATGGAATCGAGCGGCTGAAAGATCCCGGGAAAAATCCTTGCGAACGTGCGCACCAGCGGATCGGAGGGATCGGCGAGATACGCGGTGACCGCGCCGTCGTACGCGTCGATCACCACCTTGACGCTGTTGCGCATGTAGTTGATACCGTTCGGCAGCGGCTGCGCGTAGGGATAGCGCGTCGTCGCGGTATACGCATCGAGCATCCAGCGTAGCCGTCCACCCGCATCGATCACCATGTAGGGATCGGCATCGAAGATCAAAAATGGCAGCACCGTGCGCGCCCGCTGCCGGATGTTGCGGATGTACAGCGCCCGGCTCGCAGCCGTGATGTCGCTCGAGAGCAGGACTTTCAGCGAGCGAAAATACGCCGCGAATACCAGGCGGCGCAGCAGCCCGCCGACCCGCACGCCGCCGTTGCCTTTGTAAGTCCCGAAGATGTTCTCATCGCCCGAGGGATAGTCGAACTCCTGCTGACCCGTGTTGGCGAACACCCAGTTGTCCGTCAGCTCGCCGAAGTAGATCTCCGGCCGCTTGACCGCGAGCGACACGGCCGAGGCGGGCGGCAGATCCTTGATGAACAGGACCGGCAGGCCCTCCTCGGTGACTTCGTTCACCGGCCCGAGCGTCAGACCCATGCCATGCGTGAACGTGAGCCGCTCGTTGATGAACGTGCGCGTCGGCAGCGACGCCGAGTTGAGCTCGCGGGGCGACAGCATCACCTGACGGTAGCGCCCATCGACCACGTAGCGATCGTCGTCCACCGACACGAAGTCGTAGTAGGTGCGGATCTCTTGGAGCTGCCCGAATGTCTGGAGCAGCGGGTCGCGGTCCCACAGGCGCACGTTGTCGATGGTGGGGCGGTTCGCCTGGATGTCGCGCTCGGTGAGCCGCGCTTCGCCTGAGAGATCGCGCACCAGCACGCTGTCCAGCTTCCACGCCCGGCGCGTGGCGTCGATGTGGCGGCGCAGCTGCGGCGTCTCCTTTGACAGCTCGTTGGGCGCAACGACGAGCTTCTGGATCGCCGCGGGATACACGACGACGCCGAGCAGCGACACGGCAAAGTAGATCCCCACGGCGAGCAGTGCGTTGCGTCCCAGGCGCTTGCTGCGCGCGCCGGCGAGCACCAGCACCGCGCCCGCGAGCGCGGCGAGCGCCGCAATCCGGAGACCGAGAATCGCGCCGTGCAGATCGGCGAAACTCGCACCGAAGAGCGGACCGGTGGTGGAGTAGAGCGTTCCCGGCAGCCGCACGAACCAAACCCGCAGCGCGGTGAGCACGAACAGAAACGCGAGCAGCAGCGCCAGATGCATGCGGGCCGACGGCTCGACCGTCAGCGTCTTGCGGTACAGCACCACGTCGCGGCGCAGCGTGTACAGCGCGCCGCAGGCCGCCAGCGACACGAGACCCAGCGCCGTCAGCACAGCCAGCACACCGGCGACGATCGGCACCGTGAAGACGTAGTAGGCGATGTCGCGGCCGAACACGGGATCGGTCACGCCAAACGGCGTCTGATGCAGAAACTGCAGCACCGGCATCCAGGACGCGGACGCGGCGAGGCCGACGAAGAGCGCCACCGCCAGCGCCGCCGGCAGAGCCAACCGGCGCCCCAGGCGCGTCACGTCCAGCGCCGGCGTTTGGGCGTTCATCTGCATCACGACCGGGTTCGGCACGATCCCGCGCTGGGCGAAGCGGAGATTGGCGTACAAAAAAGCGAAGGCCAGTCCCCCCGTCAGGACGCCGAGCAGGAGCGAGGCAATCAGTCGGGTGCCGAACACCCGCTCGTATCCCAGCGCGCTGAACCACGGCCACTCGGCGAGAAGCCCGATGACGGGCGAGATGAAGAAGACCAGAATGGTGGCGCCGAGGAGCCAGAGCGCAAGAGTACGCCGGCGGCGCCGGAGAGGGAGACGGAGCTGAGTCATGGCGCGGAAGCTACTCGCCCTGCGCCCGAATTGCTGCCATGACGCGGTCAATCGGCAGCACCTCTCGCATCCCCTCGATCGCCACCGGAATCACCCGTGCCCGAGTCGCCAGAATGAGGAGGCCCGTGGCAACAGACGCGGCTGGATCAAGGACCGCGGATAGAACGCCGCGAGGCCCACCAAGAAACTGTCGAGCATCGACTGGTGATTGGAGAGCAGGAGCGTGTTCCGCGGCGTGGAGGAGCGCCGGAGTGTCGCGCCATCACGGGTTTAGCGGGCGCTGGCCCACGTTGCAAACCTCGGCATTGTCCCCAAACGTGGCCCTAGATGGTCCTTCCGCGAACACACCCCTCGATGCATAAAAATCGCCCTAACGCCGAGCCCCGTAAGTGATCACGTTCATGACCACCACGCCCCCGGAGTATTCCCATGACGCCTCGCACGCCGGCGCTCGTCGCGGCACTCGCCGCATTGACGATCGGCACCGCCCACGGACAAACGTGCACCGAACCCCACTACCGCTGGAGCGAGAAAATCGACACGGCGTTCGCCCACCAGACACCAACAGACGTTGATGTCTCCGACATGCTGACCTGGACGCCTCGCACCATCACCGCCACAGACAAATGCGCCCAACGGATCGGCCGCGAAACGAACGTCTACTCCGTCACCGCCTACGTGCGGCGCATCAAGCTGCATGAATCAGACGGCGACTGGCACATCGAGATCACCGAAGAAGAGTCCACGCCCGTCCCGGCATCCTGCGTCATCGTCGAAATCCCCGCGCCCGCCAACGGCAGCCGCTACGGCCAGGCGCGCGACCAGCTCGCCGCCCTCGTCGATACCACCCACCTCGGCACGAGCGGCGACCTGAACGCACCGGTCCTGGTGACCTTCACCGGCGCCGCGTTCTTCGATGGCTATCACCAGAAGACGACTCAAGGGGTCAAGCGCGCGAGCCAGCACGGCCGCTGCAATTCGTCGGTCCGCGCGCTGTGGGAGCTGCATCCCATCTACGACGTCAAGCAGCCGGCCGGCCCTTGATCTACACAACAAGGCGCGGCAGCTAACCACTACCGCCGCGTCAGGCTGATGATCCTGTCCGGCGCCTCTGATCCCTGCGGCAACGTGAGCGTCACGCCGTCCCCCGCAACGCTGAGGTGTAGCGGGCTCCCATCAGGCCAACTCCGTGCCTTCCACGTCCCGACGCCGAGGGTTGGCAGGGCAAGGATCTGGTCGCTCCAATCGAGCACATGCACGAACACCGTGTCGCCTCGCTGGGTCGTCACACCCCAGCTGCGCGGCGGAATCGGACCCGCGCGCGTCCCGTAGATCGCGCCTCCATGCACCTCCACCCACTTGCCCAGCTCCCGCAGCCGTTCGTCGGCCTCCGGTGGAACCGTGCCGTCGGGACGCGGACCGATGTTGAGCAGCAGATTCGCTCCCACCCCCGCAGCGCGCACGAGGTAGTGGATCAGCTCGCGCGTGGACTTGTAATGATGATCCGTGAGATTGAAGCCCCACGAGTCGTTCATCGTGAGGGAGGTCTCGAGCGGCAACGCCCCGATCGTCTTGGTATTGAAGCCGGCGGTGTTCGCCCCAGGGAGGTCCTGCTCAAACGTCTGCACATCTTCGCCCGGCAGCGGCGCCTGATGATGATTCGGGATGATCAACGCCCGAGGCTGCAAGCGATGGATCAACCCGTAGGTCTGCGCGAGGCGCCAGTTGGCATTCGGCTTGTCCCACATCCCATCGAACCAGATCCCGCCGACCGGTCCGTAATTCGTGAGCAGCTCCGTAAGCTGCGCATCCAGAAAATCGAGATATCGATCCCACTCTCCCGACTCCGGTCTTCCGGTCCTTTGACCCGTCGCGCCCCGCGGCCAATAGTCGGGATGATGCCAGTCGAGTTGTGAATAATAAAAGAACAGCGTGATGCCCTGGCGCCGGCACTCCTCCGCAAGCTCACGCAGCGGATCGCGCTTGAACGGCGTCCAGTCGAGAATGTTGTAGCGTGTTGCGCGCGTGGCGAACATCGAGAAGCCATCGTGGTGGCGCGCGGTAATCGTGATGTATCGCATCCCGGCGCTCTTGGCGAGCGCGACCCACGCCCGCGCGTCGAACTTCACCGGATTGAACGTGCTCGCAAGCCACTCGTAATCGGGAACCGCGATCGGGCGGT
>DASXTV010000058.1:0-1517 GCA_036505175.1 Gemmatimonadales bacterium
GCCCAAGGATACGAGCGGTGTCTATTTCGTGCTGACGTCGGCGGACGTCAATGAGACGTCGGGCTTCTGCACCCAATACTGCGGCTGGCACACGCACGGAACGATCTCGGGCTCCGACATCAAGTATTCGTTTGTCGGCAACCCCGATCGCTGCCCCAGCGCGTGCGCCGCGCAGGCGGCGGGCCCCAACGGCAATGCGGGCGCCGACGGCATGGCGAGCATCATTGCGCATGAGCTCGAGGAAGCGGTCACCGATCCCGACCTGAACGCCTGGTATGACCGCCGCGGCTACGAGAACGCGGACAAATGTGCATGGACGTTCGGCACGACGTCAACGGCACCCAACGGGTCGAAGTACAACATGACGCTGGGATCCCGCAATTACCTGATCCAGCGGAACTGGGTAAACGCGTCGGGAGGGTATTGCGCCCAGTCGTATCCCTGACCGTATCGCTTGAGGGCCGCTGAAGCATGCGCCTGACGCGGGTGCTCCGGTTGTTCGCCGGCCCGCTGGTGTTAACTGCCTTCGTCGTGGCGTCATTGCCATCACTCGCCGTCGACGACCAGCCGACCGGCGGCCGGGTGCCGACCGTCACGCGGCTCGTCAAACTCTTCCTCGAGAAAGAGGCATCGCTCGGCGCCGCGGTCCGCAACGCTGATGCGATCGCACTCGGCTCTCTGCTGACCGACGATTTCGAGTTGCGTACCGGTGCGCGGGCCGCGAGCCCCATTCCGCGCGCCGATTGGATGCGCGAGCTGCTGCGGACACGCGACGCTGGCGGCGAAATCAGCCGCATGGCCGTGCATGATTTCGGCGTCGTCGCGATCGCGAGCTTCACGCAGGACGCTGCCGGAGGCCCGGTGTTTATCGTGGACGTGTGGCGCGGGCAAGGATCCGACTGGAAGCTCGCGGTCCGTTACGCCAGCCCCGCGGGATCGCCCGCATTCGCGATCCCGGGCGGGAGCGCGAGCGAGCCGGAAATCCCGAAGAAGTATTAGCGCCTCGTAATTCGGCGGGCGCATCGATGGAGATTCATAGACTCGACCCCGCCCACACTGACTCCGAGCGCGCCCGCGCCAACTTCAGGCTGGCGCTAAAGATCGCGCTCGGCTTCGTCGCCCTGATCTGGTTCATCCAGTTGTTGAACTGGGCGCTGGACCTGGGGCCTGAGGATTTCGGCGTCCGGCCGCGCCAGTGGGCCGGGTTGCCCGGCATTCTTTTCGCACCGCTGGTGCACGGTGGGTTCGCGCACCTCATCGCCAACTCCCCCCCGTTGGTGGTTTTGGGCACGGCAATGTTGTACCTCTATCCGAACTCGGCTCTCAGGGTGTTGCCGGCGGTCTACCTGGGATCCGGCGTCGCGGTCTGGCTATTTGCCAGAGGATCCGTCCATGTCGGGGCGAGCGGACTGATCTACGGCTTGGTCAGCTATATCTTCGTAGCCGGGCTGATTCGACGGGACAGGCGCGCCATCGCAGCGTCCCTGTTGGTTTCGTTCATGTACGGCGCGCTGGTC
>DASXTV010000059.1:0-2157 GCA_036505175.1 Gemmatimonadales bacterium
ACATCAACATCCCGTTCGGCATGCTGGCGCTGGCGCTGACCCTGTCGTTCATCCAGGACTCGCTGCACCAGCAGAAGGCGACCCGCGTGGATTACGTGGGCCTCTTGCTGCTCGCGGCGGGCATCGGCGCCTTGCAGACCATGCTCGAGCGCGGCGAGCGGTTCGGCTGGTTCGAATCGCAGCAGGTAACCGTGCTCGCGATCGTCAGCGTCACCTCGCTGATAGGGTTCGTGTGGCACGAGCTGCGTACCGGGCATCCCGTGGTGGATCTCCGGATTCTCAAGAGCCGGCAGCTGGCCGTCGGCGTCCTGTTCGCGTTCGTGCTGGGGGTGGCGCTGTACGCCACCGTGTTCGTGCTGCCGGTCTACCTCCAGAATCTCCAGAACTTCACCGCCAAGCAGACCGGGTTCGTCATCCTGCCGGGCGCGATCGCCGCCGCGATGACGATGGCGTTCATGGGACGATTGCAGGGCAAATTCGACGCGCGCCTGTCGATTGTCGCCGGGGTGGCGCTGTTCGGCCTTTCGATGTGGCAGCACGCGCATTTCACGACCGACAGCGGCATGCGGGACTTCTTCTGGCCGCTCGTGTGGCGCGGCATCGGGCTGGGGCTGATCTTCGTGCCGCTCACCAACCTGGCGCTGGCCGATCTGCCGATGAGCCGCATTCCCAACGGCACCGGACTGTTCAATCTCATGCGACAGCTCGGGGGCAGCGTGGGGATCGCCCTGTCCGCGACGTTGGTCACGCGGTTTGCGACGATCCACCGGGCCGACCTGATGGCCAACGTCACCCCGTATTCGGCCGCGACGCAGGAGCGCATGGCCCTGCTGACGCACGGCCTCCTGGCTCAAGGGGTCCCGCCGAATCTCGTGGAGACCAAGGC
This sequence comes from Gemmatimonadales bacterium, assembly GCA_036505175.1. GTDB lineage: Bacteria > Gemmatimonadota > Gemmatimonadetes > Gemmatimonadales > GWC2-71-9 > 20CM-2-65-7. The sequence continues at coordinate 887 of DASXTV010000059.1, forward strand.
CGTGGCGATTCTCAACGTCATGGTCACCCGCCAGGCGCTGATGCTGTCGTTCGAGCAGCTGTTTCTGCTGTTCGGCACGGCGTTCGTGCTGGCGTTACCGTTGTTGTTACTCATGCGCACGAACAAAAACGCGCCCGGCGGCGGGATGGCCCATTGAAACTCCGCTTCACGATCGTCAGTGCCATCTGGACTCTGGCGCATATCGAGGTCGGTCGTCACGTCCTCGGTCTGGTCGGGTTCACGTCCGGCACCGCCCGGCCACTGGGATGGGCGGCCGTTCTCCTCGTGGCCTGGTTGCCTCTACTGGCACTCGTGCTCGGGCGCCGACCGCGCCTCCCCGGGAAGCGCGCACTCGAATGGGCTGGCTACGTCGCGATGGGCCTTTCCTCGATGCTGATCGTTTTCTTCCTGGCCTCGGACATTCTCCGGCTGCCGGCCTGGGGATTTGGGGTGGAGCGGGTGGGGCTCACGATCCTGCTGGGCGCGGTGCTGCTCACCGTGCTCGGCGTGATCCAGGCGCGGCGCCCCAGGGTGGTCCGCGTGTCGGTCCCGATCGCGGATCTGCCGGCTGATCTGGCCGGTCTCAAGATCGTCCAGCTGAGCGACCTGCACGTGGGCTCGACCATCCGGCGCTCGTTCGTGGACCGGGTAGTGGACCGGACGAACGACCTCGCCCCGGATCTCGTCGCGGTAACGGGAGATGTCGCAGACGGATTTGTCCCCGAGCTGAGGGACCACGTTGCTCCGCTGGGCCGCCTGCGGGCGCCGCTCGGCACGTTCTTCGTCACCGGGAATCACGAGTACTACTGGGACCCACGCGGCTGGATGCGGGAGCTGGAGCGCCTCGGGATCAACGTGCTGTCGAACGAGCACCGGCTGATCGAGCGGGGCCGCGGGCGGCTGCTGCTGGCCGGTGTGACCGACCTCTCGGCGGCGTCGAACCCCCATGCGGCGGTGGCGGGCGCGCCGGACAGCGACGTTCGCATCCTGCTCGCCCATCAGCCCCGCTCGGCCTTCGCTGCCCAAGACGCCGGATTCGATCTGCAGCTTTCCGGACACACCCATGGCGGCCAGTATTTCCCATTCAACGTGCTGGTTCGGCTGTTCCAGCCGTTCGTCGCTGGCCTGCATCGTCTCGAAGCGATGTGGCTCTACGTGAGCCGTGGCACGGGGTATTGGGGACCGCCGCTGCGGTTCGGGGCGCCGTCCGAAATCACCTTGATCGAGCTGACGGCCGCGGGATGATCCGGGTCGGCGAAACCGCGCCCGAC
>DASXTV010000060.1:0-1591 GCA_036505175.1 Gemmatimonadales bacterium
TCGCTGACCTGCACGATCATCGCGTCTGTTCCGCGAACGCGTCCCCGACTCGCAGCGCCAGCGAGGACGTGTTCGCGTGCGCCATGTTTGACGTGACAGCGATGACGATGCCGCTGTCGCGCCCCGTCATCAGCGACATCATCATGCCGCCGGCGAGCTCACCGTTGACGCTGCCGGGGTTCGTCGCCAGCGCGAAGCGCACGAGATCGGACGGCGTGGAATAGAACGCCATCCCGTTCGCGCAACAGGCCAGGTCGCGCATGTACATCAGTCGTCGTCCACGGCCGGGATTGTCATCGGATCTCGGGACATAGAAGGTCGCGCGATCGCCGGGCAATGGCTGCGCAGGGGCGAGACCGATCGGCCTGAAGATGACGTGGCGGATGATCGTGAAGAGCGGGAAGTCCTCTTCCGGCTCGCCGATATGCTCAGGACTCCATTCTGCCGCCGAGTCAGCGCCGGTATTGGTCAGCCCGAGCGGCGCGACGGCGGCGGTGACCGCGGACGCCGCCGTGCCGATGTTGAATCGCGTGTCCGGCGTGACGGGCGCCCGCGTCACGACGTCCCTCCATCCGAACCCTTCGGCCCAGACGACGGTGCCGCCGGCACCGACCGCCACGGACACCCCGGGCAGGTTTTGCTCCAATACGGCTGAGCGCACGAGCTCCCGCGCGCGCTCGACGGCCGCCGTATATTGCGGCGACGGCGCCGAGTCGACGACCGATGGCACCGCCTGCGACTGCGGGAAGAGAGGCGCGGTCACAACGACCCCGTGGGTCAGAAATGCCGCGAACGCGGCGACGACGACGCCAACGGCAAGCGCCGTGCGGGCAGCCCACATGGGGAGCCGGTTGCGCGCGGCCCTCACACCGAGCACGACTCCGACCACCATCAGCAGCATGCCGATGACCGCGGCGCCTGGCGCGTCGTCGGCGTCGGCCACATAGATTCCCATGGCCGCGATGGCCAGGCCGAGGGCGAAAAGGGTGAATCCCTTCACGGGGTTCATCACAGTGGTTTTCATGCCCGCAGTGTGACCGAGGCCGGCCGCGGAGTCCTCACCAAACCGCGAGCGGCCGCTGAGATTCGAATGAAATGCCGCGAAAGCCCCTTATTGCCTTCGGAGGGAGATGCTGCCGTCTCCGGCGAAACGAGCCTGGACCATGAATCCGCGGCCCGAGTGGGTGGTGACCGTCCGCATGACGGGCACGTGGACGGAGACATACCCCGCGGATCGCTGCGCGACAGCGCCGCATGCAGCGCCGCTGTCTCTCCAAAACCCGCAACATAGACTGCTGCCTCGTGAAGGGAACTCACGCCGACCGGCGGGCCGGGTGCTATTCGCTCACCGCCGACGACGACGCTGCCGCCGATGAACCGCCGCCCGCTGCGCCTTCGTAAGGCGCCTCTGTCCTCCGCTGCCGCCGTCGGTCGTCCCGACATCGGGCTCCCGCCTTCGGAACATCTCGAGGTCATCGTGCCCGTCCGCTTCACCCGCGGCGAGCGCGATCAACTGGACCTCACGGCACGTGACTTCGGGCTGCGACTCTCCCCCTTCATCCGGCGGGCGGTCCTGGACCGGCAGCTTCCG
>DASXTV010000061.1:0-23779 GCA_036505175.1 Gemmatimonadales bacterium
CGCCGCCGCTGCCAAAGAGGCGATGGGGTTCTTCACCGACACGACGATCTGCATCGGCTGCAAAGCGTGCGAGGTCGCCTGCAAGAACTGGAACCAGCTCCCCTCCGAAGACGGCGGCATCCGCGAGATGTCGGGCGACAGCTACGACAACACCCGCAAGCTCGACGGCATCCACTGGCGGCACGTCAAGTTCATCGAGCAGTTCGACGGTCCCTACAACGGCCGCTGGCTGATGATGAGCGACGTGTGCAAGCACTGCGTCCAGGCGGGCTGCCTCGAAGTCTGCCCGACCGGAGCCATCATCCGCACCGAGTTCGACACCGTCGTGATCCAGTCGGACGTGTGCAACGGCTGCCGCGCGTGCATCGCCGCGTGCCCGTTCGGTGTGATCGACGTGAACCACGTGTCCGGTACGGCACAGAAGTGCACGCTGTGCTACGACCGCATGCAGGTGGGGCTCGAGCCGGCCTGCTCCAAGGCCTGTCCCACCGATTCGATCCAGTTCGGCCCCATCTCGGAGCTCCGCGTTCGCGCGCAGAAACGCGTGGAGCAGCTCAAGGCCCAGGGAGAGAAACGCGCCCAGCTCTATGGCGACGACCCAAACGGTCCGCTGGGCGGCTTGAACTCCTTCTATCTGCTCGTCGACAACCCCGAGGTCTACGGTCTGCCGAAGAAACCGGGGCTGCCGAGCCGCAACTTGCCGAAGAGCGGTATGCTGTCGGCCGCGACCGGCGCGGTCCTCGGCCTGGTGGCACTCGTGGGCATTCGCAAACGGCGCGTGGAAGAGGTCGGGGCAAGCGCGGAGGGCCGCGGCAATGTCTGACACTTTCGTCACGGCATCGCCGCACTGGACCTGGTACATCATCCCCTACTTCTTCATCGGCGGGATCGCCGGCGGCGCGTACTTCCTCGCGGCGCTGCTCGAGTGGTTCGGCCGGCCGGAGGACCGGCCGGTGATTCGCACGGGCTACTCGGTCGGTTTCTGGGGCGCGGTGCTGTCGGGCGCGTTACTGATATTGGATCTCGGCCGCTCGCTGCGTTTCTGGCACATGCTGTTCCAATCGAACAACCTCCCGCACCTGATGTTCAAGAGTTTCTCGCCGATCTCATTCGGTGCGTGGGCGCTGCTGCTGTTCGGCGCGTGCGCGTTCGTTTCGTGGTACAGCGACAAGACCGGCACGCTGTTCGCCAAACTGATAGCCGCCGTCGGTGGCCTGTTCGGCTTCATCCTCGCCGGCTACACGGGGGTCCTGCTGTCGGTCACGAACCGGCCCATCTGGGCGGACAGCCTCTGGCTCGGCGCGCTGTTCCTCGCCTCGGGCGCGTCCACCGGCGCGGCGGCCCTGGCCTTGTTCGCCCCCGCACGGGGCGCGGCGCAGAGCTCGCTGCGCTGGCTCTCGACGTTCGACGCGCGAGCACTCGTCGTCGAGCTGCTCCTCTTGATCGTGTTCGTCGTGTCTCTTGGGACTGTGGCCAAGGCATGGGTGAGCTTCTGGGGCTTCCTACTCGTCGTCGGCGTCGTTGGCGCGGGGATCCTCTGGCCGCTGCGGCTGCATCTGAAGCCTGCCGGCGCGGGCGCGCTCCGCAATCCCGCGGTCATGGTCCTGCTCGGCGGGTTCCTCCTCCGCGTCGTCGTGCTGCTCGCGTCCAATTCAATCGAGTTTCAGCGCGTAGCGACGGGAACGGTGACGCCGTGAAGGCGGCGGTCGCGGCGGTCGCGGCGCTCACGGCGGTCGTGGCGCTCGCCGCCTGCGCGGCGAGTCCCGAAGCGAGTCGCACGCGCGGCGGCGGGCCGGGCGCGGATCCGGGCAACCACGGCGCCGTCGTGCAGGTCCACGCGGGCGCGAAGATGTACTACAAGACGCCCTGTCGAACCCCGAAGGTGAAATGCTCTGGCCCACTGCCCGGCGCCGGCGGCTAGACGCCGAGGTCGCGCAGCGCATCGCGCTAGCCCGCCGTAAGAGCCCCGAATCGGAAACCTGGCTGGCGCTGGTCGAGGCGGCCTTGGCGGAGAGCGCCGACGTCGCTCGCTGGCGCGCCGGCATTCCCGCGCCTGCTGAAGGCCGGGCGGCGCGCGCGCCGCTGCTGCACGGCGCCGAGATCGGCGTGGACGGGCGAGCGGTCCGTCGGTTCGTGCGCCGCCTCGCGGGGCTCGCTGGGCTGAACGGCGGTGCACCCGACCGACTGGACGGCGTGGATCTGCTCGAGGCGGCGATCCGCCAGGACGATGCTCGGATCGACGCGCTCGCGACAGGTGATCCCGCGACGCTGCGGGTCGTGGCTCAGGTCGCCGCGGTACCGCTGCTCATCGCCGCCGCGCAGACACTCGGCGCCGCGGTTTCGCCCGCCTGGTGGGAGGGGTACTGCCCCGTGTGCGGCGCCTGGCCCGCGCTCGCCGAATTCCGCGGCCTCGAACGGAAGCGTTGGCTGCGGTGTGGTCGCTGCAGCACGGCGTGGGAGATGCCATGGCTGCGTTGCGCGTTTTGCGGCGAGACACACCACGAGCAGCTGGGATACTTGGCGCCTGAAGAGGGCGAAACGTCACGCAAGGTCGAGGTGTGCGACACGTGCAAGGGCTACCTCAAGGCGGAGCCGACCGTCAGCGCGCTGTCCTGGTGGGGCGTGCTGCTCGACGACGCTGAAACAGTGGCCCTCGACGTCGCCGCCCTCGATCGCGGCTACCACAAACCGGAACGGCCGGGCTGGGCGCTGGAAGCGAAGGTTGTGGAGGTTGGTGGAGGATCTGGAGGATGGTGGAGGACGTGAAACGCCCGTCAGAACCTCCACCAACCTCCACCAACCTCCACCAACTCCCGAGTCCAGGGGCGGTCTGTAAGGAGCTCCTGCACGCACTCGATGCATCGGAGGGTCGAAGGCGCCGCAGAAAGCGCGACACGACGCCCGACGCGATCGGGTTGGCGGTGAAGCGCGATCTCCTCGAGCGCGCCGTCGCCGCAGATCCGGAGCCCGACGCGTTCGAGGCGTGGCTGCTCGAGCAATGCGCGGCGGCGGGACCCGCCGAGGGCGGCGTGCGGGCGATGGCGTTATCGATCTTTGAGGAGTGGCGTCTCGCGCGGGACGCCGTGTCGTTCCGCTCGTGGCTGGCGCAAGGCGCGCCGTCCGACGACGCGCGCCGCGAAGAATGAACGGAGACCATATGCGTCAGGTATTGCTGGTGGTCGTGCTCGTGCTGGCGGCGTGTAGAGGGAAGGCTCCGGCGGATTGGCGGCAGGTCGCCACGTCCGAGGCCGTGAAAGTCCTCAAGGGCGACGACAGTCCTTACAGAATCATTTACTCGCCGCCGGTGGACCTCGCGAAGCAGGCGGCGATCACGACTCCACGAACCCAAACACCGCGCGCCCCGTAATCCGCACGACGCTCGAGCCTCCGCCCGCCGCGCCCGCCGCGTCTGCGGCAGCCTTGCGCGAAAACAGCCCGAACAGCGAGCGCCCGACGCTCTCCACGCGGACTCCGGGTGGAAGACGAATCTGGACGAACCCTAAGAAAGCGCGCGCGTCGATGACTGTGACGCCCGGCTCGAACGTCGCCTGCCGGAGATCCAGCTCCACATAGCCGAGCCGAGCACGGAGCTTCAGCTCGCGGGGCACGACGCCGGTCAGGCTCCGCTCCTGACCGGAGAATACGGCGGTGATGTGCGTGTCGGGCGCCGGAGCGGCTCGCACGGCCCTAGTTTCCGATCCGGGGAGAGCCGGTAGGTCCGCCACGATCGCATCGAGCTGGCTCAGCGCGGTCGCGGCGTACACTCGATCCAGCCGGGCCTCCAGCTCCGCGTCGGTCAGGTCGTCGTTGGCGTAGTGCTGCGTCAAGAGCTGGACCATCCGCTCGCGCGCCGCGGACGGGACGGCGTTGGATGGATCGTGGGCAGGAGTGAGAGGAGCCGGCATCGGTTTGCAAAATCTACGTTCACCAGAGGCTCCATGCTGACACGACTGTTCACCACCGCCCTCCTCGCCGCCGCGGTTCCGCAGCACCCTCAGCAAAGCGAGATCGTCCTGGCCACGACGACCTCGACTCGGGACGCCGGGTTACTCGACTCACTGCTCCCCGTGTTCGAGCGCCGGACCGGGTATCGAGTCAAGGTCATCGCGGTGGGGAGCGGTCAGGCCCTCGAGCTCGGGCGGCGCGGGGACGCCGACGTCGTCCTGGCCCACGCGCCGGACGCCGAGCGCCCGCTGGTCGATAGCGGCTACTTCACGACGCGCCGCCTCGTGATGCACAACGAATTCCTGATCGTGGGACCCAGGAGCGATCCGGCGCACATCCGGGGGATGACGGACGCGGCGGCCGCGCTCGCCCGCGTGGCCGATGCGCATGCGACGTTTGTGTCCCGCGGCGATAAGTCCGGCACCCATCTGCGCGAGTTACAGCTGTGGCGCAGCGCGTGTCGCGCCCCGCCTCCCCTCGGCGAGCACTATCTCGAAATGGGCCAGGGGATGGGCGCGACGCTGCAGGCCGCGGACGAGAAGAGCGCATACACGCTGACGGACGTCGCCACGTACCTCACGTGGCGGGCGCGGGCCCGGCTGGCGCTCGAGCCGCTCGTCCAGGGCGACACGGCGCTCTACAACGTGTACCACGTGTTGCAGGCCAATCCCCGGAGCTCGACGCGGATCAACGTGGCGGGAGCGCAGGCGCTGGCGGATTTTTTCGTGGAGCCCGCGACCCAGGAGATGATTGCTGCGTTCGGGAAGTCCCGCTTCGGGCGCAGCCTGTTCGTCGCCGACGCCGGCAAGCCGGATCGCTGGTAGGCCACTCCCACCTCAACACCGGCTTTGGTAAGTTCTTTGCCTACTCACCGGCCAGGTAGCTCAGTTGGTAGAGCAGCGGACTGAAAATCCGCGTGTCGGCAGTTCGATTCTGCCCCTGGCCACTAACTACTAGACACCGTCGAACAAGAACGTCGAACAAAACCGTGAAGCCGACGCCTTTGTTAGACGCTCTTGTTAGACGTCGTTATTCCAGTCCCCGGTCCCGCAGTCGGATCACCTCGTCGAGCGACGGGTTGCCGTAGCCTCGGGCTTTCACGCGCTGAATGAACCCCCTCGTCACGCCATGGTCACGCGCCCGGCGCAGCTCCTGCAGCGACAGCCGATCGAACCCCGCCTCCTTGAGTGACCGGATGTACGATGGATCCACGCCGTGGTCGCGCGACTCTACGAGGTCCTCGGGGTCCGACGGCGCGTAGCCCATCTCCTTCATGTCCGCGATGTAGTCCTCATCCACACCGTGATCCCGCAGACGCACGAGTGCCTCGATGCCGAGGTTTTTGTAGCCTGCGCTGTTCAGTGACGCGATGAACTCCGGATTCACACCGTGATCTCGCACGCGCACGAGATCCTCGGCGCTCAGGTCCTTGTAGCCCGCGCTGTTCAGTGAGGCGATGAACTCCGGGTCCACACCGTGATCCCGCATCCGGACGAGGCTCTCCGAGTCGCTCAGGTGATACCCCCGAGCCCCGATGTCCCGGACATACTCGAGGTCCACACCGTGCGTCGCCATCCGCGCGAGCTCCGCTGCGGTCGGACGGTCATACTTCTGGCGCGCCAGCTCGTCCACGAGATCCAGTCCCACGCCCGCCATCGTCATCTGGAACTGCTCCCAGTCCGTCGGCGCGTTGACCCCACGTTTGGCCAGCTCGGCGACGAAACCAGGATTCGGCTGATAGGTGAAGTGGCCCGAGCCCTTGCCGCTGTCGAACCAGCCGTCGCAGTCGAGCGTGCCGGCCGACCGCACGATCTTGAAATGAACCGTGACTCCAGATCCGCGCATCTCCGCCGCGGAGAGGCCCACGAATTCGCCTAGGGGCACGTCCCGACTCCAGTTACTCGAGTGTCCACGCTCGCCGTAGCGGACGGAGAGCTGGACGGTGCCCGCATGCTCACCCGGCTCGATCAGCCACTGCCCGTCGGACGGGACCGTGTGTTGGGCTGACAGTACTGGAGCTGCGAGGCAACTGGCCAAGAGAAGGACGGCGAACCGCATAGGGACTCCGGGAGTGGGTTTAGCGATTTGGATACGAGGCGGGCCACGAAGGTTGCAAGGCGTCGAACAGAGGCGTCTAACAAAGGCGTCTAACAAAGGCGTAACGCAGAGGTTTGACCCGAGCCGCACCGGAATGATGATAGTCTCCGTCGATCTGTGACTCATTATGGGCCATGGTTCTATATGCGGACCCGAGGAGACTTCGTGTTTCCGCAGTCGCGGAGGACGTCGCGAAGGGTTGCGCGGACTTGGCGAAGACCTTTCGTGGCCCGGGAGCCTTTGCGCGCGGAGACCAATTGGTTCGCGCGTCGCTCTCCATTCCCTTGAATATCGCCGAAGCCTGCGGCCGAGGGACCGTGCCTGACTTTCGCAGATTCCTCCTGCACGCACGAGGCTCCACACAGGAAGTTCTTGCACAACTCCGTCTCGTAAAACCCGCGACCGAAGAGGATCGACGTCTGGTTCGCTCGCTACAGAGCCGAACGGTACTGGTTCTCAAGATGCTGAATCGTCTTTACGGCCATCCCCCTCCCGACCGCTGACGCCGTCACGCTCCTGCTCGACGCCTTTCATTACGTCGTTGTTCGACGCCTTCTTCCTACGTTGGAAATCGAAATTAAGACGCTTAGAACCGGCTGCGCCAAAAGCTCGCGGCCGTGGGATTCAGCTTCTCAGTCAGGACGGCGGATAGGGTCAGGAACACGCCGTGCCCGCCGCGCACGGAGAAGTCCGGATCGTTCAGGTCTCCGAAGCGATACCCCGTCGCGATCTCCAGTGCCGGCACGGGGTGTATCACAAGCGCGGGGGCGCCGTCCCATGCCGTCGTCCCCGTCGTCCGCTCTACGAGCAGCCGGCTATCGCTGCGCACGCTGATCCAGCGGTTGATATCGAGGTTGAGCCGTCCACCGACGTAATCCGCCCACGCCGTCAAGCTTTGCAGAGTCCCGTCGGCATACCTGCGGTCGGCCTCCGTGCGTCGTACGGCGTACCGCGTCGACAGCTCCACGCGCGGCGTGACACTCCAAATCATTTCTGCCGCCCCGATGAGCCGCCGTTCCGCGCCACGCGCCACGAGCACGCCGCCGCCCACGGGATTGCGCTCGTCCAGCCACTGGAACTTGGCCAGCATGTTCACGCGGTTCGTGTTTGCGGGACGCCACGCCAGGCCCCACAGGCTCGACATCCGGCGTGCGAGCGGCGTGCCCGGGAGCGCGTTCTGCGCGAACTCCTGCCGTGTGAGGAGCGCGAGCGACCGCGCGAAGGCGACGTCACCCGCGACAGTGGCGAGTCGCGTCGACTGCAAGGATCCATCCTTGTACTCGCCGCGCGCCGTGAGCCGGTAGGGAGCGCCCTGCGGCAACAGCTCGACGCCGGCGCCGGCGGACCAGTAGTCACCCTCGTTCTGCAGGAACGGCAGCGCCCGCACCGGATCGGCGATCGATGCGCGACTCACGCCTTGGCGCCGCTCGAACATCACGTTGACCGCAAGACTCGGGGCGAGCTGCAAGCGGTTTCGCAGTCCCACAACCGCCGCGTTGCCCGCCCCCGAAATGCCGCCGGTGAGCTGATAGCTGCCCCACGCCTGCCCGCCGTGACCCATGTCCGCCCGCAGCCCGATGCTCGAGACGGAGTACTGCGTCTGGCTGTCGGGACGCGACACGTACCGCTCGCTCGCTTCGAGCGTGAGCGCGGACGCGATGCGGTAGCTCGCGCCGGCGCCCAGGAGATCGGGCGTCAGCTCGGGTCCCGTCAGACTGAGGTGGCGGCGCGCTTCGGCCCAGAGCTGCAGCTTGGGCGACAGATTCCATTTCGCGCGCACATCGGCCGACGTGGCGGTGCTCGCCGTCGGGCTCGCCCCGGCGACGTAGTCATTCCCGATGCCGCCGTCGACTTCGAGTCCACCGGGGACGCGCTGCACGATGCCCATCCGCGTGTGCTCGCGCGCGATCCCCTGCAGCGCGAATTCCTCGTGGCTGTGCTCGGCCCGCAGCTCGGTCGATCCGATCCGCAGCCCCGTGCGGACGTTCTGCTGGGTGAGCCCCGGCTGCAGCGCGAGATTCGAGGGATTGGTGAATTCCCGCCCGATGTTCATGTAATCGCCGCCCAACGTGAGCCGCCCACCCCACAGGCTGTAGCTCGCTTTGACCGCAGTCGCGAGTCCCGCGGAGTCACCGCGCTCGCTGTACGCCACCTCGGCGCCGAGATCGACCGCCCCAAACCGGAACAGCCGGACGTCGCTTCCGACCAAGCGGTAGCTGTTGACGGCTTGGTCGGCGCTGACGGCGGTGAAGCCGAGCCGCAGCGAGTCGAGGCGGAGCCCGTCGCCCGCGAGCCGGCGGACGTCGAGCGTCGCCCGGGCACCGGCGACGAGCCGTTGCTCCGCCGCGCTCGCCGATTCGAACGTCCCTACGATGAAGACGGGGTTGCCGTCGGCATCCGTCGCCGGAATCGGTTGCTTGAAGAGCACGACGCCGTTCGTGTAGTCGATTTGGTAATCGACGAATCGGACCAGCCCCTGCGTCACGATGGCGCGCGCCGGATTCAGCTGGTCGCGCGTTTCCACGCGCAGCTGCTCCGTCCCCGGCACGATGTCGGACGCCAGCTGGTAGGGGCCTGAGATCCCCGCGCCGCGGATCTGGAGCTGGCGCAGCGCCTGCGACGTCAGGCTTCCGAATGCGCTCCAGGTGATCGGGCCGGTGCTCACGCGCGCGGCTACACCGGTCACCGCGCGACGGTACTGGGCCAGACTCAAACCGCTGGCGAACGCGCTCGTGGAAAGATCGCCGAAGCTGGCCCAGTCATAGCCCCGCTCCACCCGCGCCGACAGCCAGGTCTGTGAGGCCGTACGCGTTTGCAGCGCGCTCGCGTCGCCGAGAATCGGATACTGCGACTCGGCGAGCGGGTCCGCGGTGCGCTCGAACGCGTTGCGGCCGTCATTCAAGCGGCGCGAATCGACGCCGACCGTGAACGAGGTGCGCGCGTCGAGGCTGCCGCGCGCCGTCAGGGCGCCGTACGCATCCGGGCTCGCTCCCGCGCCCACCATCCCCGATCCGGCCACCGTGAGGCCGCGGACTTCCGGCAGCAGCTCGAGCGCGACGCTGTCGATCGCGTCGCCCGACTTGAGCAGTAGCGCGCCGGGCCCGATCACGCGGCCGGGGCGTACTTCGACGGCGAGCCGGCCCGCCGCCGTAGAGAGCAGCTGCAGCCCCACCGACGTCGGATCGGCGTCCGCGCCGAGCGGCGTCGCGCCGCGGGCGCTCACGGTGACGTAAGCCGGGCGCGCGACCGGGACGCCCCAGCCGTCGAGCACGCGCATCTGCAGGATTACGCTCGACCGTCCATCAGCTACCAGCTGCAGCGTGCTAGTCGACAGCTCGAAGTGAGACGGCAGGCCGGTCACGTGGACGGCGATACTGTCCCAGCGCTCGTGACCCCAGGAGTTCGTCATGGCCACGCGCAGGTGATGCGGTCCGACCGCGAGCGGCACCGCTACGAAGTCCAGCTCGCCGTCGATCCGAGTGCGCGCCGAATCGATGCGCGTTGCGCCGTCATAGAGCACGACCGACTGGTTGGGCTCGCCCTTGACGCCGATGTAGATGTGATCGCTCGCGAGCACCGTGCCGTCGCCGGGTGAGAAGATCTCGACCCCCTGGCCCTGGACAATCGAGTTCATCTGCTCGGCTGCCAGTGCTCCGGGTCCCGGCCGCGCGCGCGCGACGCGCACCGTCTCGTCGTGGGCCAGGAACCCCGCCGCGCTGTCCAGCGCCGGAGCCGGCGGCACGGGTACGGCCGCAGGAGCTGTTTCGGGGACGAGCGCCACCGTCGGTAAATGACCGCCGATGCTGGCCGGTACCGGTACCATGGCGATCAGCGGAACGAGCCAGTCGCCCACCACCGCAGTCACGACAGTCTCGGTCCGCTCTTCGTAGCGACGGACTGTCGCATTCTCGCCGTCATACGGCGGCCAGGCGGCAATGCGCACCGCCGCGGAATTACGGGGGAGGGACGACCATGCCACGATGCGAATCTGGGCATCGGGGTGCGCCACGGGGATCGGAATGCCCCAATGGCCCAGCCAGGCGTACTGGGTGAACGGCTTCCCATCCACGTAGACGACGGCGGAGTCGGCCTGCGGGCTGAAGGCGACGATCGCGTCGAGGGTGTATTCGCGTGGTTGCTGAACCGTCAGCTCGTACCGGACCTGGGCCAGGTGCGGCTTCGGCAGCACGTGTTCGAACAACGGCTGCGAGTCCCGCCGGGCGCGCAGCCGCACCGCCGCGAAGCTGAAGGGGAGCGTGTGCCGCGCGGTCCTCGCTGCTTCCGGCTTGCCGGGGGCGCTGCGCGTCTCCGCTGGCATGGGCTTGCTGGCCGCGCCCAGCGTAATGGGCGAGCCCCCCAGCGGGTTGCCCACCAGGCGGAAGTCGACGCGGGGCGTGGTCCAGCCGCTCGCGTCCACCAGCTGAATATCCTGCCCCGCCACGGCGTAGCCGTTCGGCACCGAACGCGGATCGAGCCGGAAGGCATGCCGGCCGGGTCGCACGTTCACGAAGGAGAACTTTCCGCTGGAGTCGGTCGTCGCGACCATACCGTCTTCGGTCCACACGTCCACGTTCGTGATGCCCGGCTCAACGGCCTGCTGCACGCCGTCGCCGTTCACGTCGACCCACACCTTGCCGATCGCCGCTCGTGTCTCCATTGGCCAGGCGCGGCGGATCTGGACCCAGGCGATCGCTTCCGGCGAGCCGGCGAGCCCGCCGGTCACCTGGCCGGTCGCAATCGCGCGCGTCTCGGCTACCGTGCCCGAGGGGGACACGAGCGCCGCCACGAAGCGCAGTGTGCGGCTCGCGCCCGGCGCCAATGCCGCGCCGCTATAGAGGATCAGTCGTCCAGTGGCGAGCACCGCGGAATCCGCGCCGATCGCACTGCCGGCGACGTAGCGCGATCCACTCGGCAGCTGCATCGATACTTGCAAATTGGTCACGTCGAGCGTGCCGGGATTCCGCACGATGGTTGTGTAGGGAATCGCTTCACCCACCGAGATCTCGAGCACGTCCGCACTCAGATCCAAAGCGAGTGCCGCCGTGGGCGGACCGACGAGCGCCACCTGCGGCGCAGTTGCCGACGTGGCGCCCGTGCCCTGGCCTTCGATGTAGCCCACGTTCCGAACCAGGACCGTATCGCGCACCGATGCGGCGACGACCAGCACGACGTCGATCGTGCCGCTGTCGCCGCCGGCGAGCGTGCCAAGCGGCCAGCTGAGTATCTGGCCGGCGACGGTCGGTGCCGTCGTCGCGCTGACGAATTGCAGGCCGGCGGGGAGGGTGTCGGTGAGTACGACGCTCTGCGCCGATCCGGCGCCGGCGGCGTCGGCGTAGCGCAGGCGGTACTGCACCTGCTGCCCGACCAGCGCGAACGCCGGGCTTGTCAGCTGCTTCGTCAGTGAGAGCGCCGGGGCGAGGATATTCGTCAGCACGGCGTTGGAGACCGTGGTGTCCGTGCCGCCGGTCCACGCGAACACCGCGTTGCCGCGGTTGGTCACGGTTGGAGGCGGCGCAACTGCATTGACGCGAGCCTGGAACGTGATGGATCCAGACGTGCCCGGATTGATCGTCCCCAGGCTCACCGCCACGACGCCGTTGCCGAGCACGATGAAGCGGCCGGCATCGCCATCGGCCGCATCGGTGAGCGTCGTGCCGTTCCACCGAATCGATCCCGCGACGTAGGCCGCGCCGGTCGGGACCGTGTCCGCGAGCTGCACCGTGCTGGCGCTGTCGCTGCCGGCCACGGCGTAGTTCAACATGTACGTGAGGATGTCGCCGCCCGACGCGCTTGCACGATCGACCTGCTTCGTGAGGCTGAACGTGAGGGCCGCGTTCGACACGGTGATCACATCGCGCAGCGAGCTGCTTACGCCCGCATTGAAACGGCTTGTCGCGGTGGCGGTAATCGAATCCGTGATCCCGCCGCTGCCCACGGCCGGCACGGCGACCTGCACGAGCAGCGCGACACTCGCGCCCGACGCCGCTGCCACCGGTGCCGTGATGACGGTATCGCCGGCATCGAGCACACCGTTGGCATTCACGTCGCGATACACGGTGAGGGTCCAGGCATGAGCGGAAACGGCGGCCACGCTGAACGAATCGACGCCGTTGCCCTGATTGGTCAGGCTGTGTGCGAACACAACCGACGCCCCCGGCGCAGCCCCGGTCGATTGCGCGGGCTGCAGCTGCACAGCCGCGACCTGCGCGACGACGAGATCGACGGTATCCGAGGGAATGACGTACGCAAAACCGCTGGAAGAGTAGGCCAGCGTCGCCCAGTTGATGATGTGCGAGCCGGCCGGAGTGCCCTGCGCGGAGAGCTGAGACCCCCAGAGCAGGAAAGCACAGAGGGAGGCGGTCCCTCGAAGGAACCGCCTCGCCTCACCCGCTCGAGAACCCAGGCCCCTCGGCATGGGGTTGGGCTTTTAGTTGATGCTGACGCGCAGCTCGAACGTGGCGTTGGCGCTCGCCGCCAACACGCCACCCGTGCCCGTGTAATTCGCGGTCACGTTCTGCCCGACCACCGTAACAGTCCAACCGGTGCTCGAGCTGGTCGAGACGTACGTCACTTGTGCCGGCAACGCGTCGGTTACCTGCACGTTGGAAGCCGATGTGGCCCCGCCGTTCGTGATGGTGAACCGGAACCGGATGATCTGGCCCGGGATCACGCCACTGGCGACCGGTGTCACGCCGTCATCCAGATACGCAGCTTTCGTCAAGGTCAGATTCGGCTTGATGACGGTCAGATCCATGAAGCCTGGATCGGTAGTCGCCGGCTGGCCCACCGAGCGTCCGGTCAGCGTCAACGTATCCGTTGAGCCGCCCGCGACGTTCGCGACGTTGTAGACCACCGTGATGTTCGTGGACGCAGACGCCGCGAGCGAAATACGCGCGCTGTCACCGGCCGCGCCGTTCACGGACACGATCGTGATCACGGGCGAGCCGGGGCTCGTCGCGATCACGTCGAAGTTGTCGTTCCCGTTGCCGTTGTTCTGGACGGAAAACGTGAACGAGTAGCCGTTCCCCGGCAGGCGCTGCACGTTCTGCCCGCCGTCCGGGGTGACCGCCACGCCATAAACGGTGATTGGCGTGATGGTGCTCGAGGCGTTCGCCGAAGTTGCCGGCGTGCGCCGCGAGGTGCCGGTCAGAGTGTAGACCGTCGTGACACCACCCTGCCCGCTCGCCACGTTGAACACGACCTTGATCACGATAGAACCACCCTGTGCAATCGCGGCGCTCGCCAACGCGCCGTTCAGGGCGGCCAGCGTGCCGTAGGTCGTGGCCCCGTAGCGGTACCCCGTCACCGTGATCACACCGGGGACGGAGATGGCATCGGAAATCGACATGCTGTCCGTTCCGTTGCCGATGTTCGCGACGGTGAACGTCATGGTGTCCGCCACGCTGGGAGATGCGGCGGAGGGGCTCGGCGTGTTGGCGGTGACCGTCACGCCGGCCTTGAACCCGACGGTCACGGAGACTGAACCCGTGACCGGGGCGTAGGCATTGCCATTCGCGTCGGTGTACGTCGCCGTCGCGGTGTTGGTGATCACCGTGCCTTCCGGTGTCTGGGCCCGCGCCTCTGTGGCGACGGCGAGTAGCGCCATCGCAATGAGGGTGAGGCGGAGGCTCCACTGCACGTGCCTGAGCATCTCGAGCTCCTTCTAGTGGTATGCGTTAACGCGCGGGCGCTGCCTTCACCCGGCCGCGGAATTCCACTGCCACCTGCGCTTCCCGCGCGAGCGATCCCACGACGGTCCAGCGGACGTGGGTGTACTGCTCGGCCGGCGCGGGTTTCTGCACCTGCTTGCCGTCTTCGACCACACTGATCACCGGCTGCGCCGCGTAGCTCTTGCCGCCGTCGATCGAGTACTCGGCTCGGACCCGGCTGTCGGAAGTCGCGGAGCCGGGTACGAACACCATGCCGGCGGGAATCGGATCGACGAACTGGATGTTTTTGACGGGCCCGGAGGTCACGTTCGTGAACACGAGCCGATAGCGGATTTCATCGCCGGGTTGGGCTACACTGGGATTGGCGCGGCCGGCCGCGAGCGCCGTGACGTTCTGCGCCGTCACGACGAGCGACGACGGCGTGTTGCGCGCGGCGCCACCTTGCGCCACCGCGCTCGGCGTGGCGACTGCGGCCGCCGTGGCCGCGATCAGCGACAGCAATTGCAGAGCTCTCATCGTTCTCTCCCTAGTCGTCGTTTTTGCTGTGTCGGCTTCGAGTCTTTCGGCTTCGCACCCTTGGCTCCCTCCGCGTCGCGCCAGGCGAACACGGCGCCACATTTGGGGCACACCACGAGCTCCCCCAACACCTGGGTGCGGCCGAAGAACTTCAGGGCCGAACAGCGTGGGCATCGCAAAACCATGCGTGATCTGCTCCTTTCGGCCGGGGGGAGGGCACGTCCTGTGCCGGTCACGCGACGAGCGTAAGTGGCTGAGGATCTGGCGCTTATAGCGTTTTCAGGGGACTGGCTAGGCCCAGCTGGAAGGGCCTTTGTTACCGTTCGGTAACGTGCCTGGTAACAGCCTTCAGGGGCGGATGATCAGCGAATCTGAGCGACCAAGCGGAGCGTGGCGGTGTTGTTCGGCGCCGTGGCACCCAATGGATTTTGGAATGTCCAACGAACGCGGTTCACGCAGCGATCGTAGTTCGCCGGCGCGCTGCAGGCGCCGCTCGCCGGCACGTACGTCCACGTGACACCGGCGTCGTTCGAGTACGCGACGACGACGCTGACGCCGGCGGGCAGCGTGTTGGAAACACTGCCGATTTTGAACTGGACGTACGGGGCGAGCGTGTCGACGACAATCACGCTCGTCGCATTGTCGCTGCCGTTGTTGGTGACCACCAGCGTGTACGTCAGATCGGTACTCGGCGGCGACGTGCCGGGCGGCGCGACGGAGTTGCTCAACGCGAGATTGGGTTTTGCGGCGCTCAAGACGACGTCGTTGCCGCTCCCACCAACGTAGCTGATCTTGAATACTTGGCCGCTGAACGTGACGGTGGCGCCCTCCGCCAGGCCCGCAAAGGTGCCAATGATCGCGTCGGCGCCGTCGTTGTTGATCAGCACGAACGTCGCGCCCGTGGGTGGCGTGAAGCCCATGGTGCCGCTCAACGATGCACCGGTCAGATTGACCGTGCCCGTCACGTTGAGCTGATCGTAGCCCGAGCCCGCCGTCGTCCCGTTCAGCTGGACGACAAAACTCGGCGCGCCGCTGCTCCAGTTCACGCTGCCGCTGTTCAACGTGCCGGGACCGGCAACGCCGGGGCTCACACTGCTCCCACCGCCCGTCGAGGTGATGGCGCCGACCGTCCCGGTGCCTCCCAGCGTGCCGCCATTGAGGCTGACGGCGCTCGTCGGTTGCGCACCGTTCACCAGCAACGTGCCCGCGCTCACCGTCGTTGTTCCGGAGTAGCTGTTTGCGCCGCTCAAGGTGAGCGTACCCGTGCCCGTCTTTGTGAGTGCGACCGTACCGGTGCCGTTCTGGATGAGGCCAGAAAAAGCCGTCGTGGTGTTGTTTCCGCCCGCCGTCAGCGTCACCGCGCTGACCACGCTGCTGGTGACGGTGCCCGCGCCCGCGAGAGATCCAATGACATCGCTGAAGCCGCCGAGGTCGAACGTCGCACCAGCTGCAACGGTCACGGCGCTGGTCGAGGCGATGGAATTGGTCACCCCGATGCGCAGCGTGCCCCCACTGACCGTGGTCGCGCCGGAGTAGCTGTTGACGCCGGACAGCAGGAGCGTGCCCGTTCCCGTTTTCGTGAGCGAGCCTGCGCCCGCGATGATGCCGCCATAGGTCAGCGTCGTCGCGGGATCGGTCGAGATCGTGCCCGCTCCGGAGAGGGAAATCCCCCGATTCGCGGCGAGCGTGAAGCTCGCGGTCGAACGCAGCGTCCCGCCGGCGAACACGATCTTGCCAGGCGTCGGCGCACCCGGGGCGGCGCCGAGCGCGGCGTCGGCAGCGATCGAGATCGTGCCGGCGTTGAATGTCGTCGCACCGGTATAGGTATTTGCGCCACCGAGCACGAGCCCGCCGGCGCCGTTCTTCGTGACGCCACCGGCGCCCGTGATGACGCCGCTGATCGTCAGCGTGCTCGCGGCGTTGCTCACCGTGATCGAACGCGTCGCCGCGAAGGTGAGACCGAGGCTGATGGTATTGCTGCCGGCCGCACTGCTGTCCGCGATCCCGCCGGCGCCGATGGTGATCGCCTTGCTGCTGAGCGTATAGCCGCTTCCCTTGATTGTGATCGAGTTGAAGCTGGCATTGTTCATGTTGTTGCTCGTCAGCAGATTCGCCGCGCCACTGGGGAAGACCAGGTTTTCGGCGCCGGTGCCGGCAGGCGCGACGCCGCCCGCCCAGTTATTGCCGATGCTCCAGTTCGGGTTCTGCGCGCCCGTCCAGGTGAACGTCTGCGCGAGGCCCGGCGAGGCAAACCCGCCGAGCGCGAGCAATAGAAGCAAGAGCACCCGAGAGCGCATGCGCATCGTGCCGCTGCTGCTCGCAAGCCACGTACCTTCGTTGGAGCGCGCACATGTGGTTATCCGCGGCCAACTTAGCGATCGAGGCGTGGTCACAGCAGTCGCGGAAATGTTACCAGACGGTAACCAATCAGGTAATCACGTCCCTGGCTTGGCGTCGGAGCCGCTGGGAAGCAAACCGTACTTCTTGCGCTTCTCCCACAGATTCTTCCGCGAGATACCAAGCAGTTCGGCGGCGCGTTGGATGTCCCCGTCGGTCTCCTCGAGCGTGAGCCGGATGTATTCGCGTTCGGCATGCGCGAGCGTCAGGCGCTTTGGAAGCGCGAACGCGTTCGGATCACGCGCGCGCGTCGTGGCGCCTTCAGGCTTCCCTGGACCTTCCAGCGGGGACAACGCGGGAAGATCGGCGCGCTGCAGCACGGGACCGGTGGTGAAGATCATGGCGCGCTCGATCACGTTCCGCAGCTCGCGAACGTTGCCCGGCCAGTGCCAGCTGCCGAGCGCGTCGAGCGCCGCGCGATCGATGCGATCGACTTTCTTCTTGAATTCCTGCGCGCAGAGCTGGCGAAAGTGATCCGCGAGCAGCGGGATGTCGCTTTTGATTTCGCGCAGCGGCGGCAGCGTGATCGCGGCGACGCTGATCCGGTAATAGAGATCGGGGCGGAAGCGGCCCGCCTGGACCAGCGCCTCGAGATCGCGGTTCGTCGCGGTGACGACGCGCAACGCCACCTCCATCTCCTCCGTCCCGCCGAGGCGGCGAAAGCGGCGACTCTCGAGCACGTTGAGGAGCTTGGCCTGCAGCTCCGGCGGCAGCTCGGCGATTTCATCCAGGAACAGCGTGCCCCCGTCCGCGATCTCGATCAGCCCGCGCTTGGCCTCGCGCGCGTCCGTGAACGCGCCCTTGCGGTACCCGAACAGCTCCGCTTCCAGTAATGAGGCCGGTAGCGCGGCGCAGTTGATCTCGACGAAACGGCCGCTCGAGTGTGGGCTGGAGTAGTGAATCGCCCGGGCGACCAGATTCTTTCCCGTCCCGCTTTCGCCGAGCAGCAGCACCGTGGGGCGGGGGATCGGCGCCATCTGGCGCACGAACGCGCGCACCGCCTCGACCTTGGGATCGGCTCCCAGAATCGCCTTCACGGAGAACTGCGCTTCCTGCGCCTGCTCGAGCGACGCACCCGCTTCGACCAGTGGGCGCGCGGCGAGCGCGCGCGTGAGTAGCGTCATCAGCTCGTCGATATTGACGGGCTTGGTGAGGTACTCCGTAGCACCCGCCTTCAAGGCCTCGATCGCCGTGGTGATGTCACCATGTCCGGTGAGGACAAAGATCGGGAGGTGCGGGTCGGCGCGGCGCAGCCGCCGGGTGACCTCGACGCCGTTCAGCTCCGGCATGACCAGATCTGTGATGACCGCGTCGGCGGGATCGTCGCTCTGGTGCGAGAGGAGATCGTCCGGCCGCTCGAACACCCGGGTGCGCACGCGGCCTGGGGTCCCGAGGTTGGCGACGAGCAGCTTGGCGTACACCACGTCGTCATCCAGGATGTAGATCGTGGGAACCATGGGCCTGTCTTTGTGCCGCGGCGGAGTCAATATTGGCGACGGCCGCGAACAAAGACAGACCTATGGCCGAACCGGTGCGGGCCCTGATCATCGACGATGACCCTGACCTCCTGCTGCTCGTGCGACGTACGCTCGAGTTCACGGCGGGTTGGCAGGTAGCGACGGCGGGCTCCGGCGCGGACGGGATCGAGCTCGCCCGCAGCACGCGACCGCCGCCGCAGGTGATCGTGGTCGACGTCATGATGCCGGGAATCGACGGGTACGAAGTGTGCCGGCGGCTGAAGCGCGACCCTCTCACCGCCCAGGTGCCCATCGTGTTATTCACGGCGCGCCGCGACTTGAACCAGCGCCAGCTCGTCGAGTCCGGCGCCACCGGCGTCGTGTTCAAGCCGTTTCAACCCGGCGAGCTGGCTCAGCAGCTTTGGGAGCTCTGCAAGTGACCGCCCCCGACCCCTTTGCTGAAGTCCGCGCCGAATTCGTCGCCGGGCTCGGGCGTCGCGTCGACACGATGCAGCAAGCCTTGGCGCAGCTCGAATCGCGCTTCGATCCCGAAGCGGCGCAGACGCTATATCGCGCGGCCCATTCGCTCAACGGCACCGCCGGCAGCTTCGGCGTCGAGGATCTCGCGGATGCCGCCGGAGATCTCGAGGTGCTCTCGCGCGGCTGGCTGGAGCACCAGCTGCTCGCGCCCGACGAATGGCGCGCGGCCGCAGCGGCGCTCAAGGAGCTGGACGGTGCGGTGCGCTCCTATCGCGCCACGGCGACGGCGGGGAGCGCGCGATCCTCGGCTGCCCGGCTCGCCGTCGTGGGTGAGCTCACCTCGCTCATCAGCGCGGCGGTCGACATGCGCGAGATCTTTCACGGCGCCATCGAGAAAGTGCAGCGCGTGCTCGATTTCCGCCGCGCCAGCGTCGTGCTCGTCGATGAGCCCGGGACCCACTATTACATCCAGACGCTGTACGATCGCGCACGCGGCGGGTTCGTCCCCGTCGAGGCCTCGTTTCCCATCTGGCAGGGGCTGACCGGTGAAGCGATTCGCACCGGCCGGCCGCAGCGGGTCAATGCGCTTCCAGGCACCGAAGGCATCCTGCTGCAGGAGGGGCGGCGCATCTCAGCGATGATCGTGCCGCTGCACGTGAGCGACCGCGTCATCGGCGCGCTGAACTTCGGGCACGAAGAGGAAGGGCACTACACCGAAGAGGACCTGGACTGGGCCGTGGTGCTGGGACGACAGATCGAGACGTCGCTCTACTACTCCACGCTGCTCAACACGATTGCCCAGCAGCGCGAGGCCCTGGCGCGCGAGCACGCGACGGTGCAGGGCCAGCGCAATCAGCTCGAGGCGCTGATCGACGCCAGCGACGCGGCCATCATGCTGGTCGGGCCCGACCGCACGATTGCGTACACCAATGCCGAGATGGCTCGCCTCGTCGGCCTTCCACGCGAGGCGATGATCGGTGCGAGCGTCGAAACGGTGCATCGGTTCTTGCGCGGCGCGTTCGTCGATGGCGCGGCGCTGACCACGCAGGAGAATGTTCTGACGCTCGACGCGGCGCTGCGCGATCGGGTCGAGCTGACGTTCCCGCGCCGAGCCACCTACCAGCGCGTGGTGGCCCCAGCGCGCGACACGAGCGGTGCCGTCCTTGGTCACATCGTGCTGTATCGCGACGTGACCCACGAGGTGGAGGTCGAAAAGGCCAAGACGGAGCTCGTCTCGATCGTCAGCCACGAGCTCCGCACGCCGATGACCTCGGTCAAGACGTCACTCGGGCTGCTGCTGGCCGGAGCTGGCGGGACATTGGAGCCGGCGGCGCACGAATTGATCGAGGTCGCGCTCCGCAACGCGGACCGCCTGATTCGGCTCGTGAACGACCTGCTCGATCTGTCGCGGCTCGAGGCCGGGCGGATGGAATTCCGGCGCGAGCCGGTCTGGCTGGAAGACACGATCGCGGCCAGTCTGGAAATGGTTGCCGCGTTTGCCAACGGCCGGAACGTCACGCTCCACACCGAGCCGGCGCGCGAGCCGCAGCTGGTCACTGCCGACCGGGATCGCGTCGTACAGATCTTCGTGAATCTCCTGTCGAATGCGATCAAGTTCTCGCCCACGGGCGGCCGCGTCGACGTCCGCTGGTGGCGCGACGACAGCAGCGTCGTGACCGAAGTTCGTGATCGCGGACCCGGTATTCCGCCCGAGCAACTGAAACTCGTGTTCGCGCCGTTCAAGCAACTCGACAGCTCAACTACGCGGGAGCACGGCGGAGCGGGTCTCGGTCTCACGATCGCGCAAGGGATCGCGCGCGCACTCGGGGGCGAGCTCACCGCCGAGAGCGACGTCGGCAAAGGATCACGATTCTTCGTGAGGCTCCCCGCGGCACCACGCGATTAGCAGGACCGTGCCTGACTTTCGCAGATGACGCCGTCACGCTCCTGCTCGACGCCTTTCATCACGTCGTTGTTCGACGCTCTTTCTCTTACGATTCTTTACAACGCATCCCTCTTACGTATGAGAAAAGCCATCGAAGCCGCCGCGATCACGCCTCCCGTAAGCATCCAGGCCTGAATCGTTGCCCGGGCCAACAACGCCACGATCAGGCCTGCCGCTACCCACGGCACAACGCGCCCGCCCGGCATGACGAACGGCTTGTCGGCCGCGCCCGCGTCGAGCCGCCGCAGCCGCCACACGCCGAGGCAGCACGCCAGGTACACGAGCAGGATCGCTACGTTCGCCATGATCGCGAGTTTGACGTACGTGCCGGTGATGGCGATGGCGCACACGATCACGCCTTGGATCGCGATGGCAACGTACGGGGTGTGGTGTTCCAAGTGCACTGCCGCGAGCGGCCGCGGCAGGTAGCCGTCCACCGCGAGCGCGAAGAGCGTCCGCGGCGTGGAGAGCATCGTGGCCGTCATGAAGCCGAAGGTCGAGACGATCATCGCGATGAGGATCAGCGTAGAGCCGGTTGGTCCGGCGATTTGCACGGCCGCCGCGGCGAGCGGGGCCTTCGCCGTCTCGGGGGCGGCGAGGGCGCTGCCGAGGATGCCCTGGGCGACGAGCTGAACGGAGATGTACAGCATCCCCACGCCCGTCACGGCGAGGGCGATCGCCCGCGGCACGGCGCGGGCCGCATCGCGCACTTCACCGCTCACTTGCAGCGCGGATTCCATCCCGAAGAAGGCAAACATCAGGAGCAGCCCGGATTCGCCAAGGCGGGAGAGCGAGGGCAATGATCCCAACGCGAGATTCTCTGCCCGGACGTGCGACAGGCCGAGTGCCACGAACGCGATGAGCGGGACGATTTTCGCGACCGTCGCGATGCCGCTCACATTCGATCCCAGCGCGGCACCGCGGATGTTGACGACGGCAAGGCCGGCAATGACCGCAATGAGAAGCACGGCGCGCGGCAGCGCGCCGCCGAGGACCGGCAGCAACCCGCTGACGGCGTCGGCGAATACCGTGGAGACGGCGCCCATCGCGAGCGTGATGCCGAGCCAGAGCAGCACGCCGCACAGGAACCCCGCGTAGGGGCCGAGCGCCGTCCCGACGTACGCGTACGGGCCGCCGCTCTGTGGGACGCGGCTACCGGCCTCTGCGATGCAGAGGGCGACGAGCGCCGTCGCCACGGCGCACACGAGGTAGGCCAGAGGCGCCGCGGCACCGAGGCCGGCTGCCATGTGTGCGGGAAGCACGAAGATCGCTGCGCCGACGGTGATGTTGAAGATGGCAGCGGCGAGCCCGCGCACGCCGATCACGCGACGTAGCGCGGGCTCGGTGGTGGCAGGGACCGGTGCGGTCATGCCACCAAGGTACCGAAAAGCAGGTCCTTCGCTCGCGCGTGCGCGCTCGCTCAGGATAACATGGTGGTCGCGTTCTTTTGATAGGGGGGGAAGGGGAAGTTCCGGAAGTACTGATCGATCAGGATGAACAGAGCCGCCAGCTCGGCGAGAATAATCAGCGTTAGGAAGAGCGCGAACCCGGGCCGGCCCAAGCCCCAGGCCGCGGCGGTCAGGGGCACGAGCCGCCAGACTCGAAAGCCAATTGGGGCAAGGAGCGCCCACCGCGCCCAGGTCTGTCCCCAATACAGCGCGGCACAGAGCACGAGCACCACGGCGAGCGGCAGCAGCCGTGCCAGCGTGGCAATCGGCCCAACGACGAACAAAAACGTGAAGAAGAGAGTCGCCTCCGCAATCAACAGGAGGACGATTGGGGCGGAAACGTCGGGCCGCGTCATGGCGACCGGGGTGGAAGGCGTCATCGTTACTCCTAACAGGGCGCGCGTGAACTGTAGTCGAGGGGAGGCGCTCTACTGTAATCATTTGCCAGTCCGACGAGGGTGACGAGGCTCACTTCCTTACCGCTTTTGGCGTAGCTTGGCTCGGGCAGAAGAGTCGCAACGCACTCGGGAGGACGCGCGATGAGGTCGATCAAGGGGCCAGCCATATTCCTGGCGCAATTCGCGGGCGATGCGCCGCCGTTCAACAACCTGAAGGCCATCGCCGGCTGGGCCGCAGGACTCGGCTTCAAGGGCGTCCAGATCCCGACCTGGGATCGCCGCCTGTTCGACCTCGCCAAAGCGGCCGAGAGCCAGACCTACTGCGACGAGGTGAAGGGCGTCCTGGCCGAGCGCGGGCTCCAGGTCACCGAGCTGTCGACGCATCTGCAGGGCCAGCTCGTCGCCGTACATCCCGCGTACGACACCGCGTTCGACGCCTTCGCGGCGCCCGAAGTCCGCGGTAAGCCGGCGGCGCGAACCGCGTGGGCGGTCGAACAGGTCAAGCTCGCGGCGCGCGCCTCGCGCCGGCTCGGCGTGACCGAGCATGCCACGTTTTCAGGTGCCCTGGCGTGGCCCTACTTGTATCCCTGGCCGCAGCGGCCGGCCGGTCTGGTCGAGACGGCGTTCGACGAGCTGGCCCGGCGCTGGCGTCCGATTCTCGACGCGTTCGAGGAAAACGGCGTCAACGCCTGCTTCGAGATCCATCCCGGCGAGGATCTGCACGACGGCGTGACGTTCGAGATGTTCCTCGAGCGCGTGGGCGGTCACAAGCGCTGCAACCTGCTGTACGATCCCAGTCATTTCGTGCTGCAGCAGCTCGACTATCTCGAGTACATCGACCTCTATCATGACCGCATCCGCATGTTTCACGTCAAGGATGCCGAGTTCAATCCGACCGGCCGCCAGGGCGTTTATGGCGGATTCCAGTCGTGGGTCAATCGTGCCGGCCGGTTTCGTTCGTTAGGCGACGGTCAGGTGAACTTCAAGGCGATCTTCTCGAAGCTGGCGCAGTACGACTATCCCGGTTGGGCGGTGCTCGAGTGGGAGTGCTGCCTCAAGCACCCGGAGGACGGCGCGCGCGAAGGGGCGAAGTTCATCGCCGACCACATCATCCGCGTGACGGAACAGGCGTTCGACGACTTCGCAGGCTCGGGCACGGACCAGGCCGCGAACCGCCGCATGCTCGGCATCCCTTGACGATGGTCCAGCCGCTGAGGCTCGGCATGGTGGGCGGTGGGCGCGGCGCGTTCATCGGCGGCGTGCATCGGCTGTGCGCCCGGATGGACGGGCAGTACGAGCTGGTCGCGGGCGCGCTCTCGTCCGATCCGCAACGCGCCAAGGAGTCCGGCGCCGATCTCGGTCTCGCGCCGGATCGTATCTACACGAGCTTTGCCGAGATGGCGGCCGCCGAGTCGAAGCGGCCCGA
>DASXTV010000062.1:0-37651 GCA_036505175.1 Gemmatimonadales bacterium
GCTGCGCGGCGGAATCGGACCCGCGCGCGTCCCGTAGATCGCGCCTCCATGCACCTCCAGCCACTTGCCCAGCTCCCGCAGCCGTTCCTCGGCCTCCGGTGGAACCGTGCCGTCGGGACGCGGACCGATGTTGAGCAGCAGATTCGCTCCCACCCCTGCGGCGCGCACGAGGTAGTGGATCAGCTCGCGCGTGGACTTGTAATGATGATCCGTGAGATTGAAGCCCCACGAGTCGTTCATCGTGAGCGAGGTCTCGAGCGGCAACGCCCCGATCGTCTTGGTATTGAAGCCGGCGGTGTTCGCCCCAGGGAGGTCCTGCTCAAACGTCTGCGCATCTTCGCCCGGCAGCGGCGCCTGATGATGATTCGGGATGATCAACGCCCGAGGCTGCAAGCGATGGATCAAGCCATACGTCTGCGGCAGGTGCCAGTCGGCATTCGGCTTGTCCCACATCCCATCGAACCAGATCCCGCCGACCGGTCCGTAATTCGTGAGCAGCTCCGTGAGCTGCGCATCTAGAAAATCGAGATATCGATCCCAGTCGCCCGACTCCGGTCTCCCGGTCCTGTGCCCCGTCGAGCCCCGCGGCCAATAGTCGGGGTGATGCCAGTCGAGTTGTGAGTAGTAGAAGAACAGCGTGATGCCCTGACGCCGGCACTCCTCCGCGAGCTCATGCAGCGGATCGCGCTTGAACGGCGTCCAGTCGACAATGTTGTAGCGGGTTGCGCGGGTGGCGAACATCGAGAAGCCATCGTGGTGGCGCGCGGTAATCGTGATGTATCGCATCCCGGCGCTCTTGGCGAGCGAGACCCAAGCCCGGGCGTCGAACTTCACCGGATTGAATGTGGTCGCAAGCCACTCATAATCGGGAACCGCGATAGGGCGGTTCTGCATCACCCACTCGCCCGCGCCGAGCAGGCTGTACACACCCCAGTGGATGAACATGCCGAACTTGGCGTCGCGATACCGTTCGCGCGCCGCGAGACGCTCGGCGGGGACCGAATCACCCGCCTGCGCGAGCGTGAGGACGAGACTCAGAACGGGGAGCATGTGATGGACCGCACAAGAAGCCTCGGCTGGGAGAGAATGTGGGATATGATATTACCACGCTCTTCAGAACGCGCGAAGTCGCCGAACAACTAAGCGCGCGGCATGTCATCCCGAGCGTAGCGAGGGATCTGCCTTTTTGTTACCAAGCCGTCCCTATCGCATTCGCTGCACCGGCGTCATGCTTGGAGAACACCGAGGAGCGTCACATGCGCACCCCCGTCGTCTTCATCCACGGCGTCTGGCTCCACGCCGACTCCTGGAAGCCCTGGCTCGAGCTGTTTCGCGCCGCCGGCTACGATCCCATCGCGCCGGGTTGGCCCGGCGAGCCCGCCACCGTCGCCGAGGCGAATGCGCACCCCGAGCGCCTCGCCAATGTGGGGATCGACGACGTCGTCGAACACTACGCCGCCATCATCCGCAAACTGCCGGCGAAGCCGATCGTCATCGGCCACTCCTTCGGCGGCCTGGTCGCTCAGAAGCTGCTCGGCATGGGCCTCGCGTCGGCCGCGGTCGCGCTCGATCCCGCGCAGATCCGCGGCGTGCTGCCCCTGCCCCTCGCGCAACTCAAGAGCGCGTTTCCCGTGCTCGGCAATCCTTTCAACTATAAGAAAGCCGTGTCGCAGACCCCGAAGCAGTTCTTCTTCGGATTCGGCAATGCCCTGACGGAACAGGAGTCGAACGCGCTGCACGCCAAGTACTCGATCCCCGCGCCCGGCAAGCCGCTGTTCGAGGCCGCCTTCGCGAACGTCTTCCCCAACACGCCGGCCAAGGTGAACACCAAGGCCGCGCGCGGACCGCTGCTCATCACCGGCGGCGGCAAGGATCACACGGTGCCGGAGGTCGTGTCGCGCGCGACGTACAAGCTCTATCGCAAAGCGTCGAGCGTGACCGATTACAAGGTGTTCCCGGACCGGGGGCACTCATTGACGGTGGACAGTGGCTGGAAAGACGTGGCGGGCGAGTCGCTTTCGTGGCTTAGGAGCAAGGGGTTGTAACAACGCCAAATCCGGCGATGCTTCCAAGCAAAAGCAGATCCCTCGCTGCGCTCGGGATGACAACGCGCCTTCCATCTTGAAAAAAAGAAAGAATCAAGAGGTCAGGGGGGCCACCTCGCCGCCGCTTCAGTCTCGCCCTTCCGATCTAGCTCCAGGTTGCTACCCCACCCGGGGTATCTCCTTAACACCATTTCCCAGGCCTCTGTCCGATGAGTCCGCACCAATTTGCTGACATCACACAGCTCGCCGAAGAGTTCTTCGAGCTCGCGCCGATCGGCATGGCCATCCTGCGCCTCGAAGATCCGGCCAACCCGGCGTCCCTCCGGATCATCGCGCTGAACCCGGCCGCGCAGGCCGCCTCCGACGTCCCGACCGCCGCCGTCGGGAAGCGCATCGATGAGGACTTTCCGGCCATCGCCAACACGCCGCTCCCCGCGCAGCTCGCCGAAGTGATGCGTTCGGGCGTGGCCGCAAACCTCGGGGAGGCACCGGGCCAGTACGATCCCACCCGGCTGTTCACCGTCACGGCCTTCCCGATCCCGCCCGACTGCGTGGGACTCTTGTTCGAGGATATCACCGAACGGCGCAAGCATCAGCGTCGCGCGCACGAATCGGAGCTCCGCTACCGCAAGATCTTCGAGGCGAGCACCGTCGCGATCTGCATCTTCAATGCGCGCGCCGGCACCTTCATCGACGCGAATCCGCGGTTCACCGAAATGCTCGGCCTCGGCGGCGCATCCCAGCTCCTCGGCAAGAAGATCGACGCGTTCGGGTTCTGGAACAGCGATGGGCAGGATGAATACGCCGCATTGCTCGAGCGGCTGCGCGCCGAACACTCCATCCGCGAAGTCGCCGTGACGTTCCGGACGTTCGGCGGCCAGGTGCGCCGCGCACTCGTCGCACTCGAGTTGTTCGAAGTCGAAGGCGCTGAGTATATCCTCGGAATCTTCTGGCGCGTCTAGTCCAGCCCGAGGATCCGCTTCACCGCCAGCTTCAGCTCCCCCGCCGTCACCGGATCACGCCAGTGTGGTCCGCCACCGTGATCCGGCGTCCCGAAGAAGGTGATGCGCGCCAGCAGTCCCGGATGCTCCGCCTCCACGTCGGTCATGAGAGAATCCACGACCTTCCGCACTGCCGCCTCCCGTGAGCGAGTATAGATGAGGAAGCGGGTGTGATGCTCGCGGTCGGCAAAGTAGCTCAGGAATGTCTTCAGGCCCGGCCGCGCATCACCTGAGTCGGACCCCCGGAACGTGGAGTAGTGCATGATGACGAGGTCGGGGTGAAACGCCAGCATCTCGTCGTAGCGGTGCCAACCCGGCCCCCCCGACTCCTTCTGCCGCACGATCGGCAGGTCCGCGAGAATGTCACTGATGACGTCGGCATTGGTGCCGCTCGCGCGGATCGTCTCCTCATCGTAGACACGATCGGGATGCGGCGAGTCCATCATGATGACCAGCGGGCGATACGACGCCCGCCACAGATGCCAACCCCAGCCCAGGGCCACGAGCACCACGACCGCGCCGAGCGCGACCAACAGGCGCCGGCGGCTCGGCACCGTTGTCGCCGGCGCCGCTGACAGCGCCGCCGCGAGTGCACCGGCCGATGCAAAGCGATCCGCCGCCACCTTCGCCAGCGCCGTCGCGACCGCGGCTGCGACCCCCGGCGGCACGTCGCCGCGCACCACCTGCAGCCGGGTCGGCGCCTGGGTCAAAAGTTTCGCGATGATCGCTTGCGCGGTCGGGCCCGTATGCGGCGGCTCGCCCGCGAGCATCTCGTACAGCACCGCCCCCAGCGAGTACACGTCGCTGCGCGCATCGAGCGCGCGACTCCCGTCCGCTTGCTCGGGACTCATGTACTCCGGCGTGCCCACCGAGATTCCCGTCGCGGTGAGGCGATCGCCCGCCGCCTCCAGCGCCAACGCAATCCCGAAGTCCGCGACCATCGCTTCACCTTCGTGCAACAGAATATTCTCGGGCTTCACGTCGCGATGCACGACGCCCTGGTGATGCGCGTAATCGAGTGCCCCCGCGACCTGCTGCGTGATGCGCACCGCGTCGGCGACCGGCAGCTGCTTCTCCCGCGCGAGCCGCGACCGCAGCGACTCGCCGCGCACGTACGGAACGACATAGAAGAGGAAGCCTTCGGCTGCGCCGGAATCGATCAGCGTGAGGATGTGCGGATGGTCGAGCCGAGCGGTGATGGCGATCTCGCGGAGGAACCGCTCGGCGCCCAGCGCTGCAGCCACCTCCGGGCGCAGGACCTTGATCGCCACAGGCCGGTCATGCCGCTCATCGTGCGCGAGATAGACCGTCGCCATACCGCCGCGGCCGAGCTCTCGCTCGATGTGGTACCGACCAGACAGAGCTGCAGCGAGGCGGGCGCCGTCATGACTCGGAGCCATGAGCGGCTAAGCTAGCGTCGTTTCCGCCGCTCCGTACGTCCGGCCTCCGAGTTTAGGTTCCACCGCCCCGCGACAACTTTTTGGCTCGATCAGAGAAACAGTGAAGATGAACGGCGTACGCGAGTGGTAACGCACCGGTCGTAACTCGTCGTTCGCAAAGCAGTTGAAAATGTTGCACCCGCACATCACTGCGATGCATGCCGGGTGCTGCGTCCGTGCCTCGCGCCCCCACGCGCAAAACCGGTGTAGGACAACGCTCATGTGATCAATACAAAACGGCATTGCTGGTGTGAGCTGACTTCGCTCGCGCTCCTCGCGTGCGCGCCGCCCGCGCGCGCCTTCGCACAGGACATCCCGCAACGCATGACATACGGCGTCGAAATTGCGTTCCGCTCAGGCCATGCAGACCGCGGCTTCATCATCAACGATCGCCCCGTCGTGCAACCGGTGATGTGGTTCTCCGGAAGCGGCACCGAGGTTTCCGCGTGGAGCAGCTTCGCGCTGGCCCAAACCACCGATGACGCCCGCCCGCAGATCGTCGAGCTGGAGCTGACGCACGAGCAAACGTGGGGGAAAGTCACGGTCGGGCCCGCCCTGAGGATGTACTTCTATCATGACGCGCTCAACGCCGAGCGGGACCGCTCGCTCGAAGGCTGGTTGAACCTGTCGTATAACGTGGGGCCATTTCGCCTGTTCACGCGTCACAGCCTAGACGTCCTGACATACAAGGGCGCGTACTTCGTCGATGCCGGGATCGAGTCCGAGCACCGCGTTGCACCGCCGCTCGAGCTCGGCGGCTCGCTCGGCGCCGGATACGCGTCCGCGCGGTTCAACGACGACTACGCCGGCATCGCCAAACGGGCGCTCGATCGCGTTCGCGCGGCGACGTGGCTGACGGTCTACATGAGGCGCTTCTACGTCGGCCCTCATCTCGAGTTCAGCACTATCGTCGACCCCGCGGTGCGCGCGGCGGTGACCCGGCCGACCTACCTCCTGGTCAGGCTCAGCATGGGAGGCGAATTCTAGATGCACTGGTCCCCTTCTCCTCTTGCGCCAACAATCCCGCGCACGCTCCCGCCGGTGCACCGCGAGCGGCGGCGAGCCCCCCGCACCCCGCGAGCGCCGCTGCCGAGCCTCGTCACCCGCCTGGCACAGCTCGGCAATATCCTGCGACCCACGCCGCACGTGCCGCTCGCGGTCCCGGGCATGCAGCTGTTCGCCAAGCTCGAGTATGTGAACCCGGTCGGCAGCATCAAGGACCGCCCCGCCTTTTGGATTCTCAAGCGGGCAGCGGAGCGTGGTGAGATCTGCGACCAGACCACCGTGATAGAGTCGTCATCGGGGAACTTCGCTTCCGCCCTGGCCGCATTCACGCGCCTGGTCGGCTTGCGGTTCATCCCCGTGATCGATCCCAACATCTCAGCGACGTATGAGTCGTTCCTGCGGCGCACCTGTGACACGGTGGTGAAGGTCGAGGAGCGCGACGACACGGGCGGATTCCTGAAGACCCGTCTGCAGATGGTGCAGCAGCTCTGTGCCAGCACGCCGCACGCGTACTGGACGAACCAGTACGCCAATCCGGACGCCATGGACGCCCACTACCATCTCACGGCGGGCGACATCTGCGCCGACTTCGACTCACTCGATTACGTCTTCATCGGCGTCAGCAC
Organism: Gemmatimonadales bacterium; assembly: GCA_036505175.1. GTDB lineage: Bacteria > Gemmatimonadota > Gemmatimonadetes > Gemmatimonadales > GWC2-71-9 > 20CM-2-65-7. The sequence continues at coordinate 6,117 of DASXTV010000062.1, forward strand.
GGGAGGGACGATCGCCGGCATGTCGCGCCGGCTCAAGGAGCGCTACCCCAAGGTGCGGATCATTGCCGTCGACACCGAGGGGTCCGTCATTTTCGGAGACGATCCCAAGAAGCGCCACATCCCCGGCGTCGGGTCGAGCATCGTCCCGCCCCTCTTGTCGCAGGCCGCCATCGATGATGTCGTCCTGATCCCCGAGCGCGAGACCGTGGCGGCGTGCCGCGAGCTGCTCGTGACCCACGGGCTGTTCGCGGGCGGCTCCAGCGGCACCGCGTTCGCGGCGGTCAAGCGCTATGCGGCGAAGATGAGTGGTGTCAGGTGCCCGAGGGTGTTGTTCGTCTGCGCGGATCGCGGCACGCCGTACCTCGACACCGTGTTCGATCCCACCTGGGCCAATAGGCTCGGGTAGCCGGCCCCAGACTCCCGACTCCTGACTCCTGACTCCAGGTTCCTGACTCCATGGATTTCCAGCTCTCGATCATCAACGGACGGACAGTCAACGATATCGTCCGCGCCCATCGGGCCGAATGCATCGACGTCGTCGAGCACGCGTATCTCGCGCACGCCCGGGGGCAGGCGATCAACCCGCACAGCTACTTCCTGCGCTTCCCCGAGAAGCCCGACTGCCGGATCATCGCGCTGCCGGCCTTCGTGGGGGACGGCTTCGCGGTCGCAGGTTTGAAATGGATCGCCAGTTATCCCGCCAACGTGCAGAAGGGATTTCCGCGCGCGTCGGCCGTGCTCATCCTGAACAGCTACGAGACCGGCTATCCCTTCGCCATCCTCGAGAGCTCGATCATCTCGGCGGCGCGGACGGCCGCATCGGCCGCGCTGGCCGCGTACTGGTTGAACGGACAATCGCGCGAGGCTCAAGTCTTGGGCATCGTGGGCACCGGGTTCATCGCCCGCTACGTCTACGATTTCCTCATCGACACCGGCTGGGCGATCAAGGAAGTCCGGCTCTACGACACGTCGCCCGCCGAGAGTGAGAAGTTCAAGAGCACCGCCTGCCGCGCCGAGCACCACCGCTCGATCACGGTCGTCCCCCACATCGCGGACGCGCTCAGCGCGTCGGATCTGATCGTCTTCACAACGGTCGCGTCCACACCGCACATCGCGGATCAGTGGCTGTTCGATCACAACCCGCTGGTGCTGCACATCTCGCTGCGCGATCTCGCCCCCGAGATCCTGCTCCGGTCGCAGAACGTGGTCGATGACGTCGAGCACGTCATGAAAGCGAACACCTCCCCCCATCTCACCGAGCAGCTGTCGGGGAACCGCAACTTCGTGACGGGGACGCTCGCCGAGATCATGCAGGGACAGAAATCGGTGAATCGAAGCCGCCCGATCATTTTCTCCCCCTTCGGCCTGGGAGTCCTCGACGTGGCCGTCGGCAAGTGGGTGTACGACCAGGCGGTCGCCGCCAACGCGGACCAGCGCATTTCGGACTTCTTCTACGAGACGGTGCGATGACCGCTGTCGTCCAAGGAGCGACTTCGCTCGAGCGCGACTTCGCTCAGATCCTGGCCGAGGTCCTCCGCTCGGGCGACGTGTCAGTCGAGGACAATTTCTTCGACGACCTGGGGGCCGATTCGCTCGTCATGGCGCAGTTCTGCGCGCGCGCACGCAAGCGCGGCCTGCCGTCGATATCGATGAAGGACGTGTACGCGCATCCCACGATCCGCAGCCTGGCTGTGGCGGTGGCGGACACCGCGCCGCCCATCCGCCCATCCGCCCAACTGCCCTCCCCGACGCCCACCAACGCGCGCGAGTATGTCCTATGCGGCGCGCTCCAGGCGCTTTTCTACATCGGCTATTCGTACCTCGGCGTGATCGCCGCCATTGGGGGCTACCAGGCGTTGGTGGCCGGAGCGGCGGGCGCCGAGCGGTTCGTGCGTCTCGTGTTGTTCGGCGCCATCTCGTTCCTGGTCCTGTGCGCCGTGCCGATCGCGGCGAAGTGGCTGCTCATCGGCCGCTGGACACCGCGGCAGATTCGCCTGTGGAGCCTCGACTACGTCCGCTTCTGGGTCGTGAAGACGCTCATTCGGTCCAACCCGGCCCCGTACCTGTTCGTCGGCTCTCCTTTATATGGGCTCTATCTGCGGGCGCTGGGTACAAAGGTCGGCGCCGGGGCGCTGATCCTCTCGCGCCGCGTTCCCGTGTGCACCGACCTGCTGACGATCGGCGCCGGAACCGTCCTGCGCCGGGAGACGAGCTTCCTCTGTTATCGGGCGCACGCCGGCCGCATCGAGACCGGACCGGTGACACTCGGCCGGAACGTCTACGTCGGCGAAATGTCCGTGCTGGACATCGACACCAGGATGGGCGACGGCGCGCAGCTCGGGCACGCCTCGGCCCTGCACAAGGGCCAGACGGTGCCAGCCGGCGAGCGGTGGCACGGATCTCCGGCACAGCGCACGGACGTGGATTACGTCCGAGTCCCGCCCGCGCGATCGAGCGGACTGCGCCGAGGCATCAGCGCCACGCTCACTTTCCTCGCCATTGTTTTGTTGTATGTCCCGCTCCTCGAGGGCGGCGTGGACCTGCTCTCGGTCGGCGTGTCATCGCTGATCGGGGCGCAGGGACTCCTCGTAAAGGCATTGGCGATCTCGTTCGTGCTCTTCTTTGGGCTTGTGATCGCCGGGCTCCTGGCGCTCGGCATTCTCCCCCGAGTCCTGCGCGGATTCATCAAGCCGGACACTGTTTACCCGCTTTACGGTTTCCGGTATTCGGTGTACCGCGTCATCGGGGGCTTGAGCAGGATGCGGCTCTTCCCGCTGCTCTTTGGGGACAGCTCCTACATCGTGCACTTCTTGAAGTGGGTCGGCTGGCGCCTCACGCCGCTCGTGCAGACGGGATCGAATTTCGGCAGCGAGGTGATGACGACGAACCCGTTCCTCACGTCCGTCGGCACGGGCACGATGATCGCCGACGGCCTGAACGTGTTCAATGACGACATCTCGAGCACCTCATTCCGCGTCTCTCGAGCGGTGATCGGTCCCAGGAACTTCCTCGGCAACTACGTCAACTATCCGGCGGGCGGACGCACGGGCGAGAACTGTCTCCTCGGCACCAAGGTGATGGTCCCGATCGACGGCAAAATCCGCGCGGGCGTGGGCCTCCTGGGCTCGCCACCGTTCGAGATTCCGCGCTCCGTCGAGCGTGACAGCCGCTTCGACCATCTCCGCACTGGTGCGGCGCTGCGCGACGGCCTCGCCGCGAAAAACCGGTTCAACCTTCAGACGATGGGGATCTTCCTGCTCACCCGGTGGCTGGGGGTTTTCCTCCTCGTGCTCATCGACCTGGTCGGCCTCGCGTTCTACGATGTGTTCGGCCACATCATCATGGCGACGCTGTTTGCGCTCAGCGCCGTCGTCGCGGCGATCTACTACGCCTTGGTCGAGCGCTGTTTCGAATCGCTGGGGCCCCCGCCGCCGCGCATCTGCTCCATCTACGACCCCGGTTTCTGGTGGGTCGAGCGCGTGTGGAAGCTGCATCCGATCAGCTTCCTTCATCTCTTCGACGGCACGCCATTCAAGAGCGTGCTGTGGCGGCTCATCGGCGTGCGGTTCGGCAAACGCGTATTCGACGACGGCGTCTTCATCTCTGAGCCGACGCTCACCGTCATCGGCGACGAGTGCGCGCTCAATCAGCAGAGCATCATCCAGTGCGATTCGCAGGAGGACGGCACATACAAGTCCGGCACCGCCACGATCGGCGCTCGCTGCACGATCGGAGTCGGCGCGTTCGTGCATTACGACGTGACCATGGAGGACGGCGCGGTACTCGCCGCGGACTCCTTCCTGATGAAGGGCGAGACGATTCCACGAGCCGCACAATGGGGCGGCAATCCGGCGAGGGAAATGTGATCGGGCCGGTGCTGCGCCAGGAGCGTATCGAGGCGATCGACATTCTGCGCGGCGTGGCGATTCTGGGAATCCTCATCGTCAATATGGGCCTCTTCAGCCTGCCTGAAGGCACCGCGGTCGCTGGATCAACGGACCGGCTGATTTACTTCTTTGCACAAGAGAAGTTCAAAGCCCTGTTCTCCTTCCTCTTTGGTTTGGGCCTGGCGGTGCAGATGCTGCGCGCGGAAGCGCGCGGCGCGCACTTTCTGCCGCTCTACGCGCGCCGCTTAGGCGTCTTGTTCGTGATTGGGGTGGTGCATTTCCTGCTCTTGTGGGATGGCGACATCCTGCACGATTACGCGCTACTGGGTGTTGTGTTGCTCCTCTTTCGCCGCTCCTCGCCCAAAACGCTGCTGGTCGGGGCAGGCGTCCTTCTTGCCATTCCCATGTTGTTCTTTGGGATCACGACGTACTCCTCCATCACCGGCCACGTGAATCCGCACGTGAAGGAATGGATCACGTACGAGAATGGGGCTGAAGATGATGGGACCAGCGACGAATTCTCGGACACCTACTCGCGCGGCTCCTATGCCGAGATTGTCACACTCAGAGCGAGCGAGCTGCCCAGGGACATGTCGCCGGATACCGATGACGCTTATGTGCTCGCCATCTTCTTGCTCGGACTGTACGCCGGCCGGCGCCGGATCTTTCACGATATCCCCGCCCATCTCTCGGTTCTACGGCGCGTGCAACGGTGGGGCTTGATCATCGGCGTCGCCGGCAACGCGGCGTTTGCGGTCGGAGGATCGTTCGATCCTTCGCCCACGCGGGTCTTAGAGAATGTGGGAAGGTTGTGCCTGGTCGTTGCCGCACCGGCCATGATGCTCTTCTATGCCTCGAGCATCATTCTCTTGACGCAACGTGAGACCTGGCGGCGGCGACTGGCGCCACTGGCGGCCGTCGGGCGCACGGCGCTCAGCAACTATCTGCTCCAGTCGCTCATCTGCACCACGATCTTCTACAGCTACGGCCTCGCCCTCTTCGGCAAGGTCGGACCGTCGCTTGGCCTGCTCCTCACCGTGACCATCTTTCTCATCCAGATCCCCTTGAGTGTGTGGTGGCTGCGGCGATTCCAGTTTGGCCCGGTCGAATGGCTGTGGAGATCGCTGACGTATTGGCAACGTCAGCCCATGCGAGTAAACGGAAGGGTGGCGCGGGAACTCGGCGCGGGAGCTGTGACATGAGCGAGCGCGCGCTGTCGATCCTCGCCGGACCGAGCCGGAAGCTCCCCAACCGCCGGGCCCACGAGATCTTCGAGGAGCAGGTTCGGGCGCGGCCCGAGACCATCGCTGCCGTGCACGGGGCGAGCCAGCTCACGTACGCCGAGCTCAACGCGCGCGCCAACCAGGTGGCCCGAGCCCTCTTGGCGCGCGGGCTCAAGCGCGAAGGGGTCGTCGGCGTCAAGACCGAGCGCAACCTGGAGTGGCTGACCGCGGTGCTTGCCGTGTTCAAGGCGGGCGGCGTGTACTTGCCCATCGAGCCGCATTTTCCAGCCGAGCGCGTCGCGAAGATGCTGGCGCGCTCCGGCGCGACGCTCGTGCTCACCGAGCCCACGATCACCGCGGCCTGCGAGGCAGGCCATGCCGACAGCGATCTCGGCGTCGCGGTCACGCCCGATCAGCTCGCCTACATCTATTTCACCTCCGGCTCGACCGGCGAGCCGAAGGGTGCGATGTGCGAGCACCTGGGATTCCTCAACCACCTCTTCGCCAAGATCGACGACTTGCAGATCGGCGAAGGCACCGTGGTGGCGCAGACGGCGCCGCAGTGCTTCGACATCTCATTGTGGCAGCTGATGGCGGCGCTGCTGGCCGGTGGGCGCGTGGTGATCGTGGAGCAGGAGACGATCCTCGACGCTGAGCGCTTCCTCGAACGAATCGTCGCCGGCCGAGTCAACGTCGTCCAGGTTGTGCCGTCCTATCTCGAAGTCCTCGTGACGAATCTCGCCCAGCGTCCGCGCGGGCTCGAGCCGCTGCGATATGTCGTCGCCACGGGCGAGGCCCTGAAGAAAGAGTTGGTCGAGCGTTGGTTCGCGGTGCAACCGCGGATAAAACTGGTGAACGCGTATGGTCTGACCGAGACCTCGGACGACACCAATCACGAGATCATGGACCGCCCGCCGTCCGGGGAGCGCGTGCCGTTGGGCCGCCCGATCAACAACGTGCTCATCTACGTCTTGGACGAGGAGCTGGCGCCGGTGCCGCTCGGCGAAGCCGGTGAGATCGTCTTTTCCGGCGTGTGCGTCGGCCGCGGGTACATCAATGACCCCGACCGCACGCGCAGCGCTTTCCTGCCCGATCCCCACCGCCCAGGTGGGCGCCTGTATCGGAGCGGTGACTATGGCCGCTCGCTGCCCGATGGGAAGCTCGAGTTCATCGGCCGCCGCGATTCCCAGGTCAAGATCTCGGGCTTCCGGATCGAGATCGGCGAGATCGAGAGCGCGCTCGTGCGCCTGCCTGGCGTGCGCGACGGCGCCGTGGTCGTGAGCAACAAGCAGCTCGTGGCCTTCTACGTTGGCGAAGAGCCGCTCGATCCCACCGTGCTGGGCCGGAAGCTCGGCGAGTGGTTGCCCACGTACATGGTTCCCGCGGCATTCCATTGGCGCGTCAGCCTGCCGCTGACGGACAATGGCAAGACCGACCGCAAGGCACTCGCCGCGCTCGCCGCGGAACTCGTTGTGGCCGACGAGGAGCGTGAGACGCCGAGTACGCCGACCGAGCAGTGGCTCGCCGGCGCGTGGGCGGACGTGCTCGGCATCTCCAAAGAACAGGTCGGCAGGCGCGATAACTTCTTCGACCTCGGCGGCACGTCATTGTCGGCACTCAAGCTCGTGATCGCGACGGGCCGTGCGGTCACGTTCAAGGATCTCACTGCGCACCCGAGCCTCGCCGATCTGGCGGCGGTGCTCGATCAACGAGGGGTGGGGGTGCCTGTCTTTAACGGGAGTTCTCATGCTCACTGTGGAACTTGAGCGCGTCGATCGCGACGCGGTCCGCTCTGTCGTCGCCGCGCAAGGCGCGATGCGGATACGGGGTCTCGAGCTGCGCGAGGCGGCCGAGGCCGAGGCGGTGTTTCGGCAACTAGGGGACTTGATGACGGAGACGGAAGCGTTTGCGCCCCGCACCCGCTACGCGCCGGGCGTCTACTCCGCGACGAAGTGGCCGTCCAACCAGCCGATGTGCGTGCATCACGAGCTGAGCTACGCGTATGAGGTCCCGAGCCTCATGCTGTTTGCCTGCCTCGTGGCGCCGGAGGTGGGCGGCGCCACCCCGCTCGCGGACGGCGCGGCCGTCCTCGACGCGCTCCCTCGAGACCTGGTCGAGCGCTTCGAGCGGCAGGGCTGGGTGCTGATTCGCAACTACAACGACGACATCGGCGCGACCGTCGCCGACGTATTCGGCACGAACGACCGCGGCGCCGTGGAGCGCTACTGTCGCGCCAACGCGATCGACTTCGAGTGGCGGGATGGTGGTGGCCTGCGCACGCGGCAGCGCCGCAACGCCGTCGTGCGTCATCCCCTGACCGGGCGGCGCTGCTGGTTCAACCAGATCGCATTCCTGAACGAGTGGACGCTGGCGCCCGACGTACGCGACTACCTCGCAGAGGTCTACGGGGCGGACGGGCTGCCGTTCAACACGCGCTTCGGCAACGGCGACCCGATCGGCCCCGATATCGTCCAGGTGATCAACGAGACCTACGAGGCCCACACCGTACGTGAGCCGTGGCAGGCCGGCGACGTGCTCGTCGTGGACAACATTCGCACGGCGCACGGCAGGGAGCCGTTCGAGGGACCGCGCGAAATCGTGGTCGCGCTCGCCGACGGCGTGCGCCTGGGTGGATGATGGTCGACGTTGAGTGTTGGTGCGTTCGTCTCGATGTCGCTCCCGAGCCCTATTATGCGACGCTCTCGGCTGACGAACGAAGGCGCAGCGCCCGATTTCGCTTCGACCGCGACCGGCGGCGGTTTATTGTCGCGCGCGGGAGCTTGCGTGAGCTGCTGGGGCGCCGCCTCGCCACCCCGGCGAGAGAGCTGCGGTTTGTCTATAACCCGTTCGGCAAGCCCGCACTGAGCCCGGAGTTTGACGGCCGGCTCAAGTTCAATCTCTCGCACTCGGCGGATCTTGCGGTCATCGCCATTGCGACGGACCGAGAAGTCGGGGTCGATGTCGAGTACCTGCGGCCGGATGAGCCACATACCTTCTTCGAGGAATGGACGCAGCAAGAAGCTTACGTGAAGGCTCGAGGCGAGGGGCTTTCGGATGGTCCTGTCGTGTTTGCCGAGGGCTGGTCGCTGCACACGTTCGAGCCTGCGCCTGGGTATATCGGCGCGCTCGCGGTTGAGGCAGATCCCGCACTCCAAACGAAAAGCAGATCCCTCGCTCCGCGCGCTTTCGCGCGCTGCGCTCGGGATGACAACGCGCCGTGCGTCTCATAGAAAAAAAGAGTTAGAGAGTCAAAATCCTCCTTCTTCCTCAAACGCCGAGTGGGGCGTGTCATCCCGAGCGCCGTAGGCGCGAGGGATCTGCTTCTTCTTGCCACACGTCCGGCTGGTGCCTATGAAAAGCAGATCCCTCTGCTGCGCGCGCTATCGCGCGCTGCGCTCGGGATGACAAGGCGCCGTGTGTCTCACAAAAAAGGAGTTAGGGGTCACAATCCTCCTTCTTCGTCAAGCGCCGAGCGGAGCGTGTCATCCCGAGCGCAGCGAGGGATCTGCTTCTAGCGCGCATACACCACAATCTCCCACGCAAACGTCCGCACCTTGGACTGGAGCTTGAATCCCAGGCCAGTGAGCAGCCCGTCCATAGCCTTGGGCGAGTGGACGAACGAGCGGAATGGATTGCCAAACAGCTTGCGGAATGCGTTTTCAATACTCACTACCGCACGCGTCGGCCACCGGTCGCGCGGATACGACAAGCCATACAGCCGGCGGCAGCGCTCGGCCGACAGCCGCACCAACGGCTCCATGTCGGGATAGCAGCAGACGACGCGATCGAGCGTGACGATATCGGCGGCCGCCACGTCGGGGGCCAGCGTGACGAAGTCGCCGAGCCGGAACTGAATGCGCGCGCTCACGCCCCGCCGCTCCGCCTCCGCGCGCGCCGCCTGTTGATACGCGCTGGACGCGTCGACCGCCATGACATTCCCCGCGCCGGCCCCGAGCAGGTCGTACTGAATCGCGCCGATGCCGGCGCCGATGTCGAGCAGCGTGCGCCCCTCCACGCCGGTACGCCGCAATAGATGGATCATCGCGCGCGTGGTCGGGTGCGCCGGGCCATGTGCGCGATAACTCTTCAGCTCACGCGCGGCTCGCTTGCGGTCGAACTGGCTCTCACAGGCACCGGCGCCACAGCAGGTCATAGCCGAAACCTAGCTTTTGCCGCCCCTCGCCGCCCTTCGCCGCCCTTCGCCACCGCTTATACCTTTCCTCATCCGAGCCCATCGGAGCGCCCAATGTTACTCCTGTCATTGTTGCTCGCCGTTCAGGCGCCAGCCGATTCCGTCCAAATCGTCACGCGCGACATCCCGAACTTCTGGCGCGCCTACGACCTGGCCGCCGGCAAAGACTCGGGCGAGCGCGTGCGCATCTTCGAGAAGGTGTATTTGCAACCCGGCTCGCCAGGCCTGCGCGACTGGATGCGCGTGCGGCTCATGAATCCCGACACCGTGCGCGCGCGCCTCCGCGCAGCCGGATGGCCCAGAGAGCGGCTCGACTCGCTGCCCCGCGATAGCTCGAGAAAAGTCACCGCGCCGTTCTACGAGCGATCCGCCGCCGAGCAGCTGTTGCACGCCCTCACGCAGTACCCGCGCTACTACGCCGCCGTGCGCGCCACGACGCTTTCGGTTGATACGAATTCGCGCATAACGCAGGGGATTCGGCGTGGCCTGAATAAGCTCGCGGCGCTGTATCCCGAAGCGCGCTTTCCCAACATCTACTTCCTCATCGGCACGCTCTCGACCGGCGGCACGGTCGCGCAGAGCGGCATGCTCATGGGTACCGAGCAGAGTGCGAGCGACTCCGCGACGCCGCTCGACGAGCTGCCCGACTGGGCGCGGAAGAATATGCCCAATCATACGTTCGCATCGCTCGTTGTCCTCGTCGTGCACGAGGCGGTGCACACCCAGCAGAAGCCCGCTCCAGCCGGCCAGCAGGACAATCTGCTGCGCCACGCGCTCATCGAAGGCATCGCCGATTTTCTCGCCGAGCTCGCCGTGGGGCCGCGGGCCGTCAAACAACCGCGCGAGATCTACGGCGCCGCGCATGAGCACGACGTCTGGGTGGACTTCCAGGACGAAATGCAGGGCGGCGATTCGACGATCCGCACCTGGATGTACAACGGCATGGTGCCGCCAGAGAAGAATCACGGCGCCATCGACATCGGCTATTGGGTGGGCTACCGGATCGCCGGTGCTTACTACGCGCGCGCCAAGGACAAACGTGCGGCGGTGCGTCAGCTGCTCGAGCTGCGCGATGCGGAGGCGATCCTGCGCGCGAGCGGCTACGCGCCGTGACACCGCCCGCCGCCCGCCGCCCTGTTTAGGGCACCGCGCGCTGCCCCTCGCGCCACGCCAACACCCCAATCGTCCGATAAATCGCCGCGGGATCGTAGATCACGCCGTTCTTCATCACGAGATCGACGCGCTCGATATTCGTCATGTCGGCCACCGGGTCCCCATCCACCAGCACCAAGTCCGCGAGATAGCCGGGACGAATCGCGGCGAGCCGATCAGTGCGCTTCATGACCGTGGCGGCCCCCCAGGTCGCGATCTGCAGCACCCGGGCGTTGGGAATCCCGGCCTTGCTGTACAGCTCGAGCTCGCGCTGCAGGCAAAAGCCCGCCATGCAGTCGGTGCCCGCCACGATCGGAATGCCATTGTCGTCCAGCGTTTTGACGAACGCCAGCATCTTTGCCCACGACGCGCGATAGCGCACCTGCTCCGCGTCGTTCTGGGCGATGCCGCCGGAGAGAAATCCGCGCCGTACCTCCGCCGGCATGCGGTTCGCGATCCGCGCGCCACCCTCGTCCATCGTTCCCGGCCGCACCGTGTACATCCCCTCGAACGTCGCGAGCGTCGCGTCGATCACCGTGTGGTGATCCTTGAGCAGCTGCAGAAATGCGCGCACGCTGTCGGAGTTGAGATCGAGATCGGCGCCATAGCGGCCGGGCGCGCTGAAACGCGAGGGCGTGCGCGTGTCGATCGAATCACCCTCGAAATTCAGGAACAGCATGTTGATGTGCTGGATTTCGTCGTACCCGTCCCGCACCGCGTTCGCTGCGGTCATGTGATTGGGAATGTGGCCCGACAGACGCAGCCCGAGCGCATGCGTCCGTTCGGCGATCGGCCGGACCAGCGCTGTATCGAGCGAGCTGTAGAGCTTGATTTGCTCGTAGCCGAGCGACTTGTAGCGATCGACCCACGCGAGCGCGGAATCGCGCGTGCTCACGAGCACTTTGGTCGGGCCGGCGAATGGCCCGGGGCCGTCGATGAAGCCCGCCATCATCACGCGCGGCCCGATCGCGGTGCCCGAGTCCCACGACTCGCGCAGGCGGCGCAGGTCGTCGATGTCGTTCGCCATGTCGCGCACCGACGTCACCCCGCCCGCGATGTGCATCCGGCCCTCGAGCGCGCCGTTGTGCGTGTGCATGTCCCAGAGCCCAGGCAAGAGCGTCTTGCCGCGTCCATCGATCACACGCAGCCCCCGCCCTGGCCCGACGGGCATACGCATCGCGCTATCCGGGCCGATTGACTCGAGGTGGTTGTCCCGCACCACGACAACCTGATCGCGCAGCAGCCGCGCGTTCGGTGCATCGAATACGCTCACGTGGCGGAACACGACCGGGCCGTCCGGATGATCGGCGAGCGTGCGCGCGACTGTCGCGTCCCGCTGCTTCTCCAGCGAATCCTGCGCGGCCGCGAGCGCATCGCCGACCGATTCCCATCCCTCGCGGATCACGCGAAACCAGGTGCCGGCGACAAATGCGAACAAGCCGTTGTCCGGAGTTACCCAGAAATCGGTGGGTGTGAAGCCGACCCCCTCGGCCTGGTAGTGCGCGATCCGCGCCGACTGTCCAGCAGCCGTGACCGTGCGCTCACCGACCTTGGAGACTCGAACGCGTCCCGCGGGCAGGAGGGGGATCTCACCGCCATTTGCCGTGGCGACGAGAAGCAGCGTCAACTCCGCGACCGATCCGTAGAACGGGCTGTACAACGCAGGGGCCGTGAGCCGCCGGCGGCCGTGCTCCATGCTCGACGACCACTCGGCGGTATCGCCGCGCAGCGTGAAGCGTTCGTCCACGGGCTGCTTCCAGTAATCGTGACCCGTCACCGACAGGGTCTTCAGCAGACCGGTGGGCGTGAGCGTAACGCGCGACTCGAGCCTGGGCCCGCGGCCGCGGTCGTTGTACTCCTCGAAGAAGTACAGACTGCCGTCGGGCTGCCGAACCGCCAGCTCGGAGCCCGCGGGGTTGCCGGCCTGAACGATGGTGTAGCGGAGCGTGTCCGCGCGCTGCGTGAGCAGCAGGGCGGCGACGAGCAGGGGTGTCATGATGACTTCAGGATACGTCTGTGCGAGATCCTTCGCTACGCGCGCGTTCCGCGCGCCCGTCTTGCGAGCCTGCCTCGGTCATGTCAAACTAGCGGCGCCATGCTCCGCAAACGGCCTCTGCTGCTCGCCCTTGCCCTACTCTCTGCCTGCGCAGGACACATCACCGATGCCCGCATCCCGAATCCGCAGACGGTATCCGTACCGACCCAGCATAACGACAACACCCGGGCCGGCTGGAACGACAGCGAAACGGTGTTGACCACGAGTAACGTCAATGTGGCGCACTTTGGCGCGCTGTTTAACCTGCTGGTCGATGACCAGGTGTATGCCCAGCCGTTAGTCGTCGGCGATGTCGCCATCGGCAACGAGCATCGCAACGTGGTCTATGTCGCCACGGTCAACAACACGCTCTACGCGTTCGACGGCGACGACGGCAGACTGTACTGGCGGAGAAACTTCACGGCGCCGGGTATGCGGCCGCCGCGCAATACCGACATGACCGATGCCTGCGGTGGTACCTACACGAATTTCAGCGGCAACATGGGAATCGTCGGCACGCCCGTGATCGATACGGCGAGCCAGGTGATCTACTTTGTTACCCGCAGTACCTCGGCCGGCACCGCATACGTTCAGGACCTGCATGCGGTGGACATCGTTGGAGGACATGACGTCGCCGGCAGCCCCGTGCGCATCACTGCGACTTACGCCGGGAATGGTGACGGCAGCGTCAACAACGTCATTGGTTTCGATGCACAAAAGCAGAACCAGCGCCAGGGACTGACGCTCGTGAACGGCATCGTCTACGTGACGTTTTCCTCGCATTGTGATTGGGGGCCGTATCACGGCTGGATTCTGGGATACGATGCCGCGACGCTGCAGCGTCGAGTTGTCTACAACGACACGCCCAACGGATACGCGGGCGGCATGTGGGAAAGCGGCATGGGCATGGCCGCGGATGCGCAAGGCAACCTCTACGTCGTGACCGGGAACGGCACGGTGGGGGACAGCGGTGATCCGACGGGACTGACGAATCGTGGGAACAGCGCGCTGAAGCTCGCGCCGTCCGGAGCGACGCTACAGGTGTCGAGCTACTTCACTCCCTTCGATTACCAGGCGCAGAACGACACCGATTTGGATTACGGCACGATGGGTTCGCTGCTGATTCCCAATTCCAGCTACTTCCTGACCGGCGGCAAAGACGGGAATCTCTATTTCTTGAACAAGGACAACATGGGCGGCTGGGTCGCCTCATCCAACCAGGTGCAGCAAGTCCTGCCGCTGGGATCGAGCTCCAACATGCATTGCCAGGCGGCGTACTATAAAGGAAGCACGAAGGAATTCATTTATGTATGGTCCGAGAACGATGTCTTGCGAGCGATCCCCTTCGACCGCGGCACCAATCTGCTGGATCGCACGACCGAGATCGATTTCCTTGGCGTCGGTGGACCCACCGGGCAGAGCGGCGCGGTGCTATCGCTGTCATCCAACGGGTCGACGGACGGGACGGGCATTCTCTGGGCGTCATACGCCATGAGCGGTGACGCCGAGAGTTTCGTCACCCCGGGGATTTTGCGGGCGTTCGATGCCAATGACGTCACCAGGGAGTTGTGGAACAATCAACAGAATGCCGCCCGCGATGGCGCGGGCACGTACGCGAAGTTCTCGGCGCCGACGATCGCCAACGGGCACGTGTACCTGCCGACGTTTTCCAACAAGGTCGTCGTGTACGGATTGCGGTAGGAGGAATCCCATGGGCTTGTTCGTCTCTCTCCACCAGTTCAGCGACGTCGCACTTCTCATCCTCCGCCTCGCCGTGGGCACTATCTTTCTCCTCCATGGCTTGCCCAAGCGTGGCCTGTGGAGCGCCCAACCGTCCACGCAGATGCCCGCCGGGATGCTGCGCAACCTCCGCATCCTCTCGATTGCCGAGCCCGCCGGCGCCCTGGGGCTGCTCTTTGGCTTTCTCACCCAGCTCGCCGGCCTCGGTCTCGTCATCGTAATGGTCGGCGCGATCACGTTCCTCAGGACCAAGGTCCATCGCAAGTTCAAAGAGGAAAACGCGCCCGGGTGGGAGTTCGAATTCATGCTGCTCGTCGTCGCGCTGGCGCTTGCGATCCTTGGCGGTGGGAAGTACGCGCTTGACCGATTGATCTTCCACATCTAGGCCCGCTCGAGCGCGGCCTCTTCAGCCGCCTCCCCGACGACGACGCCGGTCGCTTGCCCCTGCGCCGCGATCGCGCGCCGCAGCTCCCGAATCTGCTCGTCGCTGTGCCCTGCCGCCCGCAGTTTGCGATTCATCTCGACCGTTTTCACCGCCCCCTTGAGCGTCCCCAGCGCGAGCAGCGCGCACCCCGGCCGCGCCTCGGCGATGTCGCGGCCGAGCAGGTCGACCATCGCTTCGGGAGGATAGGAGAGAACCTCGTCGAAGCTCGGCCGGTCGCGATTGATCCGCTCGGCGAGAATCGACGCCGCCGCCTGGCTGAGCGTACAACCAACACCTTCGAAGCTGACCGCCGACACACGATCCGCTCCCGGTTCGGCCTTGAGATAGAGCGTGACGATGTCGCCGCAACCGGGATTGCCGCCCGGCACGCGGGCGTCCGCATCGGGCAACGCGCCGCGATGGCGCGGGCGGCGGTAGTGGTCGACCAGCCAGGCGAGGCGTGTGTCGCGATCCATTACGGCTTTTCGATCGGCGCCCGCACGACGTTGCCCCACTCGGTCCACGAGCCGTCGTAGTTACGCACGCTCTCGAAACCGAGGAGGTAGGTCAGCGCGAACCAGGTGTGCGAGGAGCGTTCGCCGATGCGGCAGTAGACGACGACATCGTCACTGGCCCCGAGCCCATTCTCTGCCTGGTAAATCGTCCGCAGCTCCTCCGCGGGCCGGAACGTGTGCGTCTCGGTCGTGATGGCGCGTCCCCACGGAATGCTCTTCGCGCCGGGAATATGCCCGCCCCGCAGCGCTCCCTCATTCGGGTACTCCGGCATATGCAGCCGCTCGCCGCGATACTCCTCAGGGCTGCGCACATCCACCAGCTTCCCGCGCCGCTTCACGTGCTGTTCGACTTCGGGGCGGAACGCGCGGATCCGCGAATCGTCGCGCTCGCGCACTTTGATATTGCCTTCGGGATAATTGGAGACCGTGGTGACGAGCTCGCGACCCTCGTCCGCCCAGCGCAGCCGGCCGCCGTCCAGGATCTTGAGATTCTCGACGCCGAACAGCCGGAACACCCAGAAGGCATACGTCGCCCACCAGTTGTTCTTGTCGCCGTAGAAAACGATCGTCGTGTCGTTGTTGATCCCCTTGGCGCGCAGGAGCCGCTCGAAGCGCTCGCGACCGACGTAGTCGCGGACCAAGGGATCGTTGAGGTCGGTCACCCAGTCGACCTTCACGGCGCCGGGAATGTGGCCCGTCTCGTAGAGCAGCACGTCCTCGTTCGACTCCACGAGGCGGACCTTGGGATCGTCGCGATGATTCTCGACCCACTGGGTGGAGACCAGCACCTCGGGCCGGGCATAGCCACGCGATGCGATTTCGGTTACAGCGGTTACAGTTTGCGGCATTGTGTCCTCCAGTCGATGGTCTGTTCGGTTTTTCACAGCCTGAAGGGTGTGCTCGGCAGACATTGTCCTTAAGGACAGGGCAGGCCGAGCACAGGCTTTAGCCTGTCCCAAAAAAAGCGGCTGCGGTTCCCTTTTTGCTCCGGGACCACAGCCGCGCACGAACTCGAGTTCGCTGCTCTACACGATAAGCGCCGCCTGCGTCCCAAAAACGGAACGCATGCTACAGGGGCAGGCTCCCGACCTGCGGGCGGTCGCTGTCGTATACGTCATGATGGGTACTTAGACACGCGAGTAAGCGACGTCAAGACCCTGGCGCTCCTCCTTACCGCCAGCGTCCGCATTCCTCTAATCGACTTCGAATACGTCGATCGCCTGAAGCAATCGAGCATCTTCAAGATGCCGGCGCTGCACTAAGCTTGGTATTACGACGATGCCCCAACCCCGCTCCCGTCTCCACCAGGCCTTCCAAGTCGGCGTTATCCTCAAAGGTCTGAACGGCCTCCTCGAACTCGTCGGCGGTACCCTGCTGCTGTTGTTCCGACCGAGCGCCATCCAGCACTTCATCGTAGAGCTGACCCACAACGAGTTGACTAAAGATTTCTCCGTGCAGGGCGAGCTGTTCGCCGCGATCTACCTGCTGTCGCACGGCGTCATCAAGATGATGCTCGTGTACGCACTGATCCGCGGCAAGCTGTGGGCGTTTCCCTGGGCGATCGGTGTGTTCGCCACCTTCGGTGTCTATCAGGTCTATCGCTATTTCGTTGCGCCGTCGGGTTGGCTGATCGCTCTCACCGTGCTGGATGTGACGGTGATCCTGCTGGCGTGGGCCGAGTGGCGGAGAGTCGAGACACGTTAGCCGCGCTTCCGCCGCTCCGTACGTCCCGTCTCCGGCTTCGCGTCCTCGGCGCCCGCGGCGCCCGCGTCACTCTCGGTAGCGAGCTGGGCCGGAAACAGCTCCGAGCGGAGCCATACGCCCGGAACCGGCAGGGCGACGATGAATTCCTGGGACGCGCGGGCCGGTTGCGAGGCTTGCGCCGCGAGCGCGCTGCGCCACTCGGGCGTCGTGAACTCCGTGGAGCGGAGCGGAAAGGCGACGTAATTGCCCACGCGATCCACCACGATGTTCTCGATCACGTCGGTCAGGTGGCGACCGCGAGGATCGCGCAGCTTGGCGAGCGCAAAGAACCGTTCCGCCGGGTCGCCCGCGGCAATGATCGTGGCCGAGTAGTAAGGGAGATGGGCGGCGATGTGCGCGTACACACGCCGCTCCACCGCGACCGGCGGCGCGTCCGCACCGAGCACCTGGTCGACATCGGCAGCGAGGGTACGGTCCAGGAGGTTGCGACGCAGGACGTGCCCGAAGCGTCGCACCACCTCGCGTGTGGCGATGTTCGGCAACCGGAACGGCACGAGCAGCGCCGGCCGGAAGCGCGGCGTCCGCACGATCACGCGGTGGCGCTCGATCGGCTCGACGAAATGATAGGTGAGGACCCCCTCGGACCGCATGTTACGCAGTGTGCGGACCGCAATGCCGGCGGGCTTTTCGCCATCGAGCTCCGTGACACCCAGCGCGCGGCGTCGCAGCGCCTCGCACGTTCGCGCGGTGCGCTCGGCCAGGAGTTGGACGGTGTCGGCAGCCGCGCTGGCCAGGTCGGCGGCGACGCAGGGGACAAGTGGCATCGCGTCCATGCCGTCGCCGAGCTGGCGCGCGCCGACCATCTTCGCGACGATCTGCAACGGGCGCTCGCGCGCGTCCGGCGACTTGCGCCAGCGTCCGTCCGACACCGCGACCTTCACTTCCTCGCCCGGGCCGAGTGAAATGCTGTACAGCGTGCCGCCTGCTTGGGCGCCGAGCGACTGCCAGACCAGCTCGATCTCGAGCAGGACGCCGTAGCGCATTGCCGTGGCGTCGGGAAGCGGCGCGACGCCGAGCGATGCATCTGGCGCAGCAGTGATGTCCAGGTCTTGCGGGAGCACGCCGATGCGCGCGAACCGCATCAGGTGCCCCGGCTGCAGCTGCGGCGCCGGCGTGGTGGCAGGGAGCGGCGACGGTGCAGCAGCCGCTGGCGCGGAAGGCGCCGCCGTCCCGGGAAGCGCGATCTCGCGAGGGGCGGTCAGGGGAATGGTATCGTCGGGCAGTGAGCGGGCGTCGAACTCGATCGCCTCTTCGTTGCGCAGCCCGACGCGCAATCGCAGCCGCGACTGATCATGCTTGGGGATCCGGACGAGGCCGTCGGCGTCGCTCACCCAGTAACCGCCGGAGCGGCCGCCACTCTCGAGCACGCTGACCGGGACTCCGGGGACTGCCGCCCCCGTGTCCTGATCCACGATCCGGAACGTCCAACAGTCCTGCCAGGCGGTCATAGGTCGCTCGCCGAGAATAGGCTAGATCCACGGCAACTTGAGGACCAGATCGCCTAATGCATTGTGTGCCAGCTAGTTACGAAATCTGACTCAGCTAGGGGGGGTGCGGCAAACGCCTCAATGAGCACGAGCCGTGGAGTTGTGCAACCCTCCTCAAGCCCCAGGATCCTGCTCGAACGTCTGCACAGCCTCGATGCCCTGGTGCGGGCATTCGTCGGCCAGCTCGCTTAACGGATCGCGTTGAAACGGCGTCCAATCCATGACGTTGTAGCCCGTCTGTTTCGTCGCAAACATCGAAAAGCTATCGTGGTGACGCGCGGTGATCGTGATGTATTTCACCCCGGTGGTTTTGGCGAGCGACACCCAGGCGCGGGCGTCGAACTTCACAGGATGAAACGAGGCGAGACGCGAGGCGCGCGGCAGGCACAGAGTCCGGAACCTGTACGAGCGCGAGGATGGTTACACAGGTCGAGAGGAGTATATTGGAAATATGTTGATGACACTGCTTTTTGCACCATTGCTCGCGCAGAACCCCCAGACCCCCATCACGGTTCGCCTCAATCACGACCAGTTCACGGCCGGTGACCGCGCCCGCGTTTACGTCGAGACCGCGCAGGATGGCTACCTCGTCGTCCTGCACGCCGACGCCGAGGGCCGCGTTCGCGTGCTGTTTCCGATCGATCCGCGCGATGATGACTTCGTGCGCGGTGGCAAGCGCTTCGAGGTGCGGGGTCGCAGCGATCGCGATGCGTTCCAGGTGGAAGGCTACGACGGATCCGGCACCGTGCTCGCCGCTGTATCACCTGACGCCTTCACGTTCAACGACTTTGTTCGCAACGATCATTGGGACTTCCGCGCGCTCGGCGGCCCGTCCACGTCCGTAAAGGACGATCCGCTCGCGCGTTTGCTCGAAATCGCACAAAGAATGTCCGGGGACTCCAGTGGCCGCTTCGATTACGACGCTGCGACCTACGTCGTGACCTCGCGGGCAATCGCGTCGCGCTACGGCTACGACTACGGCTATGGGCTGTATCCATATCGGCTGGGCTACTACGATCCGTTCTGCTCCGATCCGTTTTTCTTCGGTTGGAGCGCGAGCTGCTCCGGATTCGGCTACGGGTTTGGGTACCGCGGCGGTTTTGGATTCGGCTTCGGTTTTCCGATTTATCGACCCTACATCCCGGTCCGTCCTTACGTCTTCAACGCGCTGCCGGGACCACGATTCGCGGGACGTAGCACGCCACGGTTGCTGATTCCGAGTCGACCCAACCGGTACCTCCCGACGCAGGTCCGCCCGCGGGAAACCGCACGACCCGACGTCGCGCCGCGCTGGAACGGCCCCAGGTCGTCACGGGGACAGCCGAACGTCTCTTCTGGTGGCAGGCCGAGTGTGTCGCGCGGCTTTGGTGGGCTATCCCGTCCTGCAGCGCGGCCATCGTCCGGTGGGAGCCGCGGAGGCGGCGGGGGCCGCAGGCACTAACTGAGCGGCGTCGAATCAACTGACTGAGCGGCGTCGAATCAACGGCGTCGAAAGAACGACGTCGAGTTGAAAAACGTCGATTTTGACTACGTCGAATGAGACGTCGAAAAGAAACGTATTTACTACGTATTCTTTTCGACGGTTCGTTCGACGTTTTTCATTTGCTCTCCAGGCCCGACGCGCAAATTTGTACGACACGATCTAGCGGCGAGCCGTCCGGGCTGCACATTGGAACGCACTCAGATGCTGTGATCCCCGAGGCGCGATGTCCGCTGTGGCTCGCCCATGCCTCGTGGGGGAGCAAATCGCGAAACCGGCTGGGTGGGAAAACCCACGTGGCCGGTTTTGGTTTTTTTGTGCCTCAGACGTGAAGAGCACCGGGAGTCGGACCCCCTTGCCCATCCCACCAAGTCCGACTCTGCGAGGCAACATGCGCCCCTCACTTCCGCAGCGCTTGACGCGCCATGGATTAATTCTGATCGCCGGTGTGGCCGCAGCGGTTGGTTGCACCAACGACGGCGGCACCGGGCCAGCCGAGCCGCCCCCCCCGGCCACGGTGCGCTTCGCAGTCACCTTTGCCACCACACCTCTGGCGCTGGCGTCGATCGCGGTGACCCTGACGTCCGCTGGGCTCCCAACGGTTACGCTCGACCTGACGCCTGTACCGGGAACCGATAGCCGACAGTGGACCGGGGGGCCGGTGTCGATCAGGGCCGGGACGTATGCCGTGGACATCCAGGGCACGGACGCAAGCGACGTCGTCACCTATCGCGGGAGTGGAACCCTGACGATCCAGAACGGCCAGAGCAGGACCTTCGCGTTTGCCCTGGTTTGCGTGAGCTCCGCGTGCCAGGGCCTTGGCACGCTGACGCTGTTCGTTCTCACACCCGAGCTCGAAGTGGAACCGAACGACGCTTCCAGCGCCGCGACTCCACTCGGGATCGCGTCGCTCTTCGGTGGCCAGCTTGAGATGGGCGCGGCGAACGGCACCATCAATCCGGGTAGCGATCTGGACTACTTCTCGCTTCCCTTCAGTGCGGTCGCGCCCGGCGATACGATTGTCGTTCAGCTCTACGGTAGCCGCTTTGGGTCGCCCCTGAACGCTGTCGTGGCGCTCTTCGATCCGCTCGGCGCGCAGCTCATTGAAGTGGACGACTCGCCGGTAGGAACCGATCCCATCATCATGATCACAATGCCTTTTGCCGAATCGGCAGGGACCTACCAGGTGAGGGTAAGCAGTTCCGGAGGGTCGTCGACTGGCCAATACACCATGTGGGCTTATCACTGCCGGTCCGGCGGTGCAAACTCCGTCTCCTGCCGCGATCCGTCGGGCTCGCCGGCCCTGAGTGGCGCCGCGGCGCTGACGCTCACGGGAGCGGGCACGGGGAGCGGGCAGGTGGTGTCGAGCCCTGCCGGGATCGACTGCACGATCGCCAGGGGCACGGCGGGTGCGACGGGCTGCAGTGGGACGGTTAATGGCGGGACGGGAGTGACGCTGAGCGTGACGCTCTGGACGGGGTCGACCGTAACGGCGTGGAGTGGGACGGGGAGCAGTTGTTCCGGCATTTCGTGCCAGGTGACGATGGACCAGGCCCGGGCGGTGACAGTGACACTCGGCGGCCGGGCGGGCGATCTGAACGGCGATGGGCTGGTCGACGCCGTGGACCTTAGCATCTTGCTGTCCAATTGGGGTCGAACCGATAAGCCCCCGGCGGACATCAACAGAGATGGGTTCGTCGACGACATCGATCAGAGCATCCTACTTGGGAACTGGACCGGCGGCGCCCTCACAACCGTCACGGGGAGCGTCATCGACGGGTCCACGGGATCCGGCATCGAGGGCGCGGTCGCGCACTTCTCGAGCAACGGCGTTCAAGTCGCGCAAGTGACCACAGGCACCAACGGCTCATACGAGACGGCGCTCAGTCCGGGAACGTACGATGTCTCCGCCGAGGCCAGTGGTTATGTCGGGGTTACGCTGTACAACGCGTCGGTGAGTGGCACCACCACCGTGATCGAGCCTCTGGTGTTGGTTCCCACGAGTCCATCCCCGGGTGGCATCAGCGGTAGCATCGTGGACGCTCGGACCGGAGTCGGCATCTCCGGGGCCACAGTGGAGCTTCGGCCCGGCATGAATGCCGTGTCGGGAGCGCCGTTGGCGACCACAAGTTCCGATGCGCTTGGCCAATACGAGTTCAGTAGCCTGCCGGCCAATACCTACACGGTATTGGTAAACGCGACAGGCTATACGACTGCAGTGCGAACGGGAATTGTCGTAGGAGGGAGCGCGGTTTCCGGACAAAATGTTGCACTGTCGAGCGTGGGGAGTTCGACCGAGCTCAGGATCGTTCTGACCTGGGGCGCGCAGCCCTCCGACCTCGATTCGCATTTGACCGGCCCAACGGCGGACGGAGGACGGTTTCACGTCTATTGGATTGATCGCGGCAGCTTGACCGGAGCGCCCTGGGCAGCGCTGGACCACGACGATGTCACTAGCTATGGGCCAGAGACGATCACGATCGTGCAGCAGCTGTCGGGTGTGTACCGCTACTCAGTGCACGACTACTCGGACCGGTTCACCACCCCTTCGACGGCGTTGGCGACGTCGGGAGCCAGGGTCGACCTTTACCGGGGCTCGAGCCTGATCACGAGTTTCTTCCCGCCACCGCAGGACGGGACACTGTGGACCGTGTTCGAACTGCAGGGCGAGCAGGTGACGTCGATTAACACGATGACCTACGAGTCGAACCCGACGATCGTGCAAGCCCCCCCCGTGACCGTGGGGCGGTTCGGCAATGATGCGATGGTCATCCAGGCGGGCGTGACCGCTCATCCGAAGCCGTAGCGGCGTCGAATGAACTAACTGAGCGGCGTCGAATCAACGGCGTCGAAAGAACGACGTCGAGTTGAAAAACGTCGATTTTGACTACGTCGAATGAGACGTCGAAAAGAAACGTATTTACTACGTATTCTTGCGACGGTTTCGACTTGACGCCGTCAATGTGACGCCTCCTTTCGACGTCGTTGTTTTAGAGTCGTTGTTTTAGAGTCGTTGTTTTAGACGAGCAGGCATTAGCTCTCCAGGCCCGACGCGCAGGTTTGTGCGACACGATCTAGCGGCGAGCCGTCCGGGCTGCACATTGGAACGCACTCAGATGCTGTGATCCCCGGGGCGCGATATCCGCTGTGGCTCGCCCATGCCTCGTGGGGGAGCTAATCGCGAAACCGGCTGGGTGGGGATACCCACGTGGCCGGTTGTTTTTTTGGCTCAGCCAGCGCGCCCAGTCCGAAGTTCGGAGAGACCGGTACCTCCGCAGTCTTCTCGTCTTCCGAGGTGCGCCATGGTGGTCAGTCGTAACACATCCGCGCTCGCCGTTGCATTCGCCATCACTATGCTCGCCGCAGCCTGCGGCGGCGGCGACGGTGGGACCGGCCCTGGACAACTCGCCGATCCGGCAGCCACCGCCGCCAAGATCGCGGCGCTCGACGACGCGTTCGAGACGCCCAGCTTCGCGAGCTTCGCGTTCGCCGCCACCTATGTGCCCGCCGCCTCGGTGTCGCTCAACGCGCTGCATGCCGCGCTCGCGGCCGCGGCCGTCCCGACACCCGACCACCGGCCCGCCTTCGAAACACTGCGTCCTTCGCTCCCGGCAAGGAGCGCGTCCGGCAGCTCGGCGATCTTCCCGCCCGAGGTCCTCGGCAAGACCTTGGAGTGGAGCTCGACCTCGGGCATCTACGAGGCCACCGCTCGCGCCGGAGCTCCGGCAAATGGGGTGCGCTTCATCCTGTACTCGCTCGGCACCAACGGCCAGCCGGTCACACCGCTGCAAGAGATCGGCTACGTCGACTTCAAGGACGAGAGCGCCGCCGGGACCGACAGGCTACACATCACAGTCGTGGTCGGCACCACCACGTTCGTGGATTACACGATCGCGTTCAGCTTCGGCAGCTCGACGAGCTTCAATTACGGTCTGGCCGGGTTCGTCACCGACGGCACGCGCCGCTTGGACCTCAGCATCGCGTTCGACGGGAACGACACCAATTCCTCGGTGGACATCCGGTTCGACCTGAACGCGGAGAACGCGCACATCCGGCTCACGGAAACTGTGGTGACCCTCTCCGACTCATCGTTCAGGCTTACGATGGACACGCGCGTCCAGCTCGGGTCGGAGGTGATCGCGACCGCCGGGAGCGCCACGGTGACCGTCTCGGGGACATCCTTTACCGTCACGGGCACCTACACCGTGACCGTGAATGGGCGGGACTACGCGACGATCACGCAATCGGGCGACGGTACTGTGGTGGCCTACAGGTACGCGGGCGGTCGCGATCTCACGTCGGACGAAATCGCAGCCCTGAACGCGGTCTTCAGCGCGGTCAGCGACCTGCTTATTCGGATGTTCGACCTACTGCTCCCGGTGTACTAGGGGCTCAAGGAGCTCCACCTATGACACGCCTCACCCTGACTCTCTGTCTCGCCGCGCTGACCGCGCCCGCGCTGGATTCTCAGCAGGCCTCCGCCCCCACGCCCGCCCCCGCCCCCGCCCCCACCCCGGCCGCCAGGAGGCGCGTGGCAGTGCTCGACTTCGACTACGCCGCCGTGCGCGGCTACGTGAACAACATCTGGGCGTCGGACGTGGACCTCGGCAAAGGCGTCGCCACCATGCTCGTCTCCGAGCTCGCCCAGAACGGCACCTATACCGTCATGGAGCGCGCCCAGCTCGACCGCGTCCTGAGCGAGCAGAACTTCCAGCAGGGTGAGCGAACCGATGCGTCCTCCGCCGCCAGGCTCGGTCGCTTGCTCGGCGTGGACGCGATCATTATCGGGTCCATCACCCAGTTCCAGCGCGAGGACAAGAACATCAACTTGGGCATGCGCAGAGAGTCCAAGGCCACCGTAGCGATCGACGCGCGGATCGTGCAGATCGGGACCGGTGAAATTCTGGGCGTGGCGCAGGGGAAGGGCGAATCGAAACGCGCCCACTTCACCAGCGAGGAAGAGGACCGCGCGCGGGACATCGGTGGCCACGACATGTGGAGCTCGAACCTCGCCAGCACCATCCTCGGCGAAGCGACGCGGAAGGCGGTGACCAATCTCGTCACGACGCTGGCAGCGGCGGCGCCCAAGATTCCGGAGAACGAGACTGTCATCGTCATATCGGGGCTCGTCGCCGACGTGTCCGGGAGCGAGCTGGTCATTAACGTCGGAACGGCGCGCGGAGTGAAGGTGGGCGCGGAGTACGCGGTGCTGCGCCCGGGTCGGGAGATCAAGGATCCCGCGACGGGGGCCCTGCTGCGCCGCACGACCACACCCGTGGGGAAGATCAAGGTCACGGCAGCGGATGAGCTCTCGGCGACGGGGACACTGACGGGTGACCCCGCGCGCGTCGGCGACTGCGTGGGAGCGTGTCCGCTCGCGCCGGCCGCCGCCCCACCGCCGCCCCCGCCCCAGCAACAGGCCTCGGCACAGGCCGCCCCTTCGGCGCCAGCCCCGCCTGCGCCGTCCAGCGAGAATGGCCGCGCGCTGCCCGCGCTCTATACGGGTGCGGTCTCCGGGCCGTTCACCTGGAAGGCGTACTCGTTCAAGGGCACCGAGCACTTCCGCTATGATGCGATGGTGAATATCGGGGGGCAGCCGCGGTCGGGCTTCTACGAGCTCGACGCAGCGCCGGCCGGAGGCGGTCGCATATCGCTGCGCGTTCAGGGCCGGATGGGCAAGGATGCGTTCTCCTCGACGACCACGCTGGGGCCGGACGAAGCCTTCCCCCCAGAACAGATGGCGCAGCTCGGTCCGGCGGCAGTCGCCCTGTTCGGTGGCTACAGCGGGCTGTTCATGGGACGCCAGTGGGCAGTCGGCGAGGGGTGGTCGAGCAGCTACGGAGGCCAGAGCATGTCGTTCAAGGCGGAGTCCACGTGTCAGTACGCCGGCGTGCAGGGGCTGCGCGGCGTGATGCGGCAGAACGATAGGATCATGATGGACATGTGCGTCTCACCGAACGTCGGTTTGCCGCTCGCGGTGACGATGGACTACGGGAGCGGCGCGATGAGCTACAGCTACGCGGTCAAGTTGACGCAATTCAGGCCCTGAACAACCCTCGACGCCTTAGCTAGATGTATCGCGCTATAGCCATCGCGGTGAGCGCGATCAATAACAGCGCCATCACCACGCGATTCAGCGAAGTCCCTCGCGCCCTGAGGCGCTGCATCTCGGCCATAATCCCTGGCCGGTCCGCGGGGGACGCAGTCGGCAGCGATTCGGCAAGTTTGGCGCTGCGCATCATCACCGGGCGCCCGAGAATCACGCCGACCAAAAACGCGACCAGCGCCGCCAGCCCCCCGATCCCGAAGGTCTTACCAACCGGCGTCGCCATCAACGCACCCGCCTGACCGCCCGAGAGACGCTGGAACAGCCAGAATCCCGATACGAGCGTAATGAGCGCGATCAGCGGCATGATGACCGGAATGCGGCGCTTAGCCATCGCCGCCATCACCTTCGCGCCTTCGGGGCCGGCCTCGCCGAACGCGGGCATGAGAAAGAACGTCATGAACGCGAACATCCCAACCCACAAGGCGCCGGACACGACATGGGCGAATCGCAGCACGATCATCAGCATGAGCTCTCCTTGAGTACTGCGTGAAATTAGAGACGTTGAACGACGTCAAATATAAGAGGTTGAAAGAAGCGTCGAAGTACAGACGGGTTGAATAGGTCTTCTTGCGACGTCTCATTCGACGTTTTCGATTTGACGCCTTTCAATTCGACGCAGTCGACTCGACGCCTCTTTTTGACGGAGTAAGTTTCAGCATGGACCGCCAATCCTACCCACCCGCCCACTCAGTCGCACAGACGGTCGAGCAGCACTTCCGCCGCCACACCGAGCGCGCGGGGTTGAAGTCCGAAGTCCCGGACGCGCCCACGATCGAGCGCATCATCAACGCCGCCTTTTGGGCGAGCCTGCGGCGCGAAGAAGGCCGCGAGCCGACGATCTCGCTCGCCTACCTCCCCCCGGAGGCCGGCGGCACCGCGCTGTTCGTCGAGCGGCCGCTGCCCCTCGACCCGGCCAACCTCACAAGGCTCTCACCCGCGGTCGAGAGGCCCGGCATCCATCTCGGCGTCTGGAGGAATGGCGAAGACTTAGTGGTGTGGGGCGCGACGCGGACGATCCCGCCGCTGTGTTTTGTCGTGGAGGTGATCGAGCCTGGCTTGCTCGTGATCAAGCACCGGCGCGCCGAACCCGAGGGCAAATTCGCGAACGTCGCGGTGCTCGAGGGCGATGTGATCAAGATCGTCGACGCCGAGGGCACCCTGGCGTCCGAGTGCCCGGACTTCGTCACGACCCTGCTCGGCTTCGATCCCGCGTCCGGCAATTCCGACAACGTGCTGCTGCCGCTCGCGCTCTCGATGCGCGCGCACGGCCACGGCGGCTCATTGCTGGTGGTGCCGCACGGAACGACGTCGTGGCGCAAATCGATCGTCTCGGTCCCCTACACCGTCGCGCCACCGTTCTCGAAGCTCGGCGACCTGGTGCGCAAAGGCTCGCGCGACGGCGCGTTCAAGGACGCCACGGACGCGATCGGCGGGTTGACCGCCGTGGATGGCGCGGTGGTGCTGAGCGATCGCTGGGATGTGTTGGCATTCGGCGCGAAGATCGGGCGGACGGAGTCCGGCCCATTCGTGGAGGGCGTGCTCGTGCGCGAGCCGATTCTCGGTCACACGCCGGTCACGGTGCATGCATCGGAGCTGGGGGGGACGCGACATCTGTCGGCAGCGCAGTTCATCCACGAGCAGCGCGACTCACTCGCGCTCGTCGCTTCTCAGGACGGCAGGTTTACGGTCTTCGGATGGTCGCAGCGTGCGAGGATGGTGCACGCGTATCGGGTGGAGGCGCTTCTGCTCTAACCTTCCGGAAGGCGGCATACACCGCGTCCGACCACCAGCCGCGGCAGCGCTCGATCTCGGCCATTGCCGCCTCGTGCGACATCGCAGCCCGGTACGAACGCTTCGTTGTCAGTGCATCGTAGACGTCTACGATCCCCACGATCTGCGCGGACAACGGGATGTCGTCGCCACGCAGGCGGTCGGGGTAACCAGTGCCGTCGTACTTCTCGTGGTGCCAGCGGATGATTGGCCTGAAGTTCCAGGGGAATCCGACCCCCAGAAGCAGCTCCACGCCCCAGATGGGGTGCATCTGCATTGCCTCGCGCTCGTCGTGGGTCAGCGGGCCGGGCTTGTTGAGCACCTCGTGTCGGACGCGGACCTTGCCCAGGTCGTGCAGGTAGGCGCCGAGCCGGATCGTGGTCTGGGCGTGCTTGTCCAGGCCCAACGTCTGGGCGACGGCGAGCGCGAGACTCGCGACGCGCTCGCAGTGACCGAAGGTGTAGGTATCGCTCGACTCGATCGACTGACCCCATTCGCTCACCAGGGCCAGATACGTGGCCTCGAGCTCGGCCATCTTGCCGTCGACATAGACTAGATCGCCGCGGGCATCGAGCCGGCCGAACAGGGCGTGGGCCTCGTTCAGGAGTTTCAATGCGTCTTGATTGCGGGCCATCGCCTGGTACAGGATGGCGAGCTCGCGGCACGCGGCAGCCTCGTTCAACACTGAGCCCGCCGTCACCGCGAGCTCGAGCGCCGAGCGCAGGCGGGCCTCGGCCAGCGCCGGCCGTCCCGTCTCGCGGTACACCATGCCGATGACGCGATACGCTTGCGCACGGAGCACGCCCCCGTCGACCTTGTCGAACAGCCCGAGCGCCGCCTCCGCGTTGCGCCGCGCCTCCTCGTAGTGCTCGCGCGCGAAGTAGACCTCGGCGTGGTTCAGGAGGCACAGCCCCTGGAGGTACGTATCGTCCACGCGGACGGCGATCTCGTAGCTCTGAGTGAAGTACCGGTCGGCTTCGTCGAGCAGCTGTCGCTGGGCGCTCACCATCCCAAGGTTGTGATAGGCGATGGCGGACCCGTGCTCGTCCTCGCAGGTCTTGTACGCTTCCAGAGAGCGCGCGTAGCACGCCAGCGCGTCCTCGCAGTCACCCTGAATGCTCGCGAGGATCCCCAGATTCTGCTCGACGCGCGCCCGCAGCTCCCGGCTCGCGCCGCCGAGCTGCACCGCGCGTAGGAAGTGACGCCGGGCGTCCACGAGCGGGCCGGCCTCGAGGTCGATCCCGCCCAGCGTGTTCAACGCCTCGGCAGCGAGGATGTCGTTGCTCGTCTCGCGCGCGACCGTGAAGCTCCGTTCGCACAGCCGGCGCGCTTCCGCCGATTGGTTGCTGTGGTGTCGGACGACGGCGAGCCGCCGCAGCGCCTCGGCCAACACCGTGGGTTCGCGCTGCGCAGCCTCGATCGCCGCCTCGTAGCCGGCCGCCGCCTCGGTGAGACCGACCGCGCGCTCTTGCGCGCGGGCTTCGTGCAGCAAGTCCGCCGCGGACCGAGTCATGCCCCTGGCTGTATTGGAGGAGCGTCGGGTGCGCTCGTCGGTGGCGGGGCGTAGGCGACACTCACCGACGGTTCGATGCCGGGAGCTTTCAACAGCGCATCCAGCTTCTCGGCTTCCGCCTTCGCCCCCAGCCGGTCCAACGTCGCGCGGGCGGTCGCGGCCGTTTCCCGCGCCGCGGTGAGATTCCCCTCGCGAGCCAGGAGATACGCCAGGTCGCGCTGCGCTATGGCGACGAGGAGGGGCCGTTCGTGCTTCGCCGCGCGGGCGATGACTTCACGGAACATGGCTTCGGCCTCCCGCGTGCGCCCCGCCGCTCCCAGCGCGACGGCAAGGATCCGCAGATCCTCGGTTTCGCGCACGGCGTCCTTCATATCTCGGTGGATCACCGCGGCGCGCTGCGCTTCCCGGATGGCCAGCTCGGGCTCTCCCCGGGCGACTTGGATCTCGGCCCGGCCCGCGAGGGTCTGGGCTTTGAGCCGGCGATCGCCCAGCCGCTCGGCCTCCCGCATAGCAGTGTCCGTGGCACGTACGGCGTCGTCCAGGCGCCCCAGCTCGCGGTAGGTAATCCCGAGGTTGTGCTGTGACTCGGCGATGCCGCGGTCGTTGCGGGCCTTCTCGTACGCGGCGATCGCGCGGGTGTACGCGCCGACCGCCCGGCCGTAGTCCCCTTGCATGTTCGCGATGATGCCGAGGTTGTTGGCGCACCGCCCCAGCGTCGCCATGTCGTTGTCCTGCATCGCCTCTTCCTGCGCCCGCGTGAAGAAGCTCGTAGCCTCGCTGATGCCACCCCGCTCCAGTGCGATAGCGCCACAGACGTTCAAGCCCCGTATCTCCAGCGTCCGATCCCCGAGCACTCGTGCCCGCGATAGCGCGACCATGGCCCATTGCTGGCCCACGTCCAGCCGGCCGAGCCGGCTGTGTCCGATGCCGCAGAGCAACGCCAGCATCGGCGACTGCTCGAGCTCTTCCTGCGTGCGCCCGCCGAGATATGTGATCAGCTCGGCGTAGTCCCCGGCGTCAGCCAGCGCCTGCGCCGCGTGCAACGGCGCCAGCGAGCGGCCGAGCTCGGCCCCGAAGTCGTCGTCCCATTCCTGACTTGCCAGGTTGCGGATTTCCGCTTCGGCGCCGAGCCGCGCGAAGATGGCCTGTGCCGCCCGCGCGGCAGCCTGGGCTTCGGCGTTCCGGCCGCCGCGGCGCAGGACGATCGCGAGATCCCGCGTCGCCTCGGCCAGCAGCTGCGGCCGCCGGTGCCCTTCCGCCCGCATCATGACGTCGCGCAGCACCTGCTCGGCGGTCGCCAGATCGCCCTCCGCCGCCAAGACCAACGCGATGGCGCGTTGGTCTTCGGCCTCATCGGCAGGATCGGGCACGCGCCTGCGGATCGCCCGGACCTCGTCCAGCGCGCGCCGCGCCAGGCCAAGCTCGCCCTGCGCCACGCGGATTTCCGCGCGACCCCGGAGCGCCAAGGCCCACAACGTATGGTCTCCGGATGCCTCCGCTTCAGTGACGGCCCAGTCCGCCTCGGTCAGCGCGCGGTCGAGGGCGCCCTGGTCCCGATACGTGAGCCCCAGGTTGTGACGGCACTGCGCGACGCCCGGCCGCCACCCCGCTCGATCGAAGGCGGCAAGCGCGATCTCCCAAGACGCGATCGCCTCCGCGTGCCGGCCCCGCAGGTGGCTGATGATGCCCAGGTTGGTCGAGCAGCGGCCGGCGGCGCCGACGTCGCCGTCACGGCTGGCGACCATGAGGGCTCGCGTGCAGTAGTCCGCGGCCTCGTCGAGCCGCCCGCTGACCAACGCGACGGCGCCACGCGCGTTGAGGGCGCGACCCTCGATGGCCTGCTCGTTGCGCTTGCGCGCTTCCTCAAGCGCCACCTCGAGCCACCGGAGCCCCTCCACGTGGCGCCCCACCCGCGCATGGGCGGTCCCATACAGCAGAGCGAGGTTCGGCGATTCCTCGATCTCGTTCGCGTCTCGGGCGCCGAGGTACGCGATGACCTCGGTGTGGCGTCCGGCCGCGGCGAGCTGTCGGGCCTTT
Organism: Gemmatimonadales bacterium; assembly: GCA_036505175.1. Taxonomy (GTDB): domain Bacteria; phylum Gemmatimonadota; class Gemmatimonadetes; order Gemmatimonadales; family GWC2-71-9; genus 20CM-2-65-7. Next base: position 37,445 of record DASXTV010000062.1, read on the forward strand.
TCGATTACGATTGTCGACGTGTCCATAGCGCGTATCCCCCGACTGTTCAGGACGCCTTACCAAGCCACCGCGTATTGCGAGAAGTGGTACAGCTCCGCCGCGACGTATTTCTGGGTCGCGTCGTTCTTCGTTGCCGTCTTGAACCAGCCCGTCATCTTCGCCGGCTGCTCCGAGAGGGCGAGCTGCTGTTCGCACGCCTGATCGGCG
>DASXTV010000063.1:0-139810 GCA_036505175.1 Gemmatimonadales bacterium
GCCACGCCCTCCGGCGCCGCGGCCGTCGCGCCACCCATGATGAACGCATCCGTCACGACGAGACCGTCGAATCCGATCGTGGTATGGAGATAGTCCAGGATGCGCGTCGAGAATCCAGCGGCGGATCCGGTCGAGTCCCAACCGGGATACGCAACGAACGCGGGCATCACGCTGGCGACTCCGGCCTTCACCGCCTCCACGAACGGCGCGACGTCCATCTGCTGCAGCTCCACCTCGGTCGCTTCTACAGTCGGTAGTCCTTCGTGTGAATCCGTCGTCGTGCGACCATGCCCTGGATAGTGCTTGGCACACGCCATCACGCCGTGCTCCTGGCATCCCTTGATCCACGCAGCGGCGTGCCGGCCGACGCTCGCCGGGTCGGCGCCGAATGACCGCGTCTGCACGATCGGATTGCGCGGCTCGATATCGAGATCGCACACCGGCGCGAACACCCAGTTCAGCCCCACCGCGCGCGCTTCGGTCCCCGTGATCTGCCCGCACGCATACGTCGCATCGAGATCGTTGAGATAGCCGAGGGCCGCCGGCGGCGGCAGCTCGGTGAGCCCCCGCACCTGCTGCCCCGGGCCGCGCTCGAAATCCGAGCCGAGCAGCAGCGGCCGGCCGGCGGTGTCCCGCAGCGCGCTCGTCAGCGCGGTGACGGCGGCGCGCGTGCCGCCAAAGAGAATGAAGCCTCCCACGCCGGCGGCGATGGCGGCTTCGATCTTGGCGCGCTCCACTCGGAAGGATCCCCGTCTCCACCGCAGCGCCGGACAGACCAGGCGCGCCCGAGGAGGGGACATCATGCGGGCGTGATATGCCCCAGGATGCGCGGGCCGCGCGCCCCGGTCGCGGCCGCCAGATTGCCCGGCTTGCCCGAAACTGTCTGCCAGCCGAGAAATGCGAACGCCACCGCTTCTTTCGCTTCGCCCTCGAAGAACAGCTGCTCGAACATCACGACCGGACGCGGTTGCACCCGTGCGATCAGCCGTTCGATGAGCGCGGGGTTCTTGGCGCCGCCACCCGACACGACGATCTCGTCCGCGTGACTCGCGACGCCCCGCGCGATGGTTTCGGCCGTGAGCGCGGTGGCGGTCGCAATGGCGTCGTTCTCCGACCCGCCGGCCTTACGCACGCGCGCCAGCAGCTTGTCGGCGTACTCGATCCCGAACCGCTCCCGACCCGTGCTCTTGGGGGGCGGCTGCGCGAAGTACGGATCGGCGAGCAGTTCATCGAGCACTTTGGCGATCGGGCGGCCGCGGCGCGCGCGCTCACCGTCGCGATCGCACGTCGCATCCGGATCGACACGCCGCGTGATGGCATCGATGACCGCCACCCCCGGTCCCGTATCGAAGGCGAACGCCCCCGCCGCCACGCCACGCTTGGGTACCCAGGTCACATTCGCCATCCCACCGATGTTGAGGAGCCAGCGCCCGCGTTCCTCGTGGCCGAACAGCATGACGTCCGCGAGCGGCACGAGCGGTGCGCCCTGCCCCCCGGCCGCGACGTCGCGCGCGCGGAAGTCGCTCACGACTTGCACGCCGATGCGCTCGGCCAGGACTGCGGCATCGCCCAGCTGAAAAGTTGCACGCCCCGGTTCATGCCAGATCGTCTGGCCGTGGGATGCGACGAACGCGAGGTCCCGCGGCGCGACGCGTGCCTGCGCCAGCAGCGCCAACACCGCGCCGGCGAACCGTTCGCCCAACGCGACGTGGAGAAACGCGACATCCTTGGGCGTCCCGCGCGCCATCGCATCGATGATAGACCCGCGCTCGGCGGCGGTGTACGGTTCCTGCCGAAACGCGACCAGCTTGGCCGCACCATCCCGCAGCTTCACCAGCGCGGTCGAGATGCCGTCGAGTGACGTGCCAGACATGACGCCGACGGCGAGGGCTTCGGTCATCGCGGCACGGGCGGTGGATCACCGACGACGGGCCGGACAAAGCCGCCCGCCGCCTCGAGCAGCGTGCGGGCTTCCTTCGCGCTCACACCGCGCCGCACCATGACGATCGCGAGTTTCACGCTGCCTGCCGCGCGGTCGATCGCGGCACGCGCCTCCTCCCGGCTCACGCCACAGCACTCCATCACGATCCGCTCGCCGCGGTCGTGAAGCTTGATGCTCCAATCCATGAGATCGACCATGAGGTTGCTGTAGGCCTTGCCGAGGCGGATCATGGCGCCCGTGCTGAGTGTGTTGAGCACCAGCTTCGTCGCGGTTCCAGCCTTGAGGCGGGTCGAACCGGTCAGCGCCTCAGGCCCCGTGACGGGGTTGATCACGACATCGCAGGTCTCCGTCAGCACCTTTGGCGGCGACCCACACGTCACGAGCACAGTCTTGGCACCAAGTGCTTGCGCGCGCGCGAGTGCGACACGGACATAGGGCGTCGTACCGCTTGCCGCGATCCCGACGACGACATCGCGGTTCGTTACCGCCGCACCATCCATCGCCGTCCCACCGGCGTTGGCATCGTCTTCGGCACCCTCGGCGCTCTTCACCAGCGCCGTGTAGCCGCCGGCGATGACGCCCGTCACCATCGTGGCCGGGACTCCGAATGTCGGCGGGCATTCGGCGGCATCGAGCACGCCGAGCCGGCCCGAAGTCCCCGCGCCCACATAGATCAGCCGTCCACCGTTGCGAACCGCAGCGACGATGAGATCGATGGCGCGCGCGATCCGCTCGCGCTCGCGGCGCACAATGCCCGTAATGGTCGCATCTTCCTCATTCATGAGATCCACGATTTCCAGACTCGAGGCCACGTCGATGCGCTCGGTGCGAGGATTGCGCTGCTCCGTGGGCCTGGGATCGTAGAAATCGCGGTTTGTCATGGAGGAGAATTAGACGATAAGATTACGAATGCGAAAGCTCCCCGCGCTATGTCTTGTGGCGACCCTTGGCTGCGCGCCTCGCCCTCCGGCCGCTGCTCCGGCACCGATCCGCGGGCGTGCCGTCATTCCCGCGACCTGGACGCTGCACGCGCGGCCCGTTACGGCGCCCCACGCCATGGTCGTTTCCGCGCACCCGCTCGCGAGTCAGGCCGGCCTCGACATCCTCAAGCAGGGCGGCAATGCCATCGACGCTGCCGTCGCCGTCGCATTCGCGCTCGCGGTCGTGCTGCCGGACGCCGGCAACATCGGCGGCGGCGGCTTCATCATGCATCGCACGGCGGGCGGAGAAGTCACGGCGCTCGATTACCGCGAGGCAGCGCCCTCCGCCGCAACCCATGACATGTACCTCGACTCGGCCGGCAATCCGACCGACAAGAGCGTCGTGGGACATTTGGCCGCCGGCGTGCCGGGCAGCGTCGCCGGTCTGCACGCGGCGTGGAAGCGGTACGGCTCCCTGCCCTGGGCCACGTTGATCGCCCCGGCGATCCGCCTGGCGCAGGGGCACGTGATCGATAGCGCGCGCAGCCGAGAGATTGCGGGGGATCGTGAGCTCCTGGCGCAGTTCCCCGCCAGCCGCGCGCAGTTCCTGGTGCGCGACAGCGCGCCCGTACCGGGAACGATGTGGAAACAGCCCGACCTCGTGCGCACGCTGCAGCTCATCAGCGACTCGGGCCCTGACGTGTTTTACCGCGGTCAGGTCGCCGATTTGATCGTGGCCGAAATGCAGCGCGGCGGCGGTCTGATCACCAAGGACGACTTGCGCGGGTATCGCGCCAAATGGCGCGCGCCCGTCCAGCTCAGCTATCGCGGCCACACCGTCTATTCGATGCCGCCGCCCAGCTCGGGCGGCGTGACGATGGGCGAGATCCTCAACATCCTCGAGGGCTACGACACGCTGCCCGCGTTCGGCACGCCGGCGTACGTGCATCTCGTGACCGAAGCGATGCGGCGAGCCTTCATCGACCGCAACCGGTGGCTCGGCGACCCCGACTTTGTGGACATGCCGATCGATCGCCTGCTGTCCAAGTCGTATGCGGCGACGCTGCGGTCACAGATCGATCCGGATCATGCGACGCCCACTCCGCCTCAGGTCACCGGCGGTGAAGCGATGCACACCACGCACTATTCCATCGTAGACGCCATGGGCAATGCGGCCGCCGTGACGACGACGCTGAACGGCGGTTTTGGCAGCGGCGTGACCGTCACCGGCGCCGGTTTCCTGTTGAACAACGAAATGGACGACTTCGCGTCAGCCCCGGGCAAGCCGAACATGTACGGGCTGGTCCAGGGCGAAGCCAACGCGATCGCCGGCGGTAAACGAATGCTCTCGGCAATGACGCCGTCGATCGTGCTCGACAGCAGCGGCAGTCTGGAGATGGTGGTCGGAACGCCCGGAGGCCCCACGATCATCACGAGCGTCGCGCAGGTCATTCTCAATGTGCTCGATCAACGGATGAGCCTCGCCGACGCCGTCGCCGCCCCCCGGATTCATCACCAAGCCCTGCCGGACCAGACCTACTACGAGCACGGCGGGTTAGGCGCTGCGACCGTCCGGGCGCTGCAAGCGATGGGGCACACGATGGAACAGCGGCGGGGACATAGCGGCATTATCGCCGCGATACAAAAGACCGCTGGCGGGTGGGTCGGTGTCGCTGACCCACGCTACGCCGGCGGTGCACTCGGCTACTAAGGAGCCCTGAATGCGCCTTACGACTCAAGCCTCGCCCGCCGATGCAGTCATCGTCGGCTCGGGAGCCGGTGGTGGGATGGCAGCATACGTGCTCACCCGCGCCGGCCTCAACGTCACGGTGCTCGAAGCGGGCGGTCCGTGGGACAACACGACCGACTCCGCGATGTTCACCTGGCCCTACGAGTCGCCGCGCCGCGGCGCCTCTACCAAGGAGAGGCCGTTTGGGGAGTTCGACGGCTGCATTGGCGGCTGGGAGATCCCGGGGGAGCCCTACACCGTCGCGCAGGGGAACAGGTTCCGCTGGTGGCGGGCGCGCATGGTCGGCGGGCGCACGAACCACTGGGGCCGAATCTCGCTGCGCTTTGGGCCGCGCGACTTCAAGGCGAAAACGTTCGACGGGCTCGGTGACGACTGGCCGATCAGCTACGACGACGTGCGCCCCTACTACGACAAGCTGGAGCAGCTCGTGGGCGTTTTTGGGAGCAAGGAGAACATCCCCAATGCCCCCGACAGCATTTTCCTGCCGCCTCCCAAGCCGCGCTGCTACGAGCTGCTGGTACAGCAGGCGGCGCGCCGGCTCAACGTCACCTGCGTCCCGTCGCGCCTGTCGATCCTGACCAGGCCGCTGCCGGGACGGGCGGCGTGCCACTACTGCGGGCAGTGTAATCGCGGCTGTAAGACAAACTCCAACTTCTCCTCGACCAACGTCCTGATCGCCCCCGCGCTCAAGACGGGCAAGCTCACGCTGCAGACGAACGCCATGGCGCGGGAGATCACGCTCGACCGCAACGGCCGGGCGAGTGGCGTCACATACATAGACACGAAAGACGGCAGCGAGCACCACATCGACGCCCGCGTCGTCGTGCTGGCCGCCAGCGCCTGCGAAACGTCGCGGCTGCTGCTCAACTCGAAATCGGCGTCATTTCCGAACGGGCTCGCGAACGGCAGCGGCACGGTGGGCAAATATCTCACCGACACGACCGGCACGGACGTCGGGGGATTCGTTCCGAAGCTGATGGACCACGTCCCCCACAATCACGACGGCGTCGGCGGCATGCATGTCTACATGCCGTGGTGGCTCGACAACAAGAAGCTCGACTTCCCGCGTGGCTACCACATCGAGGTCTGGGGCGGCGCCGACATGCCCGACTACGGCATTCTGGGCGGAATCCAGAACTACCCGCCCGGCGGGGGCTATGGGAAGCAGCTCAAAGCGGACTACCGCCGCTACTACGGCGCCTACGTCGGCTTCTCGGGCCGCGGGGAGATGATTCCCAACGAGGGCAGCTACTGCGAGATCGACCCCAGAGTCGTGGACAAGTGGGGCATCCCTGTGCTGCGCTTCCACTGGAAGTTCACGGATCACGAATACCTGCAGGTCAAGCACATGCAGGAGACGTTCCGCGCGCTCATCACGGAGATGGGCGGCACGCCGTGGGGCGATATGCCGAGCAAAGAGGATGGCTACGGCATCGCGGCAGGCGGCGTGATCATCCATGAGCTGGGCGGCGCGCGCATGGGCGCCGATCCGAAGACGTCGGTCGTGAACAGCAACTGCCAGACGCACGAGGTCAAGAATCTCTTCGTGGCCGACGGTGCGCCCTTCACGTCTCAGGCCGACAAGAATCCCACCTGGACGATCATGGCGCTCTCCTGGCGGACGTCCGAATACATCGCAAACCAGCTGAAGGCGAGGACACTATGACGACGGACGGACGGTCGGACGGTCGGACGGGCATAACCCGACGGGAAGCCGTGGAGGCGATGGCGCTCGCCTCATTGACCACGGCTTTTCGGTGGACCCCGGCAGAAGCGCAGCGCGTGGCGAGGCTGGTGCGGGACGCGGTGACGCCGTACGCGCCGACGTTCTTCACGCCGCACGAGTGGGAGACGGTGAGAGTCCTCGTCGATCTCATCATCCCGCGTGACGAGCGCTCGGGAAGCGCGACGGACGCCGGCGTGCCGGAGTTCATGGACTTCATGATGGGCGACCGGCCCGACGGCCAGGTGCCGATGCGCGGCGGACTCGCGTGGCTCGACAACGAGGCCTACGAGCGTAGCGGCAAGACATTCCTGACGTCCACCGAGGCGGAGCGCACCGCGATCCTCGACGACATCGCGTGGCCCAAGAAGGCTAGGGCCGAAATGAGCCAGGGGGTCGCGTTCTTCAACATGTTCCGCGACATGACCGCGTCTGGCTTCTGGTCGAGCAAGATCGGCGTCACGGATCTCGATTATCAGGGAAACACGTTTGTGGCGGAGTGGAAGGGCTGCCCACCGGCGGCGCTGCAAAAACTTGGCGTCGCCTATGAGGGGACTGAATGAGCAAGCGACTCGGGATCGGGATCGTGGGGAGCGGCTTCAACGCGAAATTCCACATGCTGGGATTCACCGGCGTGCGCGACGCCGATATCCTGGGGGTGTGGAGTCCCAATCAGAAAAACGCGGCCGCCACCGCCGGCGTCGCCAGAAAGTACGGCGTGGGCGAGGCGAAGCCGTTTCCCTCGATCGCCGCGATGGTCGAGGATCCCGCAATCGACGCGATCTGGCTGTGTGGTCCCAACCACGCGCGCATCGAAAACGTCGAGGAGCTGGTCAGCACCATCGACCGGGGCAAGGGCTCGCTGCTCGGCATCGCCTGCGAAAAGCCGTTGGCACGCAACGTGACCGAAGCAAAACGGGTCCTGGATCTGGTCACCAAGGTTGGTCTCCCCCACGGCTACCTCGAGAATCAGGTCTTTGCGCCCCAGGTCGAGGTCGGACGGACCCTGTCATGGGCACGAGGCGCCAAGCTCACGGGCCGCCCCTACCTGGCGCGCGCCGCGGAAGAGCACAGCGGGCCGCATGCGCCGTGGTTCTGGCAGGGCAAGCTGCAAGGCGGCGGGGTGCTCAATGACATGATGTGCCACTCGTCGCTCCTCGTTCAGCACCTCCTCACCGATCCGACCAAGCCCGCGAAGACCGTGCGCCCGAAGCGCGTCACGGGCCACATCGCCAGTCTCAAATGGAGCCGGCCGGCGTACAGCAAGAAGCTGGCGGCGACGATGGGAAGCGATGTGAACTACGAGAAGACGCCGTCGGAAGACTTTGCGAGCATGCTGATCGAATTCGAGACCGACGACGGGCATAAGGTGCTGGGCGAGGCCACCACCTCTTGGAGCTTTGTCGGCGCGGGGCTGCGACTGTCCGCGGAGTTACTCGGGCCCGAATACTCGCTGCAATGGAATTCGCTCGACTCGGGGCTCAAGCTGTTCTTCAGCCGCGAGGTTCAGGGAAAGACCGGTGAGGACCTCGTCGAGAAACAGAACGCCGAAATGGGCCTCATGCCGGTCGTCGCGAACGAGGCGGTCGCCTACGGGTATGAGGCCGAGGATCGTCACTTTGTGCAGTGCTTCCTTAACAAGCAGAAGCCGTCGCTCACGTTCGACGATGGCCTCCAGGTCGTCAAAGTCCTAATGACCGCGTACATGAGCGCCGAGCAAGGCAAAACACTCGACTTCCCGCCAGCCGACGTCGATACGTTCGTACCCGCGGTAGCAAAGGGGACATGGAAACCATGATCGGGACGCTAGCTTTGTTGTTAATGACTCAGACGCAACAGACGCAGCAAACGCAACAGTGGCCGCAGCACTCGATGGACCGGCCTCGGCCTCCCGTCGTCGATCCAGGGCCTGAGCGTCCTCCCGCCCCCGCGCCGAAGGATGCGATCGTGTTGTTCGATGGGACGAACCTGTCGCAGTGGCGCGCGCAGGACAGCACGGCCGCGAAATGGACGGTGAAGGATGGCTACGTCGAGGTAAAGGCCGGAACCGGCATGCTGGTCTCCGCGCGCGGGTTCGGCGACGTGCAGCTGCACATCGAGTGGCGAACGCCGACGCCGCCGCAGGGTGAAGGGCAGGAGCGCGGGAACAGCGGGATCTTCTTGATGGGGATCTACGAACTGCAGGTGCTCGATTCCTACCAGAATGACACCTATCCTGACGGGCAGGCGGGCGCGATCTACGGTGAGAATCCGCCGCTCGTCAACGCCACGCGGCCACCCGGAGCGTGGCAGACGTACGACGTCGTCTTCCGCCGGCCGCACTTCAAGGCCGACGGCTCGCTCGAGCGGCCGGCGCGCATGACGGTATTTCTCAATGGGGTGTTAATTCAGGACAACTTCGAGCTGGTGGGACCGACCGCGAATAAAGCACGGCCGCCTTATAGGGCACATCCTGACAAGCTTCCGCTAACACTGCAGGACCATGGCAATCCAGTCAGGTACCGCAACATCTGGCTAAGAGAGCTTGAATAACGGATAGCACCCCGTTGGCAGAAGACGCTAAGACGCCAAGACGCCGCAGGGTTTTTAGCTGACAGCTACCAGCTACAAACGCTGTGGCGTCTTAGCGTCTTGGCGTCTTCTATCGAACGGGTTGCTGTCCGACTGTAGTAGTTTCCCGTGCAGGTGCTCTAAAGAATGCCGCGAAGAAGATCAGAACCGCAGCAGCAAAAGCGGCCGGCAATATCCAGAAACTTCTCCACTGATCGAGCGTCAGACTGGTCGCGCCGCCGAGGAAGCTGTTGTACACGCGGCCCGCGATCTGCGCCCCGATCAACATTCCGACCCCGTACGTGACCAGCACCAGGAAGCCTTGCGCCTGGCCGCGAATCGCGGGCGTCGATTTCGTGTCGACGTAGATCTGGCCCGTCACGAAGAAGAAGTCGTAGCAGGGCCCGTGCAACGCGACACCGAGCAGGATCATCCAGAACACCGCCGCTGGAGCGGCGAGCGCGAACAGCACGTACCGGAGCACCCAGGCCCCCATCCCCACCATCAGCATCTTCTTCACACCGAGCCGCATGAACATCAGCGGCATCATCAGCATGAAGAGCGTTTCGGACATCTGCCCCACGGTCTGCGTCGCCGCGATCTTCTTGACGCCGGCCGCTCCCAGATAGAGCTGCGTGAAGTTGTAATAGGCGGCGAGCGGAATGCAGAGCAGTAACGACGCGGCGATGAAGACGTAGAAGGGGCGGTCGCCGATCTGCTTGAGGGCGTCGAGTCCGGCGATACTGCGCAGCGACACCGGCTGACCGGCGCCCCGCGGCGGTGTGTGCGGCAGCGTGAAGCAGAACAGGCCGAGGACGACGCTGGCGATGCCCGCCGTATAGAGCGGCCACGCCGTCGTCTCCGGCACGGCCGTCATCATGCCGCTCAGGACAAGACTGATGAACAATCCCGCCACGATCCAGCCCACCGTCCCAAACACGCGGATCAGCGGGAATTGCTGCTCCTGCGACTGGATGTGATGGAATGCGAGGCTGTTCGCGAGGCCCAGTGTCGGCATGTAACACAGGTTGTACGCGAGCAGCAGCAGAATGAACGTGGTGGGTGAACCGACGAACCGGGGCACGGCGCACAGAATAAAGCCGCCGAGCAGGTGCAACGTCCCGAGCACCTTTTCCGTGGCGAAGTACCGGTCCGCCACGAGCCCGAGGAAGAAGGGCGCGACGATGGCCGCGATCGGATTCACCGTGTAGGGCCAAAACGTCACCCGTTCCATGCCGTGGTTGGTCATGTACACGGCAATGGTCGTATACCACGCCCCCCAGATGAAGAACTGGAGGAACATCATCGTGGACAGCTTGGTGCGGATCACCGCGTCACGATGCCGCGACCGCGAGTTCCTTCGTCAGGCGAATGATGATATGCGCCCCCGCTGGCAAGACGATGTCCGAGTCCTTCGTCCCGTGTGCCACGGCAGCCCCCGCGGCACCGCCCACCACGCCGCCGATGATCGTGCCCCTCTTGTTGCCGCCGAGCACGCGACCGAGGATCGCGCCCGCGGCCGCGCCCGCTCCCACCTTGGCCGCATCACCAGACGTGACGCCGCGGCCCTTGTGAATCGTCTCGAGCGAGTCGACCGACGCTTCGATCGCATACGAGGCGCCGCGTACAGTGATGCTCGAAACGCTCAGCGTCAAGGTCCCGGGCGTGCTGGGATTGGGCGCCGGTTTCACGTCCGTGATTTTGCCGTTGACCACCGAGCCGGCGGGGATTACGACGCGTCCCGCCGCGTTCCTGACGTCCTCCACCACGCGCGCGCTGAACGCATCACCCACCTTGGCGGTGCGCGACGTAATCGTATCGGTCGCCGCGATGTCCATCGTGGTGCCGGCGGCGAGCCGCGCCATCGCCGGAGGCGTCGGTGGCGCCGGCGGGTTGGTACGTGGGCGTGTCGCGGGCGGGCGCACCGGTGGGGCCGGCGGAGTAGTCTGATGCTCAGGCATGTCGCGCATCGTCGCCGTCGATTCCGAAGGCGCCAGCGTCAGATTGCGGGCGGTCGAGTCCGTCGCCTGGCTTTGCTCCTGCGCCTTCTGACAGGCACTCAAGGCGAACACGGCAACGCTCGCCAGAATCGCTCTGCGGTTCATGGGATCCTCTCTGTAACAAACGGTGGTATATGCGAACGATTGCGCGAGTGAACTCGCGACTCGGCATCTCTCGGTGAACCGATCCTTGAGCCGCCTAAGCGGCAGGTGCCGAGCCGGGGCTCTTAGCCGCGCAATCAGGGTACCCGCCCTGCCACATCAGGTTTCTACAGCCGGTCCCGCAGAAACTCGGGCGTCAATCCGCGGAGATATCCGGCGAGCAGCGTAAAGCTGTCGGTGACAAGCAGAATGCCCAGCACGATCAGCATCCCGCCCGCGATCCGATCCACCCATATGATGTAGGGCCGAAAGCGCTGAAACCAGACCAGGAATCGGTCCAGCGCCAGTGCGGTCAACAAGAACGGCAGCGCCAGGCCGAGCGCATAGACCGCGAGCAGCACGATCCCCCGCCCCAGTCCTGCCTGGGTGGCGGCTAACGTGAGAATGCCGCCGAGCATCGGTCCGATGCACGGCGTCCACGCCGCGCCGAAGGTGAACCCGACGACGCCGGAGCCGAAGTAGCCCAGCGGTTTCCGCGCCAGCTCGATCCGCCAGTCGCGCATCAGGAACGCCGGACGCAGGATGCCCAACAGATAGACCCCAAACAGGATCAGCAGCACGCCGCCCAGGCGCCCCAGCCAGACCTGATAGTCGCGCAGCAAGCTGCCGACGGCGGACGCCGCGGCGCCGAGCAGGATGAACACCAGCGAAAACCCCGCGACGAACCACAGGCCGTGGAGCAGTGCGGTCCCGCGCCGCCGCGCGACTTCCTCCACCGACATGCCGGTGAGGAAGCCGACGTAACTCGGAATGAGCGGCAGCACGCACGGCGAGAGGAAACTCAACAGTCCCGCCGCGAATGCAACTACCACATTACCCGCAGAACGCGACCGCCGACACGACGGTGGTCCAGCGGGCGTCGGCGCCGCACTCGGCTGTCGAGGTCACGTTCATCGTGCGCACGATTTCGCCCGACAGCAGCCACTGCTCGCGGCGTTCGTCCCACGCCTTCTCGGCCTCGAACGGGACGCCCAGGACCGTGGCGAGCATCGAGGCCGCCAAGTCCTCGGCGTATTCGCCGGCGACGGTCTCGTTCTGCCCGTAGCTGTGATGCTCGGAGATGTAGCCATGGTGAGAAGTGTCCGCCGGCATCGCGACGCCAATGGAAGCCGCCACGAGGCGACTCGGCTCGTTGGTCGCCGACTCCGCGATCACGGCGAATACCACCTGACCCGGCTTCAACATGCTCATGCCCTCTTCACGATCGACGAGCTCGCAATGAGGGGGAAAAATCGAGCTCACCCGCACGAGATTAAAGTTGGCGAGATGCGCGTCACGCAACGCCATCTCGAAGCTGGTGAGCTTTTCCTTGTGCCGACCGACGCCCTTCGTGAGAAAGGCTTTGGTCGGGATGAACATTCGAGCGTCAATCAACTCTGGACGACCTCCCTTCGTACCATACCCCGGGACCCAGCTCGACCGGCGGTTCTGTGTCTCCGCCCCGGTCCACCGTCGCCTGCAGCACCTGCGCCAGCACTTCGGCGGGACTGAGCGCAACCTCCACCACCTCCACCTTCGCCTGACCGCGCTCCTTGCCACGCACCACGAGCATGTATTTCGCCGTGTACACGCGCAACCGCTCGTCCGCCGCCGTATTGCGGCGGGTCACCACCGCTGTGCCCCACTCGCGCCCCTGCCGCTTGATCGGCCGGAAAACATAAATGGTTTCGATCTCCGCCGGCGGCACCTGCGCCTCCACGGCGGCCGCGAGCTTGGCCCACCCTGCCCCTTGTCCCGGGGCTAACGGTGCAAAACCGCCGGTGCCGAGGCTTGCCATCGCTCCACGTAGAAGCGCAAGACGTGCATGAAGTCCTGCGCGTTGGTGACGACACCGTACGCCTGGTGCGTGCCCCGATCCCGCAGCTTGGTGACCACGAACTCGGTCTGATCGACGCAGATCGTCGTCAGCGGTCGAATGTCTTCGGTCACGCCGGTGTCGACGAACGCGGGAAGCATGTTTCCCACCGCAATCGCGTGGAGCGCCGTGGCCACGAAGATGGCGAAGGTCGCCTTGGCCGTGTGGGCACGCATCGCATCCTGCGCGGCGAGTGTGTCGGGGATGACGTCCGGTAAGGGACCGTCGTCGCGAATCGAGCCCGCGAGGACGTACGGGATGCGGTTGGACACCAGCGCATGCATGATGCCGCTTGTGACGATCCCCTGGGTCACGGCCTGCTCGATCGACCCGGCGCGCCGGATCGCGTTGATGGCACGCATGTGCAGCCCGTGCCCGCCCTCCACGCTCTCCCCCGAGCTCGACATCCCCAGCGTCGTGCCGAAGATCGCCGCCTCCAGATCGTGCACCGCGACGGCGTTGCCGCCGAGCAACGTGTGGCAGTAGCCGTTCTCTATGAACCAGATCATGTCCTCGCGCGCGCGCGCATGCACCAGCGCGGGTCCGATGACCCAGAGGATCCTGCCGCCGCGCGCTTTTTCCTCGCCCAGCAGCTGCGCGAGCACGTCGTAGTCCACCGGCCGCTCGCGCGACACCTCCGTCGCCATGAAACGGAATTCGTTCGGACTGTGGGTGCCGCCGAGAAAGCCCTCGACGTGAACGAAGATCCCTTCGGAGCCGTCTTCGGCTGCCCCGACGGCGACCTTCTCGCCCTTGCGCACGCGCCGCGGCTCGGTGATCACCAGGTCATCAGCGGTCGCGTGCACGATCACGCAGTCCATCCGGGGCAGGCGCGGACGACGCCAGCCCCCCGCGCCCCCCGCGCTCGGCAGCTTCACGTAGGTCGGCAGGTTGGTAGTCGAAAAAAAACCGTCGGGAAGAACCCCGTCGGCGGGTGCGGGCGTGAAGCGCGCGGCGGGCGCGCCCGACAGCGGGGGCGCGGCAAAGTTGGGTGGTCGGTACTGAAAGCGAGGACGACTCACAGGCCGGTCAAAATACCCGAAGGCAAACAGCTTTCACAAGAGTGAAACGGGGTCACGATCCACCGTCACCGCGCGATGCGCCTTCGCGCGCCACGCGCGCACGACGCGACCGAGCACACGCGGTTCGGCAGACTTCGCAAGGACGTGCCAGCGCCACTGCCCCTTGAGGCGCATGAGCGGGCACGGCGCCGGCCCCAGCACCGTCAGCGCGCCGTCGAGGTGCTCCGTAGAGGCGCGTCTCAGCCAGGAGGCCACCCGCTCCGCCAGGTCCGCCGTCCGCGCGTGGTCGTCCGCCGCGATCACGAACCGAACCAAAGCCGTGCGTGGAGGATATGGAGGATGTGGAGGGGTTCGCAGGGGCAACTCCGCAGCAGCGAACTGCTCCACGGAGTGCGCGGCGGCGGCGCGAATCGCATGATGATCGGGCGAGCGCGTTTGCACGAACACGCGGCCACCACGCGGTCCGCGCCCTGCCCTGCCCGCCACCTGCGCCACAAGCTGGAACGTCCGCTCGCCGGCGCGAAAATCGGGGAAATGCAGCCCGGTGTCGGCGTCCACGACGCCCACCACTGTGACGTTGGGAAAATCGAGCCCTTTGGCGATCATCTGCGTGCCGAGCAAAATGTCCACGTCGCCCGAGGCCACGCGCTCCAGGATGTGATGGTGCGCCCACTTGCTCGTCGTGGTGTCGAGGTCCATGCGGGCAATCCGCGCGCGCGGATAGCGCAGCCCGACGACATGCTCGAGCTGTTGCGTGCCCAAACCGCGCAAGCGCTGGGTCTCGTGGCCGCAAACACTGCAGGTATCCGGTATTCGCTCTTCGTGGCCGCAGTAGTGGCAGCGCATGGCTGGCGGCGTCTGGTGCACCGTGAGCGCAATCGCGCACTGCGGACACCCGGGCACGTTGCCGCAGGCGGGGCACTGCACGAACGTCGCGAACCCGCGGCGATTCAGCAGCAGGATGATCTGCTCCCCCCGCTCCAGGGCGCCGGAGATCGCCGTGTCCAGCGCCTCACTCCACGCGATCGCGCCCGTTTCTGCAGGCGCGATGCGAGGGGCGCTCCGCAGGTCCACCACCTCGACCGGCGGCAGCGGCCGGGCTCCGACACGATTCGGGAGCGCGAACGTCGCCACCTTCCCCTGCACGGCGAGGTCGAGGGTCTCGAGCGACGGCGTGGCACTGCCGAGGATCAGCCGTGCTCCCTCAATCCGTGCACGCATCATCGCGGCGTCGCGGGCGTGATAGCGCGGCGCCGAGCCCTGCTTGTAGCTCGGCTCGTGCTCCTCGTCCACGACGATCGCGCCGAGCCGCTGCACCGGCGAGAACACGGCGGAGCGCGGGCCGACCGCCACGAGCCGCTCGCCGCGCCGCAGCGCACGCCACGCGTCGGCGCGCTCTCCATCGGACAATCCCGAATGCAGCACCGCGACCTTGTCCCCAAAGACACCGCGCACCCTCGCGACCGTCTGCGGCGTCAGGGCGATTTCGGGCACCAGCAGGATCGCTCCCTGTCCCGACGCGACGACGGCACGCAGCACCTCCAGGTAGACGAGTGTCTTGCCTGACCCGGTGACGCCATGGATCAAGGCAGGTTGGTGAAGGTCGGTCGCAAGGATTCCTTGCACGACACCGCGCTGGTCCTCGGTGAGTGAAGGCGGTGGCGGTGATGAAAGGCCGGCAAACGGATCGCGCATCTCCGGGACGCGCTCGATGCGCGCCAGCCCCTGCCGCACGAGGCCATCGAGGGCGCTGGCGGAGAGCTTGAGCTGCCGCACGAGGTGGGAGACGGGGGCCGAGCCCCCAAGGGCTTCGACGGTCTCATAGACCGCCCGCCGCTTGGGCGCCCGCTTGAAGCGCCGCTCCCGCTCGAGCAGCGAGTCGAGACCGTTGCCGGCCAGCACGAGCAGCCGCTCGGCGGCCGGCGCCGGTCCAGCCGGCCGGGCGACGCTCCAGAGCGGTCCCGGCAGGATCGCCCGCAGCGAGAGGCCCAGGGGCGCGCCATAGTAGTCAGACATCCAACGCCCCAGCTCGAGCAGTGCCGGCGAGAGCGCGGGCTCGTCATCCGGGGCGGCCGCAATCGGCCTGATCTCGATCCCAACCGACGACCGATTACCCCCGACCTCAGTTACGATACCGACGACCCGGCGCCGGCGCAGCGGAACGACAACCCTCGCGCCCGGGGTAACGCGCGCGGCGAGCGGTTCAGGGATTTCGTAGAGGTAGGAGCGGCTTACCGGGACTGGGAGAACGACTGCTGCATAGGTCATCGCCGCCGCACACCAAGTCCTGGTTCCGCCGGCAGCCGAATCTGGCCGTGCTCGATCGTGGCGCCGGCAAAAGGATCGTCCACGGTGAGCGCCGCGCCGTCCAGATCGGCAGCGTCCACGAGCGGCGTGAAGTGCGCGGCCGCCGTGATGCCGAGCGACGTTTCGATCATGCAACCGACCATGACGAGCATGCCGTGGGCGCGGGCCGTCGCGATCATGCGCAGCGCTTCGCGCAGCGACCCGCACTTGGCGAGCTTGATGTTGATGCCGTCCACGCGCCCCGCGAGCCGGGGAATGTCGGCGGCCACCAGACAGCTCTCATCCACGACCACCGGCAGCTGGTGTTTGGACGCGACCTTGCGCACCTCGCCGAGGCCCTCGAGATCGTCCGGCACCAGCGGCTGCTCGAGGAATTCGACACCGTACTCCTTCAAGACGGGGATCATCTGTTTGGCGCGCTTTACATCCCATCCGGCATTCGCGTCGACGCGGATCGGCTTCCTGGTCGCCTCGCGCACCGTGCGCAGGAGCTCTTCGTCGCGATCGGTGCCGAGCTTCACTTTCAGAATGGGGTAGTCGTCGGCCTCCCGTACCTTGGCGCGCATCTTCTCCGGCGAATCGAGGCCGATCGTAAAGGAGGAGAGCGGGGCGCGTTTGGGGTCGAGCCCCCACAGCCGCCACAGCGGTTGCCCCAGTTTTTTGCCGACGAGGTCATGGAGCGCGGCCGAGAGCGCGGCACGGGCCGCCCAGTTCTTCGGGAGCGCGTGCTCCCAGCGTTCCTCCGCGCCTTCGAGATCGAACGGATCGCGCGGCATATGGGGGCTGAGGCGCTCGAAGGCGGCGAGCACGGTCTCGAGCGTCTCGCCGTAGAAGGACGACGGATCGGCTTCGCCCCACCCCTCCTGCCCGTCTCCATCGACGAGACGCACCCAGGCGCGCGTGTACCCGTTCGTCGAGCCGCGGGCGATGACAAAGGGATGGCGGGTCGTGATGGAGGACTGCTCGACCACCAGCTTCAGAGCCATCGATTCTTCTTGAGCCACCACATGATGACGCCGGAGGTCACCGCCATCACGATGAGGGCGCCGTAGAAGCCGTACGGATTATGGGTAAAGGGCATCAGGCTGAAATTCATGCCGAAGATCCCGCCGATGACGATCAGTGGCAGCGCGATCGTGGCCACGATCGAGAGCTGCTTCATCACGGTATTCAAGCGGTTCGAGGTCTGGGAGAGATACGTCTCGAGCACCCCCGCGAGCAGGTCGCGCACGGTATCCATCGACTCCACGATGCGGATCGTGTGGTCGTACACGTCGCGGTAATACAGCTGCGTTTCGGGTCGAATGAAGCCGCACGGCCGGTTGGTCAGAATATTGAGAACTTCGCGCAGCGGCCCGACGTGCCGGCGCAGCGAAAACGCCGCGCGCTTGGCCTTGAAGATCTCGTGTATCAGCCGCGAGTCGAACCGCTCGAACAGCCGCTCTTCCAGCCCGTCCACCATGGCGTTGAGCTCTTCGACCAGCGGGAAATACGCGTCCACCGACTGGTCGATGATGTTGTGCATCGCCATTTCGACCCCGCGCGCCAGCAGCTCGGGATTGCGCTGCAACCGCTCGCGCACGATGGCGCAGCTCTTCGACGGCAGCGCGTGCACCGTCACCAGGAAGTTCTTGCCCAGGAAGAAATACAGGTTCGACGTGGCGAGATCGTACGGCTCCGGCGTGCCCTCGTCGAAGCGCACCACCGCCATCACGACGAAGACGTAGCGGTCGTACTCCTCGAACTTGACCCGCGTGCCGGGCGACAGGGTGTCCTCGATCGCCAGCGGGTGGAAGGCGAAGAGTTTTTCGAGCAGCGCGAGCTGATGCATGTTCGTGCTGTCGATGTCCACCCACAGCTCGCCTTCACCGGCCTGGAGAATCTCGCGGATGCGCGCGGGAGAGAAGTCCTGCTCGAGCGTACCATCGGGCCGCCGGTAGATGCTGGCCGGCCAGTGCTTCGAGGCCTGCGGCTGCTGCGCCGGGACGGTCGTGACGCTCATCTGCTCAAGATAGCGCGCGCACGTGCGCCACGACACCGGCGGCGAGTCCATCGAGCCGGTAGCCGCCCTCCAACACACCGACGACGGGCCGCGTACCCATCCGCTCGCGCAGCGCGTCGGTCCACAGCGCGATGTCGTCGGGCTCCAGCGTGAACTCGCCGAGCGGGTCGCCCGCGAGCGAGTCGAACCCCGCGGAGATGAGCAGGATATCGGGACGCCACTGCGCGAGCGCCGCATCCACGCCCGCCAGGAAGTCGCGCACATAGACGGCCCGGGGCAGGCCGCCCGGCCGCGGCAGGTTGAAGACGTTGCCGACGCCGCGCTCGTCGGCCGCGCCGGTCCCCGGATACCACGGATACTGATGCATCGAGACGAACCGGATGGATGGGTCGCGCTCCACCAGCGCCTGCGTGCCGTTGCCGTGGTGCACGTCCCAATCCACGATCAGCACACGCGCGCATCCCAGCGCCTGCGCATGCCGGGCGGCGAGGACGACGTTGTTCAGAAAACAGAACCCCATCGCCCGTTCGGCGAACGCGTGGTGGCCGGGGGGACGCGTGATGGCGAACGATCTCCCGGCCTTGAGGCCGTGCTCCACAGCCGCCAGCGCGACGCCGGCGGAGGCCACCACACTCTCCCAGCTTCTCGGCCCCAGGAACGTGTCGGCATCGAGCGCGCCGCCACCGCGCTCCGCCAGCGCCGCGAGCAGGTCGAGGTAGGCCGGCGCATGCACGACCTCCAACGCTGTTCTGTTTGCCGGTGCAGCTTCGACCCAATGCACCACTGGGGCGAGTTCGGGGCGGCGCAACGCCTCGAGCACCGCTTCAAATCGTTGGGGACGTTCGGGATGGCCCGCGCCGCCGTAGTGATGCCGGCACGCGGGGTTCCAGGCGACGGCGACGGGCACCTAGTCTTGGCGGCGCGTGTGCAGCAGCTGGCGCAGCGATTCCACTTCGCGCTTCATCTCTTTGCGGGCATCCGCGAGCTCCGCCATCGCCCGGCGGTAGCGACGCCACCCCACGACCACGAGCACGCCGGCGACGGCGCAGACCGCGGCCCAGAGGTAGCGGTTCACCAGTGCGAACAAGACCGCGTCGAGCGTGAGAAACCCGACGGCGAACACCGTGACGGCGCGAGTGAACGTGTCGGTACTCACCGCACCGGTTGCCGCCGGCCCGGCAGCACGATGAAGGGAGCGTTGGGCACGACACCCAGTGCGCGCAACGTGATCGACTCGTCGAGGACGATGGCGCCACGGAATTTCACGACCAACGCGTCCTCCCCCGCCGTCGTCTTCAACGCGCTCCGCAGCGCCTCGAGTTTCAACTGGGCGACGGTCGTGCTGTCGTCGACTTGTACCGTGACCGTTTCCCAGGCGGACGTCACCATCACACGCACGGCATAGCGTTCTGCTCGCTCCGCGACCGCGCTCATGCGACCTCCACCGGCGACGCAAGCGGGAGCGTGGAGAAGAAGCGGTCCAGGGCCTGATCGAAGAACAGCGTCGAACCGCGGATGCGTGTGACCCCTTTCTCCTTGTCGTCCCAGGCGCTGATCACCACTTCCTCACCGCCCTGCCCGCGCAAGGTGACGAACGTGGGCCCCGACTGCTCGACGAACGCCGCCGCGTTGGGGACTCGCTCGGCGAAAAACTGCTGCGCGCGCGCCAGCACCGCGGCGGGAGGAAGCGAGACGGTCGTGGTGTGGATCATGGAGTCCGGAGAATGGTGATGCCAGTCGGCTGCCTGGGGACGGAGATTGTGGCGACGCGGGCACGCGTCGTGAGATCGATGACATCCACCGCGCCCGGATCGATCCCGACGCTCTCCTGCGAGATGAAGGCCCAGCGGCCATCGGGTGAGTACGCCACGCCGTGCGGGAGCGGCTTGGAGGTCGGGATCTTGGCGACCTCGCGCAGCGTTTGCGCATCGACGAGCGACACGCTCTGCGCTTTCTTGTTGGTCACGATGACCCAGCGTCCGTCGGCCGACGGCTCGACGTTGTAGGCGCCGGTCCCGACCGGAATCTCCTGCACCAGCTCGAGCGATCCCGCGTCCAGGACTTGCAGCGTGTTGCCGTGATTGCACGCGACGTACAAGCGGCGATCATCGGGAGAGACCGAGACGAATGTGGGCATGCAGTCTTGTTGGGGCGGACCTGAAGCGGTCGCGTGCATTGGCATCATGGTCGTCGTCATACCACTGCCGGTCTTATGCCGGCGCCGGATCCTGAACGTCTGCCGATCGATCTCCAGAATTTCGTCCGAGTTCATGCACGACACGTACACGAATGTCCCGGCGTGATTGACTTTCACGCCGTGCGGCATGTCGCACGCGGGGAGATTCGTCAGCAGCGTCATCGTGGCCGTCTGCACGATCGACACGACGTTGGTGCGCGGGTGATCGCCGTGGAAATCGGAATTGGCGACGAAGGCCAGCGCGCCGTCGGGGGTGAGCGCGATCGTCGTGGGAAACATCTCCACCTGTGCCCGGCCCAGTAGCGTATCGCTTCCGGCGCTCATCTTCCACAACGATCCGTAGGGCGTGCCGTGAGCGATCGACACATACCATGCCGAGCCGTCGGGCGCGACCGTGACGTTGTGCGGGCCGTCGATGTCGGCGGGCATGATCCCGACGGGGACGACCTTGGCCACGGCCAACGCCGTTCCGTCCCACGTCAGCTGCGTGACGATGTCGCCCGATTCACTGGCCACCAGAATGCGGTAGCCAGGTGCAGCCGACGACGCGGCGAGGCCCGTCAGGATTACGAGTGCGGCGATGCGGCGCATGGGAAAAAAGATAGCGCGTCCTAGGGCTTCATGCGGCGTTGCTGGAACCGCTGCGGCGCGTTGCGGCGCCACGCCTGCTCGACCACCTCGCGCAGCAGCGGCGCGCCTGTCTGAATGTCATACCAACACCTCGTAGTGAGCCGAGCGCTCATCGAAGCGCTGCAGCAGCGCGCGCGCTTTCGGTGGCACCACCGCGACTTCGTAGTCGGCGCCGGCGAAGTCCCGCACGGCGGCGAGCGAATCGAAGGTCATGATGGTGACGAACTCCACGGCATCCGGCAGTGAGCGACGCAGCAGTTGAATGCCGCGGAACCCGGTGATGTGGCGCTCGCGTATCCCGACGAAGATGTCTTCCTGGAGCAAGCGTTCGTACGCGTCCGCATTCACCCCGCTGGTCCATCCATGCCAGATCCGTACGATCATTGTGGCGCTTCGGGCCAATGCTTGTCGGGCCGCGCCGGGAGCGGCTGGTCGGCATGTAGGCGATCAGCGCGGATGTCCGCGTAGATAAAGTTCTCCGGCGGGACGGGGGATTCGGCGAGACGCCGCAGCATCGCCAGCTGGCCGACGTGCGTCATCGTGTCGGCGAACGGCCCCTGCAGTAACTGCTCCGTGGTGATCGAGCATGGCGCGTCACTCGCGAGCAGATCGCCAACCGCTGTCAGCATGCTGTGGAAGCGATCCACTTCCTCCTTGAAGGAGGGCAACGGATCCGGCGTCACCGGATACGTGCCGCCTTGGAAGTACGTGCGGACGTACCCCATCAGCGCCGTCATATGACGAATGAGCTCGGCCGGCGTCCGCACGCGGTTGCCCGCGCTGACGGTCGGGTAGTCATCGGGCGCGCCCCGCAACGCCTTTTGCGTGCGATACGCGATGGCGGCCAGAAAATGCCGAAGCAATTCGCGGTCACGGGTCATAGGATCGTCCTACCCCAAGTTGGGCTATCCCACGGCAAGTAGCACGGCCACGCCCCACACGACCGTCAACAGGGTCACCGGGATTCCCACGCGGGCGTACTCCCAGAATCCAATTCGGATGCCAAGCGCTTCCGCTTTCTCCACCACGATGAGATTCGCGACCGAGCCGATCAGGAGCAGATTGCCGGCGAACGTTGCGCTCATGGCGACCACGCGCCACAGCAGGTCTGCATGCGGGAGATGCGGGACGACGTTGCGCCACAGCAGCACGGCGGGGACGTTCGAGATCAAGTTCGAAAGCACAACCATCACGCCGCTGGCCGCGGCAGCCGCGGCGGGCCGACTTCCATCGTGCGCCACGGCGAGCGCCCGGCCGTCGATCCAGTCCACGGCTCCCGTCGCCTCGAATCCGCGCATCACCACAAACAGCGACCCGAAGAATAACAGCAGGTCCCAGTCCACTCGCTCGATCGCGTAGGCGGGGTCGCGCCCGGCGACGAGCACCATCAGCGCACCGGCTGCGATCGCGACTCCCGGCAGTGAGCCACCCGCCAGCCACCCCGCCACGGCAACGCCGAACATCAAGAGCCCCTTCAAGACCAACACCCGATCGACTGCCGTAGGCCCGGCC
The DNA here is from genome assembly GCA_036505175.1 of Gemmatimonadales bacterium. Classification (GTDB taxonomy): domain Bacteria; phylum Gemmatimonadota; class Gemmatimonadetes; order Gemmatimonadales; family GWC2-71-9; genus 20CM-2-65-7. The sequence goes on from DASXTV010000063.1 coordinate 22,573, forward strand.
TCCGGACGCTGCTGGAAGGGCGCGACCAAGTCTTTGCGAAACGCCCAACGGAGGACGCCGAACGTGATGGCGAGGCCCCCTGCCCCGACGGGCAGCATGTGAACGAAGAAGCTGCCGAACGTCGCACCGCTCCAGATTCCGACAAGCATGTTCTGCGGGTTGCCCGTCACTGACAGGACCGATCCAACGTTGGCTCCCATCGCCAGGCCAAGGAGGTAGGGAGTGGGGCGCACGCGGATGGAGGCGAGGGCACCAACCAGCACTGGGGTGACGACAAGACATACGGTGTCGTTGACGAACAGTGCCGAGAGCAGTCCGCCGCCGAAAACGACACCGCACAGCAACCGCTTGGGGGTACGCGCACGCCGCAGTACCCAGTCGGCGGCCCACTCGAAGAACTTGCCTACTTCGAGGTACCCCACGATGAGCATCAACCCAAGAAGGAAGACGATCACATCCAGGTCGATGGCCGCGTACGCCTGCTGCAGAGTGATCACCCCGAACACGACCATTCCGACCGCCCCGAGCAAACTGGCCGCCGGCCGGTTGAGGTGCACAAACGGCAGACGCTGCACCGCGATGAGCAAGTACGTAGCCGCGAAGACCGCCAGCCCGATGCTCACGGTTGTAGCACGCGCAATACTTCCCGGGCGGCGCGCCGACCGCTCGCGAGCGCGCCCGCCACGGTGCCGATCTGCTCGCCGTTCGTCGCTTCGCCGGCGAAGAACAGCGTCCCCTCCAGCGGGCGGCCCAACGCACGCGGCGCCGCGATGCCGCCGACGCCGACGTAGCTGTAGGCGCCGCGCGCGAAGGGATCGGCGCGCCAGTCGTGACTGGCCCAGGCGTCGAGGTTTTCCTCCAGCTCGCGCCGCGGCACCGCCAGCACGCTCGAGAGCGCCACGAGACTCCGCTCGAGACGGGACAGCGGCTCCTCGGCGAGGAGCGTCTCGGCCGCGACGCCGCCGACCCAGCCGGTCAGCAGCGGCGCTCGCACCGGCAGGGCCGTCCACCACGTCGGCAGCTCCGCGCCGGGCGCGTACAGGAAATTCATCCCGGCTCCGTCGGAATGGCTCTTTGCCCGCCGCTCCCGGAGAAAGCCGGGAGCTTCCCAGAAGGCTTCACGGAAGCGCAGGATGATCTTGAAAACCTGTCCGGTCTCGATGCCGTGCAGCGCGCGCTGTTTGGCGGCGAGCGGCGGCGTAAACCGCAGCGCCCCGGCCTTGAGGACCGCCAGCGGAATGGTGATCACCGCCGTGCGCGCCCGCTGCACCTCGAGCGGCGCGCCGTCCCCGCCGACGCAGGCGACGGCCACGTCGCCGCGTTTCCAGCTTACGCTCTGCGCGACCGTGCTCATGCGAACCTGCGTGAGCTCGGGATCCAGTCCATCGCGCAGCCATTGCATGAGGGCATCATTGCCACTCACGATGCGGAACTGCTTGCCCTCGATACCTTCGTCGTCGTCTGGTTCTTCCGCATCAGCAGCGACCGACTGGGCACTCAACCGGTCGGGATGCGCCGCGTAAAAGCCTTCGACGAAGCCCTTGAGCAACGAGCGCTTGAGCGGCGGCAGCCGAGGGCTGTCCAGGTATTCGCTGATGGGGAAGTCCTTGCCGCGTTTGGCGAAGCGGTGGGCGAGATCGCGATTCATGTCGTTCACGATTTTCCACCAATCGCCCATCCGCGTGAAGCGACCGGAGGTGACGATGTCGCGCTCCTGCGACAGCTCGACGACCGCGAGACCCGCCGCGCGCGCGATGGACAGCGTCTCGGGCGCCTCCCCATGGATGAACTCGGCGCCCAATTCGAGGGGCACCGGCGCGTGCGAGTCGTGTCGCGTGAGGATGCGACCGCCGATGCGCGGCCGAGCTTCTATGACGGCGATGCGGAGACCAGCCTGGGAGAGGTCGCGCGCGGCCGCCAGGCCCGCGGCGCCGGCACCCAGGACGAGAACATCAACGCGCTTGCGACCGGAGGCCATGGGGAATTATTTCAACAGCCGGCGCAATGTAGCCTCGATTTCAGAGTTCGGCACCGCGCGCGCGCCTAACCCACGCGCGGTCCGCAGCTGCTCCCCTTTGACATGCGAGCCGAACGCCAGGACCGGAATCCCCGCCTTGACGAGCTCGGCGATCCGCTCGTCGACACCGGCGCTGCCCAACTCCACGACCACGATGTCATAGGGCTCCTGCAGCGTCAGCTCCGCCCCGCTGGCTCGCACGATCTCCTGGAGTTTTCCGCGGAAGAAGAGATCTCGGCACTGCAGCAACACGCGTTTAGCCATCGATCGGCTGCGCGCGCACCACGTCTTGTACGACCACGGGACGACGCCAGAGATCCTTGATCGACGCCCGCGGTGGGAACACGAGCACAGCGTCGCCGTGGGGAGCGTCGCTGAGGCCTGCGAGGGTTAGAAACGCCGGACGCTGCACGCCGGCCACCGGCGCGCGATACCGCCGTCCGTGCCAGGCAAACTCACTCCCACCTTCGATGAAGACGTCGTCGTCCACTTTGTAGACGCCGTCGGCAATGCGTTCACCGGAGCGGTAAAACAGGGGATCGAATGCCCGCCCCTCGTGACGCGCGAAGTTCTGCTCCGCCGCCCAGTCGTAGACCTCGAGTGCGTCCACATGGGCGCGCAGCTCGAGATGATGCCGCAACTCATGGGTGAGCGTGTCCCACGCCTCCTCGCGCCAATCGAAGCCGGGATGCGTGCGGGCGAGCGCCTGGAACGACCCGTAGTACAACACGATGCGCGACTGAAGATTCGATCCGTCGCCGGTCCAGGACAACGGAATGCACTCACCCAGGGTGTGGATATCCGGGAGTACGGGATGCGGAACGGTCTTTGGACTGATCTCGACGTCCACCACACCACGGTCGAACTGGTCAGGGATCTCGTGCTGCAAATCGCGGACGAGCGCGCGGAAGTCTTCGAGGGTCAACCAGCCAGCTTTTGCGTCAGGTATTCGACGAGCTTGCCCGTCGCGACACGATCCTGCTTGAGCGTATCGCGATCGCGCACGGTCACGGTCTGATCCTGCGTTGATTGGCCGTCGATGGTGATACCGAACGGCGTGCCGGCTTCATCCTGACGCCGGTAGCGGCGGCCGATCGATCCGCCATCGTCGTAGAACACATTGAAGTGGCGGCGCAGATCGTCGTGAATGCGATGGGCCAGCTCCGGCATCCCGTCTTTGTTCACCAGGGGGAACACGGCCGCCTTCAGCGGCGCTAATGAAGGCTTGAGCTTCAGCACCACGCGCTGGTCGCCACCCTCCGCCGCGTCGTCACCGCCGACTGCTTCCTCTCTATAAGCGTCGCACAGCACCACGAGAGTGGTGCGGTCCGCCCCCGCGGAGGTCTCGACGACATAAGGAATGAACCGCTCGTTGGTCTTCGGGTCGAGGTAGTCGAGCTTCTTGCCGGCGAATTTCTGGTGATTCGAGAGATCGAAATCGGTGCGGTTGTGGATGCCCTCGAATTCCTGCCAGCCGAACGGAAACTCGTACTGGATGTCGTAGGCGTCCTTGGCGTAGTGCGCGAGCTCATCCGGACCGTGCTGATGCCAACGGAGTTTCTCGTCCCGAATCCCGAGCCCCTTGACCCAGTTCATCCGCTCGCCGCGCCAAAACTCGAACCATTCGTTCTCGCTGCCCGGTTTCACGAAGAACTGCATTTCCATCTGCTCGAACTCACGCGTGCGAAAAATGAAATTGCCGGGCGTGATCTCGTTGCGGAACGCCTTCCCGACCTGCGCAATCCCAAAGGGAATCTTCTGGCGGGACGACTGCAGCACGTTGAGATAGTTGACGTAGATCCCCTGGGCGGTCTCAGGCCGCATATAGATGATGGCGGCTTGTTCCTCCACCGGTCCCATGAACGTCTTGAACATCAGGTTGAACTGGCGCGGAGCGGTGAGGGTGCCCTTGCTGCCGCACACGGGGCACTGGGCGTCCGGCTGGCCGGGTGTCCCTTTGATCCTCGGATCGTCGGCCCGAAACCGGTTCTTGCAGTGCTTGCAATCCACCAGCGGATCGGTGAAGCCGGAGACGTGCCCCGACGCCTCCCACACCTTGGGATGCATCAGGATGGCCGCATCGAGGCCTTCGATGTCGTGCCGCTCGTGAACCATCGACCGCCACCAGCGCTCCTTGATGTTCTTCTTGAGCTCGACGCCGAGCGGCCCGTAGTCCCACACGGAGCCGAGACCGCCATAGATCTCGGACGACTGAAACACGAAGCCGCGCCGCTTGGCCAGCGACACGAGCTTCTCCATGGTTTTGTCTGCAGTTACGGAGGGCATAGGGAGCCGGAAGTTACAAACGCAGGGCCTCACGCGCGACCTGCTCGGCCATCTGGGCCAGCGCCGGTCCGTCCAACATACGACCGTCGTCATCGCCGCCGACGGTATGCACACCGATCATCGCTTCGACCCTCCCGGCCACGACCGCCACCTTTTTCCTTGCCGCCTGCGCGCGCCGCACGACTTCGCCGGGCGCCTTTCCGACCAGGGACGTCTTGTCGAAGACCCCTTCAGCCGTGATGACGAGGTCCGCCTTGGCCAATGCCGCGTCGAAGCCGGCGCGCGCCAATACCCACTCCGCACCACCCGTCAGCTCGGCCTTCGCGAAGAAGGCCAGGCCGGCGCCAAGGCCGCCCGCCGCGCCTCCCATCGGCATCGTACCGAGGTCCGGCCGGCCGGCCTGCGCCCACAGCCCCGCCAGGCGCGACAGGCCGGCCGCAAGCTGCGGAATCTCCTCCGGGCGAGCCCCTTTTTGAGGTCCGAAGACCGGAGCGGCACCGTCCGGGCCCAGCAGCGGAGTGGCGACATCCGCCAGCGCCACGACGCGAGCCGCCAGGCCCCATCCCGATCCGAAGGAGGCGAGATCGGCCAGCGAGCCGCCTCCCTCCGCGAGCTGCTCGCCTGACGCGTTCTCGAACGTCCAACCGAACCCACGTGCGGCGCCCGTTCCGCCGTCCACCGTTGCGGTGCCGCCGAGGCCGACGACGATCGTCTGGGCGCCGCGATCGGCGGCGGTCCAGATCAATTCGCCCACACCGCGGGTGGTCGTGCGCATTGGATCACGGTCTTCCGGCTCGACGAGGGCGAGGCCGCAGGCCGACGCGCTCTCGATGATCGCCGTTTCGCCGTCGATCCAGCCCATTTCCGCCGAGACCGAGTCGCCGATCGGGCCCGTGACCTGCAGCCGCTCGCGCAGCGCGCCGGTCGGGAGGACCACATCGAGCAGCCCATTGCCCCCGTCGGCGATCGGGCACTCGAGCACGGACGCGCCGGGCAGGGCGCGTCGCACGCCGATCGCGAGCGCTTCGGCCACCTGGCGGGGGCCGAGCGTGCCTTTGAAGGCGGCGGGAGCAACGAGGACGACGGGCATGGGGGCAACATAGTACAGACGCCAAGGCGCCAAGACGCCAAGGAGTCGACAGGGACAGTGCTGTAAACGAGAAACCCCCTGAGTTGCCCCAGGGGGTGATCGCCTGCCACACACCGTGCGCCCTAGAACCCGATGTGAGCGAAGCGAACTCCTTCTCGCAAATCGGGCGGCGCAGCGTCGACTCTGGCAGCCGGGCTATCTCCGAGGAGACCCCTAGCTTTGCGCCCCGCCGTCACCGGCGGTTTGCCCTTTTCGAGAGTTCTGTTCGACTGGAAGAGCAAAAACGATGCCGAGTTGTAACCGCAGTCACATCAACGACGCGTCATTCGACCTAGGTAAATTACTATACTGTTTTCTGCACTAGAAACCGCAAAACACGGCACAGAACTACGTCGTTAGAAGACGCCAAGACGCTAAGACGCTTGAGCGGTCGACAGCGATCAGCTCGCAGTCGCTGCTACCGAAAGCTTCCGCAGGAGACCATAAACCGTGCGCGCGCATTCATCACGGGCAGCTATCAGTTCTTCCAGATCAATCGACTGAAGGAGCCCGAGGTGCTGAACAAGATCGATGATCGCTTCCACTTCATGCAGCGATCCGCGAGCCATGTCGGCGAACCGTCGGAACTCCTTCGAGCCCTTCCGCGTGATTCCTTCGGCAAGATTCAGTGCAATGCTATTCGCGGCACGCCGCCATTGGTCCGCGAGATCATGCTCGGATGCTGGCAGTCGCTTGATGAGTGGACGCGACAGCGCAGCAACGCGCAGCGCGTGTTGATAGGCTTTGAGATCTCGAAAAAGCATGCGTCGAAGGTAGTAGTGCGGGCGGTGCGATCATCACCGAAACGACGCAGGTAGGAGCATTTCTACGCGCTGCACCCTGTTCACTACTCAGGCGTCTTAGCGTCTTGGCGCCTTCTATCGACGGGGTGCTCTGGCGTCAGACCTCTATGATCTGGTCGCGCCGGGTGCCAACACTGACATAGCGTACAGGCGCTCCGGCCAGATCCTGCAATCGATCAACATACGCCCGCGCGGCGGGCGGCAAGTCCGCCAATCTCCGGACTCCCGTGAGCGGCTTCTGCCAACCCGGTACCGTCTCGTAAATCGGCTTCACGCGTCCGATCGTTTCGACATCAGCCGGCATGCTGTCAATGTTCTCTCCATCCAGCGTGTACCCAACTCCTACGGGGATCTCTGCGAACGTATCCAAGACGTCCAGTTTCGTGACTGCCAACCCCGTTAAGCCATTGACGCGGACCGCATACCTGACAACTACGGCGTCAAACCATCCGCACCGCCTCGGCCTTCCCGTCGTCGCGCCGAATTCGCCGCCGAGCTCCCGAATCCGCTCCGCCACCGCCGGCTCGGCTTCCGTCGGCAGCGGCCCATTGCCGACCCGCGTCGTGTACGCCTTCACGACGCCGAGGACCGCATCGATCGCCGTCGGGCCGATGCCGACACCCACGGCCGCGCCCCCCGCCGTCGTATTCGACGACGTGACGTACGGGTAGGTCCCGTGATCGACGTCGAGCAGCGCCCCCTGGGCGCCCTCGAGCAGGACCGATTCGCCGCGGGCCAGCGCTTCCCACACCACTCGGCCGGCGTCGACCGCCAACGGCAATAGACGCGGCGCCAGGCGCTCGAGGAGATGGGCGTGCTCTTCCGCACTCGCCCGCTCCCCGCTCCCGCCGGCCAGCATGCCCAGCATTTGATTCGCCGCCTCCACGCGCGCGCGAACCAGCTCCTGGGCGCGGGTGAGATTGCGCAAGTCCCCGACGCGAATCCCGCGGCGTCCGTACTTGTCTTCGTACGTCGGCCCGATCCCCCGCCCCGTCGTCCCGATCTTGTCGTGCTTCTCGCGGGCACGATCGAGGAGCTTGTGGTACGGCAGCGTGAGGTGCGCCCGGTCGGAGACGTGCAGCTTGTGCTCGGTGCGCACGCCTCGGCCCTCGAGCGCGTCCAGCTCGGCGAACAGCTGCTCCGGATCGAGCACCACGCCGTTGCCGACCACGCAAACCGCGCCCTGGAGAATTCCCGACGGGATCTGGTGCAGGACGAACGACTTGCCCTCGCCCGTGTCCACCGTGTGTCCGGCATTGGCGCCGCCCTGGTAGCGCACGACGAGATCGGCGCGCTCGGCGAGCACGTCGACGATCTTACCCTTCCCTTCGTCACCCCACTGGGCGCCTACCACAACTACACACTGGATCTTCGGTCCGAACACTTATGTCCTCGCGGAAGCGCGAAAGACGCGGACCTGCAAAGACTCGACGCACAGACGCGTCGCGGGTTCCGGTGGGCCGTCAACGGGACCACCCGCGCGAGGATTGTCCGGTTGACCGTTTCCTAAAACCCGCGGTGCGTCGGTGCGTCTAGCCTTTGCCTGTCCCCGCCGTTGCCTTAGCCAACAAAAAAGCCCCCGTCTGGGGGCTTTAGGATATCCTCTGAGGGAAGCTAGACGGCCCGCAGCACCCGCGCCAGCCCTGCCGCGACGTGCGCGGCGCCATCGAGCCGCAGCCGAGCGATCGAGTCGTGGGGCCGGTGCACAGCCCGCATTGTGCGCCAGTTGCCCTTCATGATCGTGACACACTCCCTGGCAACGCGGCCGAGCGCAATGCCGTCGACAATGACCGGCAACCAGCGCCAACTCCGCGCGTTCACGGCATGCGCCACCGCGACACCGAACCGACCAGGCCGATGCACGAACGCGGTGGCTCGACCGGTATCGTCGAGGCTGTCGAGGTTGATGACGCTGGATTGGGAGAACAAGTCGCGCCGCTCGAGGGCGAGCGCGCGGGCGCCCACGAGGCCGTACTCCTCCGCGTCTGGGAAAATGACGCCCACCAGCGCGTCGGCCGGCAGCTGATCGATGGACATGAAAACCGCGACGAGGGCAGTCGCGTTGTCGAGCGCGCCCGGCGAGATGTCGTTCACACGATTGAGCAGTGCGATGCCCGTCCCCGCGACGAGAAATGCGACTCCCGCAATCGGCGCAAGAAACACAATCAACAACCCGAGCAACAGTGCGCCGAATCCGAGGAGTCGCACAGCCATCGAGATGGGCTGGCCTTTGGAGTCGTAATGCGCAACCAACCAGATGGGCGGACGTTCGTTCCCACCCTGAAGGGTGGCTTGAGCCTGGGAACGCTGGGCGATGAGGTTGACGCCGGAAATGGAGTTTGGGACGCCCAGCAGCGCGCGCGCCGGTCGGCCGCTGAAGACATGCTCTTCGACGGTGAATCCGCGCGCCGTCAGCTCGCGCTTCAGGATCTCACGAACTTTCTGATGATTGGGAGTCCCCACGAGCCGCGGAATCGCCAGCTCGCGAAACAGCACGGCGTAGTCAGTCACCGCGTACGAGCGCACTGACGCGCTCGCGATCTCTGTCCGAGAGTGGCGCGAGGGGAGCGCGCACCGGACCGCCGTACAACCCGACGGCGTCCATCGCGGCCTTGACTCCGGCGGGGCCGAGCTTGCCGATGATCTCCTTGTCGAGCGGCGTGATGCGCTCCTGGAGCGCCCCGGCGGCGGCGCGATGTCCCTGCTCGAACTCGCGCAGCAGCTGCACGCACAAGCCCGGATGAAAGCACGCCACGCCGACGATCCCCCCCTGACATCCCAACTCCAATGCCGTGAGCAACAATGATGCACCACCGACGACGATGGTCCATTGCGGCACCGCTTCGCGGTAGGCCGCGACATTCTTGGGGTCGCCAGACGAGTCCTTGACGCCGATGATGCGCTCGTGCCCGGCGAGCTGCTGCAACAGGCCGGGTGCCAGCGAGATGTGCGTGTACTTGGGGATGTTGTAGATCAATACCGGCACCGGGCTCGCATCCGCGACGGCGCGAAAGTGAGTCACGAGCGTCGCCGGACTCGCGGCTGCCGAAAAATAGGACGGTGGACGCACCAGCACGGCATCGGCGCCCGCCGCCGCCGCCGCGCGGGTCAACGCAATCGTCTCGCGGGTCGATTCGCCGCCCGTGCCCGCGATCAACCACGCGCCGTCGGTCATTGCGTCGCGCGCGATCTCTACCAGCCGGCGCTGCTCATCGGCATCGAGCAATGCTGACTCGCCGGTGGACCCGGAGACGACGATGCCACTGACGCCTGCAGCCAGGAGGCGCTCGATGTTCTGCCGGAACGGGAGCGAGGCGATGTCGCCGGTCGCGCGGTCGAACGGCGTAGTGATCGGCGGGAAGACTCCTCTCACGATGGCAACATCTCCGAGAGGTCGTCGGTCAGGCCGGCGGGCTTGGCGTCGGCCGCGGCGGACGCCGGTTCTGTGGGCGACGTCACCCGGGCGCGCCGGCGCAGCGTGCGCGCGTGCTTCTGGAAGTCCGACGGATTGGAGGACGCGGCGAGCGCCGTCTCGTACGTCACGACGTCGTCGGCCAGGAGATCGATGAGGTGCTGGTCGAACGTCTGCATGCCATACTGCTCGCGCGACTCGTTGATGTAATCCTGCAGCGCCGCGGTGCGGTCCTCGCGAATCATGCCCCGGGCCTTCTCCGTCGCCAGCAGCACCTCCAGCGCCGCGGCGCGGCCGCGCCCGTCCGCCCGCGGCAGCAGCCGCTGCGACACCACCGCATGCAGCGCTTCGGACAGCCGCAGCCGCGCAATCTCCTGCTCCTCCGGCGGAAACATCGAGACGACCCGGATCACCGTGGTCACGGCGTCGGGCGTGTGCAGCGTGGACACGAGCAGATGCCCCGTCTCGGCCGCCTTCAGGGCCGTATCGATCGTCTCGGCATCGCGCATCTCACCGATCAGGATGACGTCGGGATCCTGGCGCAGCGCCGCCCGCAGCCCGGTGCGGAAGTCGTCCGTATCCACACCGATCTCGCGCTGCGTCACCGAGCAGTTGATGTCGCGGTGCAGGAATTCGATCGGGTTCTCGAGCGTGAGGATGTGCCGATGCTGGTTCTGGTTGATGTGGTTGATGATCGCCGCCATCGTGGAGCTCTTACCCGAGCCCGTCACCCCGGTCACCAGGATCATCCCGCGCTCGGCGTTGGCCACTTCGCCGAGCACCGCCGGCAGCTTCAGCGATTCGAACGTCGGGACATCGAACGGGATGACGCGCATCACGATCATGAACGACGAGCGCTGCCGCAGGATGTTGACGCGGAACCGGCCGATGCCGGGCATACCCCAGGAGCAGTCGTAGTCGCGGAGCTTGTCGATGCGGCCCCGGTCGTCGTCGTTGGAGATGAGCTGCTTGGCGATCGCCTTGGTCTGCTCGGGGGTCAGCCGCTGCTTCGTGAGCGGCACGAGCCTGCCGTCGATGCGTGCGCGAAACACGTCGCCCGCTTTGATGTGCAAATCGGACGCACCGCGATCCACCGCGGCCTTGATGATCTTTTCCATTCAGTACCCGGCTTCCAGGTCGACGACGTTCGTGAGGGGCGCACCTGCAAGATAGCGCCGGATATTCTCCACAATGAGGGCCGTTTCCCGCTCCCAGAAGCGGTCGGTGACCGCGCTCACGTGCGGGCTGACGAGCACCTTGGGATGCCTCCAGAACGCATGGCCCGCCGGCAACGGCTCGACGCCAAACACATCGAGTGCCGCACCAGCGAGCGTTCCGGCATCGAGCTGTTCGAGCAGGGCGGCTTCGTCGAGCAATGAGCCACGGGAAACGTTGATCACCACCGCCTGACGCGGCAGTCGTTTCAGCACGTCGCGCCCAACCGCGCCGCCGGTTTCACCCGTATGTGGGGCGGCGATAACGAGGACGTCGCTCTCGGCCGCCAGCCGTGGCAAATCCGCCAACGCTCCCACCCAGCGGACGCCAGTCGGCCCGCCGCGTGCTGGATTTCGCCGGACTACCGCCACGGACATCCCCAGCGCCAGCGCGCGGCGCGCCACCGCCGAGCCAATGCCGCCGAGACCCAGAATCCCGATGCGCAGGTCCCTGAATTCGCGCATCGGCTCGACATCGGTGAAGTCGCCTTTCGCCCAGCGTGCTTCGCGCTGTGCTGCCAGCATGCGATCGAGTCCCCGCACGAAATAGCCGATTGCCGCCATGACCCAGTCGGCAATCGGCTCGGCGTGCACACCGGCGGAATTCGTGAGCACGATGCCGGTGCCGGCGAGAAGGGCGAGGGTCCCGCCGACACCGGCCGTTCCGGTGTGCACCCAGCGGAGCGTCCCGCGACCCGCTTGTGCCACACCGGCCGGGACTCCGTACCCGAAGTAGACCTCGGCGCCGCGCGCGGCCGCGATCGATTCTGGCGAGCCGCTGCCGTACGCCCCGTCGCCATCCGAGATCGCGGGCTCGCGGATCTGCTTGATCTCCCATCCCGTGCCCGCTGCCGTGGTGATCTCGGCCACGCGCTCCTCGGGGATACGCCAGGCGGCGCGCGGCGACGCGAGATCGATGACGAGCCGCCGTGCGCTCACTCTCCCGTCGAGACCGTGCGAACGTGGTTATGGTGTAGCAGCGTGATGACGGCCTGATCGTAGAGACGCTTCGACCCCCGCAGCTCGAAATCGATCACCAGATCCACGTTCTCCTGCCGATTCGAGACGGTCAGCACCTCGAGCCCGCTGCGGCGCACCAGCGTTTCCAGGTCTTCCAACACCGTGGGCCCCGCGTGCGCGTGGACCGTGATCGTCGATCGCATCGAGTGACTCTGCACGATCTTCTCGATGCGCCCCAAACCGGCCAGGACGAGGATGACGGCGAGTGTCGTACCCACGCCTTCGAGGTAGTAGCCACTGCCCAGCGCGATCCCGATCGCCGCAACGACCCAGATCGTGGCGGCGCTGGTCAAGCCCACGACGGCGCCGCGCGCGTGTAGGATGGTGCCTGCGCCGATGAAACCGACACCGGTGACGATCTGTGCGGCCACGCGGGTGGTGTCCGTACCGGCAGGAATCAGCCCCGTACTGGCCGTCAGCATCGCCAGGGAGAGATGCGTGTACAGCACCGACCCGATGCAGATCAGAATGTTGGTGCGGAGGCCCGCCGGTTTGCCGCCGAACTCGCGCTCTAATCCGATGGCCCCGCCGAGCAAGGTGGCCAGGCCGAGCTGGAGCATGAGGTCGAGGCGGAAGATCTCGACCATGCGGCTCAGCATCTCACCCATGGAGGAACCCCATCTTGTCGCGGACCTCCGCGATCGTGCGCTGCGCGATCGCGCGCGCGCGATTCGCGCAGTCGCGCAGGCGGTCCAGCACCCCCGCCGGGTCGCGCTGCAACGCCGCCGCGCGCTCGCGCATCGGCGTGAGCGTGGCGATCAGGTTGTCCGCCAGCACGCGCTTGCAGTCGAGGCAGCCCCACCCCGCGGTCCGGCACTTGTGCGCGACCTCGGCCACGGTGTCCGGCGGCGAGAATCCTTGATGCACGGTGAAGATGTTGCAAATCTCCGGTGTACCGGGATCCTACCGGGTCTTGCGAGCCGGATCGGTGGCGGCGGGACGGAGCTTCTCCCAGATCGATTCGGGGGATTCGAACAGGCCGATCGTATTCCCCAAACTCTTGGACATCTTGGCTTTGCCGTCGAGGCCCAGGACCCGCTTGGTGTTCGTGAGCAGCGGCTGGGGCTCGGGAAAGAAGCCCCCGGCATAGCGAGCGTTCCAGCGGCGCGCGATTTCGCGCATCAGCTCGAGATGCTGGACCTGATCCTCACCCACCGGGACGAGGCTAGCTTTATAGAGCAGAACGTCGGCCGCTTGCAGGACGGGATAAGCCAGCAGCCCCATCGCGACGCTTTCCTGGCGCTGCGCCTTGTCCTTGTATTGCGTCTGGCGCTCCAGCTCCCCGAGCGGAGTCACCGACGCGAGCAGCCAGTTGAGCTCGGTGTGCTCGGCGACGTGCGACTGGACGAACACGATGCATTTGGCGGGATCCAGGCCGGCCGCAAAGAGACTCACCGCCATATCGAGTGTCAGTGAGGACAGGGTGCCTGCGTCGTACGGCTGCGTGATCGCGTGCAGGTCGACGACACAGAACAGGCAGTCGTACTCGGTTTGCAGGCGCACCCAATTCTGCACGGCGCCGAGGTAGTTGCCGATGTGGAGTTCGCCGGAGGGCTGAATGCCGCTGAAGACGCGTTTGATGGAGGCCACGGGCCCACAAGGTGCGTGAATACAACGACTTAGTCAAGCTGGCGGAGCGCGCGGCGCTGCGCGCGGCGGACTATTTGCGCACCGCGGTGCGGCCGGCGGTCCACACCTGGACCGAGAAATCCCAACACGACTTTGTGACGGAGGTCGATCGCGCCGCGGAAGGGCTGATCACAGAAGTGATCATGCGGGAGGCTCCGGAGTCCGTCATTATCGGCGAGGAGTTGTCACCCAAGCGCACCGCGCGCGGCGAGCTGGTCTGGATCGTGGATCCGCTGGATGGCACGACGAACTTTCTGCATGGCTATCCGCAGTACGCGGTCAGTATCGGCTGCGTCGCCGATGGCAAGTTGGCGGCGGGCGTCATTCACGACGTGTGTCGCAACCGCACGTACAAGGCGATCCGGGGCGGCGGCGCGTTCGAGGAGGACACACGGCTCAGCGTCTCCGCAGTGACGGATCCCAGGCATGCCCTCATTGGGACCGGTTTTCCGTTCAAAGCGCTCAACCGGCTGCACGTCTACCTGGCGCAATTCGCCGCCGTGATGGGCGCGGCGAGCGGCATCCGCCGTGGCGGTGCCGCCGCACTGGACCTGGCGGACGTCGCGGCGGGGAGACTCGACGGCTTTTGGGAGCTGCAGCTCGCGCCGTGGGACATCGCGGCGGGCACATTGCTCATTCGCGAAGCGGGCGGCATCGTGACGCGGCCCGACGGAGGAGCGGACGTGCTCGCAGCCGATGAGAACGGCTCGATCGTCGCCGGCAACGCGGCGATGCACAAATGGCTCATTGACCTGTTGCGGAAGAGCTGATGAGTACTCAGCTCGTCGAATGCGTGCCGAATTTCTCGGAGGGCCACGATCGTACGACGATCGACGCCATCGGTGCGGCGCTGACCGGTGTGCCGGGCGTGCACGTGTTGGACGTGCAGACCGACGCGTCGCACAACCGTTCGGTGTTTACGTTCGTCGCGCCGCCGGCCGCCGCACTCGCTGCCGCATGTGCGGCGATGCGCGTCGCGACCGAGAAGATCGATCTCACAAAACACAGCGGCGAGCATCCGCGCATGGGCGCGACCGACGTCGTGCCGTTCGTGCCCGTCGAAAATGTCACGATGGACGACTGCGTCGCGCTCGCGCGGCAGCTCGGTGCACGCGTGGGGAAAGAGCTCCAGATTCCCGTGTTTCTCTACGCCCGCGCCGCCGCCCGGCCGGACCGCGTGCTGCTCCCCGACGTGCGCAAAGGCGAGTTCGAGGGCATGCGCGGACGCGTGCTCGACCCGGACTTCGGGCCCAATCGCGTCCACCCGACCGCGGGGGCCACCGCCATCGGGGCTCGGCCGTTCCTCGTCGCGTTCAACGTCTATTTGGACACTCAGGATGTGACGGTTGCCAAGGAGATCGCGAAACAGATCCGCACCTCGAGCGGCGGCCTACCCGGCGTGCAGGCGAGCGGCTTCATCGTCGACGGTCTCGCACAGGTCTCCATGAATCTCCTGGATATCGACATCACTTCGCCTGCCGTGGTGTTCAACGCGATCAAAGTCCGGGCGGAAAAGCGGGGCGTCGCGGTGCAGAAGAGCGAAATTGTGGGTCTCATTCCGCAGCGCGCGATCATCGGCGCCGCCGAAACGGCGCTGCGATTATCGAATGCCGCCAGTCATGTCCTGGAAACGAAGATCGCACTTCCTCCCGTCGCGACCGCTACTCCGTATCTCGACGCGTGGATCGATGCGCTGGCGGGCGGGTCTCCGACGCCCGGCGGCGGGAGCGCCGCCGCGCTTGCGGGCACGCTCGCCGCGGCGCTCGTCGCGATGGTCGCGCGGCTGACGGTGGGACGGAAGGCGTATGCCGACGTCGAGCCCCGAGCCCGCGAGATCCTCGCCGAAGCCGAGCGGCTGCGCGCCGAGCTGCGCCGGCTGGTGGATGACGACGCCGCGGCCTACGAAGGCGTCAGCCGCGCATACAAGATCCCGAAGCGCGATCCCGCGCGCGCTCAGGCGATCGATGAGGCCCTGCTGGCGGCGGCGCATCCTCCCGCCGAAGTCGTGAAGCTCGCGCGTCGCGTGCTCGCGCTCGCTCAAACCATCGAGCACATCGGCAACAAGAACGCCGTCAGCGACGCGCGTGTGGCCGGCATGTTGGCCAGAACCGCGATCGACGGGGCGACGGAGAATGTGAACGCGAATCTGGCGGGCATGTCGGAGGAGGCCAGAGCAAAACAGGCGGGTGCCGGGTGAGGATTGGTGTAGGGGCGCAGCATGCTGCGCCCCTACCCATCACGCCGTCGTCAGTATCCGCGGCGGATCCCCGTTCTCGCCGATCGCGACCGTGTGCTCGAAGTGCGCCGACAGCGAGCCGTCCTGCGTCACCACGGTCCATTTGTCGTCCAGCGTCCGGATGGACGGCCCGCCGATGTTGATCATGGGCTCGATCGCGATCGTCATCCCGGGGACGAGGCGCGGGCCGCGTTTGGGCTTGCCGTAGTTCGGCACCTGCGGCTCTTCGTGAAACGCCGCGCCAATGCCGTGTCCCACGAGCTCGCGCACCACCGAATATCCCGCTCCCTCGGCCACTTGCTGCACGGCGTGGCCGATGTCCCCCACGTGATTGCCGGCGCGCGCCTGCCCCACACCCGCCGCCAGCGCCTCCTGCGTCACCGTCAGGAGGCGGGCGACCTCCGGTTTGACATCGCCGACGGGAAACGTGGCGGCGGAGTCGGCGTGCAACCCCTCGAGCCACACGCCGACGTCGATGCTCACGATGTCGCCATCGTGCAGCACGCGCTTGTGCGAGGGGATGCCGTGGACGATCTCGTGATTGATCGAGGTGCAGAGCGTGGCCGGGAAGTCGTACAGGCCCTTGAACGACGGCTGCGCGCCGGGGTGGCTGCGGATGAATGTCTCGGCGAGGCGGTCGAGCTCTTCGGTGGTGACGTCGGGCTGGATGTGCCGCCCGACCAGCGCCAGCGTCTCGGCGACGATGCGGCCTGCGGCGGCCATCGTCTCGATTTCGCGCGGCGACTTGATGGTGATCATCGCCCGATGATCCGCTTGATCTCCCCGCTGATCTGATCGACGGTCCCGGTGCCGGGGACGCGGTGCACGATGCCCCGCTGGGCATAATGCGCGATGAGCGGGGCGGTGTCGCGCTGGTAGACCTGGAGGCGCGTGGCGATGGCTTCGGGCGTGTCGTCGGGGCGTCCCTCGACCCGCGACCGCGCGCGCATGCGCCGTACCAGCTCGTCCTCGGTGACGTCGAGCAGCAGGATGTGGTTCAAGCGCTGGCCGCGCTGGCCCAGCGTCCTGTCCACCAGCTCCGCCTGTGCCGCCGTGCGGGGGAACCCGTCGAGGATCGCGCCGTGCTTCGCCTCCGGGCGATCCAGCTGTTCCTTGATCATGCCGAGGATGATACTGTCGGGGACCAGCTTGCCGTCGTCGTAGTACTTCTTGGCTTCGACGCCGAGCGGCGTGCCGTCCTTCATGGCCGCCCGCAGGAGATCGCCGGTGGTGATTTTGGGCAGCCCGAGTCGCTCGGCGAGGATTCTCCCTTGCGTCCCCTTGCCCGAGCCCGGCGCCCCCAGGATGAGGATGAACACTTAGCGGCGGAAGCGAACCCGCGAGGTGCCGCTGCCGCCACCACCACCCTTCATGAAGCCGTCATACTGGCGCAACAACAGGTGCTGCTGCACCTGCTGTACCGTATCGAGCGCCACACCGACGACGATGAGCAGCGCCGTGCCGCCGAACCCGAACGGCATGTTCAGCGTGTTGGAGATCACGATCGGCAGCAGCGCGATGAACGTCAGGAACAGCGCGCCCGGCAGCGTGATGCGGGTCAGGACCTCGTCGATGTAATCGGCCGTGGGCGCGCCCGGCTTCACGCCGGGAATGAAGGCCCCCTGCTTCTTGAGGTTCTCCGCCAGGTCGACCGGGTTGAAGATGATGGACGTGTAGAAGTAGGCGAAAAACACGATCAGCACGGCGTTCGCGACGATGTACCACACCGACGTCGTGTTGAAGTACTCGGCGAAGTTCTTGAGCCACGGCACGCCGCTGAACGTCGCCACCGTGCCGGGGACGATGATCAACGACTGCGCGAAAATGATCGGCATGACGCCGGCACTGTTGATGCGCAGCGGGATGAATGTCTTCTGTCCCTCGCGAATCCGCCCTCGACCCATCACCTTGCGCGGGATCTGCACCGGGATGCGGCGCGCCGCCACCGTGATGGCCACCGTGCCCGCGACGACGAGCAGCATCATGATCAACACGATCAGCAGCACCGGGAAGCTCAGCGTGCCGGTCTTCAGCGCCTCGAAGGTGTTCACCGTCTCGGGCAGAATCCGCTCGATGATCGAGAAGAAGATGAGCAGGCTCATCCCATTCCCGATGCCCCGCTCCGTGATCTGCTCACCCAGCCACATGACGAAAATGCCGCCGGTCGTGAGCGTGAGCAGGGTCGTCATATGGAAGGCCAACCCCGGATGCGCCACGGCGTTGGGCAGTGACTCGATGAAGGCCGCGAAGCCGTACGCCTGTAACAGGCACAGGAAGACGGTCAGGTAGCGCGTCCACTGCGTCAGTGTCTTCTTGCCCTCTTCGTCGCGCTGCATCTTCTCGATGACCGGGAACACCGGCCCCGCCAGCTGGAACACGATGCTGGCGGAGATGTACGGCATGATCCCCAGCGCGAACACCGTGGCCCGCCGCAGGCCGCCGCCCGAAAACAGATCGTACAGTCCGAACAGCGTGCCGGTCCCACGGGTGCTCATGAAGTCCGTGAGCGCGTCGACGTTCACGCCGGGCGTCGCGATGTGCGCCCCGATCCGGTAAATCACGAGGCACAGCAAGGTGAAGAGGAGCTTTTCTTTGAGCTCCGGAACCTTGAGCAGATTCGGGATAGGCGATGTCACGCGATCGTTCCGCCGGCCTTTTCGATCTTGTCCTTGGCGCTCGCCGAGACCGCCACGCCCTTCACGACGAACTTGCGGCCCGACACTTCGCCGGTGCCGAGCAGCTTGATCGGATGGTCCGGGCGGCGAACCAGCCCGGCGCCGAACAGCGTCTCCGGCGTCACCTCGACGCCCTCCGCGAGCAGCACCAGGTGGCGCACGTTCACGACCTGCGCCGGCTGCTTGAACGGATTCGTGAACCCGCGCTTCGGAATGCGCCGGATCAGCGGCATCTGGCCGCCCTCGAACCCGGGACGCACCTTGCCGCCCTGGCGCGCCGTCTGGCCCTTGCCGCCGCGGCCAGCCGTCTTCCCGATACCAGAGCCGGGGCCGCGGCCCTTGCGGATGCGCGCGCGATGCGAGCCGCGCGGTGGTTGCAGATCATGCAGCGCGAGTCTCGGAGACTGGGACTCGGAGCCAGGAGCCTGGGTCTTCGTCTTCGTCCTCGTCCTCGACCTCGATCTCGACTTCCTGGAGGTCTTCGCTTTTGCCTTAGGCATCGTGCTTCTTCCCTTTAGCCTTTGTTTCCTGACGTTCTGCGCCCGTCGCCACGGTCACCTCCACGAGGTGCCGCACCTGTTGCAGCATGCCGCGCAGCGCGGGATGATCCGCGTGCACGACTTCATCCTGATGATGCTTGAGGCCCAGCGCCTCGAGCGTCCGCTTCAGGCGATGGGCGTGGCCGCTGCCCGACCGGACCTGCTTGATGCGCAGCTTGCCTTTCCCGGCGGGTGGCAGGACGCGGTCGCGACCCGGCTTGCGCTTGCGGTACTTCCGCGTCGGCGGCAGCCTACCCATGCGCGACCACGCTTTCCTGGCGGGCACGATACGGAATCGCCTCGAGCTCCACGCCGCGCTCCCGCGCCACGCGGCGCGCGGTCGTCAGCCGCATCAGCCCGTCCATCGTTGCCCGCACCATGTTGTGCGGATTCGTCGAGCCCAGGCTCTTGGTCAGGATATCCCGGATCCCCGCGCACTCGAGCACCGCCCGCACCGGCCCGCCGGCGATGACGCCGGTTCCCGATGCGGCGGGCTTGAGCAGCACCCGGCCCGCGCCATGGTTGCCGATGATCTCGTGCGGGATCGTGCCACCCGTCAGCGGCACCTCCGTCATTTTCCGGCGCGCGGCTTCCACGGCCTTGCGCACCGCTTCGCTCACCTCGTTCGCCTTGCCGGTCGCGATGCCGACCTGTCCCTTGCCGTCGCCGACCGCGACCAGGGCGTTGAAGCTGAAGCGCCGGCCGCCCTTCACGACCTTCGCGACACGGTTGATCGCGACGACGTTCTCGACCATGCCGTCGCTCTCGCGCCCCCCGCGGTCGCCGCCGTCACGCCGCTCGCCACCACGACCTCTCCCTCTGCCGCCGCGTCCGCCCCCGCCCCCGCCCCCGCCCCCGCCCTGGCCGCGCGGACCACGGTGCGGCCGATCGGTCGGAGCGGGAGGAGCCTCTGCCGCCGGAGCGGTCGTCGGAGCTTCCGTCGCTTCTTTTTGTTCTTCCATTAGAACTCCAGGCCTCCCTTGCGGGCGCCGTCGGCCACCGCCTTCACGCGCCCGTGATACTGATAACCGCCGCGGTCGAACACGACCTTCGCGATGCCTTTTTCCTTGGCCTTGGCGGCGATGAGCTTCCCGACCGCAAAGCTGCGCGCCACCTTGCCCTTGCCCTCGACCTGCACGCCTTCGGACGTATCCGCCGCGCCGGCAATCGTGAGCCCGCGCTCGTCGTCGACGAGCTGGGCGTAGATGTGCTTGGAGGAACGGAACACGACGAGCCGTGGCCGCTCCGGTGTCCCCTCGATCTTCTTGCGGACGCGGAGGTGCCGGCGATAGCGCTGATGCGCCGAGGTCTTGATCTTCCGGATGGATCGCATGGCTTATTTCGCCGCCTGGGCCGTCTTGCCCGCCTTGCGGCGAACCTGCTCGCCCACGTAGCGGATGCCTTTGCCCTTGTAGGGCTCGGGGGGGCGGATATTGCGCAGCTCCGCGGCCACCTGGCCCACGAGTTCCTTGTCGACGCCCTCGATCTTCACGAGGACATTGTTGGTCACCGTGATCTTGATCCCCTGGGGCGCGTGGTAGGGGACGGGATGCGAGAATCCCACGACCAGCTGCACGCCGAACGGCTTCGGCTCGGCCTTGTAGCCGACGCCCTGGATCTCGAGCGACTTCGCGAACCCCGCGGTGACGCCTTCGACCATGTTGGCGACGAGGGTGCGCGTGAGACCGTGCAGCGCCTTATGCCGCGCTTCATCGGACGGACGCTTTACGACCACGGTGCTGTCCTCGAGGGACAGCCCCATCTCTTCGTGCAGGGCCCGCGAGATCTCGCCCTTCGGGCCCTTGACCGTGATCTTGTGCCCGTCGATCTGCGCTGTGACACCCTTCGGCAGGGCAACGGGTTTCTTCCCAATTCGTGACATCCCTGGCTCCTAGCTCCTGACTCCAGTTACCAGACTACCGCAAGCACTTCGCCGCCCACCCGGGCGGTCCGTGCTTCGCGGTCGGTCATGAGTCCCTGCGGCGTGCTGAGGATCGCCATGCCGAGGCCGTTCTTGACCCGCGGGATCTCGCGCGCCTTGACGTAGCGCCGCAGCCCGGGCGACGACACGCGTTGCAGCTCCCGGATGACGGGCGCGTCGTTGTGGTACTTCAAGTACAGCCGCAGCAACCCGTGTTGCCCATCCTCCAGCACCTTGAAGTCTTGGACGTAATGGTTGTCGCGCAGAATCGTGGCAATCGCGACCTTCAGCTTCGACACCGGCATGTCGACCCGGCGGTGGCCCGCGAGACACGCGTTGCGCACTCGGGTGAGCATGTCGGCGACGGGATCAGTAACACTCATCTCGTGTCCCTCTTGCCTTTACCAGCTGGCCTTGCGCACGCCGGGAATTTCCCCGCGCAACGCGAGCTCACGGAAACAGATGCGGCACAGCTCGAACTTGCGCAGTGTGCCCCGGCTGCGGCCGCAACGGCGGCAGCGGTAATAACGCCGCACTTTGAACTTCGGCGTCTTCTTGACCCTCTCGATCCACGCCTTCTTCGCCATGAGCTGATCGTCTCCTAAGCGGCGGCACCCGCGGTTTCGACGCGGAACGGCATGCCCAGTTCTCGCAGGAGCGCCAGCGCGGTGTCGTCGCGCCCGGCGCTCGTCACGAACGTGATGTCCATCCCGTGAATGCGCTCGACTTTGTCGTAGTCGATCTCGGGGAAAATCATCTGCTCTTTGATGCCGAGCGTGTAATTGCCGCGCCCGTCGAAGCTCTTCGTGGGCAACCCGCGGAAGTCGCGCATCCGCGGCACCGCGATCGTGATAAAGCGATCGAGAAACTCGTACATGCGACCGCCGCGCAGCGTCACCGCGCAGCCGATCGCCTGCCCCTCGCGCAGGTTGAAGTTCGCGATCGCCTTCTTCGCGCGCGTCACCACCGGATGCTGGCCGCTGATGGCGGCCAGCTCGGCCACCGCCGCGTCCAGCCCCTTGGGATTCTTGGACGCGTCGCCCATACCGACGTTGAGCACGATCTTCCTGAGCTTCGGAATCTCGTGCGGATTCTTGAAGCCGAACTGCTGCTGCAGCTTGCCCCGGACCTGCTGCTCGTAGAAGTCCCAGAGCCGCGCGCGCGGCGCGGGCTCCACGGGCTCGGCAGGAGCCGCTTCGGCCTTGGGCTCGCCGCCGCCCTCCCCTTCCTTGGGCGGCTTCTGCTTCTTGCCCTGCTTCTCGCCCTTCGGCTGCTGCGGCTTCGGCTGCTTTTCCTGCTTGTCCTGTTTTTCTTGTTTCTCTTTTTCGTCGGCCATGGCTACCTCACGCGCGGAATCGGTTGGCCCGATTTCACCGCGATCCGTTCCAGCTTCCCTTCCTTATCATGACGCCGCCGCACGCGCGTCGGCTCGCCCGACTTCGGGTCGAGCAGCATCACGTTCGATGCCGCGATCGGAGCGGGAAACTCGATGATCCCGCTCTCCCCCTGCGGGGTCGTGGCCCGTTTGTGCTTCTTCACGACGTTCACGCCTTCCACCACGATCCGGAACTTCTTGGGATAGACGTGGAGGATCTTGCCTTCCTTCCCCTTGTGCTCGCCGCTGATGACGCGCACGACGTCGCCCTTCGCGACGTGCAGCTTGTGCCGCTCCGGCACCGTACCACGCTCGCGCCGGGACTTCTTGTAAACGAGCGGCTTCATATCAGATCACCTCGGGCGCCAGCGACACGATCTTCATGAACTTCTTCTCGCGCAGCTCGCGGCCCACCGGGCCGAAGATGCGCGTGGCGCGCGGCTCGCCTTCGTCGTTGATCAGCACCGCCGCGTTCTCGTCGAAGCGGATGTAGGAGCCGTCCTTGCGCTTGGTCTCCTTGGCCGTGCGCACGATCACCGCCTTGGCCACCTCGCCCTTTTTCACCTGGCCGGTGGGGATGGCGTCCTTGATCGTGACCACGACGACGTCGCCCAGCCCCGCGTAGCGGCGCTTGGACCCGCCCAGCACGCGAATCACGAGCGCGCGACGCGCGCCCGAGTTGTCCGCGATCTTGACCTGCGATTCCTGTTGCACCATGGCTATTTCGCCTTCTCGATGATCTCCACCACCCGCCAACGCTTCCGTTTCGACAAGGGCCGAGTCTCCACGATGCGGACCGTGTCGCCCATCTTGGCGCCGGTCTCGTCGTGCGCCGCGACCGTCTTGGTGCGGTTGATCTGTTTGCCGTAGAAGCCGTGCGCGAAGCGACGCTGCATGGAGACCGTCACGGTCTTCTGCATCTTGTCGCTCACCACGACTCCCGTGCGAACCTTTCTGCGGCCGCGTTCGATCATGCGGATGCTCTTTCCTTCAAAATGGTCTTGATCCGCGCGATGTCGCGCCGGATCGTGCGCAGCTGCAGCGGATTCGTGAGCGACTCCGTCGCCCGGCGGAATTCCAGCCGGAACTTCTCCTCCGTCAGCACCACCAGCTTCTGCGTCAGCTCGTCGGTCTTGAGCTCGCGCAGCCCCTCGGACCGGTTTTCGCGTTTCGCCGGCATGTTACCGCTCCTCCCGCTTCACGAACTTCGATCGGACGGGCAGCTTCGCGGACGCGAGCGCCAGCGCGGCGCGGGCCGACGCCTCTTCGATGCCCTCGAGCTCGAACATGATCCGCCCCGGCTTCACCACGGCCACCCACCCCTCCGGATTCCCTTTGCCTTTTCCCATGCGCGTTTCGGCGGGCTTCTTGGTGATCGGCTTGTCGGGGAACAGCCGGATCCACACCTTGCCGCCGCGCTTCATCTCGCGCGTGAGCGCGACGCGCGCCGCCTCGATCTGGCGGTTGGAGATCCAGCCGGGCTCGAGCGACATCAGCCCGTAGTGGCCGAACGCGACGGTGTTGCCCCGCGTGGCCATCCCCGAGGTGCGGCCCTTGAACCGCTTGCGAAACTTGACGCGCTTCGGTGCGAGCATGGTCTAGACGCCCGTGGAATAGGTGCGGCCGTGGAGATCCTCGGTCCGCTCGCCCTTGAAGATCCACACCTTCACGCCGATCGTGCCGAACGTCGTCTTGGCGGTGGAGGTCGCATAGTCGATGTCGGCCCGCAGCGTGTGCAGCGGCACGCGGCCCTCGTGATAGCCCTCGGTGCGGGCGATTTCGGCGCCGCCCAGCCGGCCCGCCGTCTTGATCTTGATCCCCTGCGCGCCCATGCGCATCGCGCTCTGCACCGCGCGCTTCATGGCGCGGCGGAACGAGATGCGCTGCGTCAGCTGGTGCGCGACGCTGTCACCCACCAGCTGCGCGTCGAGCTCGGGACGCTTGATCTCCTCGACGTTGATGCCGACTTCCTTGCCCGTGAGCTGCGCCAGCTCGTCGCGCAGTTTGTCCACCTCGGCGCCGCGCTTCCCGATCACGACGCCCGGCCGCCCCGTGTGCACGGTGACCGTCACCTTGCCCGGCTTGCGCTCGATGTGCACGTCGGCGATCGCGGCGTGACTGAGGCGCGTCTTCAGGTATTTCCGGATCAGCTCGTCTTCCTTGAGCAGCTCCGGGAAGTTGTGGCGCGCGAAATAGCGGGAGCGCCACTGCTTGACGATGCCCAGCCGAAACCCATACGGATGTGTTTTCTGTCCCACTTACTTGCTCGCTTTCTTTTTCTTCGTCGTCTTCTTGCGCGGCGCCGCCTTCTTGGCCTTGGCACGCGGCTTGGCTTTCGCCTTCGTTTCCGCTTTGGCTTCCGCCGCGGGCTTGGCCGCCGGCGCCGGACTCGCCGGTGCTGCGACGCCGGCGACGCGAATCTCGACGTGGCTCGTGCGCTTCAGGATCGGGGTGCCGCGGCCCATCGCCGCGGCGGTGAACCGCTTCAGCGTCTGCCCCTCGTTCACCACCGCGTACGTGACGCGGAGGGTGTCGGCGTCGAACGGCGTGTTCTGCCGCTGCGCGGATTGCTGTGCATTCGCGACGGCCGACCGCAACACCTTATGGATCTGCCGCGCCGCCCGCTTCTTGGAAAAGCGGAGAATCGCGTCGGCTTCCGGGACGGCCTGGCCGCGGATCAAATCGATCACGAGGCGCATCTTGCGCGCCGACTGCCGCACGCCGCGTTGAATCGCTCGAGCTTCCATCGCCTATTCCTTCTTCTTCTCGGCGCCGCCCTCGGCACCGCCTTCAGCCGCCGCCGCCTCGGCCTCGCGCTCCGCCGCCGAGCCCTTGGCGCCGTGGCCGCGGAACAAGCGCGTCGCCGCGAATTCGCCGAGCTTGTGGCCCACCATGTTCTCGGTGATGTACACGGGGATGAACTTGTTCCCGTTGTGCACCGCGAGTGTGTGTCCCACGAAGTCGGGCGTAATCGTGCTGCGCCGCGACCACGTCTTGAACACCTTCTTTTCGTTGCGCTCGTTGAGGGCCCGGATCTTCACCATCAGTGATTCTTCGACATACGGGCCCTTCTTGACGCTGCGTCCCATTACGTCGTCGCCTTCCCGCGCTTGCGGCCGCGCACGATGAGTTTCGTCGAATGCTTCTTCTTGTGCCGCGTTTTCTTGCCCTCGACCTTGCCCCACGGGTTCGTGGGCGGCCGGCCGCCGGACGACTTCCCTTCGCCCCCACCCAGCGGGTGATCGACGGGGTTCATCGCCACGCCGCGGACGCGCGGACTGCGGCCCAGCCAACGCGATTTCCCCGCCTTGCCGATCGACAGCAGCTCGTGCTCGGCGTTGCCGACTTCGCCGATCGTGGCAAGGCACTCGCCGCGCACCATCCGCATCTCCGTCGAGCGCAGCCGGAGCGTGACGTAGTTGCCCTCTTTGGCCACGACCTGCGCGCTGGTCCCCGCGCCCCGGCACAGCTGGCCGCCGCGGCCAATTTTTAGCTCGACATTGTGGACCGCCGTGCCCAGCGGGATTTCGAACAGCGGCATCGCATTGCCGATGCGGATATCCGAGCCCGGGCCGGAGACGACGTTGTCGCCGACGTTGAGTCCCTTCGGCGCCAGGATGTAGCGCTTCTCGCCGTCCGCGTAATGCAGCAGCGCGATGCGGGCGGTGCGGTTCGGGTCGTACTCGATGGCCGACACGCGCGCCGGAATCGCGAACTTGTCGCGCCGGAAGTCGATGCGCCGGTACTGCCGCTTGTGGCCACCACCCTGATACCGGCTCGTGATGTGGCCCTTGTTGTTGCGGCCGCCCGTGCGCTTCAGCGGCTCGAGCAGCGACTTCTCCGGCTCCGTCTTCGTGACTTCGGAGAAGTCGGAGACCGAGCGAAAGCGCGTGGCCGGCGTCATCGGCCGAAACTGTCGGATGCCCATTTAACCCTCGAATACCTCGATCGCGTCGCCCTCTTTGAGGGTGACGATCGCCTTTTTCCAGGACGGCCGGCGTCCGGCGTAGCGGCCGTACGTGCGCCGCTTGGCCCGCATGATCATCGTGCGGACCCCGGTTACGGAGACCTTAAACAAGGCCTCGATCGCGGCTTTGATTTGCGGCTTGGTCGCCTCGGAGTGTACGCGGAACGCATACTCCTTGCGGGCGCCATAGGCCGCGGACGACTTCTCCGTGACGACGGGGCGGACGATTGTGTCGTGCAGCTCAGGCATCGCTCGCCTCCTTCGCTTCCTTCTTGGCCGCGCCCTCATCCAGCGCGCCGATCTCCACGACCACCGTCTGCGCCCAGAGGATCTCGTACGCCGTCGCATCGGCGAAGCGCATCACGTGCACGTCGGGGATGTTGCGGCCCGACAGGTAGACGTTGGGCGAATCACTGGCCGTGAGGACGAGGACCTTCTTGCCGCTTGCATCGAGTTTCTTGAGCAACGCCGCGAGGTCTTTGGTCTTCGGTTTTTGGTATTCGAGGGCGTCCACGATCACCAGCGCACCCTCACGGGCGCGCGCGTTGAGCGCCGATTTCTTCGCCAGCTGGCGCATCTTTTTCGGGATGCCCAGGCGGTAGCTGCGCGGATGCGGCCCGTGCGCGATGCCGCCGTGCCGCCAGTGCGGGGCGCGCGTCGAGCCCTGTCGCGCGCGACCCGTGCCCTTTTGCCGCCACGGCTTCTGATTGCCGCCCGAGACCTCGCTGCGGGTCAACGTGTTGCTCGTGCCCTGCCGCTGGTTGGACAGGAACGTGATCACCGCGCGGTGCAGCACGTCCTCGTTCACCGTGCCGTCGAACAGCGCCGCCGGCAGCGTGACCGCCTTCTTGCTGGCGCCCACCGCGGAGTAGTGAGGAGCCTCAATCATGGCGGCTCGGCCCTGCCTGCTTGCGGACGGTGACGAGGCCATTCATCGGGCCCGGCACCGAGCCGCGCACGAACAAGAGATTGCGCTCGGCGTCGATCTTCACGACGCGGAGGCCGATCTCAGTGAAGTTGCGGGCGCCCATATGCCCGGGCATCCGCTTGCCTTTGATGATGCGTGACGGATCTGTACCCGGCGCGATCGATCCGGGCTTCCTGTGCCGCGTATTGCCGTGCGTCTCGGGACCACCGCCGAAGTGATGGCGGTGCACCACGCCCTGGAAGCCGCGGCCCTTCGACACGCCGCTCACCTTCACGCGATCGCCTTCGGCGAAAATCGCGACGGTGACCGCGGTGCCGGCAGCCGGCGCCTCGCCGACAACGTCAAAGCGCCGGATCACGCGCGGTGTCGTCTCGACGCCCGCCTTCTTGACGTGGCCCGCGAGCGCCTTGGGGGCGTTCTTGGGCTTCTTGGCGCCGAAGCCGAGCTCCACGCGCCCGTCGAGGACCGCGACGACGGGGCACGGCCCCGCCTCGATCACCGTGACCGGCACGTGTGTGCCGGCGGCGTCGAACACGCGTGTCATTCCGAGTTTTCGTCCAATCAAACCGTTCATTTCCAAACCCCGATGTTCATCGTGTCGTGCAGGAGCGTGGAGGAAGGGGCGCAGCATGCTGCGCCCCTACATCACGTCCTATTCAACCTTGATCTCCACGTCGACGCCGGCCGGCAGATCCAGCTTCGTGAGCGCATCGACCGTTTGCGAGCGCGAATCGAGGATGTCGATCAGCCGCTTGTGTGTTTTAAGCTCGAACTGCTCGCGGCTCTTTTTGTCGATGTGCGGGCTGCGCAGCACCGTCCACAGCTGCCGTTTCGTCGGCAACGGGATGGGCCCTGAGACCTGCGCACCCGTCTTCTCGGCGGTGCGCACGATGTCGGCCGCGGCCTGGTCGATGAGCGCGTGGTCGAATGCCTTGAGACGGATTCTGATTTTACTCGCCATGGGTGCTCCTCATCGCATTACACGTCGGCACGTCGGCACGAGTGGCACGACGAATCGTGCCGACGTGCAGTCGTGCCGTCGTGGATCATTTCAAAATCTTCGTCACCACACCTGCACCGACAGTTCGACCGCCTTCACGAATCGCGAACCGCAATTGCTCTTCCATCGCGATCGGCGTGATCAGCTCGATCATCATCTTCGTGTTGTCGCCCGGCATCACCATCTCCACACCACTCGGCAGCTCCACGTTTCCGGTTACATCCGTGGTGCGGAAGTAGAACTGCGGCCGGTAGCCTTTGAAGAACGGGGTGTGCCGTCCCCCTTCTTCCTTATTCAGGACGTAGACTTCGGACTCGAACTGGGTGTGCGGCTTGATCGAGCCGGGCTTCGCCAGCACCATGCCGCGCTCGATCTGGTCCTTCTCGACGCCGCGCAGCAGCAGACCGACGTTGTCGCCCGCCTGGCCGTCGTCCAGCAGCTTCCGGAACATTTCGACGCCGGTGACGACCGTCTTCTTGTCGGTGCCGAAGCCGACCATCTCGACTTCGTCGCCGACCTTCACCTTGCCCTTGTCGATGCGCCCGGTCGCGACGGTGCCGCGGCCGGTGATGGAGAACACGTCTTCGACCGGCATCTGGAACGGCTTGTCGACTTCGCGCTTCGGCACCGGGATGCTCTTGTCGAGCGCCGCCAGCAGCTCGTCGATCTTGGCGACCCACTGCTTGTCGCCTTCGATCGCTTTGAGGGCGGAGCCGCGGATCACCGGCGTGTCGTCGCCGGGGAACTGGTACTTGCTGAGCAGCTCGCGCACCTCGAGCTCGACCAGGTCCAGGAGCTCTGGATCATCCACCAGATCGCACTTATTAAGGAAGACGACGATCGCGGGCACGTTCACCTGGCGGGCGAGCAGGATGTGCTCGCGCGTCTGCGGCATCGGGCCATCGACGGCGGAGACGACCAGAATCGCCCCGTCCATCTGGGCCGCGCCCGTGATCATGTTCTTCACATAGTCGGCGTGCCCGGGGCAGTCGACGTGCGCGTAATGCCGCTCGGTCGTCGAGTACTCCACGTGGCTCGTCGCGATCGTCAGAATCTTCGTCGCATCGCGCCGGCCCTGGCTCTCGCTTGCCTTCGCCACCTGATCGTAGCTCACGTAGGTCCCCAGGCCCTTGTCGGCCGAGACCTTCGTCAGCGCCGCCGTCAACGTCGTCTTGCCGTGGTCGACGTGACCAATTGTGCCGACGTTTACATGCGGCTTGGTGCGCTCGAATTTGGCTTTTGCCATTTCATTAACCTCGTATGAATACGGCGTCTAACAGCTGCGTCTAACAACGTCGTCTAACGAATTCGTTCATACGTACTTCGTTTACGTTGCTGTTCGACGCCCTTGTTCGACGTCCTTGTTCGACGGTTCTTTTCTACGTCTATCCTTTTACCTTGGATACTATCTCTTCGGCTTTCGCTTTCGGCACTTCCTGATAGTGACTAAACTCCATGCTGTAGATCGCTCTCCCCTGGCTCATGGACCGCAGCGTCGTCGAATAGCCGAACATCTCCGACAGCGGCACGCTCGCCGCGACGATGTGCGCGTCGGCGCGCTGCGTCATGCCGCCGATCTTGCCGCGCCGCGCAGACAGATCGCCGATGACGTCGCCCATGTAGTCCGACGGCGTCACGACTTCGACGTCCATGATCGGCTCGAGCAGAATCGGATGGGCCTGGCGCGCGGCTTCCTTCACCGCCATCGAGCCGGCGATCTTGAACGCCATTTCACTCGAGTCGACGTCGTGGAACGAGCCGTCCACCAGCTCGACCTTCACGTCCACCATGGGATAGCCGGCGAGGACGCCGTTCTCGAGCGCTTCTTTCACACCCTGCTCGACGGGGCCGATGTATTCCTTGGGGATCGTGCCGCCGACGATGTTGTCTTCGAACACAAACCCCGTGCCCGCTTCGCCCGGCTCCAGATGGATGACGACGTGGCCATACTGACCGCGGCCACCCGACTGGCGAATGAACTTGCCCTCGACGTATTCGACGCGCTTGCGCACGGTCTCGCGGTAGGCCACCTGCGGGCGGCCGACGTTGGCGTCGACCTTGAACTCCCGCCGCATGCGCTCGACGATGATCTCGAGGTGCAGCTCGCCCATGCCGCTGATGATCGTCTGGGACGTCTCGGCATCGGTGTGCACGCGGAACGTCGGATCTTCTTCCGACAGTTTTGCCAGCGCGACGCCCAGCTTGTCCTGATCGGCCTTGGTCTTCGGCTCGATGGCGACGGAGATGACGGGGTTCGGGAAGCGCATCGCCTCGAGAATGATCGGATGCGCTTCGTCGCACAGCGTGTCGCCGGTGCGCGTGTCCTTGAGGCCGATCGCGGCGGCGATGTCGCCCGCGCGCACGTCCTCGATCTCCTCGCGCTTGTTGGCATGCATCTGCAGCAGGCGGCCGATGCGCTCCTTGCGGTCCTTGGAGCTGTTGTAGACATAGGAGCCCGCGCTGAGCACGCCCGAGTACACCCGGAAGAAGGTCAGTTTCCCGACGTACGGATCGGTCATGATCTTGAACGCGAGGGCGGCGAACGGCGCGTCATCCGCCGCGGGGCGCTCGGCGTGTGTGGCATCGTGGTGCGGCAGATGCCCCTTGATCGGCGGAATGTCCACCGGCGACGGCAGATAATCGACGACGGCGTCGAGCAGCGCCTGCACGCCCTTGTTCTTGAAGGCGGCGCCGCAGATGACGGGGACGACGTGGCCGGTGATGGTGGCTTTGCGAATGACGGTACGGATTTCTTCTTCAGTCAGCTTGTGGTCTTCGAGATACTTGTGCAGGATGGCGTCGTCGGACTCGACGCAGGCCTCGATCATCTCGTGTCGCAGCTTTGCCGCTTGATCCTTCATCGCCGCGGGGATCGGGCCTTCGACGTACTTCTTGCCCATCGTCTCATCGTCGTAGACGATCTCGATTTCGCGCACTAGATCGATGAGGCCCGTAAACAGCTCGCCTGAGCCGAGCGGCAGCTGGATCGGCACCGCCTTCGTGCCAAGCCGGTCGCGCACCATCTTGAGGCACATGTCGAAGTCGGCGCCGACGCGGTCCATCTTGTTGACGAAGATGATGCGTGGCACGCCGTAGCGGTCCGCCTGGCGCCACACCGTCTCGGTCTGCGGCTCGACGCCGCCCACGGCATCCAGCACCGTGACGGCCCCGTCGAGGACGCGCAAGCTGCGCTCCACTTCGACGGTGAAGTCCACGTGTCCGGGGGTATCGATGATGTTGATGCGGTACTGCTGATTGAGGCGGGTCCAGAAAGCGGTGGTTGCTGCGGAGGTAATCGTGATGCCGCGCTCCTGCTCCTGCTCCATCCAGTCCATCGTGGCCGTACCTTCGTGCACCTCACCCAGCTTGTAGGTGCGGCCCGTGTAATAGAGGATACGCTCGGTCGTAGTCGTTTTCCCGGCATCGATGTGGGCCATGATGCCGATATTCCGAATGCGATCGAGCGGTGTCGTCCGTGCCATTTGGTCCCATCGTAGGGGCGGCAGCATGCCGCGCCCCTACATCAAATACGTTCGCAAAAAACATCCCCATTCCAGCAAAAACGCGGGGCGACCAGGACGCCCACGAGTGGGCCGGTCTCGCTCCGCTGTCATCGGGCCCCCAACCGGGGCCTCCGATGCAGGATCCCTTAGATCAGGGTCCCGAGATTGTTTGTTTAGGCGTTTACCACCGGTAATGCGCGAAGGCGCGGTTCGCCTCCGCCATCCGGTGCGTGTCTTCCTTCTTCTTTATCGTCTCGCCTTCGCCCTTCGACGCCAGAATCAGCTCAGCGGCGAGGCGCTCGGCCATCGTCTTCTCTTTGCGTGCACGGCTGTACTGGATGATCCAGCGCATCCCCAGCGCCGTGCGGCGCTCGGGCCGCACTTCCACCGGCACCTGATACGTCGCGCCACCGACGCGCCGCGACTTCACTTCCAGCGCCGGCTTCACGTTCGAGAGCGCCTGCTTGAACACGTTCACGCCGGGCTGCCCCGTGCGCTGCTCGATCATGTCCATCGCCTGATAGAAGATCCGCTCCGACAATGACTTCTTGCCGCACACCATCAGGTTGTTCAAGAACTTCGAGACCGTCTGGCTGTCGTAGCGCGGATCAGCCGGCACCGGGCGCTTGACCGCGGTTTTGCGACGACTCACTGTCCGGCCGCCTTCGGCCGTTTCGCCCCGTATTTGGACCGCGACTGCTTGCGCTCGTTCACGCCCGCGGCGTCCAGCGTGCCGCGAATGATGTGATAGCGGACGCCCGGCAGATCCTTCACGCGGCCGCCGCGAATCATCACGATCGAGTGCTCCTGCAGGTTATGCCCTTCACCGGGGATGTATGCCGTCACTTCGAACCCATTGGTCAGCCGTACACGAGCGACTTTGCGCAGCGCCGAGTTCGGTTTCTTCGGCGTCGTCGTGTACACGCGCGTGCACACGCCGCGCTTTTGCGGGTTGCCACGCAGGTGCGGCGCCTTTTCTTTCTTCTCCACGTCGCGGCGGCCGTGCCGGACGAGCTGATTGATGGTCGGCAAATACCCCTCGCGCATCAGACCTGAAAAAGCTGCTCCGAAGCCCGCGAAACTAAACGGATTGTTTGAGTTAGGTCAACCCCCCGTCCCCGAGCCGTCCACTGCTTGAGGGCTCCCGTCCCGAGCAGTAGCATTGTCCGCAACGATGCGCTCGATGGTCGTCCTGAGTCTCGCCCTAGCCTCGGCTGGGCACGCCGCCGCGCAGACGGGCGACCGGCCCGGCGCCGTGCGTGGCATCGTTTACGACAGCCTGATCACGTCGAAGCCGCTCGAGGGCGCTGAGGTTTGGATCGAGAGCACCAATCGCATGGCCCGCAGCGATGCAGCGGGGCGGTTCACGTTGTCCGCGCTCCCGCCCGGTCGCTACGTCCTGACCTTCTATCATCCGGTCCTCGATTCCGCCGGCCTGTCGGTACCCCCGGTCGTCGTCGACGTCGTGGCGGGCGACAGCATCACCGTCGTGCTGGCGACGCCGAGTCCGGCGCAGGCCCATCACATGCTCTGTCCCAAGGATCCGCTGCGCCAGACGGGCGTCGTACTCGGCGTGGTACACAATGCGGCGGACGGCAAGCCTCTGTCCCCTGCGGCAGTGACCGCACATTGGTCGACGTACGATATCGGCGGACCGTCAGTACGCAGCGCCGAGCGCGCGGTTGAAGCGAACACGGACGCGTCCGGCCACGTCTTGCTGTGCGGTCTGCCCTCCGACGTGGCCTTGGTTATCCGTGGCCGCACTGAAGGCGGATCGGCCGGCATGGTGGTCGTTGACTTGGCGGGTCGCGCGTTCGCCCGGGCAGACCTCGCGCTGGCGACTGCGCCCATTACCGGCTCCGTCAGAGGAGTGGTCCGAAACCCCAACGGAGGGCTCGTGCCAAGGGCGACTATTGTCGCCGTTGGGAGTGATGCCTCGACGCAATCCGATGAATATGGCCGCTTCAAACTCGAGGGCGTCGCAGCAGGCTCGGGCATTCTCGAAGCCCGCGCCCTTGGGTACAGGCCCGGGCGCGCACCAGCGACAGTACGCGGCAGCGCGATCGAGCAGGTCGACATCGTCGTTGGGGACTCGGTGATTGTCCTCGACCCAGTGACCGTCGAGGCGGCATACGAGCCGTATCTGAATCAGGTTGGTTTCACGAGACGCAGCCATACGGCTCAGGGCCACTTCCTCGATACGGCGGATGTCAACCGAAGCGGCGCCGTGCGGTTCGAGGAGGTGTTCCGGATGGTCCCTGGGGTGCTGCTGCGGCCCAACGGTTCCACCTTGGCGGTCGAGCTCCAACGGGGGCAAGGGCAGATCATGAACTCGGCGCTGGCCAACTACTGTCCGCCCTCCTACTTCATCGACGGCGTGTACTACCCGCTTCCACCGATCCAGACCCCCTCGATCCCCGTCGTACCGTCGGAGGTTCTCGCGATCGAAATCTACGCGAACCTCTTCAGTGCCCCTCCGCAGTATCAGCGGCGCGATTCCGGCTGCGGAGTCATTCTCGTCTGGACAAAGCGGGGAGTCCCCAAAAGAAAGCCCGCACATTAATGAAACGGAGGTGGTTGTGGGGGGTCGGAACGGCCCTCATATTTTCGCGCCATGATGGACGAGTTCAGTCGCTTCGATCACAGAAAGGCAAGGTTCGCATGAGCAGATCTTTCACGTTTGCATTAGCGGTCTTGGCTCTCGGTCTCGTGCCGGCGACTGCCGGTGCGCAGAATCGAGAAGTGACCGGCAAGGTCACTCGCAC
This sequence comes from Gemmatimonadales bacterium, assembly GCA_036505175.1. Lineage (GTDB taxonomy): Bacteria > Gemmatimonadota > Gemmatimonadetes > Gemmatimonadales > GWC2-71-9 > 20CM-2-65-7. The sequence goes on from DASXTV010000063.1 coordinate 56,992, forward strand.
GCTCGGCGACGTTCCGGTCGCCGAAGCGACGATCGTCGAGATCGGCGGCCAAGGTGTGGCGCAGTCCGGGAACGACGGGACCTTCCGGATAACGGTGGCCCCGGGCGACGTTCGGCTGCTCGTTCGCGCGATCGGCTTCCAGCGCAAAGAGGTCGCGGTGAACGCATCGACCTCGAGCGTTACCGTCGCGCTCGACGAGGACCCCTTCAAGCTTGAAGCGGTCGTCGTGACAGGTCAGTCGACGACGCTCGAGCGGCGCAACGCGACGACGGCAACCGTGCAGGTTTCGGGCGCCGACGTGAACCGCGCTCCGGCAGCGGCACTCGAACAGGCGCTTCAGGGCAAAGTGCCGGGCGCAACGATTTCGATGAACAGCGGCGCACCCGGCGGCGGCGGCCAGGTGCAGATCCGTGGCGCCACGTCGATTCTCGGTCAAGGACAACCACTCTTCGTCGTCGATGGCGTCATCATCTCGAACGACGCCATATCCGATGGGGCTAACTCGGTGACGGCCGCCGGTGGCCGCGGGACCCCCGCCGGCATTGGAGGCAGTCAGGACGCGCTCGTCAACCGACTCGCGGACCTGAACCTGAACGAGATCGAATCCATCGAGGTCCTGAAGTCCGCAGCGGCGACGGCCATGTACGGCTCCCGTGCGACAAACGGCGTGGTTGTGATCAGGACAAAGCGCGGGACGCCGGGCAGCGCCCCTCAATTCAATCTCACGAGTCGCCTTGGACGGAGCGTGGCCTATCGGCTCCTCGGCACTCGGCAATTCACGACGACGGCCCAGGTCAGCAGTCTCCCATACGGTAACGGAGCGACGTCACCGGATGCGACGTTGCTGACCCAGCTCTACCCGAGCGGGCAGATCCCGTTTACGCACGATTTCGAGAAGGAATTCTACAAGAACCCCGATCCGTCCTATGAGGTCACGGGCAGCTTCAGCGGCGGCACCCAGGCGACGCAATACTACCTCAATATGACCGGCCGGAGGGAGGCTGGTATTGCGCCGAACACGGGGGCGCGGTTGTACGCTCTCAGAGCCAACGTAGACCAGGCGTTCATCAACGGAAAAATCAGGGTCCATACCGGCCTCAATGTCACCCGCAACAGCTTGAACCGCGGGCTGTCGAACAACGACAACACGAATACGTCACCCATCTATGGGTTCGCCTATACGCCCGGCGTGATCAACCTCGACTCCATAGATGCCACGGGCACCTACGTGCGCAACCCGTTTAATGGCGGCGGGAACGGTGTGTCGAACCCGTTTGAAACATTCCGCTACCTGCGCCTCAACGAGCTGACGTTCCGCCAGATCGGCGACATCAACGCGACGTGGTCCGCTCTCACCACGGCACAGCACCAGATTTCCGTGACGGCAACGGGCGGCTTCGATCGGGCCCAGGTCTCGGCCGATCTGTTCTCTCCGTCCTTCGTTCAGTACGAGGGCTCCGACGGGTTCTTTGGGCGGACGGTGCGCAGCGAGGGCAACATCTTCAACTACAATCTTCAGTTCGCCGGCAACTGGTCATACCAGCCGAGCAGCGCGGTATCACTCACGACCACAGCCGGGTACTCCTGGGAGACACAGTACAACCGCGTGGTGCGTACCCGTGCCCGCGGACTCCTGGCCGGCGTCGAGACTACCAACAGTGGCACCGTCCTGGACGACGCCGATAACGTACTCGGAGACTTCCGCGACGTGGCGCTGTTCGCGAACGAACAAGTCTTGGCTCTCAACGAGCGTCTGGCCTTTACAGGCGGAGTCCGCGCCGACCGCTCGAGTGCCAACGGCCTCCGCCACGACTACCACGTCTTCCCCCGCGCGTCGGCGTCGTACCGGTTCACGGACCTCGGCGAGTGGTTCAACGAAGTAAAGCTCAGGGCCGGTTGGGGTCGTACCGGCAATCGGCCGCGCTACGGGGACCGGGATGTGACGTGGGCCGTTGGAACCACGATCGGCGGCACAGCGACCATCGTTCAGAACCCGACATTGGGCGACTCGCTCGTCACGCCGGAGACGCTCACTGAGACCGAGGCTGGTGCTGATGTCACCTTCCTGCATCGGAAACTTCAGTTCGAGGGCACTTGGTACAACCGGCGCATCTCGAACCTGCTGCTGCAACTGGCCACCCCCCCCGCGGGGGGAATCGCCAGCCTCATCCTCAACGGCGGTGAGTTGTCCAACGCTGGCATTGAGGCAGGATTGACCGCCGCCGCCTTACAGAGCCGCGACGTGGATCTGACGCTGCGAGCCACATTTTCGAAGAACAAGCAGGAGATCAAAAACCTCCCGGTGAACTTCCCGCGATTCCCAGTCGGAGGTTCATTTGGTGCCGCTTTCGGCCGCAATTTCATCAGCCCCGGTGGGCGCACGACGTGGATCTGGGGGAACGTACCCCTGGACGCCAACGGCAACCCACTCCCTATCGGGAGCTTGATTACGAACCCGTCTGCTGTGGCGGCCGTCCGTGATACGGTCGCCGGCGACGCGAACCCGGACTTCGTGATGGGCTTCACGGGCTCGCTGCGGTGGAAGCGATTGACGCTGGGCACAACCGTGAGCTGGCAACAGGGGGGCATGGTGGCGGACATGACCCGCACGCTGTGGGATGAAGGTGGGACGTCGCGCGACTACGACTCGCCAGTCACCCGAGAGAGCATGGGTAGCGGGTGGGACATCAACGCGCCAGCTGGGTACACGCAGGGCTCCTTCCGGTACGACTCGTGGGACGGTGGTGGGGATGTGCGTGCGTATCTCGAGAGCGCCACGAATGTGCGCGTGCGAGACATTTCGCTCAGCTACGAGGCTCCCGACAGTTGGCTCCGGCAGCTCGGCGCCCGCTCGGTGCGGCTCACGTTCCAAGCGCGCAACCCCATCGTCTTCTCGCATTACTGGAGCTTCGATCCTGAGTTCAACAACTTCGGCGCGACGAACCTGAACCGGTTCATCGACCTCGCGCCATTTCCGGGCAACCGCCAGTTCTATCTGTCTGTAGACGTGGGGTGGTGAGCCATGCGAACTGACACCACTGCGTCTCTGCCCATCGTCTCCGAGAGGAGCTGGACTATGCGAATCGTTCTTGCCAGTCTCGTGACGGCAGCCGCCGTCACCCTGACTAGCTGCAAGCTTGACGTTACGAATCCCAACGCCCCGAACCCGGGGGCGGCTATCACGAACCCCCGAACCGCTACCAGTCAAATGATTGTCGGCGTGCTCGCGACCTATCGCGATAACCGAGCCGTCCAGATCCGGGCTCTCGGCAGCTACGGCCGAGAGACGTACTACATGTTTCTCACGGACGGCCGCTTCATCACCGGCCCCTATAGGAGCTGGAGGCAAAACAACGCGTTCGAGTCCGGCACGCAGTGGGGGGCGCGGTACGGCAACTATCGGAACGCGTACGTTGCGATGAAGACCGTCAACGCGACGCCAACCGGAGCGCCAACACCGACGGCGCTGACAGGGCCGGAGAAAGCCGGCGCGTTGGGCGTGCTGAAGACATTCATCGCCTTGGATATGCTGGCGACCATCGAGGCCCGCGGCCCCATTGGTGCGGTGGTCGACATGACCGATGACGTGAACTCGGTGTTGCCAATCGTCAGCCAGGACTCGGTCTACAAGTGGATCTCAGCCCTGCTCGATGATGCCAAAGGCAATCTCGATACTGCTGGAACGTCGTTCTACTTCCCGATGCACTCCGGGTTCAGCGCGTTCGGTGTTGCAGCCAACCGGCCGGCGGGCTTCGGGCAGTTTAACCGCGCGATCAAAGCGCGAGTCGAGGCCAAACGTGGCTCGCTCGGCTGTGGGGCGCCCTGCTATACCAACGCGTTGACGGCGCTCGGACAGACCTGGATCGCCGATTTGACAGCCGCGAACCGCGATAATGGCGTGTACGTCGTGTACTCGACCGCGTCGGGGGACATCCTGAACGGCGCGTCGTTTCAGGGAGACCGCAACTTCTACGTTCATCCGTCGATCGACTCGATCCTCGGGGTCGACCTAGACGCGCGGTATGCTCGCAAGGTCGCCATCAGCACGTCGGCTTGCACCACTCCCTATACGTCGCCGCAGACCGAGGTCGGCGTTACCGCAACGCACCGCGCTTGCACGTACGCCACCAACGTCGCACCTATTCCGGTCATCAGGAACGAGGAGCTGGTGCTCCTGCGGGCGGAGGCACGGTGGTTCACCACCGACGTGGCCGGAGCGCAGACTGATCTGGCAGCGATACGGTCAGGTTCCGGCGGTGCCAACGCAGTCTCGGCGTTCCCCACTCCGGCGACCGATTCGGAGTTCGTGTCTGAGCTGCTGCTGCAGCGCACGCTGTCGCTGTATCAAGAAGCACAGCGCTGGGTGGACTATCGCCGCTTCGGCAGGCTCTCGCAGCTCAATACCCTGGCACAGGATCTTGCCGCAAATTTCACCGTTGCGTCGGGGAGTCCGCTGCCGAACCAGGAATGCGACGCGCGGGCCCGTGCGGGCCAGCCTGCGCCGATGAGCTGTCCAGGAGGCCCAGCCCTGCCGTAGAACGGTCGAACAATCAAGCAGGACAGCGCCCGGGAGCAATCCCGGGCGCTGTTTCCTTTACATCAAATCGGCCGGAATAACTCTCGAATCTCCAGCGTGAATGGGCGCGTTGCCTCAGCCGGATGCCACGTCAGCCGATCGCGCTCGATGGCCGGGAAATGCGCATTCGGTGTCCACACTTCGACCACGTGCTCGTCCCCATCCACAATCCAGTAATTCGAGACCAGGCGCTCCTGATACAGGCGGCGTTTGGTGAAGCGGTCGGCGCGTTGCGACGAGCGGCTCAACACTTCCACGGCCAGCGGCAGCGTGCGAATCCGCGTCCAGTTATCCGTACGGGCCTCGACGCGCGAGATGACGAACACATCAGGTTGTACGAGGATATCCTCACGCCCCCATGAGATGTCCGCCGGTGACATGAGTACCAACTGCGCGGGCTCCGCTTCGAGATAGGTCGCCAGCGCATGCGCGACGCGCAGGACCAACTCCTGATGCCAAAGGCGGGGAGCGGGCGTCACCAGCAGCTCCCCGTACACGACCTCGTAGCGGTTGCCGTCGTCGGGCAGCGCGCGCACCATGTCGGCCGTGTAATAGACAGGGGCAGCCATGGCCATATGATCGCTTCCTCGGCGTAGGGGATGCAAGAGTGGAACACAGCATACGATCGGTCTCCGAGACCGGTTCCGCGTAACCACAACGCGAACACGCAAGAGCCAAAAAAACGCAGCGCCCGGGATCGCTCCCGGGCGCTGTCAGCTTTACGGTCCGACCGTCAGACAGTCCGAACGTCCGACGTTATTCCGCTTCCACTTCCTCCGGGAACGGACTCGGCGCAGCCCCCGTCCCAGGCAAGGCTGCTTCGAGCGGCGGCGTCGGAGGCGTGAACCCCTCCGGCGGCTCGATCTCGATGTCGTGATACCGGTAAATGCCCGTACCCGCCGGGATCAGATGCCCGATGATGATGTTCTCCTTGAGACCAAGCAAGTCATCCTTGGCCCCACGGATCGCGGCATCCGTCAGCACGCGGGTGGTTTCCTGGAACGACGCCGCGGAAATAAACGACTGCGTCGTCAAGCTCGCCTTCGTGATGCCGAGCAGCAGCGGCTCGCGGGTGGAGGGCTTACCGCCCTTCTTCACCGCGCGCTCGTTGATCTCGCTGAACACGAGCTTGTCCACGTTCTCGCCCTCCAGGAACTCGGTGTCGCCCGGCTCGACGACTTTCACCTTCTGCAGCATCTGGCGCACGATCACGCCGATGTGCTTGTCATTGATCTTCACGCCCTGCAGCCGGTACACCTCCTGCACCTCGTTCAACAGATATTCCTGCACGGCGCGCGGGCCCTTGATCCGCAGAATGTCGTGCGGATTCACCGGACCTTCGGTGAGACGGTCGCCCGCCCGCACCCGATCGCCCTCGTGCACGCGCAAGTGCTTGCCGGCGGGCACCTCGTACAGCTGCGCCTCGCCTTCCTCCGGATGCACCCAGATCTCGCGCTTGCCGCGCTTGATCTCGCCGAACCGCACCACGCCGTCCACTTCGGAAATCGTGGCGGGGTCCTTCGGCCGGCGCGCCTCGAACAGCTCGGCGACGCGCGGCAGACCGCCCGTGATGTCGCGCGTCTTGTATGCCTCACGCGACACCTTGGCCAGCACCTGGCCCGCATACACTTCCTGGCCATCTTCGATCATCAGCTGCGCGCCTTCCGGAATCACGAAGTCGCGGAGCCGCTTTTCTTTGTCGCCCTTCTTCTGGACGACCTCGATGTGCGGATGGAGCTTCTTCTCCCGGTCTTCGATGATCACGCGCTGGCGCCGGCCGGTGATTTCGTCCAGCTCCTCGCGCACCGTCTCGTCTTCGACGATGTCCACGAACCGCACCAGACCCGCCACATCCGTCATGATCGGGTTCGTGTACGGATCCCACGTGAACAGCACGCCGTCCTTGGCCACCTGCTGGCCGTCGTCGACCATCAGGGTCGCGCCGAGCGGCACCTGGAAGCGCGAGTGCACCGCCAGCTTGCTGGCGGCCGTGCCGGACGTGCCGCCGTGGGCCGCCGCCTTGAGAATCAGCTCACCCTCGTAGCTCGTGACGACCTTCTGCTTTTCCGGCGTCTCCACGAACGTCAGCCGGTCGCCGTGCTCGATGACGCCTTCGACCTTCGTCTTCCGCACCGTCTGCTCGGCGATGCGTGCCGCCGTGCCGCCGATGTGGAAGGTCCGCAGCGTCAGCTGCGTGCCCGGCTCGCCGATCGACTGCGCGGCCAGAATGCCGACCGCTTCGCCGAGGTCCACCATGTCCATCGTGGCGAGGTTGCGGCCGTAGCACATACGGCACACGCCGCGCTTGGCCTCGCACGTGAGCACGGAGCGGATCTTGACCGTCTCGATCCCCGCGTCCTCGATCGCCTGCGACGTCTCCTCGATGACGAGCTTGCCCGCTTCGACCAGCACCTTGGGCCGGCCGTCTTCATCCAGCTCGTGCGGATCCATCACCTCTTCGAGCGCCACGCAGCCGACGATGCGCTCGCGCAGCGGCTCGATGATGTCTTCGCCTTCCTTCAACGCGGCCATCTCGAGACCGAGAATCGTGCCGCAATCTTCTTCGGTAATGGTCACATCTTGAGCGACGTCAACCAGCCGGCGTGTCAAATAGCCCGCGTCCGCCGTCTTGAGCGCGGTATCGGCGAGACCCTTCCGCGCGCCGTGCGTCGAGATGAAGTACTCGAGCACCGACAGCCCCTCGCGGAAGTTCGACTTGATCGGGCTCTCGATGATTTCGCCGATGCCGCCCGTGAGCTTCTTCTGCGGCTTCGCCATCAGACCGCGCATGCCGGCGAGCTGCCGGATCTGGTCACGCGAGCCACGGCTGCCGGAGTCGAACATCATGAACACCGGGTTGAAGCCGCCCTTGGACCGCTTCATCGTCGAGACCATCGCCTCGGCGATGTCGTTGTTCGCGTGCGTCCAGGCGTCGATCACCTTGTTGTAGCGCTCACCGAAGGTGATCTGGCCGGTCGCATACGCGCGCTGGAACCGCTCGACGCGGTTTTCGGCGTCGTGCAACAGCGGCGACTTCTCGGTCGGAATCTCGAGGTCGGCCACGCCGATCGAGACGCCGCCCATCGTGGCGTAGCGGAAGCCGAACTCCTTCAGCTGATCGAGGAACTGCACCGTCGGCGACAGGCCCGCGCGGCGATAGCTCTCGAACACCAGCTCGGAGAGATCCTTCTTCCGCATCACCTTGTTCTGGAACCCCTGCTCGCGCAGCAGCCCCTCGGGGAGAATGCTGTTGAAAATGAACCGTCCCGCGGTCGTGGCGATCCAGCGTCCTGGACGGCCCGGGGCTTCGTGCCAGGCGTGCACCGGCGAGTGGAACTCCAGCCGCTTCACCGCCAGCCCCATCTCGAGCTCCGCCATCGAGCCGATGTGCGGCGCCGTCTTGAGCTTCTCCTCGAAATCCGCCGGCTCCTTGGTCAGGAAGTGGCACCCCAGCACCATGTCCTGGCTGGGCTCCGCCACCGGCCGACCGTCGGACGGCTTGAGGATGTTGTTCGACGAAATCATCAGCAGCCGCGCCTCGAGCTGCGCCTCGAACGACAGCGGCACGTGTACGGCCATCTGGTCGCCGTCGAAGTCGGCGTTGAACGCGGCGCAGACGAGCGGATGGATCCGGATCGCCTTACCCTCGACGAGCACCGGCTCGAACGCCTGAATACCCAGGCGGTGCAGCGTGGGCGCGCGGTTCAGCAGTACGGGATGGTCCTCGATGATCTCCTCGAGGATCTCGTACACTTCCGGCGACTCCTTCTCCACGATTTTCTTCGCCCGCTTCACCGTCTCGGCGATGCCCTTCTCCACCAGCTTGTGGATGATGAAGGGCTTGAACAACTCGACGGCCATCGCCTTGGGCAGGCCGCACTGATGCAGGCGGAGCTCCGGACCCACCACGATCACCGAGCGGCCGGAGTAGTCCACGCGCTTGCCGAGCAGGTTCTGGCGGAACCGGCCCTGCTTGCCCTTGAGCATGTCGGACAGCGACTTGAGGGGCCGCTTGCCGCGTCCCCGAATCGCCTTGGAGCGGCGGCCGTTGTCGAACAGCGCGTCCACCGCCTCCTGCAGCATGCGCTTCTCGTTACGGAGAATGACCTCCGGCGCGCGGTGCAGGATCAGCTTCTGCAGCCGGTTGTTGCGGTTGATCACCCGCCGGTACAGATCGTTCAAGTCGGACGTGGCGAAGCGCCCGCCGTCGAGCGGCACCAGCGGCCGCAGGTCGGGCGGAATCACCGGCACGACGTCGAGAATCATCCAGCGCGGATCGTTGCGCTGCTCGCCGGCATTGCCGGAGTTACGCATCGCGTCCACGATCTTGAGCCGCTTCAACATCTGCTTCTTGCGGTGCTGGCTCGTCTCGTTCGCCACGGTGTCGCGCAGCTCGTCGGCCAGCTTGTCGACGTTGATCCGCTCGAGCAGCGAGCGGATCGCCGGCGCGCCGATGTCGGCACGGAATGCCGTGTCGCCCTCGGTCTTCGCCTTGTTGCGCAGCTCCAGGAAGCGATCCTCATCCAGCAGCTCGCGCTCCTGCACTTCCTGCTCGCCCGGCTCGATCACCACGTAATTCGTGTAGTAGATGACCCGCTCGAGGTCGCGCAGCGTCATGTCGAGCAGGTTGCCCATCGGCGACGGCAGCGTCTTGAAGAACCAGATGTGCGCGACCGGCACCGCGAGCTCGATGTGGCCCATGCGCTCGCGCCGCACCTTGGACAGCGTCACCTCGACGCCGCAGCGGTCGCAGATCACGCCGCGGTAGCGGATCCGCTTGTACTTGCCGCAGTGGCACTCCCAATCCTTCACCGGACCGAAGATGCGCTCGCAGAACAGCCCATCCCGTTCCGGCTTGAAGGAGCGGTAGTTGATGGTCTCGGGCTTGGTGACTTCACCCCACGACCACCACGTCCGCTGGCCCTGCAGCTCCAGGCGCTCGCGCTCCTTGGAGTCTTTGGGGCCCCGGATCTCCTCGGGGGAGGCGATCCGGATCTGGATATAGTCAAAGCTCGAGCTCTTGGGCTCGTGGCCGCTTCGGAAATCGATCACTATTCCTCCACGTCTTCAGTAGTGCCGAGCGTCACCTTCAATCCGAGAGCCTGAAGCTCCTTCACCAGCACGTTGAAGGACTCCGGAATCCCGGGCTTCGGCAGGTTCTGCCCCTTCACGATCGCCTCGTACACGCGGCTGCGTCCGTTCACGTCGTCCGACTTGACGGTCAGGATCTCCTGCAGCGTGTGCGCGGCGCCGTAGGCTTCGAGCGCCCACACTTCCATCTCGCCGAACCGCTGGCCGCCGAACTGCGCCTTGCCGGCGAGCGGCTGCTGTGTCACCAGCGAGTACGGACCGATGGAGCGGGCGTGGATCTTGTCGTCCACCAGGTGCGACAGCTTCATCATGTAGATCGAGCCGACCGTGACCTCGGACTCGAACAGCTCGCCCGAGCGGCCGTCGCGCAGCCGGCACTTGCCGACCGGCGACAGCCCGGCCGCCGCGAGCAGCTCCACCGCCGCGGCATCCACGTCGGCCTCGGACTTGGCGCCGAACAGCGCCGCGAGCGCGGGACGTCCCGTCGCCTCGAGCACCTCGGCCGGCTTGTCCTTGGCCAGGGCCTTTTCGATCTCCTTGGCTCCGGACTTGAGCGCGGCCTTCTCGGCGGCGGACAGGTTGCTGGCGTCCGCAGCTTCGAGTTTCGCCGCATGCACTTCCTGCTCGATGCGGTGCTGCGCCAGCTCACGCTCCGCCAGCGCTTTCCCCGCGAACTTGAGGAAGTCCACCAGCTGGCGATGCAGCTCGCGCGTTTCTGCCGAGACGCTGCGCCCGCCGAGCAGCGCTACGCCGGCCGTCCCGATGTCAGGACGACTGCCGTTGGTCGCCGGCAGCCGCCGCAGATCTGACACGATCTGCAGCACCTGCTCGGAGTTGAGCGCGGGCGGACGCACGTCCAGCCGCAGCGCCTCCGCCGCCCACGACAAGCCGGCGAGGCGCAGCAGCACGCCGATCTCCGTCTCGTCCGCGCCCTGGAACACGGGCGTCTTGGCGTCGAAGCCCAACAGGTTCGCCGCCCAGCCCAGGTGCGTCTCGAGGATCTGGCCGACGTTCATACGGCTCGGCACGCCCAGCGGGTTGAGCACGATGTCCACCGGCGTCCCGTTGGGGAGGAACGGCATGTCCTCCTCCGGCACGATGCGCGCGATGATGCCCTTGTTGCCGTGGCGTCCCGCCATCTTGTCGCCCACCGAGATCTTCCGCTTTTCGGCGACGTAGACCTTCACCAGCTGGATGACGCCCGGCGGCAGCTCATCCGGCTGCAGGATCTTGTCGATCTGGTCTTCCGACTTCTCCTCGATCTTGGCGCGCTCGGAGCTGGCCGCGTCGAGCACGGCGCGGACCTTCTCGTTGACCGACTTGTTGGCCACGCGCAGCGTCTTGAGGTCGACATCGGCGAAGTTGATCTCGCCGATCTGCTGCTTCGACAGCTTGGTCCCGGCCGGCAGATACTCTTCGACCGTGCCTGCCTTCAGCATCAGCCCGACTTCCTGATTGGCGAGGAGCTCCGCCATCTCCACGAACATCGCTTCGGAGATGCGTGCCTTCTCTTCCGTCTCGAGCCGGCGCACTTCGCCGATGCGCTCGCCGCGGTCCTTCTCCACGACCTGGTCCTCGATGCGCGAGAAGATCTTCACATCGATGACGACGCCCTCCATGCCCGGCGGCACCTTCAGCGACGAGTCCTTCACGTCCTTCGCCTTCTCGCCGAAGATCGCGGTGAGCAGCTTCTCTTCGGGCGACAACTCGGTCTCGCCCTTCGGGGTGATCTTGCCGACGAGGATGTCACCCGCCTTCACGTGGGCGCCGATCCGCACGATGCCCCGCTCGTCGAGATCCACCAGCGACTCTTCGGCGACGTTCGGGATCTCGCGCGTGATCTCCTCACGGCCGCGCTTGGTATCGCGGACGTGCAGCTCGAGCTCCTGGATGTGGATCGACGAGTACACGTCGTCCTTCACGAGGCGTTCGGAGAGCACGATCGCGTCTTCGAAGTTGTGTCCGTACCAGGGCATGAACGCGACGGTCACGTTGGCGCCGAGCGCCAGATCGCCGCGCTCCGTGCCCGCGCCGTCGGCGACGATCTGGCCCGCCTTCACCTTCTGGCCCATATGCACGAGCGGCCGCTGGTTGATGGCGGTGTCCTGGTTCGTGCGCCAGAACTTCTTCAAGCGGAAGCGGTCGTGCTGCTTGAGCCGCGCCAGCGGATGATCGCCGTTGTCGCCGGGCCCCGCGTCTTCGTCGCCGGCATCGATGATGATCTCATCGGCGGTGACGCGCGTGACCACGCCGCCGCGGCGGGCGATCACCACGGCACCCGAGTCGCGCGCCACTTTCTCCTCGAGCCCGGTGCCCACGAGCGGCGCCTGCGGGAAGAGGAGCGGCACCGACTGCCGCTGCATGTTCGAGCCCATGAGCGCGCGGTTGGCGTCGTCGTGCTCCAGGAACGGAATCAGGGCCGCGGCGATGGAGACGAGCTGCTCCGGCGCCACGTCCATGAAGTCGATCTTGTTGGGCGGCAGCAGCGGGTAGTCGTCCCGCTTGCGGCACAGCACCAGCTCGTCGGCGAACTTGCCGTCGGGTGTGAGGTGCGCGTTGGCCTGCGCCACGGCGTAGTCCTCTTCCTCCGAGGCGGACAGCCAGCGCGTCTCCTCCGTGACCTTGCCGTCCTTCACGACGCGATACGGCGTCTCGATGAAGCCGAGCTCGTTCACGCGCGCGTAGCACGACAGGCTGGTGATGAGTCCGATGTTCGGACCTTCCGGCGTCTCGATCGGGCACATGCGGCCGTACTGGCTGTAGTGCACGTCGCGCACCTCGAAGCCCGCGCGCTCACGCGTGAGCCCGCCCGGGCCGAGCGCCGAGAGGCGGCGCTTGTGCGTGAGCTCGGCGAGCGGATTCGTCTGATCCATGAACTGCGACAGCTGCGAGCTGCCGAAGAACGCCTGAATCACGGCGCTCACGGTGCGCGCGTTGACCAGATCGTCGAGCGTGATCCGCTCGGGATCGTTGTTGATGCTCATCCGCTCCTTGATCAGCCGCGCCATGCGCGACAGACCGACCGAGAACTGGTTGGCGATCAGCTCGCCGACCGAGCGCACCCGGCGGTTGCCGAGGTGGTCGATGTCGTCGGTGTAGCCGCGGCCTTCGGACAGCTCGATCAGGTAGCGGATGATCGCCACGAAGTCGTCCTCGGTGAGGACGGTGTTGTCCTTCGCCACGTTCACCTTGAGCCGCTGGTTGATCTTGTAGCGGCCGACCTTCCCCAGATCGTAGCGCTTGGGGTGGAAGAAGAGTCGTTTCAGCGCCTCGCGCGCCGTCTCGAGATTCGGCGCCTCGCCGGGACGCAGCAGCGTGTAGATCTGCGCCAGCGCCTCGGCTTCGGAGTGCGTGGGATCCTTGGCGAGCGTGTTTTTGATCAGGGGCGACTCGCTCCGGCCCGGGGGCAGGAGCACGTCCGCCTTGGTCACACCGGCCTTGAGCAACTTCTTGCGGAGCGTGTCGGACAGCTCGCGCCCCGCCTCGCCGACGACTTCGCCGTCGGCGTCGGCGACGTCGAACGCCAGCACGTACTTGCTCGGCGTCTGCTGCGTGGTGGTCGGCTGCGCATCCTCGCGCAGGTCGAGCGACGTGTAGCCCGCGAACACCTTGACGGACGTGATGCCGGCACGGCGGAACGCGTTGAAGCGCTCCAACACCAGCTCATCGCCGACGCGCGCCAGCGGCTCGCCCTTCTTGTTCTCGGGATCGGGCACATCGGCGGCCAGCAGCGTGCCGAGCACCTCGCGCTTCTGCGCGCGGCCCTCGAGCTTGCCGGTGATGTCGATCTCCTTCACCGCGTAGAACAGCTTCAGGATGTCGGCGTTGGTGCCGTACCCGAAGGCGCGCAGCAGCGCGGTTGCGGGGAATTTTTTCTTCTTGTCGATGTGGACGTAGATCACGTCGTGAATGTCGACGGTGAACTCGACCCACGAGCCCCGGAACGGGATGATGCGCGCCGAGAAGAGGCGCTGGCCGTTGGGGTGGATGCTCTCCTCGAACACGACGCCGGGGGAGCGGTGCAGCTGCGACACGATGACGCGCTCCGCGCCGTTGATGACGAAGGTGCCGAGCGGCGTGAGAATCGGCAGCTCACCGAGATAGACTTCCTTCTCGATGATGTTCTTGGGGCGCTTGGTCTTGGTGACCTCGCCCACCTCTTCCATGACGACGAGCTGCAGCGTCGCCTTGAGCGGCACCGAGTACGTCATGTCGCGCTCGATGCACTCTTCGACGGTGTACTTCGGCTCCCCGAGCGCGTACTTCACGAACTCGAGCGAGTAGTTGCCGTTCACGTCCTGGATCGGGAACAGATCCTTGAAGACTCGTTCCAATCCGACGTCGGCGCGCTCGCTGCCCTTGCCGTCCGGCTGCAACAGCGACTGGAACGCGCGCGTCTGAATGTCGAGGAGATGGGGCATCGGCATGCCCGTCTCCAGTTTTGCGAACGAAAGCACCGGTGACGTCTTAGTAGTCATGCGAACCCTCAAGTAATGCAAAAGGCCCTGCCGCCCCCGCACCGGGCTGCAGTGCGGGAGAGGATGCTAGGGCTCGGAAAAGCGAGCAGGTTGTCGTCGTGGCTACTTCAGTTCGACGACGGCGCCCTGCGCTTCGAGCTTCTTTTTGATTTCCTCGGCTTCCTGCTTGTTCACGCCTTCCTTTACGGTCCCGGGCGCGCCCTCGACGAGATCCTTCGCCTCTTTCAGGCCGAGGCTCGTGATCGCGCGAATCTCTTTGATCACCTGAATCTTCTTTTCGCCGCCAGCCTTCAGGACGACCGTGAACTCCGTCTTCTCCTCGGCCACCGGCGCGGCAGCGGCTGCGCCGGGAGCGGCGCCTGCGGCTGCTGGTGCCGGAGCGGCGATCGTCACGCCGAAGCGGCCCTTAAAAGCCTCGATCAGCTCCGCCAGCTCGAATACCGACATGTTACCGATGGCTTCGAGGATGTCGTCCTTACTCATCGTTTGCGTCGCCATTACTGTTCTCCTGCCCGTTTAGTTTGTAGAGCCTCGAGGGCGCCGACCATCGCGTACAGCAGTCCGTTCAGCACGCCCAGGAATCCGGCCATCGGCGCCTGCAGCGCGCCACCGAGCTGCGCCAGCAACTGGTGCTTCGAGGGCAGCGCGGCGAGCGATTTCACCTGCGCCTGCGTGACCGGCTTGCCCTCGACCAATCCGACCTTGATCGACGGTTTCTCGAATTCCTTGGCGAAGTCGGTCAGTACCTTCGCGGCGCCGACCGGATCCGCGCCCGCCAACACCAGCGCCGTCGGGCCGGAGAGGAACGACTCCAGCCCGCCGTCTTTCAGCTGCTGCTCGGTCAGCGCGCGGCGGGCCAGCGTGTTCTTGACCACCACGTACGCGACGCCGACCGCGCGCAGGCGGCGGCGCAGGTCCGTGATGTGGGCCACGTTGAGACCCGTGAAATCGGTGACGTAGATCGTCGGCGATCCGGCGACCTGCGCCGCCAGGGCCGTGACCATCTCCTGTTTCTGCGCCTTGGTGCGGTTCATTGATGATACCCCGCCGGATCGACCCGCACGCCCGGTCCCATCGTGCTCGAGACCGTCACCGATCGGATGTAGTGACCCTTTGCGGCCGACGGCTTGGCCTTGACGATCGCATCCATGAAGGCCTGCAGATTGTCGGCGAGCTGTTGGGCCGCGAACGATTTTTTCCCGATCGGCGCATGGACGATGCCGCTCTTGTCCACGCGGAACTCGATCTTGCCCGCCTTCAGCTCCTTCACCGCTTTCGTCACGTCCATCGTGACGGTGCCTGCCTTCGGGTTCGGCATCAGCCCGCGCGGCCCGAGGATTTTCCCGAGCGCGCCCAGCTGCCCCATCACGTCGGGCGTCGCCACGATGACGTCGGTGTCCAACCAGCCTTCCTTGATCTTCTGCACGTACTCGACGCCCACAAAGTCGGCGCCGGCTGCTTCGGCCTCTTTGATCTTCTCGCCCTGCGCGATCACCAGGACGCGGATTGTCTTGCCGGTCCCATGCGGCATCGAAACCGTCCCGCGCACGATCTGGTCGGCGTGCTTGGGATCGACGCCGAGCCGCACCGCGACGTCCACCGACTCGTCGAACGTCGCATACGCCGTCTGCTTCACCTGCTCGACGGCGACGGCCGGCGCGTACAGCTTGCGCGGCTCGAGGGTCTGGACGGCAGCGCGGTATTTCTTGCCGTGCGTGCGCATCAGCCCTCCACCACCAGGCCCATCGAACGCGCCGTGCCCGCGATCATGTTGATCGCACCTTCGAGATCGGTCGCGTTCAGGTCCTGCATCTTCAGCTCGGCGATCTTCTGGAGCTGGGCGCGCGTGACCTTGCCGACCTTCTCGCGGTTGGAGGTCGCCGAGCCCTTCTCGATGCCCGCTTCCTTCTTGAGCAAGACCGCGGCGGGCGGGGTCTTGGTCACGAACGTGAAGGTGCGGTCCTTGTAGATCGTGACGACGACGGGCGTCACCATGCCCGCAGCGCTTCCGGTCTTCGCGTTGAACTGCTTCACGAATTCCATGATGTTGACGCCGTGCGGTCCGAGCGCCGTGCCCACCGGAGGGGCAGGCGTGGCCTGACCCGCCGGCACCTGGAGCTTCACGATTGCCGTAACTGGTTTCGCCATTAGTGAGCCTTCAGCTGCAAATAGTCCAATTCCACGGATGTCGGCCGCCCGAACAACGCGACGGATACGCGCACTTTGCCCTTGTCGGGCAACACTTCTTGAACGGTTCCGCTAAAGTCCGAGAACGGCCCCTCGGTGATCTCCACGACTTGACCGACGAGGAACGGAATCGCCTCGGCGGGCTCTTCTTCCTTGATCGCTTCTTCGACGCCCAGGAGCCGGTTGACCTCGTCCGGACGCAACGGCATCGGCAGCCGGCCGGTTCCCACGAACTTGATCACGCCCTGGATGCCGTTGATCGTGTGAATAGTCTCCTGATTCAGGTCCATCTCCACGAGCACGTACCCGGGATAAATCTTCCGCTCGACGTTCACCTTCTTGCCGTTCTTGATCTCCACCACTTCCTGCGTGGGGACCAGGGCCTGACGGATCGGCTTCTCCGACTCCGGCCGCGTATCTTCGGCGATGCGGCGGGCGATCAGCGACCGCACTTTGTTCTCATGCCCCGCGGTCGTCTGAATCGCATACCACCGTAAGTCGGGCACTAGAACAGCCTCGCCACCAGCTTCACGAACACGAACTGGAAGAACGAGTCCATCAACCCGATCGCGATGCCCAGCACCGTGACGAAGATGACGATCACGGTCGTCGCTTTCTTCAGCTCGTCGAACGTCGGCCAGGTGACTTTGCGCAGCTCATTGCGCACCTCGCGCAGGAACTGCACGAACCGGGCGATGCGACCGGCGGGACGAAGCTCGGCGCTTCCGGCGCCGCTCCCCCCCGTCATGACCTCCGTCGCCATTACTTCGATTCCTTGTGCGCCTGCTGCTTATTGCACCGCGGGCAGTACTTCTTCCACTCCGCCCGCTCGGGGTGCTTGCGCCTGTTCTTGGTCGTGAAATAGTTCCGACTCTTACAGACGGTGCACTCCATGATGATATTCTCTCTGGGCATTTAGGTCTCCACGTCGGCACGACTGCACGTCGGCACGATTATTCGTGCAGACGTGCCGACGTGCCATTCGTGCATTATTTCAGAATCTTCGTCACCACACCTGCACCGACAGTCCGTCCACCCTCTCGGATGGCAAACCGAAGCTGTTCCTCCATCGCGATCGGTGTGATCAGCTCGATCGTCATCTTCGTGTTGTCCCCCGGCATCACCATCTCGACGCCCGCCGGCAGCTCCACGCTGCCCGTCACGTCGGTGGTCCGAAAATAAAACTGCGGCCGGTAGCCCTTGAAGAACGGCGTGTGCCGCCCGCCCTCTTCCTTGGTCAGCACGTACACTTCCGCCTCAAAGTGCGTGTGCGGCTTGATCGACCCCGGCTTCGCCAACACCATCCCGCGCTCGATCTGATCCTTCTCCACCCCCCGCAGCAGCAGGCCGACGTTGTCGCCCGCCTGCGCCTCGTCCAGCAGCTTGCGGAACATCTCGACGCCCGTCACGACCGTCTTCTTGTCGGTCCCGAAGCCCACCATCTCGAGCTCCTCCCCCGATTTCACTTTGCCGCGGTCCACCCGTCCCGTCGCCACGGTCCCGCGCCCGGTGATCGAGAACACGTCCTCGACCGGCATCAGGAACGGCTTGTCGATTTCGCGCTTGGGAATCGGGATCGACTTATCCAGGGCCGCCAGCAGCTCCTCGACCTTGGCGACCCACGTCTTGTCCCCTTCGATCGCCTTCAGCGCCGCACCCCGAATCACCGGCACGTCATCGCCCGGGAACTGATACTTGCTCAGCAGCTCGCGCACTTCGAGCTCGACCAGGTCCAGGAGCTCCGGATCGTCCACCAGGTCGCACTTATTGAGGAACACGACCACCGCCGGCACGTTCACCTGCCGGGCCAGGAGGATGTGCTCTCGGGTCTGCGGCATCGGGCCATCGACGGCCGAGACCACCAGGATCGCGCCGTCCATCTGCGCCGCGCCCGTGATCATATTCTTCACGTAATCGGCGTGCCCCGGGCAGTCGACGTGCGCGTAGTGGCGCTCCGGCGTCGAGTACTCCACGTGGCTCGTCGCGATCGTCAGAATCTTCGTCGCATCGCGCCGCCCCTGGGACTCGCTCGCCTTGGCGACCTGGTCATAGCTCACGTAGGTCCCCAGGCCCTTGTCGGCCGAGACCTTCGTCAGCGCCGCCGTCAACGTCGTCTTGCCGTGGTCGACGTGGCCAATCGTGCCCACGTTCACATGCGGCTTGGTGCGCTCAAATCTTGCCTTTGCCATTGTCTCCTCAAAACCGTAGTAAAACGGCGTCTAACAACTGCGTCTAACAACACCGTCTAACGAATGCGTTCGACGTTCTTGTTCGACCTCTTCGTTCGACGATTTTTTTTCTACGCTTCCCGATAAGTTCAGAGCTCGCGACCGGGATTGAACCGGTGACCTCGTCCTTACCAAGGACGCGCTCTACCGACTGAGCTACGCGAGCCTTTGCTCAGATCCTTCGGGCTTCGCCCCTCAGGACAAGGAGCGGGCGACGGGGCTCGAACCCGCGACCCTCAGCTTGGAAGGCTGATGCTCTACCAACTGAGCTACGCCCGCGCGCCACATTGAGTGGTGGGGGAAGGATTCGAACCTTCGTAGGCTGACGCCGGCAGATTTACAGTCTGCTCCCTTTGGCCACTCGGGCACCCCACCCCAGCGCGCGCCGTCCCTTCTGCTCCACCCTCCCGCTGACAACAGACCCCGCGTTCGTTTCGGCGCGGGGTTTGTTGGTTCCCAGAGTTCGGGTTTGAGCTGACGAAGGGACTCGAACCCTTAACCTGCTGATTACAAATCAGCTGCTCTGCCAGTTGAGCTACGTCAGCTGGTAAAGGCTGAATCCGACAGACTCGTATCTTAGACGGGGCGTGCGACTATGGCAAGGGACGGGCTTCGAACGACTTAGGCCTCGTCACCTGAGTTTCCACTTGGTGCCCTGGGGCGTGTCTTCGATCTCGACGCCGCGGGCGCCGAGCTCGGCCCGCATCGCGTCGGCGGCCTTGAAATCCTTGGACTTACGGGCCTGGTTGCGGGCGGCAATGCGTTCCTCAACCCAAGTCGCCAATGCCGGATCCACCGCCCGCTGGGTCGGCAGGACATCCAGCAGCTCCGGTCCGGCTACGCGCTCGAAGGCGGCCAGCGCGCGAGTCGCTCCCGCCATTCCCTCGGGCTTGTCCAGCTCGCGGTTCGCCGCACGCACGAAGTCGAACAGCGCGGCGACGGCGCGCGGCGCATTGAGGTCGTCGTTGAGCACGAGTACCTCGGTCTCGAGCTTTGCCCCGAGCAGATTGGGCGTGGGATCGTTCGGCTTCACGGCTCTCTGCAAACGCTCCCAGAATTCTCCCAGGCGTCGCACCCCTTCCTTTGCGGCTTCGAGTGCCTCATCGGTGAAATCGACCGGCTGACGATAATGCGTCTGAAAAAAAAGCAGCCGTACCGCGGCCGCATCGACGCCTTGCTCTCGCAGATCGCGCGCCGTGAGAAAATTTCCGTGGCGCTTGGACATCTTGGTGCCGCGCACATTCAAGAATTCGCCGTGCACCCAATGGCGTGAGAACGGCTGGCCCGTCGCGCCCTCCGATTGCGCAATTTCGTTTTCGTGATGCGGAAAGATCAAATCGATCCCGCCGGCGTGGATGTCGAGCGTCTGTACGCCGAACTGCTTACCGATTTCGTCGAGCGACATCGCCGAGCATTCGAGATGCCACCCGGGGCGGCCGCGTCCGAACGGCGCGTCCCATGCCGCGCCAACGGCCTCGTCCTCGGCGTCGGCCTTCTTCCACAGCGCGAAATCGCTCGGATCGCCTTTCGCGTATTCGTCGCTCGCGACGCGCGCGCCGACTTTGATCTCGCGCTTATCGAGCTGCGACAGGCGGCCGTAGGTCGGAAACTTCGCGATCGCGAAGTAGACCGAGCCGTCCTCTCCTTTATATGCGACCCCGCGCTCGAGCAGCCGCGACACCAACGCGATCATCTGCGGCATGTACGCCGTCGCCGCCGTGTAGACATGCGCCGGCCTGATGCGCAAGTAGTCGCGATCTTCGAAGAATGCCTTCGTGAACGGCGCCGTGTGTTCGGCGAGCGGCTTCCCGGCCTGACGCGCCGCCTTGATCGTGCGGTCATCGACGTCGGTGAGGTTCATGATTTGAAAGACGTCGTAGCCGGAGCGCTCGAGCCAGCGGCGCAACAGATCTTCGAAGAGGAACGTGCGGAAATTGCCGATGTGGGCGTAGTTCCATACCGTCGGGCCGCAGGTGTACAGCGTGACGCGCGGCGGCGCGAGCGGCTGCAGCGGCTCGACGCGACGGGTCAGCGTATTAAAGAGGGAAAGTTGCGCCGTCATTAACGGCGAAACGTACTAAGGAAAGTCTAATGAGGTCAGGTTGGGGTGGGAGGCGACGGGCGCTTCGCGCGCGGGCGCCCTAGCCCCCACCCCAACCTGACCTAAATCGCTGTCGTGAGTCTCGAGCACGATCTCTTCCAGAGATTTCACTCGCACGCGCGACGCCCGCACCGGCAGGCGATGGGCGTGGCATAGCGCCAATGCCGCCTCCACGGTCCTGCCAGTAAGCGGTGTTTCCAGACCAGCCTCTGTGAGACGAAAGCCGGGAGGGGGCTCGGCAGGCGGCGCATCCAGGATCACCTCCAGCACCCGCTCACCCAGCAGAGTCGCGAGCGGGCCCACGCGGACGATGCGTCCGTTGCGCAGCACCAGCACGCGGGCCGCCAGGCGTTCGAGGGCGGCCGGATCGCGCGAGGTGATCAGCACCGCGACGCCCTCCGCCGCGAGCCGCGCGATCCGGCCCCGCAAGTCTCGGCGCGCCAAGGCGTCGAGACCGGACAAGGTCTCATCGAGCAGCAGCACTCGGCGTCCACCCAGCGCTGCCTGCGCTAGGCTCAACCGGTGTAGATCCGCTCGACCGAGCGCGTCGACGCGCAGATCTGCGGCCGCCGCTAACCCGGCGATCTCGAGGGCTTCGCGGACCAGGCCGGGTGGCACCCGCTCATTGCTCACCGCGCAATGCAGGCGCGCGTAGTACATCAGAACTTCCTGGACAGTGAGCGCGCGCGGCAATGCCGGGCTGTCGGCCGCGTATCCGACGAGGCGGCGTGCCGCGGGATCCGTGACGCGCATCCCCCACACGCGCACCTCCCCCGTCTTCGACCGGGCCGCGCCCGCCGCAACGCGGAGCAGCCTGGTCTTCCCCGCCCCCGCCGGCCCAACCAGCCCCGCGATCTCGCCCGGCAGCAGCGCGAGCGAGGCGGGGCCAAGCCGAGGCCCCGTGATGTCACTCAGCGTCAATGCGTAATCAGTCATCTGTCTTCGGTCATCGGTCGTCAGTAGCCCCGGCGTCGGGCAATCAGTGCGCCCGCCAACAGAACTCCCAGCCCCGTCCACGCGAACGCGTGCAGGATCGCGCCGACGTCGCCGGTCGCGATGTCGCGGTAGTGCCAGAGCGCCGGTCCCAGCTCCAGGGCGCTCGCGGCGGTCAGACGCACCATGCCTGGGCGTGCGAGGTCGACCAGGCGCTCCGGCGGGATCGTCCCGGCCACCGCCATAAAGAGGAAGAGCGCTAGCGCCGCGCCGCGGCCCAGCGGGAGCACCACAGCCAACGCAAAGCTGCCAACCGCGGCCGTGGCGATCAGCCCCGCGACAACCCCGTCCGTGCGCCAGCCCGTCGCCGTCGCGCAAATCATGACCAGTGACCACGCCGGGACCACGATTGCGAGCCAGCGCCCCGTCGCGATGGCGAGTGGCGTGGTGGGATGTGTGAGCGCGGTGGTCAGCGCCGCCCGGTCGCGCTCATCCCCCACGATCGCGGCCGCGCCGAGGATCGCGCCGAGCGCGCCGGCTTGGAGTGTGACGGTGAGGGCGTCGAAGGCGTGCGCGCGAAGCCACACGAGTGTCGTGCCGAGTGCCAGGAGTGCGATGCCGAGCCGAGTCCGCGTGAGGCGCGGGAGCACGAGCAGGAATTCGGCGTGCGCGCAGTGCAGGAATCGCATGGCGGCACATTAGGCCGAATGTGACGGCGTGTGGTATCAAATCGCCGCCAGAATGGTCAAAAACGTGCGTGATGTAGGGGCGCAGCATGCTGCGCCCCTACGACAACCATCACCGCGCCACCATTGCCTCCCGAATAATTGCATCGACCAACGGTGCCGAATCGAACCGCACCGGATCCGTCGCCGGCAGCCCGGTTTCCTCCGCTGCCTTCGCAATCGCCTCCCGCGCCGCCGCCTCATCCATGTCGTAGGTGTTGAGACAGAGGCCGATCACCTTCGTCGGATGCACGGGGTGCGCCGCCCGCTCGTAGATGTCGATCATCTCGACGTACGAGGGAATCTTCACCCACGGCTCGCGGCCGTGATAATCGCCGATGTAATCGCGCGTCACCTGATGACACAGAATCAGCGCGTCGGGGCACGAGCCGTGCAACAGACCCAGCGTGACGCCCGAGTACCCGGGGTGAATCAAGCTACCCTGCCCCTCGACGAGCACGATGTCGTTGTCCTTCGCGCCCTGGAGCACGAGCTGCTCGGCGGCACCCGCGACGAAGTCAGCCACGACGGCATCGACCGCGATGCCCCATCCTTCGATAAAGATTCCCGTCTGGCCCGTCGCCACAAAGCTCGTGCGGTGACCGCGCTTCACCAACGCGTCGCGCAGCTGGAGCTGCGCGGTCATTTTGCCGACGTTGCAATCGGTCCCGACCGCGAGCACGACGAGCGCATCGACCTCGGCGGCCCGCCCGTCCGCGATCGGCAGGTTCGGAGGCGGCCGGCGCGCGTCGAGAATGCGCACGCCGCGGGCCTTCGCAAGCGGCCCCAACTCCGGATCGTCCCCGATGAAGGTGTGCAGGCCGCTCCAGATCTCGAGCTGCTTCGCAATCGCAGTCCGGAGCCATCCCTTCCATTCGTCCGGCAACCGGCCACCCGCCGGCGCGATGCCGATCATCACGGCGGTCGCGCCCTTCCCCGCCGCGAGACCGCGCTCGAAGTCGCCGACGACGGGAATCTTGCCGCCAAAGCCGAGCACGTCCTGCGCGGTCTTCCCCGCCTGCTTGCGGTCGAACACGGCGACGATGCGCTCCGGGAAATAGCGAATGCACGAGTTGGCGGTCTTGGATGTGAGCGGTCCGAAGTCCCCATCCGCGATAATCAGGAAGCGATGCTGCGGCGTCGTCATTGCTTGGCGCCGGCGACTTGCCGGCGTTCCACTCCCGACCAGGACTCTGTCGGACGGAGGACGGCAGGCTTGAAGTGGCCCGGTTCCCCGTAGAGCTCCCCATGGAGAATGTGGCGGATCAGGACCATCGTCACGCACAGCACCGGGACCGCGACGATCAGGCCGATCGCGCCCAGCAGCGTGCCCATGATCAGCACGCTCGAAATCGTCAGCACGGGGGGCAGATCGACTTTGCGCTGCATGATGCGCGGCACGACGACGTTTGCCTCGAACACGTGCACGAG
Organism: Gemmatimonadales bacterium; assembly: GCA_036505175.1. GTDB lineage: Bacteria > Gemmatimonadota > Gemmatimonadetes > Gemmatimonadales > GWC2-71-9 > 20CM-2-65-7. Next base: position 80,742 of record DASXTV010000063.1, read on the forward strand.
CACACCCAGCAGCAGGACGAGCAGCACCGTCAACCAGTCCCCGGATGCGACCATAAACAGCGCGGGGAGGAGCGTGGAGACGAGTGTGCCAAAGAACGGCACAATCGCCACCAGGCCGGTGAAGATTCCGAATGCCAACCAGTATGGCACGCCGAGGATCCACAGTCCGATCGCGGTCAACATCGCCAGCACCGACATCGCGATGAGCTGGCCCACCACCCACGCCCGCAGGGTGGCCGCGGTGTCGTCGAACACCTGGACGGCGATGCTGCGGTGGCGCGGCGCAAACAGCGAGATCAGACCGTCGCGGTACAAGGCCGGCTGGCGGGCGAGATAGAGCGCCATCACCACCACGCTCGCGCCTTCGATGAACAGCGTGCCGCCGCCGCGCACGTATCCGAGGATCGAGCCGCTCAGGAATCCTACCGCATCGGTGACGAGGCCCGACACGACGCCGGACGATGGATTCGCCAGCTCGGTCTGGTCGAGCACGGGATATTGGCTGGCCCATCGCGCGAGCACGTTTTGAATATTCGTGAGCGTCTGCGGCAGGCCGCCGATCAACGCACGCGTCTGTTCGATGACCGGCGGGGCCAGCAGCGCAGCGACGCTGACGACGCCCGCGACGGTAGCCAGGACGGTGAGTGTCAGCCCCAACCAGCGCCGCATCCCGAAGCGACGCTCGAGCCAATCCGTGATCGCCGAGAGATAGACGGCGAGCAGGATGGCGAGAAAGACGAGCAACAAGACATCGATGACCTTGAGGATGAACAGGACGACGAGCGCCGCAACGAAGAGCGCCACGAACGTGGCGCTCGACAACCGATCAGAGGAAGGCGTCCCGGAACCGGTCAGCTCTTCTGCTCCGCGTCGTCATCCTCGAGCAGCTCGGCGTCCTTCGCCCCTTTGCCCAATGCCCTCGCTTCGGCCTGCGTACCGCCGGGCAACAGACCCATTTTGCGCTTCAGCGCCAGCAGCTGCTCGTCCGCGTTGGCCTTCACCTCGATGCCCTGGAACTGCTTGATCAGGGAATCGCCGGAGAGATCTTCGTTCACCTCAGCCGCGGCGATCAGCTTGCGTTCCTCGTGCTCGATCTGCTCCGCCATCCGCTCGAACGTTTCGAATGCGCTCTTGTCGGAGATCGCTCCCATCGTCTCCTGAATGCGCTTGTGGGCCTCGGCCCGCTTCTGGCGCGCGATCAGGATGTTCTTCTTGCGCTTCGCTTCCTCGATCTTGTCGTTGAGCTGGCGCAGCGACGCCTTGAGCCGCTCGGTCTCTTCGCGGTGCTTGACCCACGTCTCCTGGAGCTGCACGGCACCCTGCACGTGCTCGTTGTAGCGCAGCAGCGCCTGCTTGGCGAGATCGTCCCGTCCTTCCTGCACGGCGAGCACCGCCCGCTTCTCCCAATCCTCGGACAGCTTCTTTTCCTGCTCGGCCTGCGCCGACAGCCGCTTCTCGTCAGCGATGGCGGCGGCGACCTGCTGCTTCGCCTTCGCCAGCTGGTTGCGCATGTCGATGATGAGCTGCTCGAGAACTTTTTGCGGGTTCTCGGCGCGCGAGATCAGGTCGTTGATATTCGACCGGATCAGCGTGGACAGACGATCAATGATCCCCATCTAGGCTCCTGGCAATGAGCGCTCGCGCTTCTGCGCAAGCAGCCGCTCCGCAAAATCTAGCCGTTCGGCCATCTCGGATAACTGGCCTTGCATCTCGGTCACGCGCTGCTCCAGCTCGGCGACGTGGTCCGCGTCCGCGAGACCCTCGGTTGGGGTGTCGATCCACTCCCCGCCAAACCCTTTCCAGCGCCGCTTCCGATGGATGCCGGCCCGAATGCGCTCTGCCATCGCGGCCGCCAAATCGGACTTGAAAAACGCGTACAGCACCACGCCCGCGACCACCAGCCCACCGATCATCCCGATCAGCGGAATGAGCTGATTCGGGTCGAACGGAATCACGGGCGGCGGGGTCGGTGTCTGCAGAAGCACGTGCTCTCCTACGCCTAGGACGATCTGCCCGTTTCAGCGGGCAACATCACGAGCGCGGCTTCCCCAGCTGCCCAGCCGACTGCTGCTGGCCGAGCAGCCGCTCGGTAAAATCTACTCGCTCCGCCAGTTCCGCCACCTCCCGCCGCAGTCGCTCCACGCTTTCGACTAACTCGGCCTGCTCCTGGCCGGTTCCCCCGGGTGGCACTGGCCCGTGCCGCAGGCGTTCCGCGACCGCCTTCCCAAGGGGCGACAGCGAAATCATCCAGAGAAAGAAGCCGCCCACCGCGATGATCGGGATGAACACGCCCACCATGCCCGGATTCCACATTAGCGCTTGACCTCGCTCTGCTTCGAGAGGAGTCGCTCGGCAAAGTCCATCCGTTCCGCAAGCTCGGCGACCTCTTGGCGCACGGCCTGCAGCTCGGTCAAGATCTCGTCGCGCTCGGCAGGCTCGAGACCGGGCCTGCGATGCTCGCCGGCGATGCGCTTGGCGATCGCTGACACGACCGGCCGAAGCACGAATACGAACCCACCCACGACAGCGACCAGCGCAAATACTTCCCCCGGATTCATCGCTCGATTTTCTTGGCGAGGAGGCGCTCCGTGAAGTCGATGCGCTCCCCGAGATCGCCGATCTCGCGACGGGTTTGCTGCAGCTCGGCGAGCAGGTCTTCACGCAGCATCTGCAGCTCCTCCTTCACCCCGGCATCGACGCTCTTGGTGCGGATGCGCTCGGCAAGGGCGCGCACCAACGGAAACAGCAGGAGTGTCGAGCCGACGATGGTCAAGACGAACAGGAAAACGACTTCCTCAGGCATAGGCTACCTTGAACACGCGCGCCCTCCTTGTTGCGTTCAACCTACCGCCTAGTCTCCTGCCTGCAACACCTTGCGCAGGAACTGCCCCGTGTGAGAGCCTTTGGACTGCGCGATCTTCTCGGGAGGACCTTCCGCCACCACGCGCCCGCCCAGCTCCCCGCCCTCAGGCCCCAAGTCGATGACCCAATCGGCGGTCTTCACGACGTCGAGGTTGTGCTCGATCACGACGACCGTATTCCCCTTGTCCACCAGCCGGTGCAGCACTTCCAGCAGCAGCCGCACGTCCTCGAAATGCAATCCGGTCGTGGGCTCGTCCAGGATGTACAGAGTGCGGCCCGTGTCCCGCTTGGCGAGCTCAGTCGCAAGCTTCACGCGCTGGGCTTCGCCGCCCGAGAGGGTCGTTGCCGACTGTCCGAGGTGGATGTATCCCAGACCTACGTCGTTGAGCAGTTCGAGTTTCGTCCTGATACGCGGTTGATGCTCGAAGAAGTCGAGCGCATCGGCGACCGTCAGGTCGAGCACATCGGCAATCGACTTTCCTTTATACCGGACCTCCAATGTTTCCCGGTTGTAACGCCGGCCCTTGCAGACTTCGCACGGAACGTAGACGTCGGGCAGAAAGTGCATTTCGACCTTGACCAGTCCGTCACCCTGGCACGCCTCGCAGCGGCCGCCCTTGACGTTGAACGAGAACCGGCCCGGGCCGTAGCCGCGCAATTTGGACTCGGGGAGATAGGTGAACAGCTCCCGAATCGGTGTGAAGAGGCCCGTGTACGTGGCCGGGTTAGACCGCGGCGTCCGGCCAATCGGGCTCTGATCGATGTCGATCACCTTATCGATCTGATCGAGGCCTTCCAGGCGCTCGTGCGCGCCGGGAACGACCTTGGCGCGATAGAAATGGCGCGCCAACGCCTGGTACAGAATGTCGGTGACCAGGGTCGATTTCCCCGAACCCGACACGCCCGTCACCGCCACGAACAGACCCAGCGGGAATTCGACCGAGAGATCCTTGAGGTTGTGGTGCTTTGCGCCGAGCACGCGGAGCATCCGGTCGGCGTCGGCGATGCGGCGCCGTGGCGGCAGGGGAATCCGCAGCTCGCCGCGCAGGTAACGCGCGGTCAGGGAGTCGCGGTGGCGCAACACGTCTTCGAGCGGACCGGCCGCCACGACCTCGCCGCCGTGCCGGCCGGCACGCGGTCCCAAATCCACGACATAATCCGCCGCACGGATCGTTTCCTCGTCGTGCTCGACGACCAGCACGGTGTTGCCGAGGTCGCGCAGCTCTTTCAGCGTGCCAAGGAGTCGCGCGTTGTCGCGTTGATGCAGCCCGATGGATGGCTCGTCGAGGATGTACAGCACGCCCACCAGCCGGCTGCCGATCTGTGTCGCGAGTCGAATGCGTTGTGCTTCCCCACCCGACAGTGTCACGGCAGATCGCTCGAGCGTGAGATAGTCGAGGCCGACGTCGACGAGAAATCGCAGCCGGTCCGTCACTTCTTTCAGAATCGGCCGAGAGATCTCCGGGTCGAGGCCCGCGCGGCCGTTCCCCCGCAGCGGGACCTTCGAGAAGAAGTCGAGCGTCTCACGCACGGGAAGCGCCACGATGTCGCCGATACTCTTGCCGGCCACCAGGACCGAAAGGCTCTCGGGCTTGAGGCGGCGGCCGCCACAGGTGGGACACGGCTGCTCCACCATGTATTGCTCGAGCTGTTCGCGCACCGCGTCCGATGACGTTTCGCGGTAGCGCTTCTCGACGTGATCGAGCACGCCCTTCCAACCGGACTCGTACGAGCCGTGCCACCGCTCGCTGTCGTACTGGTAGGTAATCGTCTTACCGGGCGCACCGTTGAGCAGCGTCTTCTGAACGCTGGGCGAGAGATCGCGCCATGGCGCGTTGAGATCGAACTTGTACGTCTTGGCAAGCGCCGGCAGCACGACCTTCCTCAGATACCCGCTCGGCTCACCCCACGGCAGCACGACGCCCTCGAGAATCGACAGACTCTGATCGCCGAGGACGAGATCGGCGTTTACCTCACGGCGCGTGCCGAGCCCAGAACAGTCGGGACAGGCGCCGTACGGTGAGTTGAAGGAGAACTGCCGCGGCTCGAGCTCCGGGAGCGACAACCCGCACTTCGGGCAGGCGTATCGCTCCGAGAACAGGCGCGAGCGCGGGCTGCCGGTCTGGCGGACGACTTCCACCACGCCGTCCGCGGCCTTGAGCGCCGTCTCGATCGAATCGGCGAGCCGTCCCCGGTCGGCGGGACGGACGACGAGCCGGTCGACGACGACCGCGATGTCGTGGTTCTGACGGCGATTGAGCTTGGGCACGTCCGAGAGGTCGTACGTATCGCCGTTGATGCGTGCGCGCACAAAGCCCTGCTTGCGCATCGCCTCAAACACATCACGAAACTCGCCCTTGCGTCCGCGCACGAGCGGTGCGAGCACTTCGATCTTCGTGCCTTCCGGCCACTCGAGCACCAGGTCGGTGATCTGTGACGCGGACTGCCGCTCGACCGGCGTCCCATCGTTGGGGCAATGCGGCGTGCCGGTGCGGGCCCACAGGAGGCGGAGGTAATCATAGACTTCCGTGATCGTGCCCACGGTGGAACGAGGATTTGCACCCGCGGTCTTTTGCTCGATCGAGATCGCCGGAGACAGCCCTTCGATCGCATCGACGTCGGGCTTGTCCATGAGCCCGAGGAACTGACGCGCATAGGCGGAGAGCGATTCGACGTAGCGGCGCTGCCCCTCGGCGTAGATGGTGTCGAACGCAAGCGACGACTTCCCCGAGCCCGACAACCCCGTGAACACCACGAGGGCGTTGCGGGGTAGCTCGACGTCGATGTTCTTGAGATTGTGCTCGCGGGCTCCGCGGACGATCAGGGCGTCACCAGACATAGTCTCGGAGGTTAGATAGGGTACCGCATTTCGGTCAACTCTCCCCATTTCTCTTGCCTATGCATCCGCCGTTTCCTAGGTTAGCATCCCCCATGACCAATGACGCGAAGGTCCTGATATGAACCGCGGAGGCGCCCCCGGCCCCCAGGGCCCCCGGCGGGAGCGCCGCTGGCAGACCTCGCAGGAGCGGGCGCGGGTCGCGGCCGACCTGATCGAGGAAGCCGAATCGCTCACGCAGACGGGCGCGATTGCGACACCCAACGACGTGGCGCGCGACCAGCAGCCCCCGCCGCTGCGCGTGGCGCAACCCGTCGCAACTCCTGGTCATACGGACATCACAGCGAAGCTGGACGACGGCGAGCTTCCCGAACCGCCGGCACCTCCACCACCTCCATCACCTCCACCGCCTCCACCAACCTCGACCGCCACACCGGCGGCGCCTCCGCCGGCTCCGGTGGCGTCCGACGATCCGCTGTACGTCGCGGCCCGCGAAGCCAGCGAGCGGGGAGAAACCGACCGGGCCGCGGCGTCCTATCGCGACCTGCTGGCGCGCGATCCCAAACACGTGAAAGCGCGCAACAACCTGGCGCTGATTCTCGATGCCCGTGGCGACCGCGACGGCGCGCTCGCGGAGCTGGACCGCGCGCTCGAGACCGAGCCCGACAATCCCGCGCTGCTGCTGAACCGGGCCGCCATCCTCGGCGCGACCGTGCGTTATGCCGCCGCGCAGCGCGACCTGCAGCGGGTGCTGCGTGCCGACCCGAACAACGTCGAGGCGCTGTTCAACCTCGGGATCGTGTTGACCCGACGCGGCATGTGGCGTGAGGGAACCGATCAGCTGCGGCGCGCGGCGGAAGTCGAGCCGGGACGGGCGGCGGCCTGGTATTACCTGGGCGAAGCGCTCAATCACATGGACGACCTCGCGGGAGCGCTGGCGGCGTACGAGCGGGCCGTCGAGCTGCAGCCGGCAAACCCCAAGGCGCTGTATGGCATCGGCAAAGTACTCGACCGATTGAATCGCCCTGATGAGGCGACTGCGATGTACCGCCGCTCCCGGGAAATGTCCGGTAGGTGATTCGCGTAGTCGTGGACGATCTCGCGTCGTTCGCCGCTGATGCCGTCGTCCGTCCCGCCACCACTCGCCTCGACCCTACGGCAGCCGCGCTGCGCCGCCTGGAGATCGTCGGCGGAGAAGAATTCCAGAACCGCATTCGACTGAATCGCGAGCTCGCGGTCGGTGCCGCCGTCGTGACCGCTGCCGGCGGCGCGCTCCCCGCGGAATTCGTCATTCACGCCGTGATCCGCAGTGAGACCGAGCCGGTCACGCGTGGCAACGTGGCGCGCGCCTGGCTCTCGACGCTGCATCAGGCACAGGAGTGGCAGTTCGCGCACCTCAGTGCCCCGCCGCTGGGGACGGGCGCGGGCAATCTGACGCTCGAGGACTCCGCCGAAATCATGGCGACGGTGTTGCACGTGCACCGCGGGAGCGCGCAGTTCCCGGCGGACGTGTCGTTCGTCGTCGAGCGCCCGGAGGATCAGCAGGTCTTCGAAGCGGCGCTGCAGCGGGCGGTCTCGTGAACCGCCGCCGCTGGGTGATCACCATTTTGGCCGCCTGGGCGTTGTCGCTGGGCTGGCTGGTGAAGCGCGAAGTGTTCCGTCCCACCGGAGCCCGGCTCGCCGCGGCGGCGCTGGCCGTCGCGCCGGGCGGGCTGTTCTATCGGCTGGACGTCGGCGGCCAGCAGATCGGGTACTCCTCCACGACCATCGACACGCTTCCCGACGCGCTGCGTGTCGAGACCGTATTCGTGCTGGATGTCGCCGCGCTCGGGACGCTGCACCGTACGACGGCGCGCAGCGTCGCCATGCTGTCGCGCGCGCTGCGGCTGCAGACCATCACGGCGACATTCGACGGCGACATCGGCCAATTCGAGGCCCACGGGCGCGTCCTGGGCGACACGGTCCTCTCCGTCGCGATCGTCTCCCAAGGCGACTCGCAAATGACGCGGATTCCGCTGCCGGGGCCCGTCACCGTCCCGGCACTGTTGCCGCTCCGTCTCGCGTTCGGCGGCGAGCTGCGGTCGGGGCGCGCGTATACCGCGCGGCTGTTCGATCCACTGCTCGTGACCGGGCGCGACGTGACGGCACGGGTCGCTGCGGAATCCACGCTCGTCGTCTCCGACAGCGCCGATCTCGATTCCACCACGATGACGTGGGTGCCGGAGCACTTCGATACCGTGCGCGCGTTCCGCATCGATCACGCGGCAAATGGTGCGGCGATGCGCAGCTGGATCGATGCGCAGGGCCGGCTCGTGTTCGGCTCCAATGAGCCCGGCTTTGCGATCGAGCGCGCGGCGTTCGAGATCGTCTACGAGAACTTCAAGCACCGCGACACCGCTCGCGTCGCCCGCAGCAGCGCCGCCCCAGGCCCCGGCGAGATCGTTCCGCTGACGGCGCTGGTGGCGGGAGTACGGAACGATCCCCAGCCGCGCCCGCGGATGCTCGTGCGGAAAAATGGGAGGGACACGCTCGACCTCGTGCACGCGAGCGCGCTGCAGGCGCATGCCGCGCCCTACCGGCTGCCGTCGCGGGATACCGCGCTGGCGCGGTGGCTCACGCCGGAACCGCTGATTCAGAGTCACGATCCGCGGATCGCCGCGCAGGCGCGACGTATCATCGAGCGCGAGCGCGGTCCCGCGCGCGTCGCGGAGCTGCTCACCCATTGGGTCCACCGCGCGCTGCGCCGCGAGATCCCGCAGCCGGGAAGCGTGCCGAGCGCCGTGAAGGTGTTGGAGAACCCCCGCGGCGATTGCAACGAGGCGGCGACGCTGTTCGTCGCGCTCGCGCGCTCGGCCGGCTTGCCGGCGCGCACCGTCGCGGGACTGATCTACCTGAATGGCCGGTTCTACTATCATGCCTGGGCCGAGGTCTACCTCAACGACTGGATCGCGGTGGACCCCACATTCGATCAATTCCCCGCCGATGCCGCACATGTGACGATCGCGACGGGTGGGCTGGCGCGGCAGGTCGAGCTTGTCCCGCTCATCGGCCGCTTGAAGCTCGAGGTGCTATGATCCGTCTGGAAAACCTCACCAAGCTCTACGGCAGCTTCGTCGCCGTGGATGACATCTCCCTGCACGTGCCCCGCGGCGTCCTCTACGGCTGCCTCGGTCCGAACGGCGCCGGCAAGACGACGACGTTGCGGATGATCGCCGGGATCCTGCGGCCCACGCAGGGTCGGGTGCTGCTCGGCGGCGACGACGTCCACGTCAATCCATTGGCCGCCAAGATGCGGCTCGGTTTCATCCCGGATCGTCCCTTTGTCTACGACAAGCTCACCGGTGCCGAATTCCTGCGGTTTGTCGCCGGGCTGTACGGGCAGGAAGGCGACAGCGTCGAACGCCGTATCGCCGAGCTGCTCGAGGTGTTCGAGCTGACGAGCTGGAAGGATGAGCTGATCGAGGCGTACAGCCACGGCATGCGGCAGAAGCTGATCATCTCGAGCGCGCTGATTCACCGCCCCGAGTGCATCGTCGTCGACGAGCCGATGGTCGGACTCGATCCGAAGGCGGCGCGCCTGCTGAAAGACATCTTCCGGCAGTTTGTCGAGCGGGGCGGCACGGTGTTGATGAGCACGCACACGCTGGAGGTCGCCGAAGCGATGTGCGACCAGATCGCGATCATCCAGCACGGCAAGATCGTCGCCGCCGGAACGGTCAGCGACGTGCGGCGCCAGCATCAGGCCGGCGATGCGAGTCTCGAGGAGCTGTTCCTCAAACTCACCGGCGGAGCGCAGGTGCAGGAGCTGGCCGAGGTACTCGGACGGTGACGCAGCCCTCGCTCGCGCACGTCCTGCAACCCAAGTGGCGGACCGCGCTGCAGCGGCTGCGCGAGGAGCGCGCCAAGGGCGGCACCGGCAAGCTCGTCATCCTGGCGCTCGTGGGTGGCGCGTTCTGGGCAGGTGTGTTCGGGGTGCTGTACCGCATCCTGAAAACGTTGCGCGGCGTCGAGGAGCTGGGGCCACTGATCCCCGGCAAGATCCTGGGGCTCATTCTGCTCTCCTTCATCTCGATCCTGGTGCTGTCGAACGTGATCACGGCGCTGTCGAGCTTCTTCCTCGCGAAGGACCTCGACCTCCTCGTCTCGGCGCCGGTCGATTGGCTGCGACTGTATCTCGCAAAGCTGGGGGAGACGCTGCTGCACTCCTCTTGGATGGTGGCGTTGATGGTGGTGCCGATCCTGACCGCCTATGGCGTGGTCTACAAGGCGGGCGTGCTGTTCGCGCTGTACGCGCTCATCGCCATCGTGCCGATGCTGATTCTGCCGGCGGTGCTCGGCAGCGCCGTGACGCTGGTGCTGGTCAACATCTTCCCCGCGCGACGCACGCGCGACCTGCTGTCCATCATCGCGCTCGGCGCCGCTGGTGGCGTCATCCTGCTGTTTCGCGTGATTCGCCCCGAGCAGCTCGCCCGCCCCGAAGGATTCCGTAACCTGCTCGACTTCGTGATCCTGCTGCGCGGCCCGACGTCGCCGTTTCTCCCGAGCGAATGGGCCTCGCAGGCGGTCATGGGGTACCTGCGGCACGAGATCGATCCGCTGCCGCTCGTGCTGCTGTGGACGACCGCCGCCGCGTTCGTCACGCTGGGCGCGGTCCTGCACCGGGCGCTGTATGCCCAGGGATTCACCAAAGCGCAGGAAGGGGCGGAGCGCTTCATCCGTGGCACGCTGTGGCGCTGGACGTTTGGATCGCTCCTCGGCTGGCTGCCGGTCGCCAAACGCGAGTTTCTCCTCAAGGACATCAAGCTGTTCTTCCGCGATACGACGCAGTGGAGCCAGCTGATCCTGCTCGCGGTGCTGGTGGTCGTCTATTTGTTCAACATTCAGGCGCTGCCGCTGCATCGCGGCGAGCCGGTCGGGTTTTTCTACGTCAATCTGGTGTCGTTTTTGAACCTCGGACTCGCCGGCTTCGTGCTCGCGTCGATCGCGGCGCGCTTCATCTTCCCCGCCGTGTCACTCGAAGGCCGGCAGATGTGGCTGCTGCGCTCATCGCCGCTCGATCTGCGGGCCCTGTTGTGGTCCAAGTACTGGGTAGGGACACTGCCGCTGCTCATCCTCGGCATGATTCTCACGGGGCTGACCAACGCGCTCCTGGAAGTCACGACGTTCATGATGATCTTGAGTCTCGCCACGATGGCAGGACTGACGCTCGCGATCGCCGCGATGGCGCTGACGTTCGGCACGCTGTATCCGCAGTTCGAGACGGAGAACGCCGCGCAGATTCCGACGTCATTCGGCGGCCTGGTCTTCATGATGGCGACGATCGCCCTGCTCGCGGCGGTGCTCGGGATACTCTCCCGGGCCGTGTACACCTACGTGCGCACCGCCTGGGAAGGGCACGCGGTCGGGATCACCCCGGAGATGATGGGTTGGTTCGTCATGGCCGCCGCGCTGTGCACGGCGGCCACGATCATTCCGCTGCGGATGGCGCTCCGAAAAATGGAGACGTTCGAGTTCTAGCCTAGCGCCAGCTCACTCCGCCGACAATCTGAAACGAGCTGCCGTTGCCGAGGATGAATTTGCCCTCGATGTAGGGCCGTGTGCGCCCGCGACGTCCCTCGAGTCCGGTGAGCAGATTGAGATTAGTATCGCTGCCGCTGACCCCGCCGGCACTCGCGTGCGACCAGTTGAGTCCGCCGCCGACGTACCACGCGCCGTAGCGGGTGGGCGGCCGGTACTTCAGGTCGAAATTCAGGGCCCACAAGGATCCGCCGCTCACGAAGTAGTAGTCGAACGTCGGATAGAAGGCGAGATCCGGAGTGAAGGGCCAGGTGAGCTGCGCGCCGATGAGCAGCTCGTCGACGTCGAAGTTGTAGCCGACATGTGCGCCGTACGTGGGACCGGACTGCGTCACGATGGCGCGCCGGCGCCGCCGCTGCGCGTCAGCCGACGAGGCCGTCAACGCCAACAGCAGCACCACCACCAGCAACCGCGAGGCCCATCGGTTCACGCCGCACTCCAGGTTTTGGGGATGCAGACTGATAGGAAACGGGCCTGGAAAACGCAAGAGTTAGGCGGCGACGCGGGCTCCACAGCGATTGCAGTAGCGGGCATCATCCTCGAGCACCGTGCCGCAGCGCGCGCAGTAACCCGGAGCCGAGCCCAACCTCTTTCCGCATTCCGAGCAGAACACGGCGTCGGGCTCCGGTCGTGCCCCATGTTCCGGACAGGTCAGGCCTGTGGTTTTCTGACCCCGGGCGACAGCCCGGGGTTCATGTATCCCCGGGCTTGCGCCCGGGGTTAGAGCACCTGCACTTCGCAACGCGATCAGTGCTTGCTCCGTGTACTTGGCCTTTAGCTGCTCATAATCTGAGTCGGATAGCTTGCCGGTCGCGCGATCGAATTCGATTTCCTTGAGCGCCCGTAGCGCGACCGTCTGCGGGCTCATGTCATCGGCAGGATCCTCGCCCTCGTCGCCGGCCGCCTCGCTACCTGCCAATTCTACCGGCGGTCGGAGAATGGGGATCAGGACGAAGTACGTCGCCCCCGCGGCCAGCAGGATTCCAAGACTCAGCTCAAGCATCGAGCCGGTCGAGTTCTCGACGGAGACGTTCGAGCTCGGCGGGCGAGGCCTGCGATGGCAGCGGCGGGTTCGCCGGGGCCGCGGCGGCGGCTTCGCGCGTCCAGCGGCGCAGCGCGCGCACGAGGAACGCGCCGGCGACGAGGATCGCGATCGCGGGAACGAAGTAGCCGGCGAGATTGAAGCCGTGCTTGGGAGGCGCCATCAACGCCGCTTCCCCGTACTGCTTCACGAACTCGTCGATGATCTGCTGCGCCGTCTTCCCCTGCCCCGCGAGCCGGAGGACGTCCTTGTGCAGCACCGGGCTATACGTGCAGGTGAAGTCGGTCGTGCGACAAGTGTAGATGTCGAGCCCGCAGCCGCAGGTGCACCGGAGCTTCTTTTCGATCGCCTGGATGCCGGCGTCGGTGTCGAGGGCGGTGATGGGCTCTCTGGAGCGACCTGCCCGCTGGGGATCGTAGACGCGGCCCGCCCGCACCGTGTCCTGAATGACGGCGCCGGCGGCGGCAGCGGCAAGCGCGAAGAATCCCCTCCGGCTCACATGATCGCTCACCGTTCGGCCTCCAGCTTCACGGCGTAACCGGCCTGCATGCGCGGCGGACGCGGACCAGTTCCCGGAGGCGGACCACCGCCTGGCCAGAGAACGATCAAGCCACCAATCACGAGCACGAAGCCGCCGAACCAGACCCACCAGACGAGCGGATTGATCGTGAAGCGGAAGACCGCCTGCTCCGTCCCGTTGACCAGGCCGGCGAGCACGCCGTACAGATCCACTCGCAGGCCGCTTATGATCCCCACCTCAGTCGACGGTTCGAACGTTGGGTTCCCGAGTGCATCGACATGCTGGCGCTTTTCAGTGCGCATCCGGCCGAAAGGTTTGCCATCGCGACCGACGTCCAGGAGCACCGCGGTGACTTGACGATTCATAGTGTTGTACTGCGAGACGCCGAGGTGCGTGAACGTGTACACGTGGCCATCGGGGCCCCGGAGCGTGGCCGTTTCGCCTGGCCGGAGCGATGCCTGGGTCTCCGTCTTAAAGGCCATCCCGGCGAACGCGACGAACAGGAGGACGATCGCGACGTGGACGATGTAGCCGCCGTAGCGACGGCGGTTGCGGGAGAGCAGCTGGAAGAAGGCCACGATCACGGGCTCCCCGTATTGCCGATGCCGGGCCCGCGCCCCGCGCGCGAATTCCTGGACGATCGTCGCAAGCACGAACCCACCAATACTGAAGGCGATCAGCGCGCCGATATCGCGCATCCCCGCGACCAGCAGAATCAACAGCACGAACCCACCGGTCGTCGCCGGCACGGCGAACTGGCGGCGCAGATTCGGGACCGATGCCCGGCGCCACGCGATCAACGGGCCGACGCCGGTCATGGCGAGCAGCGCGAGGCCCAGGGGCACGTTGACTTGATTGAAGAAGGGAGGACCAACCGTGATTTTCGTTCCCTTGATCGCCTCGGAGAGTATCGGAAACAGCGTGCCCCAGAGGACCGAGAACGCAATGCCGATCAGCAACAGGTTATTGAAGAGGAAGCTGGCCTCCCGGCTCACCATCGATTCGAGCTTCGTGTCGGCCTCGAGCAACGGCAGCCGTCTGACGTAGAGAACGGTGGTCGCGGCGGCGGCAAACAGCAGGAACCACAGGAAGAAGTGGCCGACTGGCGACTCCGTGAATGAGTGGACGCTGGCGATCACACCCGAGCGCGTCAGGAACGTGCCGAAGATCGAAAGCAGCCAGGCGCCGAGGACCAGCGCCAGGTTCCATTTCTTCAGCATGCCGCGCTTCTCCTGAATCATGACCGAGTGGAGGAACGCGGTCATGACCAGCCACGGCAACAGCGCGGCGTTCTCGACCGGGTCCCACGCCCAGTAGCCGCCCCATCCCAGCTCCACGTACGCCCACCACATCCCGATCAGCAGACCGATGCTCAGAAACAGCCATGACAGGAGCGTCCATTTGCGGACGGCGACGAGCCATTCGGCGTCGAGCTTCTTGGTCAGCAGCGCCGCGATCGCGAACGCGAATGGGATCGTGATCGAGATATAGCCGAGATACAGCATCGGCGGATGGAAAACCATGCCGGGGTTCTGCAGCTGTGGATTCATGCCGCTGCCATCGAGCGGCGTGAACGGCAGCCGCTTGAACGGATTCGCCGCAAACAGCATCACGCTCACGAAGAACGTCGCCACGAGGCATGTCACGCCCGCGACGTACGGCAGATACGCACGGTGCCGCCGGCTCGTGAGCAGCTGCGTCAGCGCGGCGAACATGCTGAGCACCGTGGCCCAGAACAGCAGGCTGCCTTCCTGCCCCGAGTACAGCGCCGACCAGAGATAGAACGTCGGCAGATTGCGGCTGGTACGGCCGGCCACGTAGGCGAGACTGAAGTCGTGGCGGAAGATGGCGACTTCGAGGGAGATCACCGCGACCACCAGCGCGCCGAACAAGGCGAACGTCGCGTTGCGGGCGCTTTGCTGCAGATCGGGGCGCCGCTGCGCGCCGCCGACAAAGCCGGTGACCGCTCCCCACAGGCCGACCATAAAGGCGAGCCAGAGGGAGAGGTGGCCGAGCAAACTCATTTACGCCTTGGGAACGGCTTCGTAGCGCGACCCACACTTAGCGAGGACGTTGGTCGCGTGGATCACACCGTCCTTTTGGAGTCGTCCTTCGACGACGACTTCGACGGAGTCGGTGAAGGTATCGGGAGGAAGGCCTTTGAAGATGACGGGGTAGTTGACCGTCCCGTCGGTGATGTGAAAGCGCAACGTCTGGGTCGCGGTCTCCTTGGACACGGTGCCGGGCACGACGCGCGCCCCGACTTTCAGGCCGAGATCATAGAACGACGGATCGGCCGAGACGTGCTGCGCCAGCTCACTGGGGGTGAGGAAGTACTGCCCGGTCTGCTTAATGCCGGACGCCATCAAGTAGCCCACGGACCCTACGATCAGGACCGCGCCGAGTGCGAACTTCGTGCCAGCCTTCATGTCTGAATTATACCACTCCGTTCTCAGCCCGTTCTAGCGCCCACCGCACCGCCTCGGTCGCGCTCTCGACGCGCGGAATATCGACTGCGTTCCTGAAGGAATCGTGAAGCCCAACCACCGGCTTTCCGATGCGCTGGGCGAGTGCGATCTCCGACAGGGTTCCCACGCCGCCGCCGATCGCGATCAGTGCGTGCGCAGTCCGGACGATGAGAAAGTTCCGCATCTCGCCGAGCCCGGTCGCGAGCGGGACGTCGATGTACGCATTCGCGGCCCGAGGATCCGCTCCAGGTAGGATGCCGACCGTGGTGCCGCCGTTTGCCTGCGCGCCTCGCGCCACCGCCTCCATCACGCCGCCCAGACCGCCGCACACCAGGACCGCGCCGCGCTGTGCCAGCAGCCGCCCCGTCTCCTCGGCGACGGCGGTCTCCTCCGTTGTGCAAGTACTACCCCCAACGACCGCGATAATCGGTTTCATTCAGCCCAATGCAGCGCCGTCTGCACGGCACGGTGCCACTCGGCGGCGCGCGCCTGCACGCCGCGGCGCGCCGCCCCTGGTGCAAAGCGAGTGAAGGTACGGCCCGCGAGGAAATCCTTTGCCGATTTCCAGAGGCCTGCGCCGAGGCCGGCGAGTCCCGCGGCGCCGAGCGCGGTCGTCTCGACCATATCCGGCCGCGCCACCGTGACGCCCAGCACGTCGGCCTGGAACTGCATGAGCCAGTCGTTCGCGGCGGCGCCGCCGTCCACCAGGAGACTCGAGAGACGGAGCTTCGCGTCCGCCAGCATTGCGTCCAGCACATCCTTGGTGCTGAAGGCCATCGCCTCGAGCGCTGCGCGGACGAGATGGGCGCGGCTGCTGCCGCGTGTCAGCCCGACGATCGTGCCGCGGGCATTGGGCTCCCAGTGCGGCGCGCCCAGGCCGACGAAGGCGGGCACGAAGTACACGCCACCGGTGTCGTCGACGCTCCGCGCCATCGGCTCCGACTCGGCGGCGCGGGCGATGATGCCCAACCCATCGCGGAGCCACTGCATCGCCGCGCCGGCGATAAAGACGCTGCCCTCGAGTGCAAACACCGGCTCGCCGCGCGGACCGCAGGCCAGCGTCGTGAGCAGGCCGCGCTTGGAATTGGCGCGACGCGTCCCCGTGTTGAGCAGCAGGAAGGCCCCGGTGCCGTACGTGTTCTTCGCCTGCCCCGGCTGCCAGCAGCCCTGGCCGAACAGCGCCGCCTGCTGGTCGCCCGCGACGCCGCTGATCGGCAGCGCGCGGCCGAAATGCTCTGCCGTCGCCGTCCCGAAGTCGCCGCTCGAATTGCGCACTTCCGGCAGCGCGTCGCGCGGGACACCGAACAACTTCAGCAGGTCGCGATCCCAGGCGCGCTTGGTGATGTCATACAGCATCGTGCGGGAGGCGTTGGTGTGATCGGTCGCGAATGTCTTGCCGCCCGAGAGCCGGAAAACCAGCCAGCTGTCGATGGTGCCGAAGACAACGTCTCCATCTGCTGCGCGTCGCGGCAGCCCTTTCACATGCTCGAGCAACCACTCGATCTTCGTGGCGGAGAAGTAGGGATCGAGTACGAGGCCGGTGCGCGACTTCACCAGCACGCCTTTCTTCTGCTTCTCGAGCTGCGCGCAGCGCGCCGCGGTGCGGCGATCCTGCCAGACGATGGCGCGATGGACGGGGCGGCCGCTCTCGCGCTCCCACGCGCACACCGTCTCGCGCTGGTTCGTGATGCCGATGGCGTCGGGTGTCACTCCCGCCTGCTTGATGGCTTCGCGCGCTGCGTCGACTGTCACGCGCAGGATCTCCTCGGCATCGTGCTCGACCTCACCCGGCGAAGGGAAGTGCTGCGTGAACTCCCGGTAGCCGCGGCCGAGCACGCGGCCGTCGGCGCTCAGGACGAGCGCGGTGGAACCGGTCGTTCCCTGGTCGAGCGCGAGGACAGCGGTCATTGGAGTGATTCTCCCCCTGAGAACGGTGGTTGGACAATCCCGCGATCAGTGATGAAGCCAGTGACGTACCGCGCCGGCGTGACGTCGAATGCAGGGTTGAGGGCGGTGGCCCCGTCCGGCGCCACCGGCCGGCCCGCGATCACGGTAACCTCGGCAGGCGAACGCTCCTCGATCGGGATCAGATCGCCCTCGGCCAGCGTGACATCCACCGTGGACCACGGTGCCGCACAATAGAACGGCACGCCGTGATGGCGCGCCAGCACGGCCAGCCCATACGTGCCGATCTTATTGGCGAAGTCGCCGTTGGCGCAGATGCGGTCGGCGCCAACCAGGACGACGTCCACCTTAACCTGCCGCATGAGCGTAGCCGCGGCGGCGTCGGTGATCAGGGTGCACGAGATCCCCGCGTGCGCCAGCTCCCACATCGTGAGGCGCGCACCCTGGAGCAGCGGCCGAGTCTCGTCCACGTAGACGTGCACCTTGCGTCCCTGCTCGTGCGCAAGGTAGATCGGCGCGAGCGCGGTGCCGATACCGCCGGTCGCCAGCGCTCCGGTGTTACAGTGCGTCAACACCTTGGCGCCGTCGGCGAGAATGGTGAGACCGTGCTCACCGATCTGGCGGCACATGGCGCGGTCCTCTTCCCATATGGCCGTCGCCTCGACACGGAGCCGCTCCCAGAGGTCGGTTCCCTCGCCTGGCGTGCCCTCCGCGACGCGCAGCATGCGATCGAGCGCCCAGCGAAGGTTCACCGCGGTCGGGCGGGCCGCACCGAGCAGCTCCGCAAGTTCCTTGGCCCGTGCCAGGAAATCGGTACGCGGCGCTGTGCGCTGGTCACGCAACGCGGCAACCAGCCCCATCGCGGCCGCGATCCCGATCAACGGCGCGCCGCGGACCTGCAGCTGCCGAATCGCTTCAGCAACCGACTCCGCACTTTCGAGATCGCGGGTAATTTCTGCCTCGGGCAGCGCACGCTGATCGATGATGCGAACCGCACCGCTGGGCGACCAGGAGATGGCTTGGATGGGCACGAGGCTGAAACTAAGGCGAGGACCTGCAAAGACTAGACGTCGAGACGTCTAGCGGCGGTTGGAACGAGCAACAGGACTGCAACTCCGGTGTTGTCCTACAACCTGAAACCCAATCCCCGCGAGACGTCCAGACGTCTAGCTTTTGCATATCCTGGTCATAGGATTCCACCGCATGACCTACCACACTCTGCTCTTCGAACAGCGGGACGGGATTTCGTTCGTCACCATCAATCGTCCCGACAAGCTCAATGCCCTCAACGATCAAGTGATGATGGAGCTCGGCAAGGCGGCCGAGAGCATCGGCACGGAGCCGGAGATCAGAGGCGCGATCCTCACGGGGGCGGGTCCCAAGTCATTCGTCGCCGGCGCCGACATCGGCGACCTGGCACGGCAGGGCCCCTTCGACGGCAAGGCGCGCGCGCAGCGCGGGCAGGGCGTGCTGCGGCGACTCGAGACGTGCGGCAAACCGGTCATCGCCGCGATTAACGGATTCGCGCTCGGCGGCGGCTGCGAGCTGGCGATGGCGTGTCACATCCGCATCGCCAGCGAGAATGCGAAGTTCGGGCAGCCGGAGGTGAAGCTCGGCATCGCGCCCGGTTACGGCGGCACGCAACGGCTGCCGCGTCTCGTGGGCAAAGGCGTGGCGCTGCAGCTGATTCTGACGGGCGAGATGATCGACGCGCAGGAGGCGTACCGGATCGGGCTCGTCAATAAGGTCGTGCCCGCCGCGGACCTGCTCGCGGAATCCGAGAAGATGATGCGGGGTATCCTCGCGATGGGCCCGCTGGCGGTGCGTCTCGCCCTGGAAGCCGTCGATCAAGGCCTGGAGATGACCCTCGACGAGGGCCTGCTGCTCGAGGCGAATCACTTCGGCCTGCTCGCCGCGACGCAGGACATGAAAGAAGGACTGACCGCATTTCTCGAAAAGCGATCCGCCAAGTTTCAGGGACGTTGACCTTGCTCGCCGCCTGTCTTGGCGAACGAGAGCGGCCCGGCCCACCACGGCTGTCGTTCACGATCGATGACACGACGGTCGTCTCGAGCCGCACCGACACGATTGCTGGCTCCGTGCGGGCCGAGGACGCCGACGGCATCGATTCGGTGTGGGTAACGGCCGCATCTCAGGAACAGCGCGAGGATGGGGGTTTCAGCCAGGTCATGAGCACTCGCTACCGCCTCGTGATTCCAGCCGGGACGCAGCCAGGCGCCCAAATCCCGCTGTCCTTTCGGGCGCGGGATGCAGCTGGTTTTGAGGCCCAACGGGACACCTACGTCGTGGCCCTGCCGTAACTTCCGCCACTGCCTTAACTGTTGACAGGACAATGACTTCCGTGTATTTTTAAGGCTGTGACTGACCGCTCCAACCGCCCTCAAAAAAGCCGTCCCATAGCAGTCGCCGAGGCGCTCGAAGGCTACCTAAAACGGGCCGGTTTGGCGCGCCGGGTGGGCCAGGCGCAGATGATTCCCGATTGGCCGCGGCTGGTGGGTCCGCAGATCGCGGCGGTCGCGACGCCCGAGAGCATCACACCCGATGGTGTGCTGTTCGTGCGCGTCGCGACGAGCTCGTGGATGAACGAGCTGCAGCTCATGACGCCCGAGATCATCGCCCGCGTCAACGCGGGACGCGGTGCGGGGCGCATCTCGACAATACGCTGGCTCCTTTCACGCTAGGATTTTGATGCCTAAGAAGAAACCCGCCGCACCGCATAAAGAAAAAGGCAACGGCGGCTATCAGGCCGACTCCATCCAGGTCCTCAAGGGCCTCGAGGCGGTGCGGCGCCGGCCGGCGATGTACATCGGCTCGGTGTCGTCGCGCGGCCTGCACCATCTCGTCTACGAAGTGGTGGACAACTCCGTGGACGAGGCGCTGGCGGGCTTCGCGACCGACATCTCGGTCACGATCCATGCGGACAACGCCATCACCGTTGTCGACAACGGCCGCGGCATTCCCGTGGACATCCACAAGACCGAGAAAAAGCCGGGCGTCGAAGTTGCGCTCACGGTCCTGCATGCCGGCGGCAAGTTCGACAAGAGCAGCTACAAGGTGTCGGGTGGTCTGCACGGTGTCGGCGTCTCGGTGGTGAACGCCCTGTCGGAGAAGCTCGAGGTGTGGGTGGACCGCGATGGCAAACGGCATCACATGTCGTTCGAGCGCGGCGACACCAAGAAAAAGCTCGAGGTCGTCGGCAAAGCAAAAGGCACCGGCACGACGGTGTGGTTCAAGCCCGACACGAGCATCTTCACCGAGACGCGCTTCGAC
The DNA here is from genome assembly GCA_036505175.1 of Gemmatimonadales bacterium. GTDB lineage: Bacteria > Gemmatimonadota > Gemmatimonadetes > Gemmatimonadales > GWC2-71-9 > 20CM-2-65-7. Next base: position 101,243 of record DASXTV010000063.1, read on the forward strand.
TACGCCACCATCGCCAACCGGCTGCGCGAGCTCGCGTTCCTGAACAAGGCGCTCACGATCGTTCTCAAAGACGAGCGGAAGGGAAGCACAAAGGAAGAGACCTTCTACTATAAGGGCGGCCTGTCCGAGTTCGTGAAGTGGATTGTCGGCAACCGGCGTGTCCTGCATCCCAAGGCGATCACGTTCGAAGCGACGCGCGAAGACGTCGAGGTCGAGGGCGCGGTCCAGTACGACGATCAGTACAGCGAAAACACGTTCACCTTTGTGAACAACATCAATACGCACGAAGGCGGCACGCATCTCACGGGCTTCAAGTCGGCGCTCACCCGCACGATCAACGAGTGGGCGAAGCAGGACGGCGCGCTGAAGAAGGAAGAGTTCACCCTCTCGGGTGACGACGTCCGCGAGGGGCTCAACTGCGTCCTCAGCGTCAAAGTCAAAAACCCGCAGTTCGAGGGTCAGACCAAGACCAAGCTGGGGAACTCCGAAGTCGAAGGCATCGTCAAGACCGTCGTGAACGAGGCGCTAGGCGCCTTTTTCGACAAGAATCCCAGCGTCGCCCGCTCGATCATCGCCAAAGCAGTCAGCGCCGCGCGCGCCCGCGAAGCGGCCCGCAAGGCGCGCGAGCTGGTGCGCAAGAAAAGCGGACTTGATGCCGGCATCCTGCCCGGCAAGCTCGCCGATTGCTCGCTCACCGATCCGAAGCTGTGCGAGATCTACCTCGTCGAGGGCGATTCGGCGGGCGGGTCCGCCAAAATGGGCCGGGACCGCAGCTACCAAGCGATCCTGCCACTGCGCGGCAAGATCCTGAACGTGCAGAAGGCGCGCATCGACAAGATCCTCTCGAACGAAGAAATCCGGACGATGATCACGGCGATCGGCACCGGTGTGGGCGACGACTTCAAGGTAGAGGAAGCGCGCTATCACAAGATCATCATCATGACGGACGCGGACGTGGACGGCGCCCACATCCGCACCCTGCTGCTCACCTTCTTCTATAAGGAGATGAAGCAGCTCATCGACATAGGATACATCTACATCGCCCAACCGCCGCTGTATCGCGTGTCGAAGGGCAAAGAAGAGTTCTACGCCTACGACGAAAAAGAGCGCGATACGTACGTGAAGCGTCTCACCAACGGCACCGAAAGCAAAGCCGCGATCAACGTGAGCCGCTACAAGGGCCTGGGCGAAATGAACCCGGACCAGCTGCGCGACACCACGATGGATCCCGCCAAGCGCACGCTGCTGAAGGTGACGATGGAAGATGCGCTCGAGGCGTCGCAGCTGTTCGAGACGCTGATGGGCGACGAGGTCGAGCCGCGCCGCAAATTCATCGAGGAAAACGCGAAGTTCGTGAAAAACCTAGACGTCTAGGTTGTCCCGAGCTCCTCGACGCCCGCGCGAGTTACGCGGTGCGACACCAGCCGCAGCGGCTTCTGCGTCAGCTTGTCGCCGATCACGATGGCCTGCGTCAGGGCGTCAAAGCCCGTACGGATGCCGTCGGCGTCCTTCGCGAACACGGACGCGATCGGCTCCCCTTCCAGCACCTTGTCGCCCGGCTTCACGGTGATCACGAACCCGACCGTGGGATCGACCGTGTCTTCCACCGTGCGGCGGCCGCCGCCGAGGGCGATGATGGCGCGGCCGATGGTGCGCGGCTCGACGCGCTGCACGACCCCCGTGCGGGGCGCGGCATAGACCTCCACCGCCTGAGCCTGCGGCAACACCGACGGGTCCTCGACCGTCTTCGGATTGCCACCCTGCGCCTCGATGATCTGCTCGAACTTCTCGGCGGCGAGGCCTGACTCGATCGCCGTTTCGAGTTTCTTCCGTGCCTTCTTCGTGTTCTTCTCGATACCGCCCTGCAGCAGCATCTCGACGCCCAGCGCATACGTGACTTCCAGGAGATCGGGCGGTCCTTCACCACGCAGCGCGAGAATCGCTTCCTCGGTCTCGAGCACGTTCCCGCAGGCGCGACCCAACGGCCGGTCCATCGCCGTGATGAGCGCAATGGTCGGACAGCCACGATCCTCGCCCAGCGCGATCATCGTCTTCGCCAGCTCCAGGCCGCGCTCGACCTCGGGGAGGAACGCTCCGCTGCCATTCTTGACGTCGAGCACCAGGCCGTTGAGCCCTTCGGCGAGCTTCTTGGACATGATGCTCGCCGCGATCAGCGGAATCGACTCGACGGTCCCGGTGACATCGCGCAGCGCGTACAGCTTGCGATCGGCGGGCGCGATCTCGGCCGTCTGGCCGATCAACGCGCAGCCCAGCTTCTGCACCTGCGCCTTCGCCTCCGCGAGCGACAGATTGGTGCGGAAACCGGGAATCGCCTCGAGCTTGTCGAGCGTGCCGCCGGTGTGCCCCAGCCCGCGGCCCGACATCATCGGCACCGCGATGCCGCAGGCCGCCACGAGGGGGCCGAGCACGAGCGAGACTTTGTCGCCGACACCGCCCGTTGAGTGTTTGTCGATCCGCGGCACTTTGAACCCGTCGAACGACAGGCGATCACCCGAGGCGAGCATGGCGTCGGTGAGCGCGGCCAGCTCCTGGCGTTCGAGGCCGCGCATGAACACCGCCATCAAGAGCGCGGCGATTTGATAATCGGGAATGCGGTCGGCGGTATACTCGGCGACGAGCGCCGACCATTCTTCCGGACTCAGCGCTCCGCCGTCGCGCTTGCGCTCGATCAGGGGCACCACGATCATTGTCTCATGCGCCTTTCATTCTGCTTGCTCGCGTCGCTCCTCGCGACGAATCTCGCCGCGCAAACAGTAGCCCAGCACATCGCGGAAGGCGACAGCGCCGGCTTGATGCATCCGGAGGTCCAACTCAAGCACTACCAGGCGGCCCTGGGCCTAGACTCGCTGTCCTATGTGGCGAACTGGAAGGCGGCGCGGGCGATCGCCGACGTCGCCAAACAAATACAGGGGAATGCCGATTCCCTCAAGCACCGCCGGGACAGCCTGTATTCTGTGGGCCGAGGCCTTGCCGAGCGCGCGATTCGCGCGGATTCGACGCGGGCCGACGGCCATTATGCCCTCGCAATGGTGCTGGGCCGCTTGTCACGCACCAAGGGCAGCAGGGAACGGGTACGCTACGCGAAGATCATCTTCGATGAAGCGACGAAAGCGGTGCAAATCGACTCCAACTACGACAACGCGCACCATGTGCTGGGCGCCTGGAACGCCGAAGTGAAGCGGCTGTCGGGCTTTCAGCGCTTTTTCGCGAAGGCGCTATTCGGCGGCGGCTTCATGGACAAGGCGAACTGGGACGACGCGGTCCGGCACCTCCAGCGGGCCGTCGCCATCGCGCCTAAACACATCTATCACCGGCTCGAACTGGCGGAGGTCTACACCGATCTCGGGCAGTACTCGAAGGCGCGAGAGCAGTGCCAGGCGATCGCGACGCTGCCGGAAGTCGACGTGATGGACGGGCAGTACAAGAAAGACGCGGCCGCATTGTACGACGACATCAAGAACGAAAAAGACGAGAAGTAAACAGGTATGATGTAGGGGCGCAGCATGCTGCGCCCCTACCGTCTGCACCCTACCGACGCCCGCCCATCAATCGTTCAATCGCGTCCGTTGTCCGTGGTGCCCCATCGGACAGCCATTCCCCGCCCTTCGCGGTCACGAGGACGTCGTCCTCGATCCGCACGCCCAGCTTTTCCGCCTGGATGTAGATCCCCGGCTCGAGGGTGATCACCATGCCGGGCTCGAGCGGCCGGCTGATGCCGACGTCGTGCACGTCCATCCCGATAGGATGGCCGAGGCCGTGGTTGAAGAACTCGCGGTCATCGCAGGTCCGCTCGCCGCACAACGTCCCCGAGTGCTCTCGCATGTAGCGGCGCGCGATCCCGTCGAGCTGGCGCAGCGTGATGCCCGAACGCACCGAATCGAACGCGGCCTGCTGGGCGCCAAGCACCAGGTCGTAAATGGCCTTCTGCCGCGGCGTGAACTTCCCGTTCACCGGGAAGGTGCGTGTGACGTCGGCCGTGTACTGACCCCACTCGGCGGCGGCGTCGATCACGACCAGATCACCGGTTTCAGTGCGGCGCCGGTTCACGTCGTAATGCAGCGTGGTCGTATTGGGGCCGCTGCCGACGATCGACGGATAGCCCAGACGGTCGGCGCCGTTGCGGCGGAAGCCGGCCTCGAGCGCCGCTTCCAGCTCGTATTCGTACATCCCGGGCCGCGCGGCCCGCATCGCGGCGATGTGCCCGGCCACACTGATGTCGACGGCGCGCCGGAGCCGGGCGACCTCGTCGGCGTCCTTGACGACCCGCATCGAGTCGACGATCGGCAGGAGGTCGCGGGTGTCGGACACGACCGCGGCGACTGCTTGCTGGTCGCGCGTGTTCGGACGGATCGACGTGTAGAGCGGCCCCCCCCCCGCGCCCGCCGACCGAAGCCGCGCGGCAAGCGAATCGACGGGGAGCACGGTGGCGATGCCGGAGAGACGGACGGCCACGCTGTCCGGTCCGAGCCGCAACCCGGTCCACCGTTCCTGCGACGGGGTCCGCGGCGGGAGGAACAGCACGGTTTCGAGTGAATCGGGCCCGCGCGCCGTCATGAGCAGCCACGCGTCCTGGGTCTCGAGCTCGGTGAAGTAGTAGAACGTGTTGTCCTGGCGAAAATCGTTGTCCTGCACGTAGTCCTGCTCGATGTTGCGCTCGTGGCCGGCGGGAATGAGCACCGCGCCGCGCCCGATGCGCAGCAGCAGCGCGTGACGCCGAGCCGCGGTGGCCGCGATGTCTACGGGCCGTCCCATGCCGGGCAGCTCCGGCACCACCGTGTACGTCCCAATGGGGGCCGCAGGTCCCGCTGATTGAGACGCGGATTGCGCGCAGAGCGCGACGATGGCGACGCTCGTCAGGAGAATGGTTCGCATGAGGCGTAATTTACACCTGCTTGACGGGCTCCGAGTTCCCAAGCGAAACTAAGGCACCCATGACGATCAACTCGGCCCTCACACACGCGGAGGCGGAACGGCTCGCCGCGCGGATCGCCGAGCTCGAGCATGAGCGCAAGCACCTGCTCGCGGTCATCGAGATCCTGAAGGAAGCCTCCAGTTCCTTACACTTCATTGACATTCTGCAGTCCATCGCCCGCAAACTGGGCGAGTCGTTCGGGCTCGACCGCTGCTCCATCTTCCTCGGTGAAAAGGGCGGCCGGCAGGTACGCCTCGTGGCGTCGTATGAAGATCCCACGATTCGCAACTATGTCGTCGATCTGGAGCGCTACCCGGAGCTCAAGCGCGCGATGCAGAGCGGCGAAACGGTGTTCATCCCGGACGCCGCCAACGATCCCTCCTTGCGGCATGTGAAAAATGAGATGATCAATCGCCGCGTGAAGTCGATTACGGTCGTGCCGATCACGTGGCGGACCGTTGCGATCGGCGCGATTTTCCTGCGCACCTACCGCGACGGCCCCACCTTCTCCGACGCCGATGTGCGCTTCGTGCAGGTCGTCGCAGCCCTCACCGCGCAAAGCCTGCGCAACGCGCATCGCTACGAGCGACTCGCCCAGCGGACGCACGAGACCGGCGATCTCCTCCGGCACATGGAGCTGGAGCGCGTCGCGTTGCTCTCCTTCTTCCGACGGCTGCTCGACGCATTCGGGGAGCGCGAGGGCGCGTGGGGCGAAGGCTTCCTGCCCAAAGCCAGCGCCGAGGAGCTCGATCGTCTCGTTGCCGTGGCGATGGCCGTCATCCAGGAAGAAGCCAAAGGGCGGTGAAGCCGGCGGCCCGGGCCGCCGAGCTGCGGCGGATTCTCGAGCGGGCGAATCACGCATACTACGTCCTCGACAAGCCGGAGATGTCGGACGCGGAGTACGACAAGCTGTTCCGCGAGCTGCAGGACCTCGAAGCGAAGAATCCCGGACTCCAGACTCCTGACTCCCCTACCCTACGAATCGGCGGCGAGCCGGCGACGGCATTCGGCAAGCACCGCCACCTCGTCCCGATGCTCTCGCTGGCGAATGCCTTCACCGAAGCCGAGCTGACGAAATGGGAGGAGCGCAATGCCCGCCTCGTGCCGGAGGTGAAAACGGCGGGCTACACGCTGGAAGTGAAGATCGACGGCGCCGCCGTGAGCCTCACCTACGAGGACGGCGTCCTCGTCACGGGCGTCACGCGCGGCAACGGCGTCGAAGGTGAGGACATCACGGGGAATCTCCGGACCGTGCTCGACCTGCCACTGCGCCTGCGCGGCAAGGGGTGGCCCAAAAAGATGGAAGTGCGCGGCGAGGTCTACCTCCCGAAGAGCCAGTTCGCGGAGACCAATAAACAGCGCGAGCAAGCGGGCGAGCCGCCGTACGCCAATCCGCGCAACGCCGCGGCCGGCGCGCTGCGACAGCTCGATTCCAAAAAGACGCGCGCCCGCGGTCTGCGCGTTTTCACATTCCAGGTCGAGGCCCCCGGCTTGAAGCTCGGCATCGACTCGCAACACGAGCTCCTGGAGGCGCTGCTCGAGTGGGGATTGCCCGTCGAGCCACACCACACGCTCGCTCCGGATCTGGACGCTGCCCACAAGGCCATCGCCAAGCTCGAGACGCTGTTGCCCACGCTCGACTACGGCGCCGACGGCGTTGCGGTCAAAGTCGACAACCGGTCGCTCTACGCCGAGCTGGGGACGATCGGCAATCGCGAGCCCCGCTGGGCGGTGGCGCGCAAATTTGCGCCCGAGGTGCAGGTCACGAAGCTGCTCGAGATCCGCATCAACGTGGGGCGCACGGGCGCGCTCAACCCGTATGCCGTGCTGGAGCCCGTGGAGATCGGCGGCGTCACCGTCTCCAACGCCACACTGCACAACGCCGAGCTCATCAAGGTCAAGGACATTCGCGAAGGCGATTGGGTCGAAGTGACGCGCGCGGGCGAGGTCATTCCACAAATCCTCGGGCCGGCGCCCGGGCATGCCCGCGGCGCAAAGCCCTACCGGATGCCGGAACGCTGCCCGAGCTGCGGCTCGCAGGTGGAGCACCCGCAGGACGAGGTGATGACCTATTGCCCCAACATCTCGTGCCCGGCGCGGATCCTCGAGTCGATCGTCCACTTTGCGAGTCGCAGCGCCATGGACATCCGCGGGCTCGGCTACGAGCGGGTGCGGGCGCTGCTCGATGCAAAGCTGATCGAAGACGTGGCCGATCTGTACGAGCTCACGCCCCTGCAACTGCTCACGCTCGAGGGGTTCGCCGAGAAGTCGGCGCAGCAGCTGGTGGACGCGATTGCCGATTCCAAGCAGCAGCCCCTCTCGGCGCTGCTGTTCGCGCTCGGCATCCGGCACGTGGGCGCGCAGGGCGCGAAGCTGCTGGCCCGGCATTTCGGCACCATGGAAGCGCTGGCGGAGGCTTCCGTTGAGGAGGTTGGAGCGGTGCGCGGGATTGGACCAGCCATTGGTGAGGCCGTGGTTGGGTTTTTCAAGGACCCTCGCAACAAGGACCTGCTCAAGAACCTCAAGCAGTCCGGGTTGACCTTGAAAGAAACGGCGACAGCCACCGGGCCGCGGCCGCTCGCCGACCAGACGTTCGTTGTCACCGGCACGTTGCCCACGCTCTCGCGGCAGCAGGCCCGCGATCTGATCGAGGCCGCCGGCGGGCACGTGTCCGACAGCCTGTCGAAGAAAACGACCGCGCTGGTCGTCGGCGCCGACCCGGGATCCAAGCTCGCCAAAGCGAAGTCGCTGGGTGTCGAGCAAATCGACGAAGCCGAACTCTTGCGCCGCGCGAACCGCAAACCCTAAGTTGGCTTCCCATATGACGTCCCCGAGTATCGTTCGCCAGCTGCACGCGAGCCTCGCCGCGCATGCGCCCGATCAGCTCGTTACGATCCTGCAGGAGGCCGGCTATGCCGCCGGCGAAGGCCTCTATAAGGCCTTCACGGCCGCCAACAGCCCGACGGATCTCGATGCCGACATGCTGGGCGAAACGCTCTCCGAATTCTTCACGAACGGCGGCTGGGGCACGGTGACGATGAGTCCGGTGGGGACCGGGGCCCTCGCGCTCGACTCGAGTGACTGGGCGGAAGCGGAGCCCGGCACGGCGCAGTCGCCGATGTGCTTCTTCTCCGCGGGAATGCTGGCCGACTTTCTGGGACGGCTGTCGGACGAAACGGTGGCCGTGATGGAAGTCGAGTGCCGCAGCCGCGGCGATGAGCGCTGCCGATTCCTGTCGGCGACGCCCGAGGTGTTGGAGCGGGTCTATAATGACATGACGCAGGGGCGGAGCTACGCGGAGGCATTGGGCGCGACGTAGGGGCGCAGCATGCTGCGCCCCTACCGCCGGGCTACACTGATGCCCTCCAGCAGCAGCGACGGCGACCACCGCGATCCCAACCACCGCCCGTCGGTGCCAAATCCCCCAATACGCTTGAGTAGATCGTAGGCGTTACCCGCGACCGCGGCGTCCTTCACGCGACCCGTCACCTCACCACGCTGGACGCGATAGGCCAGTCCCACCGGGTGGCTGAACGCGCCGCTGATCACGTTGCCCTGCCCGACACCAATCAGATCGTCGACGATCAACCCATCATCGATGTCCTCGATCAGGCCGCCGCCGAGTGCCAGGGGGTGCAGGGGCGCAGCATGTTGCGCCCCTACACCCCCACCATGCCCGCCGTCGGAAACGCGAAACACGATGTTGGTGTACCCGATGTGCGGCTTCCCGAACACGCCCCGCCGGCCGTTGCCGGTGCTCTGGGTCTTGGCGCGCGCCGCGGTTTCGAGATCGTAGACGAATCGTCCGACGGTGCCCCGCTCCACCAAACCGGTGGCGCGCGACGGAACGCACTCGTCGTCGACCGGCCGCGATGCCGGGCGGCCCGGCGTGAGCGGATCGTCGAAGATGGAAAGGCGCTCATCGAACATCGCCTCACCGACCTTCCCCGCCAGCGGGGAGCTGCCCTGCAGTACCGTCTTTCCCGAGAGCGCCTGCTCCAGCGGCAGCACCACGGCCGCCAGGCCCGCCGGCGTGAATACCACCGGCAACGCCCCATCGGGCGGCGTGACGACCTGGAGCGCCGCCGTGAGCCGCGTCTCGACCGACCGCACCAGCGCCTCGAGATCGGCGTCGCTCGGCATGTCGGCACCGACGTACTGATCGTAGACCATCAGCACGTCGTCCCCCGCGATGCGTGTGAGGTCCGCCGTCACCGCGATACCGGTGGCGCGATACTCGCCGCGGGCGCCGGCCGTATTGGCGACGGCCGTGTCCTGGACCTCGCGCTGCACGGACACGTTTACCTGGCAGTCGGGCCGCGCCAACCGCTCGACGAGCAGCCGCCCCATGCGGATCAGCTCAGCGAGCGACGCGTTGGCGGTGCGGTCGAAGAATGTCGGGATCCGCGGCAGGTTGGAGGCTGCCGCGCCGGGAAACTCGAGTTCGACGACCTCGCCCAGCTCCGCGGAGGCGCGTGCTCGTTCCACCAGCGCATCGGGATCGGGCTTCGCCGCGGTCGTGCCCGCGACGCCCATGCGGCCGCCCGCGAGCACGCGCAGGTTCAGCCCTGTTTCCTCCGAAATGCCCGCGGTCTTGAGCCGGCCCGACTCGAACGCGACCGCGGTCTGCTCATCGCGGCGCCACAGGGCGTCGGCGCCGTCGACCTTGCCGCGCGCCCGGTCGAGCAGACGGTCGATCATACGTCGCCGCCGATCAACGCTTCTTCGATGCGCACGTGCGGCGCCCCTTCGGTCACCGGCAGCGGGAATTGGCCGCCTTTGCCGCAGCCGCCTCCCATCTGATTCCAGGTGAAATCGCCGGCGATGTGATCGATGCGATCGAGCGTCTGGAACAGATTGCCCGCCAGCACGACGTCCTTCACCAGCTCGGCGACTCTGCCGTCGCGAATCATGTAGCCCCAGCCGGCCGTGAAGGAGAAGTTCTCCAGCATCGTCTGCCCGCCGAACGCCCCGCAGGCGTAGACCCCGAGCTTGATGTCGCTGATGAGATCGGTGAAACCGACACGCTTCGCGCCGGGCGCGATGTACGTATTCGTCATCCGTACGATCGGCGGGTGGCGGAACGAAATGGCGCGAGCGTTGCCGGTCGGGCGTTCGCCGAGTTTGGCAGCGGTCTCGCGCGAATGCAGTCGGCCGACGAGAATGCCTTCCTTGATCAGCGGCGTGTCCTGCGTGGGCGTGCCTTCGTCGTCGTACGGCAGCGTGCCGCGCAGGCCCTGTGCCGCGCCGTTGTCGCCAACGTTCAGCACCGGTTTGCCGAACCGGCGGCCGAGCGTCATCATCTCGCGCGCCTGGGGGTTCTCGTACACGAAGTCGGCCTCGGAGAGATGGCCGAACGCTTCGTGGATGAAGACCCCGGCGAGCTCGTTGTCGAGAATGACGGGATACGCCCCGCCGCGCACCCGCGGGGCGTCGAGCAGGTCGACGGCGCGCTGGGCCACCACGCGGAATTGATGCTCGAAGTTCTGGACGCTGTTCCACCCTTTGCGTAGCCCGATAGACTCGAGGCCCTTCTCGATGTTGCCATTGCGCCGTCCGATGGCCGTGCCCGACACGACGACTTCGGGCCGCAGCTGGTACAGCGACGTCCCTTCCGAGTTGACGTACCAGATTTCCGAGACCTCGTCCCGATAGCTCGATTGTGTATCGACGATCGCGTCCGACACGGCGAGCATGGCGCCGTTGTAGCGATCGAGCAGCTGCTTCTTTTCCGACAACGACACGCCGCGCACGTCGCCGTCCAGCTCGAGGACCGCGTCGGCGACTGCGGGCGCCGTCTCGGCCAGCCGGATGGGATCATCGAGACGGATGGCGCGCGACAGCTCGTTGGCGCGCGCGACCATTGCTGGCACCTCGTCGAGCGACGTGAACGACGCGATGCCCCAGCCGCAGCCGTCGTTGAGCACGCGGACGAAGCCGCCCTGGTCTTCGCTCACGGTCGCCGTCTCGAGGCGGCGGCCACGGAAAGCGACAGCGGAGCTCCAGGTGCGTTCGACGCGGATTTCGGTGTAACCAGCGCGGGACTGTTTGACTGCTGCGGCCAGACGATCTTTCAACGGGTCTCTTTCAGTTTAGCGCGGTAATCGGGACGCACGACGATCTCGCCGTCGACGATGACCTCGAGGTCCCAGGGAAGGATGATGAAGTTCTCGTTCTCGAGCGCGTAGAAATCGGGCTTGTAGGTGCCGGTCTTGAAGGACACCGCCGTCTTCACCGCGGCCGGCTTGAGATCGCGCACGGCGCCGAGCGCGACTTTCATGGTGCTGCCGGACTCACACGTCTCGTCCACGAGGAGCACCCGCTTGCCGGTGACGAGTCGCGGCGGCCCGGCGATAACCGACCCTTCTGGAGTGATGGCGATCGACGCGAAGTCGCGTTGCAGAATACTCGCGACGACGGCGCCGGGAATCACGCCCGCCTTCGCGATGCCGATGACCACGTCCGGGTCGTACTCGCGGAAGACCTTCAGGGCCAGTACCCGGCAGAGCTCGCCGAAAAAGGCCCAATCGACCTGCAACACGCCCCGGGGGGTTTTATTGCGGGGGGGGGGGCGCAAGCCGGCGGATTGAGCCATGGTTGGGGATTCTACATTGCCAGCGTCAGCAGCCGCAAGCTATTTTCGGCCCATGGGTTTCTGGCGCCGCTTGTTCGGCGGGGGGGGCTCGTCAGGCGAGGATCTCAAACCCCAACGTCTCGATTATCTCAATGAGGCGTTAGCCCTCGAACGGCAGGGGGACTATGACGCGGCGCTGACCTCGTATCGGTTGGCGCTGCGCGATCACCCCAACGACGCGCGCATTCTCCAGAACATGGCGATCGCCTTCACCAAGACGCGCCGCTTCGACGAAGCGATCCGCCACTACCGGCGCGCGCTCGAGCTCGACGGATCGCTCGCGGGCGCGCATTACGGATTGGCGTTTCTGCTGCTGCAACGCGGCGATCCCGACGGCGCCGCGCAGCACCTGAAGACCTTCCTCGCGCACCCACCCAGAGGGCCGGACGCCCAGAAGTGGATCGAGCACGCGACACAGGCGCTGCAGGATCTTCGCGCGGGCGGGACCGCACCATCGCGCGCCGCCGAGGAGAGGACGGGGAGCCCCTGATTCGGACGGTCGTCGTTTTGGCACTTGCCGCGCTGTTCAGTTGCAAAATCAGTACTGATGCGGATCAGCCCGTCGCCATCGAGATCACACTGCCCGACAGTAGTCGCGTCGAGGTCACCAACACGTTCCGCCCCAGCGGCCGCGCGCTCAACGACCTGGGTGATTCGGTGCAGGCCCCGCTCTTCTGGCGCTCGCTTGACACCGCCATTATCGCGGTCCTGGACAGTACGACGGGCCTCTCCATCGCCAAGACAGTCCAGATCGGGCGGCTGCAGGCCCGCACCGGCAACCTAGTGTCCAATCCCCAGAACGTGACCGTGCTGGCCAGGCCCGATTCCATGCGGGCGGGCAGCGCGACTCGCGACACAGTCTTCGTGACCCCAGTCCCCCCGGACACAATGGCGGACTCCCTCTCGGACTCGCTGATAGTGAACATTTTCGCCACGGGTGGCGCGGCGGTAGCCCGGCGCATCGTGTACGTCGCCACCACCTTTCCGGCGAGCGATTCGACGGTCACATTACTTCCCAACGACAGTGTCTTGACGAGCTCGACGGGCGTAGCGTTCGCGCGCGTAAAGTTGCGCAAAGGCCCCGTCCCCGACTCGGTGGTGGTAACGGCCACCATGAGGCGGTTGGATAGGACGGTAGTACCCGATTCAGTCATGTTCGTCGTGGAGTTCCGGCCATGAATAAAGGCACGCTCACTCAGCTGTTCTTCACCACCGTCGCCCGACACGCCGGCCTGCCGGCGGCGTTCCGGTCCAAGGTAGGGGGCAGTTGGGTCGCCATCACGCATCGCGAGGCGCTGGAGCGCGTGCAGGCCATCTCCCTGGGCCTGCGGGAGCTGGGCATCAAGCCGGGCGACAAGGTCGGGATCGTCTCCGAGAATCGGCCCGAATGGGCGCTGACCGACTATGCGTGCCTGTGCGCGCGCACGACGGACGTGCCGATCTACCCAACCCTGACCGCGAAGCAAACCGAATACATCCTGCGCGACTCGGAGGCCGCTGCGGTATTCTGCTCGACGGCCGCACAGCTGGACAAGATCCTCGAGGTGAGGGGCGGGCTGCCGGGCCTCAAGCACGTCGTCGTGTTCGACGCCGGCGCCGCCGGACGCCCGGGCATCATATCACTCGCCGGCGTCGAGGCGAAGGGTCGGGCCGCTGCGCCGAACCATCCTCGGTGGAAAGACGAGGCGCTGGCCGCGGCGCCGGATGATCTGGCGACCCTCATCTATACATCGGGTACCACCGGCGATCCCAAGGGCGTGATGCTGTCGCATCACAACATCTGGTCCAACGTGCAGGCCGTGCTGCAGATGATTCCGATCGGCTCGGGCGACGAGTGCCTGTCGATGCTGCCGCTGTCGCACAGCTATGAGCGCATGGTGGATTACACGCTGTTCCAGGCGGGCGTGATCATCAATTACGCCGAGTCGTTCGACACGGTGGCCGCCAACCTGGGCGAAGTGAAACCCACGGTGGTGCTTTCGGTCCCGCGGCTCTACGAGAAGGTCTACGCGCGTGTGCTCGAGAACGCGCTGTCGGGCAGCGCGATCAAGCGGACGATCTTTTTCTGGGCCAAGCGCGCCGGCGAGCAGTGGGCGACCCTGTCGCTCGCGGGTCTGCCGATTCCGGGGGGGCTCGCGTTCAAGAAGAAGGTGGCCGACCGCCTGGTCTTCGCCAAGCTGCGGGCACGCACGGGTGGCAGGATCCGGTTCTTCGTGTCCGGCGCCGCGCCGTTGTCGGCCGACATCGCCAAGTTCTTCTACAGCGCCGGACTGCCGGTGATCGAGGGCTACGGGCTGACCGAGTCGTCGCCCGTCTTCACGCTCAACCCGCTCGACCGTATCAAGCTGGGCACCGTCGGCCGCGCCATTCCCGGCATCGAGCTGAAGATCGCTCCGGACGGCGAGATCCTGGCGCGCGGCCCGAATATCATGCAGGGCTACTACAAATTGCCCGACGCCACGCGCGAGACCGTGGACGCCGACGGCTGGCTGCACACCGGCGACATTGGAGAGCTCGACTCGGACGGCTACCTCAAGATCACCGACCGCAAGAAGGAGCTCCTCAAGACGGCGGGCGGGAAATACATCGCACCGCAGCCGATCGAGCTCATGGTCAAGCGCAACAAGTTCGTCTCCAACGCGATGCTGTACGGCGACCGCCGCAAGTTCCCCATCATTCTCGTCGTGCCGAACTTCGACAACCTCGAGCGCTGGGCGCAGGAACGAAGTCTGAGCTACGCCAGCCGCGCCGAGCTGATCGAGCTGGCGGACGTGAAGGCGAAGGTGGAGCGCGAGGTGATGGACATGCTGCGCGACCTCGCGAAGTTCGAAACGCCGAAGAAGGTCGTGCTGATCGAGAAGGACTTTTCGATCGAGTCCGGCGAGCTGACGCCGACGCTCAAAGTGAAGCGCCGGGTCGTCGAGCAGCATTACAAGGACGTGATTGACGCCACCTACGCGGCCGGCGACGCGATGGCCGCCGCGATCGAGTCAACGGGGTAACTACCGTTTCTCGCCCACCCAGAGCCCGTTCTCCGCCGCCAGCTTGACGAGCCCGATCGGCAGTTCGGGCTCTTCGTTTTCCACCACAAACCGGCGGCCGCGCAGCAGTACGCGGTGCGCTTCGACGAGCCACGGCGAGGTTGCCAGATCGGCGCCCACGACGACACCGCGGGCGACCGCCGAGCGCACGGGCACCTTTTCCGTGGCATAGATGAGCGATAAGGTGGGCTGCTCCTCCATGTCGGGTGGCGGGTTGATCCCGACGAAGTGAATGCCTTCCATCAGGCTGCTGAGCCGCGGCGCCTGCCGCACCGCGGCGCCGACCAGCACGACGTACCCACCGGGGCCCGAGAGCTGGAGCAGCGCCTGGAGCGCCGCGGCATCAGCCGATGGCAACGGTGAGGGTGGCGCGTACGCGGGGCGCGGACCGGATGATTCCTTGGCCACACGGTCTTTACTGCGGCGGAAGTTCACGATGCCCCGCGAGATCGGATACTCCTTGCGACACACCGGGCAGCCGACGAGCCCCGAGCGCACCATGCGGTCCTTCACCTCCCCCGTCGAGAGCACGAGCATTTCCTCTCGATGGGCCTCGGGGCAACGCAGCATTTCGGTCAGCTCGATGTTCATGAAGGGCGGGTCATCCGCGCGGTGTATAGATCGCTGGCAACAACCGAATCTCCGTGACAGCGACGTGTTCAGGTTGTGTGACCGCATATACGACGGCGGCTGCCACATCTTCCGCGCGCATCATGTCCTTGCGCTTGGTGAACCCCGGCTTGGAGTCGGGATCGACGGCGTCCCAGATCTCGGTATCGACTGGTCCGGGCGAGATGAGCGTGGTGCGGACGCCGCTCTTCGCCGTCTCCTGGCGAATCACTTCGTACATCCCGCGCAGTCCGAATTTGCTCGCCGCATACGCCGTCGAGCCCGAGAAGCCGATGTAGTCGGAGATCGACCCGATCGTGACGAGATGCCCGCGGCCACGCTGCACCATTCTCGGCACCAGGGCGTGGGCGACCAGAAACGCCGCGGTGAGATTCGTCTTGAGGGCCGCCGTGAAATCGTCGTACGTCGTCTCGGCGAGAGACTTGATGAAGAAGATGCCGGCGTTGTTGACGACGATATCGGGCAGCCCGACGACGGTGATGACCCGGGCGATCGCACGCTCGGTGTCCTTGGCATCCGTGAGATCGCAACGCACGTCGTTGCGCCGGTCCTCTGCGCGATCCACCAGACTGCGCGCCAGGCGCACCACGTGCATGCCAGCGGCGTATAACGCGTCAGATACCGCGAGGCCGATGCCGCGCGACGCGCCCGTCACGAGCGCGATCTTCAAGGCAGCCCGGCGCCTCCGTGCACGAGCCGCAGGAACTCGTCGCGGGTCTTGCCGTCATCACGGAACGCGCCGCGCAGTGCACTCGTCACCGTCTTGGAGTTCTGCTTCTCGACGCCGCGCATCATCATGCAGAGGTGGTAGGCCTCGATCACCACACCCACGCCAAGCGGCTTCAGCACGCGGCACAATGCCTCGGCGACCTGATCGGTGAGCCGCTCCTGGACCTGCAGGCGGCGGGCGAACACCTCCACTACCCTCGGGATCTTCGACAACCCGACGATCTTGCCGTTCGGCAGGTAGGCGACGTGCGCTTTACCGAAGAATGGGAGCATGTGGTGCTCGCACATCGAGTAGATCTCGATGTCGCGCACGCAGATCATGCTCTCGTGCTTCTCCTCGAACACGGCGTCCCCGACGACTTCCTCGACGTCCATGCCATAGCCGCGGGTGAGCCATTTGAGCGAGGCTTCCACGCGGGCGGGCGTCTGCCGCAGCCCCTCCCGTTTGGGATCCTCACCCAGCTGCTCGAGCATGTCGTGCACAAGCGTCTGGAACGGAATCCGTACCGCGGTGGGCTCGGTGTGCGATTCGTGGAAGCTGTGCAGGCTCGCCGACTTCATTTGGTCTCGTGCCATGGTATCTTGGACCCCCGTGCGATTCCTAAAGCTACTCGGCTCGGCAACGCAGGCGGGAGGCACGGCGCTCGCCGCGCTGTGGACCTTCCCCAGCATACTGTTGTCGGCGTTTCTCGTCGCCTGGGGCGCAGAAGCGGCGCAATTCCTCATCTCTCAGGGCCTTGCGCTCGCGATCCTCGCGTGGCTGCAGACACTGCCGGAATTCGCCGTCGAAGCGGTCATCGCCTGGGAAGCAGGACGAAACCCCGAGCGGGCGCACCTCGCGATCGCCAACCTAACGGGCGCCATCCGGCTGCTGCTGGGCCTGGGCTGGCCGATGATCTATTTCGTCTTTGCATTCTCAGCCCGGCGCCGGGGCGATCCGCAATTCACCCCGATCAGGCTCCAGCCGGAGCACGCCGTCGAGGTCGTCGGGCTGGTGCCGCCGCTGCTGTACTTCATCGTGATCGTCTGGAAGCAGTCGATCAGCTGGATCGACGCGCTCGTGTTGCTGCTGCTGTACGTCGCCTATCTCCTGGTCTTGCTGCGCCATCCGCCACAGAACGTCGAAGAGCTGGCCGACGTCTCGCGCGTCTCGCAATGGGCCTACCGGGAGCGGGGCTGGCGGCGCACCGCCGCCATCGGCGCCTTGTTTGGTGGCGGCGGATTCCTGTTGTACGTCACTGCCCATCCGTTCCTCGAATCGATGCTGGCGGTGGCGGGGTTGCTGGGGATCAGCCAGTTCGTCCTCGTGCAGTGGGTCGCCCCGTTCCTGTCGGAATTCCCGGAGAAGGTGTCGGCGTTCCTCTGGGCGCGGCGCGTGACGCATGCGCCCATGGCGCTGATGAACATGGTTTCGAGCAACATCAATCAATGGACGATTCTCGCCGCGATGATCCCGCTGGTGTATGGGTACTCGCACCACCACCACACCGGCACCTGGGCGGCCTTCCATTTCGATACCGCCCAGCGGGCCGAAATCATTCTCACGCTCCTGCAAACGGGACTGGGAATGGTGGTGCTCGCGAACATGAAGTTCGGCTGGTTCGACGCGGCCGCACTGTTCGCGCTGTGGCTGGTGCAGTTCCTCGCGCCGCATTTGCGGGAGGAAGTGTCCATCGCCTATGCGCTGTGGATCGTGACGCTGCTGGTCGGCTTCGCGATCAGGCGAAAGCCGCTGCTCGCCGCCCAGTATTTCTGGAGATCATTCACACAAAAACGATCGGCCGGGACCACATAACATGGGCCGGCCGACCGTTTACGACAGGAACGGAGAGGGTTATTGAAGCCCGAAAGTAATGACGGGTCCCTCACCACGAATTCTGTCTTCCCCAACGAGGGGGCATGACATGGGCCGCAGTATCCGGGTCCACAATCGAGCTTGTTGGCTCAATAATTTGACTCCCCGCTCCTGAGTACTAGAATAGGCTCTGTCCCTCAAAGGTCAATCACTGAATCTCACAGTCGTCGCCGCGGCCGTCATGTTGATCGCATGGTTCTTGCTGGTCTTCGTGGCGCACGTGCCGAGCGGCACGATTCACCTGCTCTACGCGGGCGCGATCATCCTGTTCGGCCGGCGCATTTTGGTGGGCGCGCCTCGGTTCGTGTCGTGACACTTGCAGCACGCCACTGGGATCCGCGGCTCGGGCCGCTGCAGCTCGTCACGCTGCGCAAGGCGCTCGAGCGGGAAGGCATGGTCACCGCCTGGTGGTCGGACGTCCCCGGAACCAAGGTGCCGGTGCATGCGCACCCCTTTCCCGAAACGCGCTGGGTGCTCGAGGGTTATATGCGCGTGACGGCCGCGAGCGAGGCGGTCGAGCTCGGTCCTGGAGACCGGCTGGATTTGCCTGCCGGCATCCCGCACGCGACAGAGGTGATCGGACTTGGACAGGTCATCTACGTGACTGGAACGTTGGAAGGTTGGAAGGTTGGAAAGTAAAACCTTCCAACCTTCCAACCGTCCAACCTACAACGTCGATTTGTAGAGCAGCTTGTTGGGCGTCCCTTCCGGATTCCCCGTAATCACACCGTCCGTCGCGTTCGATACGATCCAGTCGGAGACGGTCGCCGACGGCTGGTCGCCGAAGGTCGCTTTGTAGAGCACCGCCACACCGGCGAAGTGCGGTGACGCCATCGAGGTTCCGCTGAGGGACATCGTCGTCCCACCCAGGAAATCCGAGACGATCGCAGAGCCGGGCGCATAGGCTTCCACACACGTCCCCCAATTCGAGAAGGACGCCTTGGCGTCTGTTTTCTCCGATGCCGCCGCGGTAAACGCGCCGGTCGCGCTCGCGGGGGACGCCGTGCAGGCGTCGACATTATCGTTGCCGGCGGCGACGGCGACGAAGACGCCGGAGTCCCACAGGTTCGTCGTCGCATCATTCAGCGCCTGGGAGAAACCGCCGCCAAGCGACATGTTCGCAACGGCAGGGCTGATCGCGTTTTGCCGCACCCAATCGATGCCCGCGATGATCTGGGACGTGAAGCCGACACCCGTGCAGCTCAGCACCCGCACACCGTGCAGCGACACACCCTTCGCGACGCCATAAGTCGTCCCGCCGATGGTGCCCGCGACATGCGTGCCGTGGCCGTTGCAGTCCTCACCGGTCACGCCACCGAGCAGGTTGAAGGTCAGCGCATCGTACACGTTGTCCGCCCGGCCGCCGAAGTCCGGATGCGACGTCCAGATCCCCGTGTCGATGATATAGACGTTCACGCCTTCACCCGTCGCGGTGTAGTCGTAGGTTGCGGAGAGCGGAAGCGCCTGCTGGTCGATCCGGTCGAGGCCCCACGGATCGCCGTTCTCGTCCATCGCCTCCGTTTCGTCCGAGTGGTAGACCTGATCCGGCTCCACATAGGCGACGAGCGGATTGCGCGCCAGCGCTCGTGCCGCCGCATCAGGCAGCTTCGCGGCGAATCCTTTGAGCGCGCTCGTGTAGGTGAAGCGCAGCGTGCCCCCACTGGCGCGCACGAGCTGCGACGCGAGTCCAGCGGGGTCGGCCACGGCCGGCCCGAAGACGACGATGTACTCGCCCGGAACGACGCCGTTCTTCGCAGCCGCAAGATTGGACTCAGGGCGTGTGATGTCTCCGCACGCCAGCGCGCCCGTGAGCGAGATCACGGTCAGCGCGGCAACATTCCATCTCATGACAGCTCCTCGACAGGGATGCCACGGGTGGAGCAAGAAGCGTTCTTGGTAGACTGAGCGAGAAGAAGACGTGCGGGCTGTTGCGACGACGCTACAAGACTCAGATCTCCCAGTTGGAAAAGAGCACACCCCCGGCCGCGTGACGCTCCGGGTATCCCTCGTAGGTCATCCGCAGATCGGTCCAGCGCACGCGATACCCGCGCGCGATGAGACGGCGGAACGCCTCGGCGTAGCGGCTCTGGCAGCGGATCGCGATGCGCCGGATGCCGGCCTTCGCCGCGGCCGCCTCGACGGCGGCGATCGCGGCATCGAACGCGGCGTCGCTGCGCGCGGCGAGCTTCAGCACGCGCACTTCATCGCGCGTCCGGCTGTCGGCCAACGGCGCGGAGTGCCACACCGCCATCGCGTCGAGCCCGGTATCGCCCTCCACCAACGATGTATCACCGAGGCCGAGCTCGGCGGTCAGCAGAATTTCGCGCGAGAAATCGATGCCCGAGACGAGATCGCTCACCAGACGGCGGCCAGACGCCATCGCCGCTTCCTTCTCGCCCGCCGACCGGCGCGACAACAGGACGGGGGGAGGCGCCGGATGCCCGCGGGTCGCGATCTCATGCGTCAGTGTCACGGTCAAGAATCCCGGAACGAATCCGAGGCGCGCGTAAAAGCCGATGTTCTCCGGGGTACGCGGCATCGTCTCGAGACCCAGCGTCGTGACGCCGCGGTCGATGAGCCAGTCGGCCGCCGTGCGCACGATCGTCTTGCCGACACCGGTGCTCTGACGGTCCGGCCGCACGGCGAGCGGGCCCATCCACCCTTCGACGCCCGCCTGGTGCGCGACGTTGAACGCCGCGATGTCACCGTTCTCGTCGCGCCACACCATCGCGCCCTCGCCCGCGTCGAGCAGCGCATACCGCCAGACCAGGGGATTGAGCTGCGGGACCCGCACGCCGATCAGACCGTCGCGGCGATAACGGTCGGTGAAGGCCTCCGCAAAGACGTGGTTCAGCCCCTCGATGTCGCGCTCGGTAGCGCGCTCCGGCCCGGTGACACGAACTTCAGGCAGCCACGCTCGCATCGGGTGGCCCTCCCCCCAGGGTGGCGGTATCGTCGCGCACGACGCTCACGCCGCTCGTGCCGTCGTAGGAGACGCGAATGACGCGGTCGAGCCCGTCGCGCACCTGCTCGATGTGCGTGATCAGAATGACCTGCGGGAAACGATCGCCCAGCCGCCGCAGCAGCGCGAGCACGTGCTGGCGCCGCGATTCATCGAGCGAGCCGAAGATCTCATCGAGGACGAGGAGTGACAGCGGCTGGCCCGCGCGCTCGGCAATCATCTGCGAGATGGCCAGGCGGAGCACGAGATTCGCAATGTCCTCTTCTCCGCCCGAGATCACTGGCTTGGGCACGCCTTCGTCCAGCACGACGACGCGATAGTCCTCGTCGAGGTCCACCTCGTCGTAGCGCGCATCGGTGAGGTCGGACAGAAAGCCGGACGCCAGCGCACTGATTTCGGGCCGCATGGCGGCATTCAGCTCGGCGCGCAGATCGGAGAACGCGCGGTCCAGTTCGTTATGGAGGCGCAGCTCGACCTTGCGCCCAGCGATGGTGCGCTCGCGCGCGGCCCGCTCGGCGGCGCGGCGCTCGGTTTCACGCACGGCGGTTTCGGCGGCCACCAGCTCACCGCGCGTCTCCGCCACGGCCAGCTCCGCCGCCCGCAGCGCGTGCGCCGCGCGGTCGTGGCGATCGCGCGCCGCCTGGTATTTCGGCTCGGAAAAGCCTTCTGCTTTCACCGCATCGGCAAGCTGCTTGACGTGCTCCTCCCGCGTAGAGAGTGACTTCTCGGCGAGCTCCGCTTCGCCGACCAGCGCCTCGGCCCGGTCGGCGCGCGCGGAGAGCGCAGCCGCCTGCAATGCTACCGGCTCGAGGCGCGCCAGCTCCGCGCGCACGTCATTATGCCGCTCGGCATTGTAACCCGCATCCCGCGCGGCCACGCGCCGCTCGATTTCCTCCATACGCTTGGCGAGACCGGCCCGCTCCTTCTGCGCGCGCGCCCGCTCGCTCGCCTGCGCCCGCAAATTGCCTTCCCGCTCGCTCGCTTGCCGGGCCTCCTCCCGGAGCGCGTCGCGCGCGGCCTCCGCCTGCGTGACGGCCGCCGGGGGGGTCGCCAACTGCTCGATGCGCTGCTTGAAATAGGTCCCGTCGGTGACGATCACGTCGAGCTGGTTGTTCAGCACATCCAGCACGGCGCGGTGCTCCACTCCAAGAGGCCGCAGGCACGTCGGGCATTGTCCCTCAGGGCCGAGCCGTTCGATTTTGTCGCGCTGATCCTTAACCTCCTCGTGCTGCTTGCGCAGCTCCTCGCGCCGCGTTTTGGCATACTCCTTTTCGCGCACCCACGCCGCCTGCTGCTCGCGCGCCACCTTGTCCGCGGCCTCGAGGCGCTCGGCGAGCGCGCGCGCTTCTTTGGTGGCGCGCGCCAGCACAGCCTCGGCGTCGGCCAGCTCCGCGATGCGGCGATCCAGCTTATTCAAGTTGCGCATCAGCTCGGTCAGCGACGCCTGTTCTTCGCGGCGCGCCGCGTCCTCGCGGTGCAGCCGGTCCAGCTCCGCCAGCTCCGCCTTGAGCTTCGTGATCGGGGCGACTTCGGCCTCGAGACTGCGCAGCTCCTCGCGCGCCGCGAGCGCGGCCGCGAGCTCCTTGTCCAGCCGCTGGAATTCCTGGCGCGCGACGACGACGCCCTGCTCGGCCACGCGCAGGTCCCCCCCCAGCGACAGCGTCCGGTCGCGCCGCTCCACCCACTGCTGCCAGCGCGGCTCTTCCGCGGCGAGCGCCTGTTGCGCCTTCGTCCGATCGGCTGCCGCCGCCGTCGCCGCCTTGCGCGCGTCCGTCAGCCGAGCCTCGGCGACCTTGCGCTCCTGCTCGAGCTCGGACTGCGGGGGCAGGCCGGTCTCGAGCCCTTCCACCTCGTGGCCGAGCGCGTTGCGACGCTCACGGACCCGCTCCTGCGCAATCGTGAGCTGCTCGTGCCGCAGGACACGCGACAGAAACGCGGCGCGCTCGGGACGCGTTGCATCCGCCAGCACCGCCAGCTCTTTCTGGCCAGTGAAGTAGGTGTTGAAGAATTCGTCGTGCGTCATGCCGAGCACGCGCTGCAGCCGGCCCGTGACTTCTTTCAACGAATTGGCGACGACGACCCCGTCCTGATACAACTCCGCGTTGTTCAGCCCCCGTTCCACGCGATACGCGTGACTGCCCAAACCGAATTCCAGCTCCACGCGCACCGGCGCGCGCGCCTTGGCCCGCATGTTCCGGATGGAGTCCTTGTCGCCGCGCGCGGCGGGATTGCCGTAGATCGCCCAGGCGATCGCCTCGAGCAGCGAGGTCTTGCCCGACCCGTTCGGCCCGATGATGCCGGTGATGCCGTCTCCGAACACGATCTCCGTATCGGCGTGCTGGCGGAAGTTGACGAGCCGCAGCCGTTGCAGCTTCATGGGGACGGGGGCTCGGCGGTCTCGAGGTACTCCACGCCGAGCTTCACAAAGGTTTCGCGATTCAGCTCCGCGTCCAGCGGCCGGCGTCCGAGGAAGTCGCGCACCGTCTCGGTGAGCGTCTGGCGTCGAGCGCCAGAGCCGCTCGCGGCGCTGGCCCCCGACCGCAGCGCCTCGGGACGGCGGAGATCGAGCTGAAAGTTCAACGCGCGTGCTTTATATCCGCGGATCGCGGCGTGGTCGAGGTCGCGCGCGATCGCGCGCTCGACGTCCCACACCAGCAGCCGTACGATCTGATCGTCGATCTTCGCCGCAGCCACCCGTTCGGCGATTTGTACGTCCAGCTCCTTGGCGTTCAGCCCAGCCCCCCGGATCGGCGGCAAATCGAGATGACGCCGCACCGGAGCGACGGGTCGGAACGTGACCCGCGAGCCGGGCAGCTCCACGAGCAGATACCCTTTGCCGCTGCGCTGCTTCTTTCCTTTACCACCACCACCGGCGCGCTGCGCCGCCTCGTCCTGCAGCTGCCCCCACGGGTTCGGGGGCAGGTATTCGAGACTCCCGGAGTACCAGGCGTTGGTCGCCACGGACTGCGCGGTGTGATAGTGCCCCAGGGCGATGTAGTCCCATTTCTCCGGCGCGAGGAGCTCGCGCGACAGCGCCGTGCCGCCGTACTCCATGGTGCCCCGTTCCTCGCCCAGGCCGCCGTACACGCCGTGCGTGAGCAGCACGTTGAGGGTTGGCCCCCCCCCGCCGGGCTCGGGACGCAACGCCGGACGGTCGGCGCGAGCAAGCGCCTGTTGCGGGACCGCGAGCACCGCGCAATCGAGCTTGGGCAGCACGATGCGGCGTGCCTCCTCGATCGCAATCTCGACACCGAGCGCCTCATACAGCCTGAGGATCGTTCCGGTTTCCGTCGACCGCGGCGTGTCGTGCTCTCCCGCGATCGCCACGACGGGGGTGGCCGGCAGGCCGCTGCGGAGGCGGTGCAGCTCGCGAAAGAAGAACAGAATCGCGGCATTCGTCGGCCGGACGGAGTGGAAAATGTCTCCGGCTATGACGATTAACTCGGGCTGCTGTTCGACCAGGTCGTCGACGGCTCGGCGGAACGCCTCCGCAATGTCCGCCTCGCGCTGGTTCGTGCCCTTTGGCGTCTGCCGGTCGAACTGGCGGAAGCCGAGGTGCAGGTCGGCGAGGTGCGCGAGTTTCATCAGTAGGGTTCGTCCGAAATCGGATTCAGCGGCGGCACCGCATGATGCTCGCGCGGGACGCCGATGTCGGGCTCGATCCTCGCGCCGAGCACCCTACGGAAGTAGGCGAGCACATCGTCGGGACGGGTGCGCCGCACCACGGCGAGCGCCCGACGCACGTCGTCCGGCTCGCGGTCCGCGATGAGATCTTTGACCTGGTTCGGCCGGACACGACGGTCCAGCCGCACCAGCTGCCGCACCACGGCGTCTTCGAACGGCACGTCCGTCGCCGGCGGGAAGCGCTCCACTCCGTCTCGGCCGCGCAACACCGGCGGCTTGGGAAAGCGGACAAAGATCGGCTGGGTGAAATGCGGGTGCCGAACCATCAGCTCGCCGATCGGCAGGGTGGCGAGCTTGCTCTTGGTCGCAGGCGTCAGGACCTGGTAGCCGGGCGTCGCCAGCTCGTCCATGTCCATGCGGCCGAACAGCTGGGTCCCCGCATTCCCCACCACGCGCCGGTGCACCTGGGAGCGAAATTGCTCGGCGCCGAACAGCACCAGGCCGAGGTAACGGCCGCGCTCGGAGATGTCGAGCAGCATCTTCTTGACGTACGTCTCGGGCCCGTCACCGGGCGCGTACTTGTTGAGCTCGTCGACGAACACGACCACCGCGTCCACGCCCAGCTCTCGCCGCTCGAGCTGCTCGCGCAGCTTCGAGACGACGCGGGCGAACACGAGATCCTGCCCCAACGGATCCACGTTGGCGATGTCGATCACGTACACCGTGCGATCTGCGAATTCACTCCAGGGCAGGTCGCTGGACGGTCCGTCGTCCGTCACCAGACCCTTGCAGCGGGTGGAAATGTTCAGCAGGCGGTTCCGCACCTTGCGCATCGTGGCGATGTGATGGGTCCGCCAGGTGTCGCTGCGGCCGCCGGCCGTGATTTCGAGACCATCAAAGATCGACCGGAACAGCCGATCCAAATCGGCGAACGTCTGTACGCGATGCGTGGTGCCGAATCCGTCGTCGAACGATTTTCCTAAGACCCGATCCCTCAGGAAATCAATAAACGCATCAGCCTTGGCGTCGATGTCGTCGCGATTGAGGAGCACCTCCGCATAGTCCACGACCTCCTGCAGCCCCCACGTGAGGGGCTCGACGTCGCCGACGAGATCGGGATGCGAGCGCAGCGTGTTGAGGTTGACGCCATCCGCCTTGAGCGGCGCGTACAGCTGCACACGCTGAAACGGCGTCGACGGGACACCGAGCCGGTCGTAGCGATGCCGGTCCTCGTCGCTGAGATCTCCTGGTTGATCGAGAAAACAGAGGTCGGGACCTTTGACGTTGAAGCACACCGCCGCTACGCGGCCCTTGTGCGCCGGGAAATGGGCGAAAATCGACGCGAGCAGGAACTCGACGGCGCTGGTCTTGGTCG
The DNA here is from genome assembly GCA_036505175.1 of Gemmatimonadales bacterium. Taxonomy (GTDB): domain Bacteria; phylum Gemmatimonadota; class Gemmatimonadetes; order Gemmatimonadales; family GWC2-71-9; genus 20CM-2-65-7. The sequence goes on from DASXTV010000063.1 coordinate 127,026, forward strand.
CGAGGCCCGAGACGCCGGAGATGTTGAGATGGGCGGCCTCGGGACCGAGCAGGAAGTCGGCGTCGAGGTAGACCGGCGCCTCGCGGCCGGCGGACGTGTACAGGCCGACCGGAATCGCCGTCGGCGTTGCGGAGAAGAGGAACCCGTCCATGCGCAGCGCCTGGGCGACGTCCGCATCATCGGCCACGTAGACCTGGCCGAGCGGCACAGGCTGGAGCGGCTCTTCCGGCGTCTGCCGCAGGACGGCCGCGGTCCAGTAGCGGATCTGCTGCCGCGCGGTCGGCGCGTCGTCGGCGCGGGTCGGATCGCCTTCGGCGCCCACGACATCGTGCAGCGGCGTCGGGAGATCGGAATAGGCGAACCCCTCCGTCACGACACCATACACGACGCGCCCATCTCCCGACTCCTGACTCCCGGCCCCTACTTTCACGATCGCCCCGATCCCAATCGTAGTATCGGTCGGCGTCCAGAAGTGGAATTGATGGGGCGTCGCCGGCTTGAGCTCGGTCGCGACCACTCGGCCGATGGCGATGGGGATCGCTGTGTCGATCATGCGACGGGCAACCGGGAACGAAGCGCCGGCCAGCGCGGCGCACGAGTCTTCAGATATTGCTCCACGTGATGTAAAGGATACAACAGGCGGTCCCAGCGTGTGGCGGGCGTCGCGAGCGGCGCCCGCTCCGCCCAGAGCCAGCTGCTCAACTCGGATGCACGCGACACCGTGTCGGCAGCGGCGCGGGCTTCCACGCGCAGCAAGCCGTACAGCAGGTCGTTGCCCTCCCACGGCCACAGCCGCAGGTACCACGAGTGCACCTCGGTGCGCGTGTGCCCGCCGCGCACGGCAAAGACGGACGACCGATACCCGGCCGGCAGCGTCAACGCGCGCTCAAGTCCCCGGCCCTCCAAAAACTGCGCGCCATGACTCTTGATCACGCCGAGGGCGCGGGGATGCCGGGCGACCGCGGGCGATCGGGACAACAGCCCGTCCAGCACGAGCCACTCATGCTCGCCGAGCGACGCGATGCTGGCCTCCGCCAGCTCACGCTCGAGGCGCGCGCGCGCCCGGCGCACCGTGCTCTCGACCTGCTCCAAGTAGCGTGCCGGTTGGCCGACCAGCGCACGATCGACGGGCTCGATGTCTGGGGCAGCCTGTTCGAGCAGTGCCCGCAGGGACGGAGTCAGGCCCTCGACCGGAGCGACCGCAAAGGCGCGACTCTGCTCGAGCGTCGCGTGCAGCACCCCTCGTTCGTCCCGCCGGCACACCGCGGCGGCAATGTAGGCGTTGACGAGTTGCGCCACGCCGTCGTAGGCGACGACGCTCCAGCGCTCGATCCCATTGAGAAAGGAGACAGCCGCGGGGACGACGGCGCGATGCCGGCCGGGGATGGGGTGAGCTTGCAGCTCGGCATCCTCCACGATGTCGGCGGAGCCGATGCCATCGACATCTCTCGCCGACGAGGCGGCGCTGGGTGGCGGGACGTACGCCGCCGGCACGGCGCCCGCGTCGATCAGCGCTTGCCACCAGGTCATGCGCGATCCTTCATCTTGACGCCGATCACCAGACCATCGCGAACTGGAATGATCGTCGCGACGAGTCTGGGATCGTGCGCGGCCAACTCATTGAAGGCCCGCACGCCGAGTGCGTTGGCGGATCGGTCGTTCGGATCGACAACCGCACCGTGGAAGAAGGCGTTATCGCACAACAACAGGCCGCCGCGCCTGAGCAACCGCATGCCCCAGTCGAAATACTTGGGCAGCGGCTCCTTATCGGCGTCGATGAACACGGCGTCAAAGCCGGCGTGCAGCGTGGGCAAGACCTCCAGCGCGGCGCCTTCGATGAGCCGCACGCGCCCGTGCAGGCGGGCGAGATCGAACGCCTCGCGCGCGATCCGCGCGTGCTTCGGATCTTTTTCGATCGTCGTCAGCTCGCCGCCGGGCGGGAGTGCCCGCGCCAGCCATACGCCGCTATAACCGCCCAGCGATCCGATCTCCAAAACGCGTTTCGCTTGAATGGCAAGCAGCAGCACATGCAACAGCTTGCCTTCTTCGGGCGAAACGTTGATCGCCGGGAGATTCTCGGCGGCGTGACGGGCGCGGATTTTCGAGAGAATCGGGTCTTCAACGGCGAACAGCTCGGTGACGTAGCGCTCGAATCGAGGAGGATCGTCCACTACGCCGTGGCTTCGACGTTGGGGAACGGCGGCACGTCCAGCAGCCACAGTCCGGCGATGCGGGACTGTTTGTCTACTTCCACGAGCATGTGATCGGCCACGCGCACGACCGTCGCGGGGCGCTGACGGCCGACGCGAATATGAAACACCGATTCCGACTGATTCTTGTCCACCGTGAGTGCGGTATCGACCTCCACCGCGGCGATGCCTGGCTGGGAACGTCGGCCGGGGAAAGTGACCTGGCCTTCTTTCGTTGAGTCCGGCGCCTGGAGCGACGCGACGGTCCGCACATCGTCGGGCCACGTCACGACGTCCACGCCGCGCAGGGCGCCGCCGGCGACGTCGATCACCACAAAGGAGCCGTCCCCGCCCTCGAGGTCCACCGTTCCGTTCATCCCGTTCCCTTTCGGGACGCCTTTGCAGGCGACGGTCAGGATGTCGGTCTCAGGATCCCAGCGGTACGTCACCTTCGGAAGTTTGCCGTTGAGCGGCTCGATGCGTGCTTCGAAATGCATGCGGTTCTGCGCCTTCCCGCGCGAGTAAGGCTCGCGTAATATAGCCGCACTATGGAACGACGCGAGTTTCTGGCGGTTGCTGGAGTTGCATTGGTTCCTCGGCGGATGGGCGGATCGGCGGATTGGCGGATCGGACCATCCGACCATCCGACCATCCGCCCATCCGTCAACCAATCACCGACTCTGGGTCCCGCGGTTTTTTCCCAACGCATCTCACGCGCTCAGGACGAATTGAAAGCGCGCAAGCTCGATCTCCTCGTCGTCGAGCCGAGCACGAATTTCCAGTACTTCACCGGCTACAATCCCGGACGCAGCGAGCGCCTCATCCTGCTCATGGTCGCGGCGAACGGCGCACCGGCGGTCGTCTGTCCGTCGTTCGAGGTGGAGCGCATCAAGCGCAACACCACGATCAGCGATGCGCGCGGTTGGGAGGAACAGGAGGATCCCTGGCTGCTCGTGGCGAAGGCCGCCCAGCAAATGAAGCCGAGGGCACGCGCCGGTGAAGTGGCGGTCGAGCCCACGACCTCCTACCAGAGCTACGTGCGTCTGACGACCAAGCTCAGGGGCTGGATCCCACGCGACGGCAGCGCGGTCACCGAGCGACTGCGCATCATCAAGAGCGCCGAGGAAATTGCGCTGATCCGCCAGGCGATTGCCGCGACGGAAGCCTCGATCGCCGCGACATTCTCGCAGCTCGCGGTCGGTATGACGGAGCGCGAAGTCGCGCAGCTGTTGTCACGCGAGATGGCGAGCCGCGGCTCACCGGGCGGTGGGCTGGTACAGTTCGGTCCCTCCAGCGCGCTGCCCCACGGCGGCCCCTCGGCCGGTCAGCTCGCACGCGAAACCGTCGTGCTCATCGACGCCGGCTCGCGCGTCGAGGGCTACACGTCGGACATCACGCGCACGATCTGGTTCGGCGACGCGCCCGCGGATGAGTTCAAGAAGGTCTACAACATCGTGCACGACGCGCAGACGGCCGCGATCGAGAACGCGAAACCGGACGTGACGCAGTGCCAGCAGGTGGATCGGGCCGCCCGGAAGGTCATCACCGACGCGGGATACGGGCAGTATTTCACCCACCGGCTGGGGCACGGCATGGGCATGGACGGCCACGAGCCGCCGTACATGGTGGAAGGCAACACCTTGCTGCTCGAACCGGGGGTCGTGTTTACGGACGAGCCGGGGATCTACCAGCTCGGTAAGTTCGGCGTACGAATTGAAGACGATTGTATGATGACTCCAAGCGGAGTTGAAGTGCTTTCCCATCGGCCCGCGAAATTGTAGTGCGATTCTCTGACCCCGGGCGCAAGCCCGGGGAACCACAGACTGATCGGTACTCTTGAACCCCGGGCTGGCGCCCGGGGTCAGAAGACCTCAAGCCTAATCGCCCAACTTTCTCGCGAAGTTCACAATCCGATCGAGCGCCTGCTTGATTGAGTCGGTTGCGGCGGCGTAGGACAGCCGTACCCAACGATCGTCCCCGAATGCAGCGCCGGGGACCAGGGCCACGCCGCTCTGCGTGATCAGGCGCGTGCAGAAGTCGGTCCCCGTGATCTTCCCGAATGAATCCACTCTAAAGAAGAAGTAGAAGGCGCCGAGCGGGTCGACGAATTCGACACCCGGCAGAACCTGCCGGAATCGCGCCACCACCATGTCGCGGCGTTTGCGAAACTCCGCGACCATGCGGTTGACGTCCTGGTCCACCCGCTCATCGCCGAGCGCCGCCGCGCCCGCGAATTGGGCGGGATGATTCGCGCCCGTCGTCGTGTGTGACTGCAGGGCCGCCATCGCCTTTGCGACTTTGGCCGGCGCGAGCGCGAAACCGATGCGCCACCCGGTCATCGCGTAGGTCTTGCTGACGCCCGTGATCACGACGACGCGCTCGAGCAGGTCGTCGGGCAGATCGAGGAATGACGGCGCAGGGCCGGTGCCGTAGTGGATCCGCCGATAAATCTCGTCCGCGATCACCCACACCTTCTTGGCGTGCGCCCACTGGGCAATCGCGCGGATCTCGGCATGCGTGTAGACCGCGCCCGTCGGGTTGCAGGGCGAGCAGAGAATCAGTCCGGCGGCACCCGGCAACATCCGCTCCAAGTCCTTCACGCTGGCCTTGAGGCTCCATTCGGGGTCGCCGGCGATCATCACGGGCCGCGCCCGGGCAAGATGCACGATCTGCGGATACGACACCCAGGCGGGCGCCGGAATCGCGACGACATCGCCCGGACCGAACAGTGTGAAACAGGCGTTGAAGAGCGACTGCTTGGAGCCGTTCGAGACAACGATGTGGTCCGCGTTGACCGGACGGCCGCCGGAGAGCAGCGAGAGATGCGTCGCCGCGGCGGCCCGCAGCTCCAGAATCCCTTCATTCGCCGAATAGTGCGTCTTCCCGTCTTTGATCGCGCGAATGCCCGCCTCGGCGGCGAGCGGCGGCGTCGGAAAGTCGGGCTCGCCGGCACCCAGATCGATGACATCCTCCCCCGCGGCCCTGCGCCGCTTCGCTTCCGCGGAAATGGCAATAGTCGCCGACGTCTCGAGATGCTGCAGGTTGGGGGAGAGACCTTCGGTCATCGCGGGATGGCTCCGTGGCGTTTGAGGATCGTGATGGTGGAATCGACGGGCAAGGCTCGCACAACGCCACGATAGCCCCGCACCGTCTCCGCACGCAACAAGGAATTGTAGATGGCTTCCTCCGTTGCATCGGCGGTGGCCTGGAACAGCGGTGACATTCCGTCGTTCGTGACAACGTCGAAGGCGGCGGTCGGGCGGTCAAACTGCGACGGCGGCGGTCGGGCGGTCGAGAATGCGATCACGTAGTCGCCGCTGCCGTTGCTCATCGAGCTGCCCGTGCGCGCCAGACCTGTGAGCGCGCGATTGGCGAGCCGGGTCAAACGCAAATGGTCCAGGGGGGCATCGGTGGCGACGACCATGATGATCGACCCGTTCCCCGTCCCCCGTCCCACGTCCCCCCTGCGCAGCTCGTCCCCCACCGGTACACCCATGATTCGCAGGTCACCGCCGAAGTTGGTCTGCACCAGCACACCCACCGTCCACCCGCCGAATTGCGCGGCGAGTTTGCGGCTCGACGTTCCAATCCCGCCTTTCCATCCAAAGGCAACCGTCCCCCGCCCCGCGCCCACCGCACCCTCGGCCACCGGACCGTCGGCGGCGCCGCGGATCGCTCTCAGGACATCTGCCTCGGTAATCGGCCGCGTGCGGATGTTGTTCAGAAACCCATCATTCGTCTCGCCCACGACCGGATTCGCCGAGCGCACATCTTCGTTGCCCGGCAGCGCGAGCAACCAGGTGAGCACGGCGTCCGCTGCGCGCGGCACGCAGAGCGTGCACGTCAACACGATCGGCGACTCCAGCTCTCCCAGCTCGTTCACTTGCGTCGAGCCGGCGAGCTTGCCGAATCCGTTGCCGACCACGATGGCAGCGGGGACCTTGTCCCGGTACGGATTGCCGCCGTGCGGCAGAATCGCGGTGATCCCGGTGTTGATCGAGTCGCCGCGGGTAATCGTCGTGTGGCCGACGCGGACGCCGGCCACATCGGTGATCGCGTTCAGCGGACCGGTTGGAAGAGAGCCGACGACAATGCCGATATCGCGGGCACGAGGACGAGGCTGCTGCGCCGCCGCTTGGGTCGCGAATAGGAGGAATACGAGCGGGCGATTAAGTTTCACGGCTCAGAAATTAGCACCCTTTGACAATCGAGGCTCGTGTGCGGCACGTCGTGCTGGTGACTCCTCCCGCGGTCGAACGCGCGGGCGCGGTGTGGGAATTGATGGATCCCCACGCCATCATCGTGTGTGCGGATCACGAACAGGCCGTCCTCTGGGCCGACGCGGCACCGGTTGCGCTTCGCGCTCACGCCGTCACAGGCCTCGCCCGTAGCGCCGCCCTGCTCAAGGAAGGGCGGGTCGGCGTCCTCGCCGGCGCCTTTGCCGACCTGGGTGCACTCGTTTCCCGCGCCGCCCTGAAGCTCGATACCGTCGAGACGGTCGTCCTCGCATGGCCCGAGGGGTTTGCCGCCGAGCTCGACACGCTCCTCACCGAAGCGCCGCACGCGCGCCGGGTGATTCTGAGTTGGAATCCGACGGCGCTCGACACATTCCTCGAACGACACGCGCGCCGCCCCGAGATCGTCGGCAACCTGCCACTCGACGACGTCGGGCAACCGCTGGGGCCGATCGCCACCGCGCGCTACGCGATCGTAGCCGCCGGACGCAAACGCGTTGGCGATGTGCTCGATGCGCTGCGGTCGGTGCGCCCCTACGTCTGGTCGGGTGGTCCGGTCGCGGCGCCAACGGAGACTCCGGACGCCGTCGTGGTCGCAGGGCTCCCGACGCGAGAGGAGCTGCAACTGCTTGCGGCGATCGGACACCCCACGATGCTGGTGCTCGCCTCGCAGCTGCCGTACGTCCGGTCCATCGCCACGCTGACCCCGCTCGCACTGCCGTCGCCCGCCGATCGCGCGCAGGATCGCAACGCGCAACTGCGTACGCAGATCTCCGCGCGGCTGCGACAGGGTGATGTCGACGCGGAGCTCGCGCTACTCGCGCCACTGTTCGAGGAACACGCTCCAGCGATGGTGGCGGCCGCCTTGCTCGCCATCAGCCGTCAGGTATCGGTCGCGGGCGAGCCTGCACCGGCGCAGCAGGAGGACGGCTGGACGAGACTGTTCGTCTCCGCTGGGCGGAAGGATGGTGCCAGCGCCAAGGACCTGGTGGGCGCGTTGATCAAAGAGGCGGGACTCCAGAAGGGGCAGATTGGAAAGATCGACGTCCGAGAGACGTTCTCACTCGTCGATGTCGCTTCGCACATCACCGACCAGGCGGTGCAGCGACTCGCCGGTGTGTCCATTCGCGGGCGCAGGGTCTCGGCACGGCGCGATCGTGGCTAAAAGCCGACGGGCCGCCCAGCGGGGCGGCCCGTTTTTTCGCCGTTCCGCGCCTGCTTACTTCTTGTTGTTCACGGCCATCTTCAGCTGCTTTCCCGCGCGGAATGCCGGGGCGATCGACGCCTTGATCTGAATGACGCCGCCCGTCTTCGGGTTGCGACCCATCCGCGCGGCGCGCTTGCGCGCTTCGAAGTTGCCGAAGCCCGTGATCTGCACCTTGGAACCCTTCTTCAGCTCTGCGGCGATAATCCCTTTGTCGTCAAAGAGCGCTTCGATGGTGCGCGTGGCATCTGCCTTCGACATCTTGGTGCGCATCGCCAGCGCGGAGGTGAGTTCGGCCTTGTTCACTGCGATCTCCTTGAAGGGGGGCGCGGAAACCCGCATGAATACTGAGCAACTATGGGATATCCCCCAAAAATCCGCAAGTTTGCTGGGTTTTTTGGGGTCCACATCGGCACGCCGGCACGTTTGCCCGAAAAGGCGACCCTCGCTAGCGTTCGACCCGCTCGTCCCATCGTGCAGACGTGCCGACGTGATTCGTGAGGCCCTAAGTGTTCCAGCAACCCACCCGCCCAGGATGGATCGAAGTCATCTCCGGCGTGATGTTCAGCGGCAAATCCGAAGAATTAATCCGCCGCGTGCGGCGCGCGGTGATCGCCCGTAAGCAGGTGCAAGTCTTTAAGTCACATCTAGATGCACGGTACGCCGGCCTCTTCTCCGTTTCGTCGCACGATGGTGTCACCGTGGAAGCCGAGCCGGTCGACTCAGCCGCAGAGATCTCGCGCCGCCTGCGCGACACCACGGAAGTGGTGGCCGTGGACGAGGCCCAGTTCCTCGACGACGGCATCGTCGACCTGGCCAACCGCCTCGCCGACCGGGGCGTCCGCGTCATGCTTGCCGGAACCGACGTCGATTTCCGCGGGCTGCCGTTCGGACCAATGCCGACCCTCATGTGCATCGCCGAGGTGGTGGACAAGTTCCAGGCGATCTGCGTGGTCTGTGGAGGCCCGGCGACCAGAAATCAGCGGCTCGTCAACGGCAAGCCCGCTCCCTGGGACAGTCCGACGATCATGGTGGGCGGGCGGGAGTCGTATGAAGCGAGATGTCGGCATTGCCATCGGGTGCCGAGGCAGGATGAGGATCAGACTGCACTTCTCTAAAGGAGCCTGGAGCCGGGAGTCAGGATCTCGGATTCACGCCCCGACTCCCGGCTCCAGGCTCCTGACTCCGTGTTAAACGTCGCTCTCACTGGCAATATCGCAGCGGGAAAGTCGACAGTGGTCGGGCTCTTCAAAAAATGGGGCGCAACGATCATCGACGCCGATCGCCTTGCCCGCGAGGCGGAGGCGCCTGGGAGTGTGGTATTGGCCGCGATTGCCAAGCGGTTCGGTGCCGACGTCCTCGCCTCGGGCGGGACGCTGGACCGCGCGGCGTTGCGCGCCAAGGTCATGGGCGATGACACCGCCCTCGCGGCGCTCAACGCCATCGTCCACCCCGCCGTGCAGCAGCGCCGCCTCGAGCTGCAGCGCGTGGCCGCGGAGCGCGGTGATGCGATCGTCGTCAACGACATTCCTCTCTTATTCGAAGTCCTCGACCCGGCGCAGTTCGATGCCGTCGTGCTGATCGATGCTCCCGTCGGGCTGCGCCGCGCGCGACTGCGCGCCCTGCGGGGACTATCCAACGGGGATGCCGACCGCATGATCGCCGCGCAGATGCCGGCCGAGCGCAAGCGACCAAAGAGCCAGCATATCATCGACAACGCGGGGACGTTGGCCGAGCTCGAAAAGAAGTCAAAGCACGTCTTCGCCGAGCTCCGCAAACAGGCGGCGCGCGCCGGGGTGCGGAATGAGGCGCCGGGCCAGACGCTGTTGCTCTGCGCGGTGGACGCCAAGGATGCCGCGGCACCGGTGCTCCAGGCGATCGAGCGCCGCTACACCGACGCAGGAATGCGCGTCACGCGTACGACGGTGAAAGGATTACCGAAGCATTTAAAGGCCGTCACGCCGCTCTCCATTGTCGCCACGACCGAGGCCGCCGAGGGCGCGCGCGCCGCCTGGGAGGCGGCCGTCCCGCCCCGTCCGTGCCGCCTGTATCATCTGTCGCCGGACCCCGATCCGATCGCCGTGCGGCTCGACCTGCGGCCCTGGGGTCACGACCGCGTCGCGCTCGCAGAGGAGGACGGCGCGGGGCTGGCGCCCCGAGCAGACCTGTTGTAGGCTCCGCACCCATGTCCAGTATTCCGAAAGACCTCCGGTATACACAGGATCACGAGTGGGTGCGGGAGAGCGGCGATCCCCAGGTCGTTGAAGTCGGAATCACCGACTACGCGCAGGGCGAGCTGGGGGACGTGGTCTTCGTGGAGCTACCCAAAGCCGCCGCGGCGTTCAAGCAGCGCGACGTCTTCGGGACGATCGAGGCCGTGAAGGCGGTGTCGGAGCTCTACTCGCCCGTGGCCGGAAGCATTGTCGAGACGAACACGGCGTTGGAGCAGGACCCGGCGCTCGTGAACCGCGATCCCTACGGCCAGGGGTGGATGGTCAAGGTGAAGATCAAAGACGCGAAAGAATTGGAGGGGCTGCTCCGCGCCGACGCCTACGCGAAGCATGTTGGAGAGTGAAAGCGACATTCCACGGGCACGCCTGTTTTGTGCTGGAGCGGGACGGTAAGCGCGTCATCATCGACCCATTCCTCACCGGAAACCCCGCCGCCGTCGTCGGACCCGACCAATTGCCCCACCTCGACGCGATCTTGCTCTCCCATGGCCATGGCGACCACTTGGGCGACGCGATCGCGCTCTCGCAGAAGCACAAGGCCACAATCGTGGCCACCTATGAGCTGGCGCAGTTCTGCGCCGATCACGGCGGCACGAGTCACGCCATGCATATCGGCGGCGCGCACGAGTTCCCCTTCGGCAAGGTGAAGCTCGTGCCGGCCTTTCACGGCGGGCGCGTGGAGGGCGACACGACGGGCCGCTATACGACGAATCCCGCCGGCGTCGTCGTGACGATGGGCGGGAAGACGGTCTATCATACCGGAGACACCTCCCTCACGCTCGAGATGCAGCTGCTGGCCGGCCGTATCGACCTGATGCTGGTGCCGATTGGCGACAACTTCACGATGGGCGTCGAGGATGCCGCCCGGGCAGTCGAGTTCGTGAAACCCAAACACGTTATCCCAATGCACTACAACACGTGGGATCTCATCAAGGCGGATCCCGCGGAATTCCGGCGCCTGGTTGGTACGACCGCGGCCGTCACAATTCTGAAACCAGGGGAGTCGTTCACGCTCTCGTAAGATGGACATCGAACGCGATCGCTTTCAGGAACGGCACATCGGCCCGTCGGCGGACGACCAGGCGGCGATGCTGAGCACGTTGGGCTACGACTCGCTCGACGCCTTCATCGATGCCGTCGTGCCCGCGGACATCAGGCTACGCAAACCGCTTCAAAAAATCCCCGAAGGGAAAACCGAGGAGCAGACCCTCGAGGAGCTGCGGCTGCTCGCGGCGCAGAACCAGGTGTTCCGCTCCTACCTCGGCATGGGCTACCACGACTGCGTCACCCCCACCGTGATTCAACGCAACGTGCTGGAGAATCCCGGCTGGTACACGGCCTATACGCCGTACCAAGCGGAGATCGCCCAAGGCCGGCTCGAAGCGCTGCTCAACTATCAGACGATGGTGTCGGACCTGACGGGGCTCGAGATCGCCAACGCGTCGCTGCTCGACGAAGGCACCGCCGCAGCGGAAGCGATGCACCTGACCGAGGCAGTCTCGAAGCACGAGGGGAAGCTGATCTACTTGGTAGAAGACGCCTGCCATCCGCAGACGATCGCGGTCGTCCGCACGCGTGCCGCGGCACGTGGCATCGACGTCGTCGTCGCTGCTCCCGAGACGTTCAAGTTCGCGGGGAACACGATCGGCGCACTGCTCCAGTATCCCGCGACCGACGGCGCGATCCGCGATTACCGCGCGCTGTGTGAGGCGGCGCACGCCGCCGGTGCCCTCGTGACCGTCGCGACGGATCTCCTCGCGCTCACGCTGCTCACGCCGCCCGGTGAGTGGGGGGCGGACATCGCCGTCGGGAACTCACAGCGGTTCGGCGTGCCGCTGGGCTACGGCGGTCCCCATGCGGCGTTTTTTGCGACCCGGGATGAGTTCAAGCGTCATCTGCCCGGGCGCATCATCGGCGTCTCGAAGGACCGCGCCGGCCGCACCGGGCTGCGCATGGCGCTACAGACCCGCGAGCAGCACATCCGCCGCGAGAAGGCGACCTCCAACATCACGACGAACCAGACGCTGCTCGCCCTGGCCGGCCTCGTCCACCTGACGTGGCTGGGGCCGCAGGGGCTCAGAGAGGTGGGGGAGACCTGCATGGCGCTCGGCCAGTACGCGAAGGAGCGCCTGGCGGCGACCGGTCTCGAGCTCCTGTTTCCCGACAAGGCAACGTTCAAGGAGTTTGGCGTGCGCACCGGACGGAGCGGCCGCGCGGCGATCGCAGCCGCCCGCGCGCACGGCGTCCATCCCGGCTACGCACTGGGGCGCGACTACGCGGGCATGGACGACGCGCTGCTTGTCGCGGTCACCGAGAAGCGGACGGCTGCCGACATCGACCGGCTCGCGGAGGTGCTCGGATGACGAAGCTGATCTACGAGCGCTCGCGTGCCGGCCGCCGCGCCTCCTCGCTCCCGCGCCGCGACCTCCCGGCACCGGAGGTCCCGGCCGAGCTCGCACGCGCGACCCCGCCGCGCCTCCCCGAGGTCTCGGAGCCGGAGCTCGTCCGCCACTTCACCGAGCTCTCGACCCGCAACTTCGGGATCGACACGGGCTTCTACCCGCTCGGCTCCTGCACGATGAAGCACAACCCGCGGGTTAACGAGCGCGTCGTCGGCCTGCCGGGGTTCCGCGACCTCCATCCGCTCCAGGAGGAGGACGGCGCGCAGGGCGCGCTCGAGCTGATGTGCCGGCTGCAGGAGATCCTCGCCGAGGTCTGCGGGCTCGACGCGGTGTCGCTCCAACCCGCCGCCGGTTCGCAGGGCGAGCTGACCGGCCTGATGCTCTTCCGGGCCTACTTCGCCGACCGCGGCGAGGACGAGCAGCGCCGCGAGATCGTCGTCCCCGATACCGCGCACGGCACCAATCCGGCCAGCGTGACGATGGCCGGCTACCAGCTCGCCGGCGTCAAGACGGACGCGCGCGGC